>JBFXBD010000048.1:0-48228 GCA_050183625.1 Gammaproteobacteria bacterium
AAGCGGCGCGCGCTGACCCGGCTGGCCAATGAGCTTGGCCAACAACTGGTGCCGCTACAACAACAGACCCAAGCCTAGGGGGTTCATGGAAAGGAGCGAAGCGACGAAGCAATCCACGCGCTGCCGGCGGCATCGAGCCCGCGTGGGTCGCTTCGCGTGCGCTCGCGACGACGAACAGGCGGTTCATGGATGACGCAGCGAAGCGATTAACGCCGCCTCGGCATCGTTGGCGAAGCGCGGGTCGCAGCGCCCGCCGCGCAGGCTCGAATCCAGGCGGTACCCGGGCGGATCAGGACTCACACAGGGCAGGGCGAAATCGACGATGGGCACGAACGCGCGGGTGAGCCTGGAGGAATTCATGGCCGGGCTGGAACGCCGCAATCCCGGGCAGAGCGAATTCCACCAGGCCGTGCACGAGGTCGCGCGGCCGATCTTCGACTACATCGCCGACAAGCCCGAGTACCACGAGTACCAGATCATGCGCCGGATCGCCGAGCCGGATCGCATCGTCTCGTTCCGGGTCTGCTGGGAGGACGACCGGGGCAACATCCGCGTCAACCGCGGCTGGCGGGTGCAGAACAACAACGCCATCGGCCCGTACAAGGGCGGGATCCGGTTCCACCCCAGCGTCAACGAGTCGATCCTGAAGTTCCTGGCCTTCGAGCAGACCTTCAAGAACAGCCTCACCGGCCTGCCGCTCGGCGGCGGCAAGGGCGGGTCGAACTTTAACCCCCGGGGCAAGTCGGACCACGAGGTGATGCGCTTCTGCCAGGCGTTCATGACCGAGCTGGTGAACTACATCGGCGACGATCTCGACGTGCCGGCCGGGGACATCGGCGTGGGCGCGCGCGAGATCGGCTACATGTTCGGCCAGTGGAAGCGCCTCACGCACCGCCATACCGGCGTGCTCACCGGCAAGGGGCTGGAATACGGCGGCAGCCTGATCCGCACCGAGGCCACCGGCTACGGCTGCACCTACTTCATGCAGTCGATGCTGGCGCACCGGCGCGACGCGATCGAGGGCAAGACCTGCCTGGTCTCCGGTGCCGGCAACGTCGCCCAGTACGCGGTGGAGAAGATCACCCAGCTCGGCGGGCGGGTGGTGACGATGTCGGATTCGGACGGGTTCGTGCACGACCCGGACGGCATCGACGCCGACAAGCTGGAGTGGGTCATGACGCTGAAGAACGAGCGGCGGGGGCGCATCGAGGAATACGCGCAACGATTCCCGCGCGCCACCTTCCACCGCGGGCTGCGCCCCTGGGGCGTGCCGGCGGCGCTTGCTTTCCCGTGCGCGACGCAGAACGAAATCCTCGCCGAGGATGCAAGAACCTTGATCGCGAACGGTTGCGTCGGCGTTGCCGAGGGCGCGAACATGCCCAGCACCGTGGAGGCGGTCGAGGTGTTCCAGGCCGCGGGCATCGCCTTCGGCCCGGGCAAGGCCGCCAACGCCGGCGGGGTGGCGGTGTCGGGCCTGGAGATGAGCCAGAACAGCGCCAAGATCTCCTGGAAGGAGGAAGAGTTGCAGAAGCTGCTGCTCGATATCATGACCGGTATTCATGAACGCTGCGTCGAGTATGGCCAGGCGCCGGGGGGCGGCCACGTCGACTACGTCAGGGGCGCCAACGTCGCCGGGTTCGTCAAGGTCGCCGACGCGATGCTGGCCTACGGAGTGGTGTGACCATGAGTGCATCGGACAACCACAACGTCGGCGGCGCGCCGCCGGGACGATTCGTCAGCCGCCTCACGCGCGACACCATGGCGCTGGTGCTGGCCGGAGGCCGCGGCACGCGCCTGTCCAAGCTCACCGACTGGCGCGCCAAGCCCGCGGTACCGTTCGGCGGCAAGTTCCGCATCATCGACTTCCCGCTGTCGAACTGCATCAACTCTGGCATTCGCCGCATTGCCGTGCTGACGCAGTACAAGGCGCATTCGCTCATCCGCCATCTCAATTACGGCTGGGGCTTCATGCGCGGGGAGTTCAACGAGTTCGTCGAGATCCTGCCCGCCTCGCAGCGCACGCTCGGCGCGGACTGGTACCTCGGCACCGCGGACGCCGTTTACCAGAACCTCGACATCATCCGCAATCACGCGCCGAAATACCTGCTGATCCTGGCCGGGGATCACATCTACAAGATGGACTACGGGCCGATGATCGCCTTCCACGTCGAGACCGGCGCCGACATGACCGTTGGCTGCATCGAGGTGCCGCGCATGGAGGCGACCGCCTTCGGCGTGATGGCGGTGGACGAGTCCTCGCGCGTGGTGCGCTTCGACGAGAAGCCCGAGGATCCGGCGCCGATCCCGGGCCGGCCCGACACCGCGCTGGCGTCGATGGGCATCTACGTCTTCAATTCGCTGTTCCTGTACGAGCAGCTCGTCAAGGATGCGGATACGCCCCGGTCCAACCACGACTTCGGCAAGGATCTCATCCCCTCGATCGTGAATCGCTACCGGGTGATGGCGTATCCGTTTCGCGATCGCGTCACCGGCGGCCAGGCCTACTGGCGCGACGTCGGCACGGTGGACTCCTTCTGGAAGGCCAACATCGAGCTCGTGGACGTCACGCCCGAGTTGAACCTCTACGATCGCGACTGGCCGATCTGGACCTACCAGGCGCAGTTGCCGCCGGCCAAGTTCGTGTTCGACGACGAGGGCAGGCGCGGAATGGCGGTGGACTCGATGGTCTCGGGCGGCTGCATCGTCTCGGGGGCGGCGATGCGGCGCTCGCTGCTGTTCTCGGGCGTGACCGTGGAAGCGCATTCGGAACTGGAGGAAGCGGTGGTGCTGCCGGACGTACGCATCGGCAAGCGCTGCCGGATCCGCAAGGCGGTGATCGAGAAGGGGTGCGTCATCCCGGACGATACCGTGATCGGCTACGACCGCGCCGCGGACGAGCGGCGGTTCTCGGTGTCCGAGGGCGGCGTGGTGCTGGTGACGCCCGATCAGCTCGGGCAGGAGCTGCACCACATCCGCTGAGCGGTGTCGCCAGCGCGGGCGTGCTGCCGCCGCCGGCGACTGCAAGGCTATAATCGGCCGGCGCGCCGAACGGCCGGTAGGCGCCGGCCGCGTGCCGGCGGGCAGGGGCGCCCGCTGGCACACATCGAACCGGAACGCCATGCCCCATCCACGCATCGCCGCCGCGCTCGCCTGCGCGGTCGTTCTCGCAGCATGCTCCGACCCCGCCCCGCCGCCGCCGCCCTCGGCCGCGCTGACGGTCGGCGTCACGCAGCCGCGCAGTGTCCCGTTCGATCACGCCGTGCATGCGGACGGATCCATCGCCGCCCGCGACGAGACCATCGTCGGCGCGCGCTCGGCGGGATTGACCGTGGACGAGGTCCGGGTCGAGGAGGGCGCGCGCGTGCGGCGCGGCGATCTGCTCGCGCGCCTGAACACCGACCTGCTGCGGGCCCAGTTGCGCCAGCAGGAGGCCGGCATCAAGGAAGCACGGGCGGCGCTGGCCGAGGCCGAAGCGAACCTGAAGCGGGCATTGTCGCTGCGCGATCGCGGCTTCATCAGCGGCGCCGGCCTGGATGCGGATCGCGCCCGCGCCGATGCCGCCGCGGCGCGGCTGGAACTCGGCCAGGCGCAGCGCGACGAGACCCTGACGCGCCTGCGCCAGGCCGACATCCTCGCCCCGGACGACGGCGTGATCAGCCATCGAACGGCGACCGTCGGCATGGTGGTCAACCCCGGCACGGAATTGTTCCGCCTGATCCGCGGCGAACGCCTGGAGTGGCGCGCGGAGGTACCCGAGCAGGACGTGCTTCGGGTGCGCACCGGCATGCCGGTGCGGCTGGCCGTGCCCGGGAGCACCGATCTCGACGCCCGGGTGCGCGAGGTGTCGCCGGTGGTGGACCCGCTGCGGCGCCAGGGAACGGTATTCGTCGATCTGCCGCCCGGGGCTGCGCTCAAGGCCGGCATGTTCGTCGAAGGCCGGATCGTCACCGGCCGCACACCGGTGCTGGCCGTGCCGGACGCCGCCGTGCTCTCGCGCGACGGCAATGATTTCGCCTTCGTGCTGCGCGGCGCCGGCGCCGAGCCGGTGGCGGAGTCGGTGCGGGTCCAGGTCGGCGCGCGCCAGTCGGGAATGACGGAAATCCGTGCCGGCCTCGCCGCCGCCGACCGCGTGGTGGTGCAGGGCGCCGGCTTTCTCAAGAGCGGCAATCGCGTTCGCGTCGCCCCGGGCGCCGCGGGGAAGCCCTGAGCCGTGCTGCGGGACATCTCCGCCCGTTCGATCCGCGCGCCGATCCCGGCGATCGTCCTGTTCGCGATCATGGTCGTGGCGGGGCTGGTCGCATTCCGGGCGCTGCGCATCAACTTCTTCCCGGACATGGACGTTCCGACCGTCACCGTCACCATCACCCAGCCGGGCGCGGCGCCCTCGGAGCTGGAGACCGAGGTCACGCGCAAGGTCGAGAACGCGGTGGCCGGCGTCGGCTCGGTGTCGCACGTCATCTCGACCATCAACGACGGCATCTCCCACACCGCGGTTGAGTTCGAGTACGGCAAGGACACCGCGCTCGCGGTCGACGACGTCCGCGACGCGGTGACCCGGATCCGCAACGAGCTGCCGCAGAGCATCGACGAGCCGATCATCTCCCGCAAGACCTGGGCCAGCTCCGTGGTCGAGTATGCGGTCGATTCCCCGCGCATGACCCTGGCCGAGCTGTCCTGGTTCGTCGACAACGACATTGCCAAGGCGCTGCAGGCGTTGCCGGGCGTCGCGCAGGTCAAGCGCTCCGGCGGCGTGGATCGCGAGGTGCGGGTGAACCTGCGGCCGGATCGGCTCGCCGCGTTCGGCATCACCGCGGCGCAGGTGAACCAGCAGATCCGAGCCGCCAACGTCAATGTTCCCGGCGGCCGTGCGAACGTCGGCGGGTTCGAGCAGGCGTTGCGCGCGACCGGCTCGGTGGATTCGTTCGCGGCGCTCGCCGGGCTGTCGATCGCGCTGCCCGGCGGGCGCAGCGTGCGCCTGGACGAGATTGCCGACGTCGCCGACGGCCACGCCGATCCGCGCGTCAGCAGCTGGTACGACGGCCGGCCGGTGGTGGGATTCGCCGTGATCCGCTCGGTCGGCTCCAGCGAGCTGCACGTCGCCCGCAAGGCCCGGGCCGCGATCGAGCGCCTGCGCGTGGAGCACCCGGAGGTGCGCATCAACGAGGTGTTCGCGGCGGCGGATTTCACCGCCGAGCAGTACCACGGCGCGGTGGAGGCGCTGGCGATCGGCGCGGCGCTGGCGGTGCTGGTGGTGTGGCTGTTCCTGCGCGACGCGCGCAGCACGGTGATCTCGGCGATCGCGATGCCGATCTCGCTCGTGCCGACGTTCGCGGTGATGCAGATGGCCGGGTTCGCGCTCAGCAACATCACGCTGCTGGGCTTGACCATGGTGGTCGGGATCCTGGTTGACGACGCGATCGTGGAGGTCGAGAACATCGTCCGCCACATGCAGCAGGGCAAGCGGCCGTTCCAGGCCGCCCTGGAGGCCGCCGACGAGATCGGCCTGGCCGTCATCGGCACGACGCTGGCGCTGGTGTGCGTGTTCATGCCGGTGACCTTCCTCGGCGGGTTGACCGGCGAGTTCTTCCGGCCATTCGGGCTGACGGTGGCGGCCTCGGTGTTCTTCTCGCTGATGGTGGCGCGGCTGCTGACGCCGGTCATGGGCGCCTACCTGCTGCGGCCGGTGCCCGAGCGCCACCATGACGGGCCGCTGATGCAGCGTTACCTGCGCCTGGTGGACTGGTCACTGCGCCACCGGATGCTGGTGCTGCTCGGCGGCGTCGCGTTCTTCGGGCTGTCGCTGCTGCTGGTGCCGCTGCTTCCCAAGGGGCTGCTGCCGACCACCGACCGTTCGGTGTCCCAGCTCATGGTGGAATTGCCTCCGGGCGCGCGGCTCGCGGATACCGAGCGCGCCGTGGAGGCGATCCGCCGCATCGTGACGCAACGGCCGGAGGTGCGCAGCTTCTACGCCAACGTGGGCGGTGCGCTGGTGCAGTTCGGGCCGGCGGGCTCGGAGGCGGCCGGCGAGGTTCGGCGCGCGAACGCCGTCATCAACCTCGTGCCCCGGGGCGATCGCGCCGTGAGCTTCCGCGACCTGGAGGTGCTCTGGAGCGAGCAATTGAAGGTCATTCCCGGCATCCGCTACCGGTTCGGCGGCACACAGCCGGGTGCGGCGCTGGCCGTGGTGCTGGCGGGGGAGGATCCGGCGGTGCTGGAACGCACGGCGGCGGCGCTGGAGTCGGACCTGCGCACCGTGCCGCTGGTGTCGAACCCGTCGGCGACCTCGAGCCTGCGCCGGCCGGAACTGCGCGTGGAGCCGGATGCCGCGCGCGCGGCGGACCTGGGCGTCGCCACGGCCGACATCGCCACCACCGCGCGCATCAGCACCATCGGCGAGGTCAGCGCCAATCTGGCGAAGTTCAATCTCGACGACCGGCAGATCCCGATCCGGGTACAGGTCGCCGAGCGCGATCGCGACGATCTGGACGCGTTGCGCGCGCTGCGCGTGCCTGCGCGCGGCGGCTCGGGCGTGCCGCTGGCGAGCGTGGCGGATTTTCGGCTCGACCAGGGCGCCAGCCAGATCGATCGCTACGACCGGCGCCGCAACGTCACCATCGGCGCGGAGATCAACAACGTGCCCCTGGGTACCGTCGTGGACGCGGTCGCGCAACTGCCGACCATGCGCAACCTGCCCGCCGGCGTGCAGGAAGTGACCCAGGGCGACGTCGAGGTGATGAAGGAGTTGTTCGCCGGGATCCTGCTCGCGATCGGTGCCGGCATCCTGCTCGTGTACTGCGTGCTGGTGCTGCTGTTCCACGACTTCATGCAGCCGGTCACCATCCTGGCGGCGCTGCCGCTGTCCATCGGCGGCGCGCTCGGGATGCTGCTCGTGACCCGCGAGCCGATCTCGCTCACCGCCGCGATCGGCATCCTGATGCTGCTGGGGATCGCGGCCAAGAACTCGATCCTGCTGGTCGAGTACGCGATCGTGGCGATGGATTCCGGGGTCGACCGCCTGCAGGCGCTGCGCGAGGCCTGCCACAAGCGCGCGCGGCCGATCGTCATGACCACCGTGGCGATGGCGGCGGGCATGCTGCCGATCGCGCTGCGCATCGGTGCCGACGCCGAGTTCCGGGCGCCGATGGCGATCGCCGTGATCGGCGGTCTCATCACCTCCACGGTGCTCAGCCTGCTCTACATCCCGGTGGTCTTCACCTACATCGACGACGTCGACCTGCGCCTGCGCCGCTTCGCCCGCCGCCTGCTCTGACACTTATCCACGTGCCTGGCACCGGAATTTTTCCGGTGCCAGGCACGTGGATAAGTTGGACGTGTGTCAGAGGGGGGTGCGGAGCAGGGCGAGGGCGCGGCTCCAGGTGCGCTCGGCGTGTGCCTTTTCGAGGCGCTCGCCGGGGACGAAGTAGCCGTGGGTCGCGCCGCGGTGCAGTTCGATTTCGAACGGGGCACCGGCCGCGCGCAGCGCGCGGTCCAGCGTCGTGCGCTGCTCGTCGGTGAAGGTCGGATCGTTGTCCGCGGCGGCCACGTAGACCGCACCGCGGATGGCGCGCAGGTCCGTGGCGAGCAGTGCGGGCAGTGCGTCGTCGAGGAAGCCCGGATGGATCGATACCGCCGCGCCGATCCGCGCACCGAGGGCCTGGGCCGCCACCACCGCCAGCCGCCCGCCCATGCAGTAGCCCATGACCCCGGCCGCGCCCGGGCGCGCGGCCGGATCGCCGGCGGCGAACCGCAGGCAGCACTCGGAGTCGCGCAGCGCGCCGGCGGGCGTGACCTTGCGCACCAGCGCCATGATCCGCGCCATCGCGTCCGGGGTGTCCAGGCCGATGGGCTCGGTCACGCCGTCGCGGTAGTACAGGTTCGGCAGCAGCACGTAGTAGCCGCTCGTGGCCAGCCGCCGGGCGAGATCGTGCAGCGCCTCGCGCATTCCGAGCCCATCCATGTACATCAGCACCACCGGGAACGGCCCGCCGCGGTCCGGGTGGACGACGAAGGCCGGCATCGTGCCGTCGCCGGTGTCGAGACTGATTTCGCGTTCGAGCATGTGCGTGCTCCCGTTGCGGAGGGATCAGAGCTTCAGGCTGGTGCCCAGCGCCCGGCCCGGCGTGAATCGTGCCGGCAGCGTCGCCCAGCCGTTGACGATGCCGATGCTGGTGTAGCGCACCGCCGCCGGCAGGTCGACCTCGTAGTCCGGCATCCGGCGCAGCACCTCGGACACCACCGTATTCCAGACGAACCGCGCGATGGTCGAGCCCAGGCAGCGGTGCCGGCCGAGCCCGAACGCGGCATGGTGGTTCGGGAAGCGGTCGAGCTTGATCGTTTCGGGGTCTTCGAACACGGCCGGATCGAGGTTCGCCGCCTGCCACGAGATCCAGAGCCGATCGTGGGTGTCGAGTTGCTGGCCGGCGAGCGTGCAGGGCTGTGTCACGGTGCGGGCCAGGCCCTGCACCGGCGTGTATACCCTGAGGTACTCCTCGCAGGCCATCGTCATGCGCGCCGGATCCTGCATCAGCCAGGCGCGCGCGGCGCGGTCGCGGTGCAGGTGCACGAAGGTGTGGCCCATGAGCGCCGTGGTGGTGTCGACGCCGCCGGCCAGCAGCAGCATCGCGTTGCCGATCACGTCCTCGATTGGCAGCTTTTCGCCCTCGAATTCCAGTTGCGCGAGGTAGGAGATGAAATCCTCGCCGGGGCGCTCGCGGCGTTCGTGCGCGGCCGCGGTGATCTGCTGCAGCACCCACATGTAGAGTGCGTTGACCTCGTCGCGCTCGGGGCTGCCGGGCGGGACGTACACGCCGCGATGCATCGCGTCCGCGTACCGCTCCCAGTGCGACAGCGGAATGCCGAGCATGCGCAGGGTGAGCAGCGCCGGCACCGGGCTCGCCAGGTCGACGACCAGATCTCCCCGCCCGTCGGCGATGAAGCGGTCGATCGCCCACGTCGTGTACTCCAGGATCTCCGGCCGCAGCTTCTCCACCGCGTGCGGAGAGAACCAGGAGTTCACCGCCCGGCGGATGCGCGTGAAGGCGGGCGGGTCGGTCTCGATGATGCCGGTGCGGATCGGCCCGGTGCTGGGCAGGGTGATGCCCTTGCGCGGGCCGTCCGGCACGTCCTTGTGCGAGGAATAGAGCTTGTCGTCGCGCGAGACGACCGACATTTCCTCGTATCGGGACAGGATCCAGTAGCCGTCGTGCGCGCCGGTCCAGGCCACCGGGCAGCGCGCGCGCAGGCCGGCATAGATTTCGTGCGCGTGGTCCGCGTAGTGCTGCGAGTGATGGTCGAAATCGACGACCGGACGGCCGTCGCGAACAGGTTGGTCTGCCATCGGTAGCATCTCCCGGCGCCGGGGCATCGGCGCGTGCAATGTTATGCTTCTAGCATCTCGCGAAATCCGCGCCGGCGCCAGACGGACTCCCGCTATCGCCCGGCGCGTCGGTGCCGCGACCCCCTGCCTGGCGCACGCTCGAACCCGACGATGCCGATGCAAGCAGAGTATCCGCCCCCGCTGCGCCGGGCGTTGATCATCACCGCATGCAGCCTGTGCACCGTGCTGACGCTGCTGCCCACCAGCATCCTGAACGTCGCCCTGCCGAGCATGCAGGCCGAACTCGGCGCGACCACCGACGAGATCAGCTGGTCGCTGACCAGCTACCTGGTGGCTGGTGCCGTGATCCTTCCCCTGTCCGGCTTCCTCACCGACCGCCTCGGCGCCCGGCGCCTGATGCTCGCCTGCGTGATTGCGTTCGCGGCGATTTCGCTGCTCGCCGGCATCACCACGCACCTGGAGCTGTTCGTGCTGCTGCGTTTCCTGCAAGGGCTGGTGGGTGCGCCCCTGCAGCCGCTGGCGCAGCTCGTCATCCTGGAGACCACGCCGCCCGAGGAGCGTCCCGCGGCGCTCGCCACCTGGTCGATGAGCACGACCGTCGTGCCGATCCTCGGCCCGACGATCGGCGCCTGGTTCACCGAGCACCTGAGCTGGCACTGGTGCTTCTACATCTCGCTGCCGATCGCGGCACTGACCCTGCTGGTGGCGGTGCCCTCGGTGCCCAGGTTCGCGCCGCGGCCGCGTACCATCGACTGGCCGGGCTTCCTGTGCCTGGCCGCGGCGATCGCCGCGCTGCAGTTCACCCTGGATCGCGGCAACCGCGTGGACTGGTTCGAGTCCCCGACCATCCGCGCGACGGCGACGATCGTCGCGCTCGGGTTCGCGGGCTTCCTGCTCAGCAACCGCTACGGCACCGGCAAGCCGATCTTCAGCCTGCGGCTGTTCCGCGACCGCAACTTCATGGCCGGCTCGCTCATCAGCCTGGCCGGCTTCGTCGGCCTGTTCGGAGCCATGGTGCTGCAGCCGCTGCTGATGGTGTCGCTGTTGAACTACCCGGTCATGACCGCGGGCAACGTGATGATGGCGCGCGGCCTGGCCAGCGCGGTGGCGATGGCCGTGGCCACCTGGATGGCACGGCGCATGGCGGTCGGGACGGTCATGCTGGTGGGCGCCGTGTTTTCGGCGGCCGGCCTGATCATGCTGACCCGCCTGTCGCTGGAAACGAGCCTGTCGATGCTGGCCCTGGCCACCGTGATCCACGGCTTCGGCATCGGCCTCATCATGATGCCGGCCAGCACCGTCGTGTTCATGACCCTGGTCCCGCAGGATCGGCCCGATGCGTCCGGCCTCATCAGCCTGCTGCGGCTCCTCGGCCAGTCGATGGGCATTTCGCTGAGCGTGATGCTGCTGACGCGCATGTCGCAGACGAACTGGAACCAGCTCGGCGGCCACATCCAGGCCGTGAACCCGGCATTGAACGCCTACGCCGCGCCGCTCGGCTGGGCCGGTGACGATCCGCGCACGGTGGCGCTGGCCGGCTTCGAGGTCTGGCGCCAGGCGAGCATGGTGGCGATGGTGGACGTATTCGTGTTCCTGCTGGCGTTCCTGCTCGTGACCCTGCCGATGGTGCTGGTCCTGCGGCGCACGCGCCTGATGGCGGCCTGACCGATCGCGCGGCGATTCGATGATACGGCCGCGGTGGCGGCCCTGGAGGAAACGATGTCGACGACCGAGGACGTGCTCGACCCGCAACTGGCGCTGTGCGATCCGCACCATCACCTGATGGACAACGAGTGGATCCGCTATGGCCTGGACGATCTCATGGCCGACCTGCGCAGCGGCCACCGCGTCACCCACACGATGTACATGGAATGCGGCAATGGCTACCGCACCACGGGTCCGGAGGCCCTGCGCCCGGTGGGCGAGACCCAGATGGTGATGTCCGTGCCCGCGCCGCCCGGGGTGATGGCGGGGATGGTGGGCTTTGCCGATCTGCGCCTGGGCGACGCGGTGGGCGAGGTGCTCGACGCACACCTGGCCGCGGGCGGCGCGCGTTTCCGCGGCGTGCGGTTCATGGCCGCCGCCGATCCGGACCCGCAGGTGCTGGTGCTGCCGTACGCGCCTGCGCCCGGGGTGATGCGCGATCCGCAATTCCAGCGTGGCGTCGCGCAGGTGCAGCGGCGCGGCCTGCCGCTCGACCTGTGGGTGTACTCACCCCAGCTCGAAGACGTGATCGCGCTCGCGCGCGCGTTTCCGGACCAGGTGTTCGTGCTCGACCACCTCGGCAGCCCGCTCACCAGCGGCGGCTACGATGCGCGCCGCGACGAGGTTTTCGCCCAGTGGCGCGGATTCATGCGCGAAGTCGCACGCTGCCCGAACGTGATGCTCAAGGTCGGCGGCATCGCCATGCACGCCTACGGCGCGCCCTGGCAGGCGGGCGAACCGCCGCCGTCCTCCGAGGCGATGGCCACGTTCTGGCGCGACGACGTCAACCGCTGCTTCGACTGGTTCGGCCCGGCGCGCTGCATGTTCGAAAGCAATTTTCCGGTCGACCGGCTGACCGTGGACTACGTGCGGATCTGGAATGCCTTCAAGCGCCTGGCGCAGCCGCTCTCGGCCGCCGAGCGAGCGGGCGTATGTCGTGACAACGCAATTCGGATCTACGCCCTGGCGGATTGACGATTGGGTACGCCGGGCTTCGCGGGCCGGATCAGTCCGGCCCGCCCTCGCGCTCGATGTGCTCGCGCACCTGGCGCAGCGCGGCTTCGAGCGCGGCAGTCGGGTAGCCGATGATGACACGCTCGGTGCCCTCGCCGTCGTCGCAGACGAAGGCGTCGCCCTCGATCCGGAACTGCATCTCCCAGTCGACGACGTAGTCGTCGTCGGCCTCGATGATCCTGCCCGGCTGCGCGACGCCGTCGCGTGCCAGCGCCAGGGCGAGACTGTCCACGGGATCCAGCATCCAGGCGTCGCCGCTCTCGGTGGAGAAGAACACCAGCGCACCGAACGGCATCACCTGCTCGACGTACCTGATGGCCTGTACGCGCATGCGCGCCGCCTCGGCGGCGATGCTCATGCGCTTTTCGCCCGGGGGCTTGGGACCCTGGTGGCCGCGCCGGCGCTTGGGCTTGCGCTTGCTCATGCGAACGGCGCGGATGCGGGCCGCAACGGGAACGGATGCGCCGTCACGACCGTGACTGCCGGGCGAGATCGGCGGCGCCGCGATAGTCCGGCTTGCCGTTCGGCGCCCGCGGCACGCGCGCCACGGTCACCACTGCCTTGGGCGCCTTGTAGGGTGCGAGCTGCGCACGCACGTGCGCGATCACCGCCTCGGCGTCGAGCCGTGCGCCGGCGCGCGGTTGGACAATCGCGGTCACGCGCTGGCCCCAGCGCTCGTCCGGCAGTCCAATCACCAGGCAGTCCTCGACCTGCGTCAGTCCCTTGATCACGTCCTCCACTTCCTCCGGGTGCACCTTCTCGCCGCCGGTGTTGATGGTGGTGGAGCCGCGGCCGAGCAGGGTGAGCGTGCCGTCTGCCTCGATGCGGCCGTGGTCGCCGGGCACCGCGCACCAGCGCCCGTCCAGCATGCGGTAGGTGCGCGCGGTCTTCTCCGGATCGTTGTAGTAGCCGGCCGCGCCGGTGGTGTTGGCCATGATGCCGGTCAGGCCCGGGGTGGCCGGCCGTGCATTGCCCTGCTCGTCGAGCAGCAGCAGGCCGGGCGCCGGCGTGAAGTTGGTGCCGCTCAACGGATCGCCCTTGCGATAGGCGCGGAAGCCGTAGGTGATGCCCTCGGAGGTGCCGCAGGCGTCCAGCAGCGTCACGTCCGGGATGAACTCGAACAGGCCGATCTTGGTTTCGGCAGTGAACGCGACGCCGGCGGAGGAAATGAGCTTCAGGCACGACAGATCGTAGCGCCGCCCGGCGGCCGCGTCCTCGCGCAGGGCGTTCACCAGCGGCCGGCCGATCGCATCGCCGACGATCGCGACCTGGCGCACGCGGTGGCGCTCCACGACCGCGAGCAGTTCGCGCGCGTCGAGCGAACGCGAGACCAGCGTCGCCACCGCGCCGCCGTAGGTGAGCGCGGGCAGGGCGGTCATCTGGAAGCCGGTGCTGTGCATCAGCGGCGAGGCGGGCAGGGCGCTGACGCGCGCGTCGCGCGCGGCGAGCTCGCGCGCCGTCCCCACGTGGTCGGGCAGCATCTGCGGGGTGAGGCCGAGCATCGGGCCGACGAACGACACCGAGTTCACCGCGCTGCCCAGCCGCACCATCACGCCCTTGGGCAGGCCGGTGGTGCCGCCGGTGTAGGACAGGAACTGATCCTCTCCGGATCGCTCGATGCGCGCGGCCGGCGCATGGGAATCGATCAGCGCCTCGAACGCGCAGGTGCCTGGAGAAACCGGGCCCGGTTCGTCCTCGACCTCGACGATGAGCTTCAAGCCGAGCGAATGTGCGACGGGCAGCATGCGCTCGGCGAGGCTGCGGTGCAGGAGCAGCGCCTCGGCGTGGCTGTCCACCAGCAGGTGGCGCAGTTCCTGGTCGCGGTAGCGGTAATTGACGTTGGTCGGTACCGCGCGGATCTTGATGCCGGCAAAGAACGCCTCCAGCCACTGGCTGCAGTTGTACATGTCGATGGCGATCTTCGACCCCGGGCCCAGGCCGGCGTCGAGGAAGGCCTGCGCGAGCCGCGCGGCGCGGTTTTCGAACGCGCCCCAGGCGATGGTCCGATCGCCGTGGAACAGCGCCGGCTGCCCGGGGATCGCGTCCGCGACGCCTTCCCAGATCGTGGCGAGGTTGGGGTCGTTGGGCATCTGCATCGATGGTTGTTCCTTGGTCAGTTCGCGGGCGCGATGGTCAGCCCGCCGTCGGCGACGATCGTCTGGCCCTGGATGTACATCGCCTCGTCCGAGAGCAGGAAGGAGACGATCGCGGCGATGTCCGCCGGCTCGGCCAGGCGCGTCGAAGGCAGCCGCGCCAGCATCGTCTCCAGCGCCGCCGGTGCCAGCACCGCGCGCGCGACTTCGGTCAGCGTCACGCCGGGCGCGACCGCATTGCAGCGGATGCCCTGGCTGCCCCAGCGCGCCGCCACGTGCCGGGTGAGCGCGTTGACGCCGGCCTTGGCCAGGCTGTACGCGACCCTGGACGGCTCGGCGAGCAGGCTGGAGACCGAGGACATGTTCACGATCGCGCCGCCGCCGCGGCGCTGCATGTGCGCGATGGCGTGGCGGCAGCCTAGCAGCATCCCGCGCAGGTTCACGCGCATGGCGGCATCGAAGGCGTCGATGCCGATCGACACCGCATCCGCGTCGCCGCCGGGGTCGTTGCGCACCGCCGAGGCGACGTTGTTGCTCAGCAGATCCACGCCGCCGAAGCGCTCCGCGGCCTGCGCCATGAGTGCGGCGACGCTGCGGTCGTCGCATACGTCCACCTGCAGGGCGGCGACCTGCGCGCCGCCGATCCGGCCGGCGACCGCGGCGGCGGCGTCCAGGTCGAGATCCGCCGCGACCACGGCCGCGCCGTCGCGCGCGAGCCGCTGCGCGATCGCGGCGCCGATGCCGCGCCCGGCGCCGACCACCACGGCGCATCTGCCATCGAACCTGGCCAAGCGTTCCAATCCTCCCGCATGCCCGTACCGGCCCGGTGCCGGCCGCACGCACGCGAACCCGGGTGGCTATGCTGCGGCAGCCGGGCGGCGGCCGGCAAGTGGCTGCGCGCCGCGGTGCCCGCGGCCCTGTCTCCCGGCGCGGAAATGTGCTGCACTGTCGCCGGCGACGAAAACCGTGAGAGGGCAATGCGAATGAGCACGGCGTGGACTTCGCAGCGCATGCAGGCGCTGTTCGACTCGGTGAAGAACTGGGGCCGCTGGGGCAGCGAGGATCAGGCCGGCGCGCTCAACTTCATCACCGCGGCCAAGCGCCTGGAGGCGGCGCGCTGCGTGATTGCCGGCGAGTCGGTGAGCTGCGCGCGCGATCTGGCGGTGCAGCCGGCGCCGGACAATCCACACCCGGCGCTGCACATGATTGTGCAGGGCGGGGACGACTGCGTCTCCCCGGGCAGCGACCTGGAGGCGACCATGGACTTCGTCGGCGTCGCCTTCCACGGCATGTCGACCTCGCACATCGACGCCCTGTGCCACATCTTCGTCGACGGGCGCATGTACAACGGCTTCCCGGGGCTGGAGGTGCGCAGCACCGGCGCACGCTTCGGCAGCATCATGTGCGCGCGCGACGGCATCGTCTCGCGCGGGGTGCTGCTCGATCTGCCGCGCGTGCTTGGCCGGCGCTGGCTGGAGCCGGGCGAGGCCATCATGATCGAACAACTCGAAGCCGCCGAACGCGCCCAGGGCGTGACGGCCGGCACGGGGGACATCCTGCTCGTGGCCACCGGCCGCGATGCGCGCCGCGCCGAACACGGCCCGTGGTCGGTCGGCGAGCTTGGCCTGGCCGGCCTGCACGCCGAGTGCGCCGCCTGGCTGCACCGGCGCGAGATCGCGGTGCTGGGCTGCGACGGCGTTTCCGATTGCTTCCCGGGCCTGGGGATCCCCGGCTGGTCGGCGCCGATCCACCAGTGCGCGATCGCCGGCATGGGCATCCACCTGCTGGACAACCTGCGCCTGGACGCACTGGCCGACGCCTGCGCCCGGCACGGCCGCTGGAGCTTCCAGCTCACCGTCGCCCCCCTGCGCGTGGACCGCGGCACCGGCTCCCCCATCAACCCAATCGCCCTCCTGTAAAGTTATCCACGTGCCTGGCACCGGATTTTTTCCGGTGCCAGGCACGTGGATAAGTTACCCGCGGGGGCGCGCCAGGCAGGGATCCCGGAGGTGATGATGGACGTTGAAGATCGGCTGGGGATCCTGGAAGTCCAGTCCCTGTACGGGCATGTGCTGGATCGCGGGCTGTGGTCCCGGCTCGGCGAGGTGTTCGCGCCGGACGGCGTGTTCGATCCGAGCGACGTCGGCCTGCCGCCGATGCGCGGGCTGGAGGCGATCCGCGAGCGGCTGATCCCGCTGGAGGATGCCAACCCGCGCCGCTGCCATCACTCCACGAACGTGGTGATCCAGGCCGCGCAGGGCAACACGGCGCAGGTGCTTTCCAAGTACATCTGCGAGCACCCCACCGGGATCATCTCCTTCGGCGAGTACGAGGATGCGATGGTTCGGACCGCAGGCGGCTGGCGCATCGCCCATCGGCGCACGCGCCGCCGCGCACTTGGCCGGGAGGAGGGTGCCGGCGCCGGATTCACCCTGGACTGGGACGCGCTGCTCGCCAATGCCGCGCCGCGTCCGCCGCTCGGGCTCGATCCCGCGCCCCCGTCGCTGACCGTGCAGGATCGGATCGAATTGCTCGACCTGCAGGGCCTGTACGGCCACGTGCTCGATCGTGGGTTGTGGGATCGCATCGGCGAGGTGTTCGCCGCCGACGGCGTGTTCGATCCGAGCGACGTCGGCCTGCCGCCGATGCGTGGCCTGGACGAGATCCGGGAAAAGCTGATCCCGCTCGAAGAAGGCGCGGGCCCCACGCGCTGCCATCATTCGACCAACGCCGTGATCCTCGACGCCGGCTCCGGCCGTGCGCGGATGCTGAGCAAATACCTGTGCTCGGCGGGTGCGGCGGCGATCTCCTATGGCGAATACGAGGACGATCTGGTCAGGACGCCGGCCGGCTGGCGCATCGCGCTGCGCAGGACGCGCCGCCGCGCGCAGGGGATCGAACAGCCGTCAGGCGGATTCTCGATCGACTGGAAGGCGCTGCTCGCGGCCGCGCCGTCGCGCCCGGCGCTCGCTCCGCCGCGGCCGCCATTGCCGCTGGACATCCGCGATCGGCTCGACATCGCCGACCTGCTCGCGTTCTACGGCCACCTCTTCGACCGCTACTGGGGCGATCGCCTCGACGAGATTTTCACGGCCGACGCGGTGTTCGACCCCAGCAGCATCGGCGGTTCGACGCTCGACGGCCTGGAAGCCATCCGGCGCAGGCTGTTCACCATCGACGATGCCCACCCGCGCGACACCCGGCGCGCGCATCACGGCTCGAACGTGACGATCCTCGATGCGACGCCCGACAGCGCCCTGGTGCTGAGCAAGTACGTCGTCCGCCACCCCACGGCGGCAATCGCCTTCGGCGAATACGAGGACGACCTCGCGCGCACGCCGCGCGGCTGGCGCATCCGTCGCCGCAAGACCTTCCGCCGCGCCCTCGGCCTCGCTCCAGCCTGACCCGGCGCAACTTATCCACGTGCCTGGCACCGGATTTTTTCCGGTGCCAGGCACGTGGATTAGTGCGGATCAGGCCCCGCCGCGCTCGCGCTGGACGCCGTAGTGGTCCAGGTAGGTGCCGAAGTGCCTTTCGATGTCGGCTTCGGTCAGGCCGTAGTCTTCCAGGCGATAGCGGTGGCGCGAGCCCTTGGTGTGCTGGTCGTGGATCAGCCAGTCGCGCATCCGGGCCTCGGCCTCGTCGCTCAGCGCCAGGCCGAAGTGGCCGTAGATGCGCCGGGCCATGGCGATCGGATCGCTCACCATGTCCACGAAGTGGCAGTCGAAGAAGCGCGCGGCCATGCCCGGCCGCCGGCGGAACTCGATCACCTTCGGGATCGGCGCCCCGAACGAGCCGATGTTCAGCATCGCGAACTCGCGCGGGTCCAGCGGCGCGTCGGAGAACGTGCGCCGCAACTCGACGAAATTGCTGGCGATCGAGGGGATGGTCTTGATCGGATCGCGGTGGTTCTGGATCACGCAGATGTCCGGGTAGACCGCGAACAGCGCATCGAGGAAGCCAATTGCGCCGGGCGCCTTGAGCACCCAGCGCTCGCCGGCGTTGCGGTACTGCAGGTGCTGCAGGAAGCGGCGATGGATCTGCAGGATCGGCACGTAGTCCGCCGCGGCCGCGAGCGCGGTGTAGGTCGGCAGGTTCCAGTAGGCGTGATAGTAGCCCACGCCCGAGTATTCGTAGATGAAGCCGCACTCGTCCGCCAGGCGCGCGTCGAAGGGGTGGATCTTCTGCAGGTCCTCGCGCATCCAGCCCTGCTGCTGCATCGCCGCCTCGCACTCGCCGATGCGCGGATCGTTCCAGAATCCCGCACGCTCCGGCGGCGGCGAGGGGAACATGATCTCCCAGGTGTACGGCGCGCGGCTGGCCGGATCCTGCGCCAGCAGCCCGTGCAGGAATGTCGAGCCCGCGCGCGGCATGCCCAGGGCGATGATCGGCCTGCGGATCTCCCCTTCGGCCAGGCCCGGCAGGCGCTTGCGATCCTCGACCACGCGCAGCCTGCCGCAGAGCATGTTCATCACTCGCGCATGTGCCGCCGCGCGTCCGCGGGTGTGAAATCCCGCCTCGCGTTCCAGCGAGTGCGCCAGGGCGGCGAAGTAGCGCCGGAAGTCCGCCTCGTGCCAGCCCTCGCCGCCCCAGTCCGCAAGCCCGGTTCGGCGCTCGGCCTCGTGCAGCATCCGCTGCGCGTCGAACGTCACGTCCACGCTGATCTCCTGCGATTGACTTCCGAACGCCACCGGCAAGACGGAGGATCTCGCCCCGGCCGTCAGAACGCGAGCTGGCCGCCGATCACGGCGCGCGCCACCATGCGCATCTGGATCTCGGTGGGCCCTTCGGTGATGCGCGCGATGCGGGTCATCTTCCAGCCCTCGAACAGCTCGCCGGCGTTGGTCATGCCCATGCCGCCCATAATCTGCATGCTGCGATCGATGACCCTGTTCGCGGCGGCGAACACGAAGGCGTCGGCCATCGCGTGCTCGCCGCGGTTGTGCGTGCCCTCGTCGAGCTTGCGCGCCAGGTCCATGCCCATCAGCCGGCAGGTGTAGATGTCGATCGCGTTCTGCGCCAGCATGTTCTGGATGGTCTGGTGCTCGGTGAGCGGCTTGCCGAAGGTCTTGCGCACCTTGGCCCACTCCAGGGCCTTCGCGTGCGCCCAGCGCGCCAGCCCGGTGCTGCGCGCGAGCTTGGTCATCTTCAGGCCGTGCGAACCCTGCATCGCGATCGGGAAGCCCTCGCCCTCCGGGCCGATGCGGTAGGCGTCCGGGATCCGCAGGTCGGTATAGGACAGGATGCACTCCTCGCCGCCGATGTCGCCGAGCACCGGCACGATCGACTCGAGCCTGTAGCCCGGGGCGTCGGCCGGTACGAAGAAGCAGGTCAGGCCACCCTTGCGGGCTGCGAACCGGGCCGGATCCGTGATCGCGAAGGTGATGACGAAATCCGCGGTCGGCGCCCAGGTCGCCCACTGCTTCTGGCCGTTGAGGATCCAGTCCCCGCCGTCGCGCACGGCACGGGTGCGCATGTTCCAGGCGTCCGAGCCGGCGTCCGGCTCGGACATGGCGAACGAGCCCTGCAGTTCCCCGCGCGACAGCGCCGGCAGCACCTCGGCCTTGAGCCGTTCCGACACGTGCATCCACAGCGCGGTCGGGCCGGTGCTGGTGTGCGCGAGCGTGACCATCGGCAGCTGCGTATGCGGTGCGCCGGTGCGGCAGCTCAGCTCCTCGAAGGTCTGATAGTAGATCTCCGCGCCCAATCCCATGCCGCCGAGCTCGGTCGGGCAGAAGGCGGTGTAGTAGCCGGCGCGCGCGGAAGCCATGCGCACCTGGCGCCGCGCCTGCACGTTGATGTCCGACAGCCGGCCGTCCTCGCGCCAGAACAGCCGCGGATTGGTGAAGTGCTCGCCGAGCTGCTTCTGGATCGGCATGACCTCCTTGTCGATGAAGCCGAACAGGCCGTCCATGAACTGCTCGGCCGTGATCTCGCTGTTGCTGGCTTGCGGCATGGTGCGCTGGTCTCCGTTCGCGGGGCTGGAACGGGGGCGGCCCCGGGATCGCCCGGTAGGAGAGTATACGGCGGTTCGTTGCCCCGCCTTCCGCCGCGGCTGCGACCCGCCATCCCGGCCGGCCGTACACGGGTTCGGGCCGGAGCTTCCGCCCGCTGGAGGAACCGGCTTCGATCGACGTGACGGGCGGCTACGACCCGGACAGCGACTTTTTCTCCCGGCGCGACCGGACGATCCCGAGATGCGCGACAGCGCATCGATGTGGATCTCCGACGCTCGCGGCCGCTTCGGCCTGCCGCGCCTGTGCATCGAGGCGGTCGCCGCGGAGTGGGGCAACCGCGGCGTGGTCGGCGGCCAGTGCTACGAGCAGTTGTTCCGTTGCCGCGGCGCCCTGCCAATCGAAGGCGATCCCGCGATCGACTTCGATGGCACCGGCCTGTTCGTCCGCCGCACGGGCGTGCGCGACATCGGTGACTTCCCCGGCCACGTCTGGCAGTCCGCGCTGTTCCCGAGCGGCAGGGCCTTCGGCCTGTTGGGATTCCCGCCGCGCGCCGACGGCACGCCGGCGTACAACGAGGCCTTCATCTTCGAGAACGGCCGCAAGACCTACGCCAGCCTGTTCGAGGGTGCGTGGATGACCACCTTCGTGCCGAACGGGGGCGAGGTCGGGTGCGTGCTGCAGGCCGAGGACGGCCGGCGCGTGCGCATCGGCGGCCGCACCCACGACTCGACCTGCGTCGCCCGGGGCCAGCCGATGTTCGGCGGCTGGACGCAGCGCGGCGTGGTGGAGGTGGTCGCGCTGCCCTTCCACCAGGGCGGCGCGCTGTACGAGTGGGACGGCGAGCGCACCTACGGCATGATCGAGCGTTCCTACCCCGCCGACCGGACGAGCTGAGCCATCCGCGGCCGCGGAGTCATGCCAGCAGCCCCTGGTGCACGATGAAGTCCCGGATCGCATCCACGCCCACGCCCTGGCGCAGGTTGGTGAAGATGAAGGGCCGCTCGCCGCGCATGCGGCGTGCGTCGCGCTCCATGACCTCCAGCGATGCGCCCACGTAGGGCGCGAGATCGATCTTGTTGATGACCAGCAGATCCGAACGGGTGATCCCCGGCCCGCCCTTGCGCGGGATCTTCTCGCCCTCGGCGACGTCGATCACGTAGATCGTGAGATCGGCGAGCTCCGGGCTGAAGGTGGCGGCGAGGTTGTCGCCGCCGCTCTCCACCAGGATGCAGTCCAGGTCCGGGAAGCGCCGGCACAGATCCTCGATCGCCGCGAGGTTGATCGAAGCGTCCTCGCGGATCGCCGTGTGCGGGCAGCCGCCGGTCTCCACGCCGACGATCCGCTCCGGCGCCAGCGCGCCGCTGCGGGTGAGGAACTCGGCATCCTCGCGGGTGTAGATGTCGTTGGTCACCGCGGCGATGTCGAACTCATCGCGCATGCGCTTGCACAGCGCGTCCATGAGCGCGGTCTTTCCGGAGCCGACCGGCCCGCCGATCCCGACTCGCAATACCTGATTTTCAGCCTGCATGTTCCGTTCTCCTGCGCGCTTCACGATTTGAACAGGCGCGTGTGCTGGCGCTCGTGGTGGCAGCTCGCGATGGCCAGGCCCGGCGCGGACGCGCCGATCCGCGCATCGTCGAGCGCCAGGCCGATCGCGACCGCGGCGGTTACCTGAGCGCCGAGTTCCAGCAGCAGCCGCTGGCCGGCGACCTGCCCGAGCGGGATCAGCTTCACGCCGGCGATCACCGCGCCTTCCAGCCAGGTCCAGGCGTAGCCGAGCGCGGCTTCGTCGACCGGCACCGACCATTCCACCGCCGCCAGCGCAAACAGCGCACAGAAGCTCGCATCGGCATCGCCGGCCCAGGGCGCCGCGCGCGCGTGGCCGAGATCCCGCAGCAGGCGCGCCAGCGACTGGCCGCGCTCGCATTCCTCGCGCCGCAGTTCCGCGGTTTCGCGCCGTGCCAGCAGGCCGGCGCTGAGCCGGCGCACGGACGGTGCGTCGTCCAGGGCCCAGGCCTGGAAGCAGCGCGCGAACAGCGGCAGGTCGACCCGGGCGACGCTGCCGTGCAGCAGCGTCCCGCACCAGTCCCGCAGCGCGGCTTCGTCGGTCACCCAGCACAGTTCCACCGCCGCCTCGAGCCCCTGCGAAAAGGCATAGGTTCCCACCGGCAGCGAGGGGCTGCACAGTTGCAGCAGCCGCGCCAGCCGTGCCGGATCGCGCAGGCCGGCGACGTGTGCGCCGGTGGCGGGTGCGGCCGCGTTCACGGCGGCGCCAGGCGCTGGTGCAGGTGCCCGTGCACGCCGGCGTCGTGATAGGCACCCTGTTCCGGCTCGAAGGGCGCGAACTCGCTGTGCACGGCCAGCCCCATCGCGCGCAGCATGCCGTCCAGCACGTGGTCGTGCAGGTAGCGCAGGCAGCCCGGGTCGACCTGTACCGCGACGTGCCGGTTGCCCAGGTGATAGGCGGCGCGCGCCAGCAGCAGCGGATCCGCGCAGGCCACCACCGAGAGGTGTTCGCCCGCCGCGCGCACGCGCACGCATCCGCCGCCTTCGGCCGCGAGCGTGTCGCCGTCGCGCAGCGCCGTGCCCTGCGGCAACAGCAGGGCCGCCTCGCGGCCGCAGTCGAGCAAGGCGCGCAGGCGGCGCTTGCGGCGCAGTTCGAACGGCAGCGTCAGCCAGCCGAGCGGCGGCGACGGATCCTCGCACTTGTGCGTCAGGCGCAGTGCCGGCATGCCGGACGCGGATGCCGGCGCCGTCGTCTGCGCGATGGTCACGGACGGCAGCGTCTTCATGCGTGGCGTGCGGCTCAGAACAGGAAGTAGCGCTGCGCCATCGGCAGCCGGTCGGCCGGGGCGCAGGTGAGCAGTTCGCCGTCGGCACGCACCTGGTAGGTCTGCGGATCGACCTCGATCCGCGGCAATGCGTCGTTGAGCACGAGATCGGTCTTGCGCAGGCCGCGCGTGCCGCGCACCGTGCCGATGAGGTTGCGCAGGCCGAGCCGGGCCACGATTCCGGCCGCCTGTGCCGCGGCCGGCACGAAGGTCATGCAGGTGGCGTTGCGCGCGCCGCCCAGGGCGCCGAACATCGGCCGGTAGTGCACCGGCTGGGGCGTGGGGATGGAGGCGTTCGGGTCGCCCATCGGCGCGGCGATGATCATGCCGCCCTTGATGATGAGGGCAGGCTTCACGCCGAAGAACGCCGGCTTCCAGAGCACCAGGTCGGCGAGCTTGCCGGCCTCGATCGAGCCGACCTCGTGCGCGATCCCGTGCGCGATCGCCGGGTTGATGGTGTACTTGGCCACGTAGCGGCGGACGCGGAAGTTGTCGTTGCGCGCGCCGTCGGGCCCGAGCGGGCCGCGCTGCAGGCGCATCTTGTGCGCGGTCTGCCAGGTGCGGATGACCACCTCGCCGACCCGGCCCATGGCCTGGGAGTCGGAGGAGATCATCGAGAACGCGCCCAGATCGTGCAGGATGTCCTCGGCGGCGATTGTCTCGCGGCGGATGCGCGATTCGGCGAAGGCCACGTCCTCCGGGATCGACGCCGACAGGTGGTGGCACACCATCAGCATGTCCAGGTGCTCGTCGATCGTGTTCACGGTGTACGGGCGCGTCGGGTTGGTGCTCGACGGCAGCACGTTCGCCTCGCCGCAGGCGCGGATGATGTCCGGCGCGTGCCCGCCGCCGGCGCCCTCGGTGTGGTAGGTGTGGATCGTGCGGCCCTTGAACGCCGCCAGCGTGTCCTCGACGAAGCCGGACTCGTTCAGCGTGTCGGTGTGGATCGCGACCTGCACGTCGTGCCGATCGGCCACCGCCAGGCAGTTGTCGATCGCCGCCGGCGTGGTGCCCCAGTCCTCGTGCAGCTTCAGGCCCATGGCGCCGGCCTGGATCTGTTCCTCCAGCGGCTCGGCCAGGCTGGCGTTGCCCTTGCCGAGCAGGCCGATGTTCATCGGCAGCGCGTCGGCGGCCTGCAGCATGCGGGCGATGTTCCACGGCCCCGGGGTGCAGGTGGTGGCGTTGGTGCCGGTGGCCGGGCCGGTGCCGCCGCCGATCATGGTGGTCACGCCCGACATCAGCGCCTCGTCTATCTGCTGCGGGCAGATGAAGTGGATATGCGCGTCGATGCCGCCGGCGGTGACGATGCAGCCCTCTCCGGCGACGATCTCGGTGCCGGCGCCGACGACGATGTCCACCCCGGGCTGCACGTCCGGATTGCCGGCCTTGCCCACCGCCAGGATGCGCCCGCCGCGCACGCCGATGTCGGCCTTGACGATCCCCCAGTGGTCGACGATCAGCGCGTTGGTGATCACCAGATCGGCGCAGTCGCGCGCGGGTAGCTGGCCCTGGCCCATGCCGTCGCGGATCACCTTGCCGCCGCCGAAGCTGACCTCGTCGCCGTACACGGTGCGATCCGCCTCGACCTCGATCCAAAGGTCGGTGTCGGCCAGCCGGACGCGGTCGCCGGTGGTCGGGCCGTAGATCTCCGCGTAGGCGCGGCGCGACAGCCGGCTCACGGCAGCGCGCCCATGATGCGGCCGTTGAAGCCGTAGACGCGGCGCGCTCCGGCGTACTCGACCAGCGTCACCTCGCGGGTCTGCCCCGGCTCGAAGCGCACCGCGGTGCCGGCCGGGATGTCGAGCCGGCAGCCGCGCGCGGCTTCGCGGTCGAAATCCAGCGCCGCGTTGGTTTCCATGAAGTGGTAGTGCGAGCCGACCTGGATCGGCCGGTCGCCGGTGTTGGCCACGCGCAGCGTACGCGTGGCCCGGCCGGCGTTGAGTTCGATCTCGCCGTCCGCGGTGACGATTTCGCCCGGTATCATCGTGTCTGCCTCATACGATCGGATCGTGCACCGTCACCAGCTTGGTGCCGTCCGGGAAGGTGGCCTCGACCTGCACGTCGTGGATCATCTCGGGGATGCCCTCCATGACGTCCGCGCGGCTGAGGATGGTGCGGCCGTGGTTCATCAGCTCGGCCACGCTGCGGCCCTCGCGCGCGCCCTCCAGGATGGCCGCGCTGATGAGCGCGACCGCCTCGGGATGATTGAGCTTCAGGCCGCGCGCACGGCGGCGCTCGGCCAGCAGCGCGGCGGTGAACAGCAGCAGGTGATCCTTCTCGCGCGGCGTCAGGTCCATTCAGGTGCTCCAGATGCGGGGCGCGCAGGCCGGCCGGCCGGCGAAGCCGGGGCGCAGCGCGTGCCAGAGTCGTTCGAAGGCGGCGCGCGCGGCGGCGCCGTCGTGCGCCAGCACTCGCACCACGAGCAGATCCCCGATCAGGGTGGCGCCGGCGATGCAGCCCTGGGCGCGCGCGAGCAGGGCACTCGCCTGCGCGGCAGCCTGCGCATCGGCCGGTGCCAGGCACAGGGTCGCGGTCACCGGCATCCGCATCAGTCCGGCGCGCGCCGCCTGCACCGGCGAGCCGGCCGCGAACGCGAGCCGTTCCAGCAGCAGCGGGCGGCCGTCGCGGTGGAACTCCATGCACATGTCGGCGTGCCCGCGCGCGAACTGCTCGCCGGCCGCGGGGCGGCCCAGGCAGGCGATTTCCCAGGCCAGGATGCGCGCGCCCGGCTCGCAGTCGATGCGCGTGCACAGGCGCGCAATCGCGCCATCGAACAGGATCGTCTCCTGCGGCAACCACTCCAGGGTCGCGCCGGCGGCGACGCGGACGTTCTGCAGCAGTTGCGCCTCGGCGCCGGCGGAGCGGTAGAACCGGGTCGCGGCCGGCGTGGTCAGCAGTACGTGCGCGCCCGGGTCGACTTGCGCGTCGATGTCCAGGCGATCGCCGCCGACGATGCCCGCCGGCGGGTGCAGCAGGTAGACGTGGCAGACATCGGGCCCCTCCGGATGGAATGGCCGCTGCACCGCCAGCGGCCCGCTGTGCGCGCGCCGTGCCAGGCGCACCCGCCCATCGGCCCGATCGAAACCCAGCGCGAGCCGCGCATGCCAGCCCGCGGCATGGTTCGCGGGCGCGTGCCCGGCGGCGAGCGCCTCCGGCATCAGGCGCCGGCCAGGAGTACCGCGCCGGCGGCGGCGAGCGCCGCACCCGCGCCGCGCAGCAGTTCCGTTCGCGCGCGCGCCGCGACCGCCATGCCCAGCGCCTGCAAGGCACACGAGGCCAGCACGAATCCAAGCGCGAATCCCAGGCCGGCACCGAGCGCGCCGAACGCCAACCCGTGCACCGCGCCGACAGCGGCGACGACGGCCGCAGCCAACGCGCCCGGCAGGCGCGCGCCGGCGAACAGCACCGCCCCGAGTGCCAGCACGCTCGCGGCCGCGGCGCTTTCCACCGCGCCGCTCGTCCACCCCGCATGTGCCACTGCCGCGCCCGCGGCCAGCGCCGCCGCGAGTATCGCGGGCAGGCGCGCGAACGCGCCGCGCCTGGCACAGCACAGGCCGGCGGCGAACATGGCGAGCAGGTGATCCGCCCCGCTCAGCGGGTGCAGAAGCCCGCCGGCGAAACCCGCGCCGGTATCCACGCCCAGGTGCGCGTGCGCTGCGGCCGCCGCCAGCGCCAATGCCGCGCCCGTCGCGGCCCGTGCAGTCATGGTGATCTTCATGCGGTTGCCCTCACACCGACAGGTATTGGCGGATGAGCGTGTCTTCCAGTTCGCTCATGCCGCCCCCGGCGACGATGCGCCCTTTTTCCATGATGCTGAACCGGCTCGCCACGCGCCGGGCAAACGGCAGCTTCTGCTCCACCAGCAGCACCGTCATGCCGAACTCGCGGTTCAGGCGCGCGATGCCGGCGCGGATCTCCTCGGCTTCGCGATCGGCCTGCCGGACCGCCGCGCCCATCTGCCCCAGCCCGTCGCGGACCGCCTCGACCTGCGGCTGCAGGGCGCCGGCGACGCGTGGCGCGCGGCCGATGTCCGCCTGCAGCGCGCTCACCTGCCGGTTCAGGCGCAGGATGATATCGCCGATTTCATGCACGATGTTCGGCTGGATGCCCTCGGTGGGCTCGTCGAGGATCAGGATCTCCGGGTCGAGCACCAGGGCGCGGCCGATGGCGAGTTGCTGCTGCTGGCCGCCGGAAAGATCACCGCCGCGCCGGCGCAGCATGCGCGCCAGCACCGGGAACAGCTCGAAGACCAGGTCCGGCACCTTGCGCACCGCGGTGCGCCCGGCACCCAGGCCGATGCGCAGGTTCTCCTCCACCGTCAGCAGCGGGAAGATCTCGCGCCCCTGCGGTACGTAGCCCACGCCCAGCCGCGCGCGCCGTTCGGCCGGGGCGCGGGTGAGGTCGACGTCGCCGATGCGGATGCTGCCGCTGCGCACCGGCAGCAGGCCCATGATGCACTTGAGCAGCGTGGTCTTGCCCACGCCGTTGCGGCCCATCAGGCAGGTGCAGGATCCGGGCGGGATCTCCAGGGCGAGATCCCAGAGCGTGTGGCTCTCGCCGTAGAACTGGTTCAGTCCGCTGACCGACAGCATCATTCCCCCAGGTAGACCTGGATCACGCGCGGATCGGCCTGGATGTCGTCCATGCTGCCCTCGGCCAGCACCCGGCCCTCGTGCAGCACCGTGACCTTGCGCGCAATCGATCGCACGAACTGCATGTCGTGCTCGACCACCACCACCGAGTGCCGGCCGGCGAGCGAGATCAGCAGCTCGGCGGTGCGCTCGGTCTCCTGTGGCGTCATGCCGGCGACCGGCTCGTCGATGAGCAGCAGGCGCGGGTTCTGCATCAGCAGCAGCCCGATCTCCAGCCACTGCTTCTGCCCGTGCGAGAGCGTGCCGGCGATCCGCTCGCGCTCGTCCGCCAGCCCGATGATGCCGAGCACCTCGTCGATGCGCTCGCGCTGGGCGCCGGTCATGCGCGCGAACAGCGCATGCCACACCCCGCGCGGTCCCTGCATCGCCAGCTCCAGGTTCACCAGCACCGTCTGCGCCTCGAACACCGTGGGCTTCTGGAACTTGCGGCCGATGCCGGCCTGGGCGATCGCGGCCTCGTTCATGCGCAGCAGGTCGAGCGTCTGGCCGAAGAACGCGCTGCCGGAGTCCGGGCGCGTCCTGCCGGTGATGACGTCCATCATCGTGGTCTTGCCGGCGCCGTTCGGGCCGATGATGCAGCGCAGTTCGCCGTCGTCGACGTACAGGGTGAGATCGTCGAGGGCGCGGAAGCCGTCGAAGCTCACGGTCACCGACTCCAGGTACAGGATGGTGCCGTGGCGGGCGTCGATCGTGCCCGGGTCGCGCACCACCTGCCCGGCCTGCCCGGCCGGCGGCACCAGCGCGCGATTCATGCCGCGGCGCCCCGCGAGCGCAGGCCGGCGATCCCGCGCGGCAGCAGCATGGTGACCAGGACGAACAGCGCGCCGAGCACGTACAGCCAGGCTTCCGGCAGCAGCCCCGTGAACTGGGTCTTGGCCGCGTTCACCAGCAGCGCACCCACCACCGCGCCGTACAGCGTGCCGCGGCCGCCCACCGCGACCCAGATCACCAGTTCGATCGAGTTCAGCGGCGAGAACTCGGAAGGGTTGATGATCCCCACCTGCGGCACGTACAACGCCCCGGCGATGCCGGCCAGCATGGCCGAGAACACGAACAGCCAGAGCTTGAAGTGCTCGACCCGGTAGCCGATGAAGCGCGCGCGCGACTCGGCGTCCCGGATGGCCAGCACCACGCGCCCGTAGCGCGAGCCGATGATCGCCCGGCTGGCAACGTAGCCCAGCGCAAGCGCGAGCGCCGACGCGGCGAACAGCGTCACGCGCATGCCGTCGGACTTCAGGCTGAAGCCGGCCAGGTCCTTGAAGTCGGTCAGGCCGTTGTTGCCGCCGAAGCCCATGTCGTTGCGGAAGAAGGCCAGCATCAGCGCATAGGTCAGCGCCTGGGTGATGATCGACAGGTACACGCCGGTGACGCGCGAGCGGAACGCGAACCAGCCGAACAGGAACGCCAGCGCGCCGGGCACGATCACCACCATGGCGAGCGCGAACCAGAGCTGGTCGAAGCCGTGCCAGAACCAGGGCAGTTCCTTCCAGTTCAGGAACACCATGAAGTCCGGCAGCACCGGGTGGCCGTAGACGCCGCGCGTGCCGATCTGGCGCATGAGGTACATCCCCATGGCATAGCCGCCCAGGGCGAAGAACGCGGCATGGCCCAGGCTGAGGATCCCGCAGTAGCCCCAGACCAGGTCCAGCGCCAGCGCCAGCAGCGCATAGCACAGGTACTTGCCCAGCAGCGAAACGGTGTACGCCGATACGTGCAGCGCCGAGTCCGCCGGCACGGCGAGGTTGAGCACGGCGACCACCGCCACCGTGGCGGCCAGCACCAGCGGCAGCATCATGGTGGCCGGATGCGATCCCAGGAGCGCGGTCAGGCGCATCGGTCAGGCCTCCGCCGCGCGGCCGCGCTGCGGGAACAGCCCGCGCGGCCGCTTCTGGATGAACACGATGATGAACACGAGCATCAGGATCTTGGCCAGCACCGCGCCCACCCACGGCTCGAGCAGCTTGTTGGCGACCCCCAGCGACAGGCCGCCGACCAGCGTCCCCCACAGGTTGCCGACGCCGCCGAACACCACGACCATGAACGAGTCGACGATGTAGGACTGGCCCAGGTTCGGGCCGACGTTGGTGAGCTGGCTGAGCGCGACGCCGGCGATCCCCGCGATGCCCGATCCCAGGCCGAAGGTGAGCGCGTCGACGCGATCGGTGCGCACGCCCATGGCGCGCGCCATGGCCCGGTTCTGGGACACCGCGCGCACCTTCAGCCCCAGGCTCGTCCAGCGCAGCAGCGCCACCAGGGCCAGGAACACCACCAGCATGAAGGCGATCACGTACAGCCGGTTGTAGGTGAGCGCGAGCGCGTCGTTGATCTGCAGCGAGCCCGACATCCATTGCGGCGTCTGCACCGGGCGGTTGTTGGCCGAGAACACATCGCGCACGACCTGCTGCAACACCAGGCTGACGCCGAAGGTGGCCAGCAGCGTCTCCAGCGGGCGCCCGTAGAGCCAGCGGATCACGCCGCGCTCGATCGCGATCCCGGCGATCCCGGCGACCATGAACGCCGCCGGAATGGCGACCAGGATCGACAGTTCGATCCGCTCCGGCATCAGAATCTGGACCACGTAGGTGGTATAGGCGCCGAGCATCATCAGTTCCCCGTGCGCCATGTTGATCACCCCCATGACGCCGAAGGTGATGGCCAGGCCGATCGCCGAGAGCACGAGCACCGAGCCCAGCGACAGGCCGAAGAAGCCGGTTTCCACCGCCGAGTAGAACGCGCGCTGGCGGTCGATCTGCGCCAACGCCGCGAGCGCCGCGCCGCGCACGAGCGGGTCGGGCTCGACCGGGGTGCCGTCGGCATTGTCCTGCGCCAGCACGGACAGCCGCGCGTACACGTCCGCGCCGAGGTTGCCGCGCAGCGCGCGAACCGCGTCCAGGCGATCGTCGGCCCGTTCGCTGGACAGCGCCGCCACGGCCAGGCCGACGCTGATCTCGCGCCGCACCTCGGCATCGGGCTCCTTCTCCAGGCGCGCGCGCAGCTTGGCGGCGGTGTCCTGATCGGGCGAGCGCAGCATCTCGCGCACCGCGTCCAGCCGTACCTGCCGGTCCGGCGCGGAGAGATCGAACTGGCCGATGAGGCCCTTGAGCATCTTGCGGATCTGGTTGTTGGTCGTGATCCGGGTCAGGTCGTCTACGCCCGCGGTGCCGGCCGGGGCAAGCGTGGTGGCGTCGGTGAGCGCGTACGCATCGCCGCGCTCCTCGATGATGAATACCCGCGAGTCGGCGTCGCGGCGATGGACCCGCCCGTCGAGCAGCGCGACGAGCAGGGTGCGTGCGTTCGGGCTGCCGCTGTCGGCAATCATGCCGATGGTGGCCTTGAGCTCGGCGAAGCCCGGCGTCGCCAGGCGAGCCGCGGCTTCGGCGTATCCGGCGGCCGCCGCGGCCGTACCGCACCAGAGCCAGATCAGCGCGGCGGCCAGCAGGGCGGAGGTTTTCCTCGCATCAGTTCGCATGTCTTCGATGTCCGGGAGAGCAGAAAATGGCCCCCGGTCCCGGGGCGGAGGAAGGGGATGAATCCGGGACCGGGGGCCGACCCCCATGCGTCAGTAGTTCTGGCCCGAGCACTTCTTGGTGACTTTGTTGTAGTTACCGCACTTCAAAGTCACCCAGTCGGCTTCGATGTCCTTGCTGCCCGGCAGGAAGTCGGACCAGGCATCGCCCGGCACCTCGCCCTTGGTCTGCCAGACGATGTCGAACTGGCCGTCGTCGCGCACCTCGCCGATGAATACCGGCTTGGTGAGGTGGTGGTTCGCGAGCATCTTCGCGGTGCCGCCCGTGAGGTTCTGCGTCTCCAGGCCCGGCAGCGCCGCGATCACCTTCTCCACGTCCGTGGTGCCGGCCTTCTCGACCGCCTTCACCCACAGGTCGAAGCCGATGACGTGCGCCTCCATCGGATCATTGAAGGTGCGCTTGTCGTTCTTGATGAACGCGTGCCACTTCTTGATCCACTCCTTGTTCACCGGCTTGTCGATGCTCATGAAGTAGTTCCAGGCCGCCAGGTGGCCGACCAGGGGCTTGGTGTCCAGCCCGGAGAGCTCCTCCTCGCCCACCGAGAATGCCACCACCGGGATGTCCTCGGCGGAGATCTTCTGGTTGCCCAGCTCCTTGTAGAAGGGCACGTTGGCGTCGCCGTTGATGGTCGAGACCACGGCGGTCTTCTTGCCCGCGGAGCCGAATTTCTTGATGTCGGAGACGATGCTCTGCCAGTCCGAGTGGCCGAACGGCGTGTAGTTGATCATGATGTCGGCCTCGGGGACGCCCTTGGACTTCAGGTACGCCTCGAGGATCTTGTTGGTGGTGCGCGGGTACACGTAGTCGGTGCCCGCGAGCACCCAGCGCTTCACGCCGATGTCGTTCATCAGGTAGTCGACCGCCGGGATCGCCTGCTGGTTCGGGGCGGCACCGGTGTAGAAGACGTTCTTGGAAGACTCCTCGCCCTCGTACTGCACCGGGTAGAACAGCAGGCCGTTGTTCTTCTCGAACACCGGCAGCACCGACTTGCGCGACACCGAGGTCCAGCAGCCGAACACCACGGAGACCTTGTCCTTCACCAGCAACTGCTCGGCCTTCTCGGCGAACAGCGGCCAGTTCGAGGCCGGATCGACCACCACCGGCTCGAGCTTCCTGCCGAGCAGGCCGCCCTTCCTGTTCTGCTCCTCGATCAGCATCAGCACCGTGTCCTTCAGCGTGGTTTCGCTGATCGCCATCGTGCCGGACAGCGAATGAAGGACGCCGACCTTGATCGTGTCTGCTGCCCGGACAGGCATCACGGACAAGACCAAGGCGGCGCCCAGGGCCATGCGCAGCGCGCGCGTTGCAATCGTTTTCGTCACTTGTTTTCCCTCCACATTTCGGATGTCGTGGGTTCGTGTCGTTGGTCGGGGACTACAACTGGAACTGCAGGGCCACAGTGAGCGCGTCGACGTCGTTCGCGCCGCCCGTGACGATGTCGCCGTTCTGCCAGAACAGCGAGATCTTCGCGTTCGGGCCGTCGATGACGTAGTTCACGCCGAACTCGTACTCGTCGGTGCTGTTGGTGTTGATTGCCGCACCGGGGTCGATGGCGCTGTAGCGGAAGTAGGGCTGGAACTGGCCCCAGGCGATCTTGTCCGGGAACAGGTACGAGACCGTCATGGTCCAGGCGTCGCCGTCGAATATGCAGTAGCAGTCCGGCGCGGCGAGCGCGGCCGGGGTGAGATCGGCATCGAAGTTCTTGTACTCGCCCATCACCGTGAACACGCCCTTGGTCGACAGCGTCTTCTCGAACAGCACGTCGACGCTGACGCCGAAGAAGTCCCCGGGCGAGGCTGCCGAGCCCGCGCCGTCCTCCTGGTACTGCATGGCCAGGCCGACGGTGAAGATGTCGCCCGCACCGCCGTAGTAGGTGTTTCCGGTGTAGTACCAGGGCGCCGGCTCCTTGTTCAGGAACTCGTACTCGAAGCGGCTGGCGATGAGCACGTGGTCGTCCTGGTTCGGGCCGAAGCCGGGGGCGCTCTCGATGCCGTTGAACACGCCGACCGCGTACAGGAACCTGCCGTCGGGACCCGTGGTGCCCCAGACCGTCACGCCGTGATCGCGGCCGTAGACGCCGGCGCTGCCCACGCCGAAGTCGTTGGTGGCCTGATCCTGCGGCCAGGCGGTGAACAGGCCAATCTTGCTGAAGGCATAGGCCATGTCGTAGTAGGGCCCGCTCATCTCGATCCGATCGCTGGGCGCGAGCATGCGGCCGGCCCAGACGTTGAACTCGGGGGCGAAGCTGAACTTGGCGATGCCGTCGAGCAGGCTGATCTTCTGCCCGCCGCTGGAACAACTGAAGCACTCGGTGTTGACTTCGAAGCTGATGTGCTTGGTGATCTGGCCGTTCAGGTACAGGCGCACGCTATTGATGGAGAAATCGCTGCTCCACTCGTCGCCGCTGGGCGCCGCGTCCTCGACGGTGTCGTACTGCGTGCGCGCCCCCAGGCCGATGCTCAGCCACTTGGTGTCGTCAATCGCAATCTTCCCCCCGGCGTGCACCACGGGCGAACTCAGTGCGACACCTGCCGCAAGCGCGAGCCCCACGCTCCTTGATCGTGTGTTGGATGACATTTATCGGGTCCTCGATGAAAGGTTCTTCTTCCGTGGTGCCTGTCCGGGCGATTGCTGCACTGCGAGAACCGTGCCGCGGTTCACGGGCGACAGGCGATCAAGTATTTAAATCCGCACCGCGCGTGCCCTGCGCTGCCGCGGCGCGAAACGGCGCACGCGCGTGGTGCGCCGTGCATGGAATTCGTGCGAGATCGCGATCCGGGTCGCACCGATGTCAGGCAATGCGCGCACCACGATGGTGATTCGCGCGCATCGCGACGCACCGCGGCGTAGTTGCACCGCGCGGCAAGCTCATTGCTAATGCCAACGGACGCGGCGCGGTCGCGCCCGATGGAGTTCGGCCGCGCGCGAACCGCGCCGTTGGAAACGGACCGATGTGCCGGCCGCAGGGCCGGGAAGGGGAATCGATGCGTAGCGAAGTGGTTGCGCTGCTCGCGCTCGGCCTGCTGGCCGTGGCCGGTTGCGCCGAGGTGAGTTTCAAGCGCGGCGGCAACGATGCCGATCTCGCCCGCGCCCAGGCCGGCTGCAAGTCCGAGCGCGCGGAGGGCGGCTACGAGGAATGCATGCGCAGGCAGGGCTGGTACGTACGCCGGGCCGGAGCCGACGCGACCGCGCCAGGCATTGCCGCCGATGCGGATCCGCGGCCCGGCGCCGTGCCGCAGGCGGTGCAGGACGCGAAGGACGTGCGCGCGGCGCAGGTCCATGGAGCGCGCCCGGGCCCGCTGCCCGCGGTGGTGGCACGCGCACAGGCCCAGGACGGCGTGCTGGAGGTGGCATCGTGGTGGCGCCTGGGACTGGGCGGAGATCTGGACGCCGATGCCCGCGCCTGCGCCGAGCGCCTCGGCCCGCCGCACCGCATGGAAGGCGAACGGCGGGCAACGCGCGCCATGATCGGCTGCCTGCGCGCGCGCGGCTGGTACGCACTGACGAACTAGGCGCCGGTCGGCGCGAGCGGACGACGACACGTGGCCAACCGCGGGCGAGCCATTCCGGAGATCATCGACGTCGAGGCATCGGGCTTCGGTGCGGCCAGCTATCCGATCGAAATCGGCCTGGCGCTGGAAGGCGACCGCAAGTTCTGCACGCTGATCCTGCCGGCGCCGGACTGGACGCACTGGGACGAGGAGGCGGAGAAGGTCCACCGAGTCGCGCGCGACATCCTCGAAACCTACGGCCGGCCGATGCAGGAGGTCACCGCGCAGCTGAACGCGATGCTCCGGGGGCGCACCCTCTACACCGATGCCTGGGTCGTGGACAAGCCCTGGCTCATCAAGCTGTTCCACGCCGCGGGCACGTCGATGCAGTTCAGCGTCAGCCCGCTGGAGGTCATCCTGTCGGAACGGCAGATGGCGCTGTGGAAGCAGACCAGGGAGCGGGTCGCCGCCGACGCGAGGCTCAGGCGCCACCGCGCCAGCCACGACGCCTGGATCATCCAGGAGACCTACCGGCGCACGCTTGCATCCTGATCGGCGCGCGGCCAGGGGCTCGCGCGCGCAGCAACGTGCTTCTGCTATCCTCCGGCCCGCGCCGCGTGGCGCCGGAAGGAGTCTCCGCGATGGCCGAGCAGAAGAAGAAGGTATGGCGCACCCCGCCCTGGGTGCCTGGCCACATCGAGCAGTTCACGTCCGATCCGGACGGTGCCGGCCAGTGGGACGCGCGCCAGGCCGGCGTCGACGCGACCGTCCCGGCCCTGCTGCTGATCACCCGTGGGCGCAGGTCCGGCGAGCCCCGGCCCGCGCCGGTCATCTACCAGAAGGTCGACGCTGGCTACTGCGTGATCGCCTCCAAGGGCGGCTGGCCGGATCACCCGGCCTGGTTCCTGAACCTGCAGGCCGATCCGGTCTGCGAGATCCAGGTCGGGCGCGAGCGGTTGCGTGCGCGCGCACGGGTTGCCGAAGGCGCCGAGCGCGCCGCGCTCTGGGCGACGATGCGCGCCGCCTACTCGGCCTTCGACGACTACCAGGCGCGCACGCAGCGCGAAATCCCGGTGGTCGTGCTCGAGCCGCTGCGTTGAGCGCCGCGGCCGGTTCGCAGCAGGGGCATTCGATGAAGCTCGCGGGCAGGACGGCACTGGTCACCGGCGCCGCGCGCGGCATCGGCCGCGCCTATGCGCTGCGCCTGGCGGCCCTGGGCGCGGACGTGGCGATCCTGGACGTCGATCTGCGCTCGTACGCGCAGTTCCAGGCCGAGCAGGCCCAGATGACCGCCGAGTCGACGGTCGAGGAAGTGCGCGCCCTCGGCCGGCGCGCCATCGGCATCCAGGCCGACGTCTCCGACGAGAACGAGGTGCAGGCGGCGGTCGCCGGCATCCTCGCGCAGTGGGGGCGGATCGACATCGCGGTCTGCAATGCCGGCGGCGGTGCCGGCACGCCGCGCGAGACGCGGGCGTCGGTGGTGCCGCGCGAACTGCTCGAAACCGTCGTCGAGCGCAACCTGTACGGAACGATCTTCACCTGCAAGGCGGTTGCCGCCCCGATGCGCGAGCGGCGCTACGGCCGCATCGTCACCGTCGCCAGCAACGCAGTTCGCTTTCCCATGCCTGCCGGCGGCTACGCGCATTACGGCGCAGCCAAGGCCGGCATCGTCATGTACACGCAGTACCTGGCCCAGGAACTCGGGCCGTCGGGCATCAACGTCAACTGCATCATTCCCGGCGCGGTCGCGACCGGGCGCATGAAGCCGCTGTTCGAAAAGCTCGGGGTCGACAAGGTCGCCGCCAACATCGCGCTGCGCCGGCTGTGCACGCCGGAGGATTGCGCGCGCGTGGTGGAATTCCTGGTGACCGATCTCAGCGACTACGTCACCGGCGTGGTCATCCCGGTCGACGGCGGCGCGACGGCGGTCTGAGCCCGCCACGGAGTCATCGAAGATGGAATTGATCCTCATCCGCCACGGCCTGCCCGTGCGCGACGACAACAGCAGCGATCCGCCGCTGTCCGAGGAGGGCAGGCGCCAGGCCCGGCTGCTCGCCGACTGGCTGCACGCCCGCCCGCCGATTGACGCCCTGTATACCAGCCCGATGGCGCGGGCGATGCAGACCTCGCAGCCCTATGCCAAGCGCGCCGGCAAGGCGGTCCCGGTGCGCGAAGGCGTGGAGGAACTCGATCGGTCCTCCGGGCGCTACGTGCCGATGGAGGAATTGAAGCGCACCGACTACGCCGCCTGGCGCGCCTACGTCGGCGGTGGCTTCCAGTCCTCGGCGGACATCGTGGACTTCCAGCGCCGGGTGGTGGAAACGCTCGAGGATCTCATTGCGGCGCATCCGGGCGAGCGGGTGGCGGTGTTCTGCCACGGCGGGGTGATCAACGTGTGGGCATCGCACGTGCTCGGCATGCCGCCGCGGATGTTCTTCACGCCCGACTACACCAGTGTGAACCGCTTCATGTGCGCGCGCAGCGGCCAGCGCAACGTCGCCAGCCTGAACGAACTGGCGCACCTGGGCTGACCCGCCCATCGTCGTCGCGAGGTCGAACTCGGGCGGATTGAAGCCGTGAACCGCCCGATCGTCGTCGCGAGCGCAGCGAAGCGACCCAATCGACCTGGATGCCGCCGGCAGCGCGTGGATTGCTTCGTCGCTTCGCTCCTCGCAATGACGAGGCGTGCTCAGCCGGCCAGCGCGCGCCCGATCAGGATTTTCTGCACCTCGCTGGTGCCTTCGTAGATCTGGCACACGCGCACGTCGCGGTAGATGCGCTCGACCGGGAAATCGTTCAGGTAGCCGTACCCGCCCAGTACCTGGATCGCCGCCGAGCACACCCGCTCGGCCATCTCGCTGGCGAACAGCTTCGCCATCGCCGCCTCCTTCAGGCACGGCTGCCCGGCGTCCTTCAGGACCGCGGCGTGGTACACCATCTGCCGCGCGACCTCGATCCGAGTCGCCGCCTCGGCGAGCTTGAACTGCACCGCCTGGTGCTCGAATATCGGCTTGCCGAAGGCCACGCGGGTCTTGGAGTACGCAAGCGCGGCTTCGAACGCCGCCCGCGCCATGCCCACGCTCTGGCTGGCGATGCCGATGCGCCCGCCTTCCAGCCCGGACAGCGCGATCTTCAGCCCCATGCCTTCCTCGCCGATGCGGTTCGCCGCCGGTACGTGGCAGTCCTCGAAGACGATCTGCGCGGTGTCGGACGATCGCTGGCCGAGCTTCTGTTCCAGGCGTGCCACCGTGTAGCCGCGCGTCGCGGTCGGCACGAGAAAGGCGCTGATGCCTTTCTTGCCGGCGGCCTTGTCGGTGACCGCCATGACGATGGCGACATCGGCGTTACGGCCGCTGGTGATGAACTGCTTGACGCCGTTCAACACGTAGTGGTCGCCCTCGCGCACCGCGAGGGTGGCCAGGCCGCCGGCCTCGGAGCCCACGTGCGGCTCGGTCAGGCAGAAGGCGCCGAGCATCTCGCCGCGCGCGAGCGGCCGCAGCCATTGCTGCTTCTGCGGCTCGCTGGCGAACGCCATCAGGATCGAGCACACCGGGCAGTTGTTGACGCTGACCACCGTGCTGGTGCCGCCGTCGCCGGCGGCGATCTCTTCCAGGATCACGGCGAGCGCGAGGTAGTCCAGGCCGGCGCCGTCGTACTGCGCCGGCACGGCGATGCCGTAGCAGCCCAACTCGGCCAGGCCGCGCAGTTCCTCGCGTGGAAAGTGATGGTCGCGATCCCACTGCGCCGCGTTCGGCGCGATTGAATCCTGCACGAAGGCGCGCACGGCGTCCTGGACCGCGCGATGTTCGTCGCTGAGCAGCATGGCTTCCTCTTCCGCAGATCGGTCCCGGCGGGGCACTGCCCGGGACGCGCTCCAGTGTGCATCAGCGCGGTGGGATTGCAAGCCGGCACGCCGGCGCGCATTGATGCGCGGCCGCCCGATCAGAAGCGCTCGCTGCGCATGACGGACACGTCGCTCACCGCGACGATGCCCGGGTAGTCGGCGAAGTATCCGGCCAGCCACGCGAGTGCGTGGTCGGCGGCCTCCTGCGTGCCGATGGCGACGACCAGGCGGGCCTCGCTCTCGGCCACGCCCGATTGCCTCCAGGCGCCATGGGCTCCAGCGCCTTCTATGCCGCTGAACACGCTCCAGCCCTTGAATCCGGCGCGGGCGAGCGCGGATTCCAGTTGGTCCAGGGCATGCGCTTCGATGAAGATGTCGAGCTTCTTGCGTGCAGAGAGCATTACGTCGCACCTGCCAGGAGTTGCGCGCCGGCGAAATACAGCGGGATGCCGGCGACGAGGTTGAAGGGAAAGGTCATGGCCAGCGCCATCGGCAGGTAGACGCCGGCGTCGGCCTTGGGCAAGGCCAGGCGCATCGCGGCCGGCACGGCGATGTAGGATGCGGATGCCGCCAGCACCGCGAACAGCGTCATGTCGCCGGGCGACAGGCCGGCCCCGTGCGCGGCCAGCAAGGCGACGCCGGCGCTGAGCACCGGCCATGCGATCGCGAAGCCAACCAGCGCCGGCCGCAGGGCGAACGTCTCGGCAAGCCGGCGCGCGGCGAGCAGCCCCATGTCGAGCAGGAACAGGCACAGCGCGCCCTGGAACACCGGGCCGGAGACGAACCCGGACATCTTCTCCATGCCCGGCTCTCCGGCGAGCAGGCCGATCGCGAAGCTGCCGATCAGCAGGACCGCGGCGCCATTCAGCAGCACTTCGCGCCAGATCTCCGGCTTGAACGACCCTGCCTGCGACGCGGGCTTCGCGCCGACGATCACGAGCGCGGCGAGGATCGCCGGGGTCTCCATCAACGACAGCACGGCGGCCATGTGGCCGCTGTAGGAGACACCGGCCGCCCGCAGGAACTCCGTGCCGGCGGCGAAGGTGACCACCGAGACGCTGCCGTAGTGGGCGGCCGTCGCCGCGGCCGTGGTGCGGTCGAGGCGGCAGAGCCGGTGCAGCACCGCGTATGCGGCGAATGGCGTGGCGAACGAAAACAGGATGCCGAGCGCGGCAGCCGCGGCCAGTTCCGCGTTCGGCCCGCTGGCGTGCGCCTCGACGCCGCCCTTGAAGCCGATGCAGAGCATGAGGTACAGGGAGAGCGTCTTGGCGGCTTCGCCCGGGATCGAGAGGTCCGATCGCGCCCAGCCGGCCAGTGCGCCGAGCGCGAAGAACAGCACGGGCGGCGCGAGCAGGTTGGCGGACGCGGCAGCGCCGATGGCATCGAACATTCCGTCCCCCTCCGTCCGGATGTCGGCCCCCGGATGCGGAGCGCCACTCGGGACCGCCTGCGTCGCTGTGCCTGGCCCGGTGCCGGTGCACGCGGGCGGGCAGTCTGCGACATCGGCGTGCCCGGGTCGCCCGAAATATCCGAAGCGGGTGATCGAAAACGGCTGAAACCGCCGCGTGCGCGGCACGCAGCGCGGATCGCCGCGCCTTCGGCAGGCTCGTGTCCCGGCGGCGTTTCAATCCGCCGCGGGCGCGTCCGGGCCGGCATCGTCGTGGCGCGGCAGGGCGTCCGCGGTCTCGAACCAGGGCACGCGGCTCATGCGCCAGATGTGGTACCCCGGCGCGATGGTTCCTGGGTGATCCAGGCTCGCGGTCGCCACGTCCGCCTGGCCGGGGTAGCGGCGGTCTCGGAATACGAGCTGGCTGCCGCAGGCGGCGCAGAACTCGCGCTGCCCGGTACTCGACGAGGCATACGCGGTCGGCTTGCCGAGTGTGTATGCCAGCGAGGCATCGGGTACGGTGAACCAGGCCACGGCCGGTGCCGAGTGCGCGCGCTGGCAGGTGCGGCAATGGCACCAGGCGCTGTCGCGCACCGGTCCGGTGGCGCGGTAGCGCACCGCGCCGCACAGGCAGCCGCCGGTCATTTCGGAATCGGAGTCTGGCAAGGCGGCCATCCCAAATGGGAGTTCACGCGCGGAGCGCGAGCGGCTAGGCTGCCGGAGAACCATACCCCGCGCGGCATCCGGTGCAGTCTTGCACGCACGTGCCGGCGCGGCAATCCGGACCACCGTCCCGAGGAAATCCGCCATGACCGCTCCGCGCTTTCCGGCCTCAGACGCCGCCTGGGCCCGCTACCAGCAGGCCTTGAACGATGCCCGCGACCAGGTGCTCGCCACCGAGTACGTGAGCGATCCGGCGCTGCGGGCGCAGGCGATGTACTTCCTGCAGATGCAGCAGGTTTCGGCGATGAACCACTGCGTCGCGCCGCGCTCGCTGTACCCGGCGCTGTACGTGCACTCGATGTTCATGCCGTACGAGATTTCCACCGGGCAGGCCTGCCCGGATTTCCTCTACCGCTGGTGCTACATGGACGGGCGGCGCCGCTACCGCCTGTGGGGCCGCCGTGGCAGCACGCACTGGGTGGACCTGCAGGTCACCAGCGGCTTCTGGGGTGACGAGAACGTGCGCCACGTCGGCAACCTGTCCTTCGACAGGATGCAGTTCGGCGCCGACGGCAGCTTCGATCTGATCTTTTCGGCAAGCGAGCAGCCCGGCAACTGGATGGGCCTGGATGCCGCGTCGCCGAACAACCTGCTGCTGGTGCGCGAGGCCGCGTACGACTGGGACGACGAGGTCGATACGCGGATGCACATCGAGATCCTCGACCGCGAGCCCGGCGATACGCTGGGCTACACCCCCGAGGAGATGGACCGGCGCGTGCAGCGGGCGGCGCGCTTCATCGACACCTCCACCGGGTTTTCGCTGCGCACCACGAAGAAGGTCGTGGACGCGGTCGGCCGCAACCGGTTCTGGTCCAGCGAGGCCGAGCGCAAGGCGAACGCCTCGATCGCCGGCGCCAATCCGCAGGCGGTCATGAACTTCATGGTCTTCGACATCCGCCCGGACGAGGCGCTGATCCTCGAAGCGCCGCGCGTGAACGCACGCTACACCAGCCTGTCGCTCGGCGACCTGTGGTGGTTCAACCTGGATCACGTCCACCACCACGGCTCGATCAACGAACGGCAGACGCACTTCGACGCCGACGGCATGTGGCGCGCGGTGCTGTCGTTCGACGATCCCGGCGTGCCCAACTGGCTCGACCCGGGGCGCAGCCCGATGGGGGTGGTTATCCACCGCCTGTACCTGTCGGACGCGCTGCCGATCCCGACCGTGAAGAAAGTGCCGTTCGCGGACGTGGCGCTCCACCTGCCTGCGGACACGCCGCGGGTGACGCCCGCCGAGCGCGCCGCGACTGTCGCCCGGCGCGCTCGCGCCGTGATGCGGCGCTACGGGTTCTGACGGCCATGACGACCCGAAGATTCGAAGGCAGGGTCGCGGTGCTGATCGGCGCCGCCACCGGCATCGGCGCGGCGACCGCGCGCCGGCTGGCGGCCGAGGGCGCCGCGGTGACGATCGGCGACATCAACGACGCCGGCGCGCAGGCGACCGCCGCCGCAATCGAATCAGCCGGCGGCCGGGCGAGCGCGGTGCACTGCGATTTCGGCGACGGCGATTCGATCGCCGCGCTGATGCAGGCTTCGATCCGGCACTTCGGGCGCATCGACGCGCTGGTAAACGTCGCGCTCGCGAACGACCCGGGCGATACCGATGTCCTGAGCCTGGATCCGGCCCTGTTCGATCGCTACATGCAGACCAACCTCAAGGGCTACCTGATGGGGTGCCGCCTGGCGCTGCCGCACCTGCTGGAGCGCGGCGGGGCGATCGTGCAGGTCTCCTCGCTCGCCGCGCAGTACGGTGGCGCGATGGCGCAGATGCCGCTGTACGCGATGTTCAAGGCCGGCGTGGACGCACTCACCCGGCACATCGCCGCGCGCTACGGCAAGCGCGGCGTGCGCTGCAATTCGGTCGCGCCCGGCCTGACGATGACCGAACTCATCCGCGCCACCTACGAGCAGGTGCCGAACATCGATCGCATGCTGGACCAGGTGCCGCGGCCGCGCTTCGCCGAGCCCGAGGAGATGGCCGGCACGATCGCGTTCCTGCTCTCGGCCGACGCCGGCGCGATCAACGGCCTGGTGATCACCGCCGACGGCGGGCAGTCCGCGGTGATGTTCCCCGAGCCCGCGCAGGATTGACCGAGGACGCATCGATGCTGAAGTTCGGCGGTCCCTTTCCCTTCACCGGCCCGCTGGCTACGCGCGAGAACATCGCCGCGTGTGCGCGGCGGGTCGAGGCGCTGGGCTATGACTTCGTCTGGATCGGGGATCACCTGATGTTCCCCAAGGACCTGAAGTCGAAGTACCCGCTGACGCCGGACGGCACGCTGCCGATCGATCCGGCCCACAACTTCCTGGAGATGTTCACCACCTTCGCGTTCCTGGCCGGGCAGACCACGCGGCTGCGCTTCCAGACCCACGTCTACCTGCCGGCGCTGCGCCACCCGCTGACCTCGGCGCGGCTCGCCGCGAGCCTGGACTATCTGTCCGGCGGGCGGCTGAACCTGGTGGTCGGCCTGGGCTGGATGAAGGACGAGTACGACGTGGTCGGCATCCCGTGGAGCGAGCGCGGCGCGCGCACCGACGAGGCCATCCAGGCCATGCGCGCGATCTTCGCCGAGCAGGCCTTCAAGGGCCGCTTCTACGAAGTCACCGAGGCCTGGTTCCGGCCGCGCCCGGTGCAGGATCCGCTTCCGATCTGGGTCGGCGGGGACTCGGACGCGGCAATCCGGCGCGCGGCGCGCCTGGGTGACGGCTGGGCGCCGACCGTGCCGCTGGGCACCGCGGATCCGGTCGGCTGGATGCGCGGCCGCGTCGGCCATCTGCGCGAGCTGATGGATGCGGCGGGCCGTTCGTACGCGGGCTTTCCGATCCTGCAGTGCGTCGGCTTCATCGGCACCGCGGGCGGCGCGTACTCGCTCTCTGACAAGAAGGACGCGCTGCTCGGGCAGATCGCCGCGTGGAAGTCCGTGGGCTGCACGCACCTGGCCGTGCTCATGAACGAGCAGAACTCGCACGAGCCGCTGGCACGCACGCTGGAGGAAGCGCAGTGGTTCGCCGAGGAAGTGATGTCCGAGAGCGGGCGGTTGTAGCCGAACGGCGCCAGCGGTCTGGCACGGGACAGGTATCCACGTTGTCGTGGTGGGCAACTCGCTCGCCTGCGCGATCGGCGGCTCGATGGCGCGCGGCGCGAAGGCTGACTGCCGGCGGTTCGACGGGTTCGCGCCGGCGCAAGCCCGCGGTCTGCTCTGAAATGGTTGCCGGCAAAGGTCCGGGTCGGCGCGCCATTGCGCTTTCCGGCAATCACGGGTTCAATCGATAGCCGTGGCACCGGTCGTCCCGGCCCCGGCCGGGAGATTCGCGCCGACCGCTCCGGGTGAATGATGAGGTGGGCCGATATGCACTCCAACCGTTCGACGCGGACTGCGACGGTGGCCGTTCGCGCACTCCTTGGCCTTGCGCTATGCGCCGCGCTGCCGCCCGGTGCGCATGCGGCCGAAGGCGCCACGGCGAATGCCGGTGGTTCGTACAGCCCCTATGTCGGCGAGCGATTGCCGATGAACGTCTACTGGGGCGATCTGCACGTTCACACCGCCTATTCCATCGACGCGAACGTCGCGGGCAACCAGCGCATCGAGCCGGAGGATGCCTACCGCTTCGCCCGCGGCGAGGAAGTGACGGCGCAGAACGGCATGCGCGTGCGGCTCGGGCGGCCGCTGGATTTCCTGATGGTCAGCGATCACGGCGAATACCTCGGCCTGCTGCACCGGATCGATGCCGGCGATGCCGAATTGATGAAGTCCGACGTATTGCGCCGCTGGCGCGACCTGCGCCTGCAGGGGCAGTCCGGCGTGGTAATCCGCGAATGGGGCCAGTACATGCACGATCGCAGCCGCCCGCGCCTGACGGGCGAGGCTTTTGCGCGATCGGTGTGGGAGGCGTACACGGAGATTGCTGACCGCTACAACGCGCCCGGCCGGTTCACCGCCCTGATCGGTTACGAGTGGACCGCCTCGCCCGAGGGCGACAACCTGCACCGCAACGTGGTGTTCCGCGACGGCGCGGACACCGCGCGGCGGGTGCTGCCCTTCACGGCCGTGGACAGCAATCGCCCGGAGGATCTTTGGCGCTACATGGCCGAGTACGAGGCGCGCACCGGCGGGGAGGTGCTTGATATTCCGCACAACTCGAACCTCAGCGGTGGGCGCATGTTCCAGACCCTGGACTCCGACGGCAGGCCGTTCACGCGCGACTACGCGCAGCAGCGTGCGCGCTGGGAACCCATCGTCGAAGCCACGCAGATCAAGGGTGACAGCGAATCGCACCGCTACCTGTCGCCCGCGGACGAATTCGCGGACTACGGCGACTGGGACTGGAGCAACATCGGCGGCAGCAAGCCGCACCGCGACGAATGGTTCAAGCATGAGTACGTGCGCTCGGCGCTGGGCCTGGGGCTGGCGATCGAAGCGCGGCTCGGGGTCAATCCGTTCAAGTTCGGGCTCATCGGCAGCACCGACACGCACACCGGGCTGTCGACCGTCGAGGAGGACAACTTCTGGGGCAAGATGGCGCTCAACGAGCCGCACGCCGAACGTGCCGACGAGCCCTGGGCCGGCCGGATCGCGGATGTCGCCACCGGCGGCGCCGCCACGAACATGTTCTCCCAGCCCGCCGCCGTACTGCTCGATTCCGGCTACGCCGCCATCTGGGCGACCGAGAACACGCGGGAGGCATTGTTCGCGGCGCTCAAGCGCCGGGAGACCTACGCGACGACCGGCTCGCGCATGGTCGTGCGCTTCTTCGGTGGCTGGCGCTTCACGCCGCAAGACGCCGCCAGCCCGCGGCTCGCGCGCCTCGGCTACAGCAAGGGCGTGCCCATGGGCGGGGATCTCGTCCGGGCGCCCGATGGCGCCGCGCCGACCTTTCTCGTGCATGCCGCGCGCGATCCCGATGGTGCCAATCTCGACCGCGCGCAGATCATCAAGGTCTGGCTCGACGCCGCCGGCGAACCGCGCGAGCGGATCTACGACGTGGCCGTCGCCGGGGGCCGTGCCATCGACGCCGACGGTCGTGCACGCGCCGCCGTGGGCAGCACCGTCGACGTCGAAAGCGCCACGTACCGCAATACCATCGGCGCGCCGGAACTCGCCGCCGTCTGGCGCGATCCGGACTTCGACGCGCACCAGCGTGCCTTGTACTACCTGCGCGTCATCGAGATCCCGACGCCACGCTGGACGGCTTATGACGCCCGCCACTTCGGCACGCCGCCGCCGCAGGCGCACGCCATCGAGCAGGATCGCGCCTACACCTCGCCGATCTGGTATACGCCCGGGCCGTAGCCGCGCAGGCAGCCCGCGCCCGGCGAGGCGCCATTTGCGGATTCCAGGCCCACTCGGAAAGCGGGTATCCTCCGAAAGGCCGCAGTGCCTGAAAGGATCCGACACGCATGATCGAAGTCCGCGTCATCGAACCGGAGGAATTGCCCGCCATGGTGCAAGCCATGGGCCAGGGTTTCGGATTCGACCTGGACCCGCGCGGCGGTGAAGGTTGGTCGCAGACCCTGGAACGGGACCGTACCCGCTGCGCCTTCGACGGCGCCGAAATCATCGGAACCTCCGGCGCGCATTCGTTCCAGCTTGCGGTTCCCGGTGCAACGCTGCCGGCCGGCGGCACCACGGTGGTCACGGTGCGCGCGACGCATCGGCGCTGCGGCGTCCTGCGGTCGATGATGCAGGCTCATTTCGAGGATGTACGCGAGCGCGCGGAGCCGCTGGCCGTGCTGTGGGCTTCGGAGGCGGGGATCTACGGCCGATTCGGCTACGGCTGCGCATCGGAACTCGCCGCAATCGAAGTCGAACGCGCTCACGGGAGCTTCGCCCGGCCCGTCGTGCCCGGCGGCGACCTGCGCCTGCTCGATGGCGATACGGCGCGGACGGAACTGCCCACCCTCTATGAGTCGTTGTGGCGCGCCAGGCCGGGCAGCTTCGCCCGTTCGGATCGCTGGTGGGACGCACGCCATTTCAGCGATCCCGCCTCGATGCGTGGCGGGGCGAGCGCGTTGCGCCGCGTGCTCTACGAACGCGGCGGGGTGGCGCGAGGCTTCCTGCAGTATCGCACCAGGATGCGCAATGACGGCCACGGCCTGCCACGCGGCGAACTGCAGATCGTGGATCTGCACGGCGCCGATGCCGAAGCCCGCGCGGCGCTATGGAACTATTCGCTCAGCGTCGATCTCATCGACCGCGTGACCTGGTGGAACGCGCCGATCGACGATCCGCTGGCGTGGCTGCTGGCCGATCCGCGCCGCGTCATGCGCCGGCTGCGCGATGGGCTGTGGCTCCGCGTCATCGATCTGCCGCGCGCGCTGGCCGCGCGGCGCTACGCCTGTGCGGGCCGGCTGGTGCTGCGCGTACAGGACACTTTGTTCGCCGACAACGACGGGACGTGGTTGCTGGATGGCTGTCCCGACGGTGCGACCTGCACGCGCACGTCGGCTCGATCCGACGTCGAGCTCGATGCCGAGGCGCTCGGCGCAATCTATCTCGGCGGCATCCGCCCGAGCGTTCTGGCGCACGCGGGCCGGATCCACGGCGCCGCGGCCGTGCTTGCGCGTGCCGATGCCATGTTCGGGTGGAGCCCGCTGCCCTGGTGCCCGGAAATCTTTTAGTGTCAGCCGCGATGGCGTGACGGTGGCGCGGGCGGCGGCGACGGGAAGCGCGCGTGATCGACTGCCGCAGGTGTTTGAAACGCCGTGCCGGGCGCGTCGCCGCGCCCGGCACGGTTCAGATCAGAAGCCGAAGGTGCGCGAGACGGTGAACAGGACGTGGTCGCCGGCGATATCGTCGCCCAGGCGCTGCTCGGCGTTGTCGGTGGTGTCCCAGTAGGCCAGGCTGAAGTCGAACCCGGCGATGGTGCGCGCCACGCCGATGCTCCAGTAGCTGTAGTTCCACGCATCGCCCACGCCCGGGCCGGTGCCGTCGTAGCTCTGGTGGCCGCCGATGGCCTTGAGCGTGAATTCCGAAGGCAGGCTGAACGAGCCGGTGATTTCGATGTCGTGGGACTCGCCGGCCTCGCCGAAGAACTCGGGGCTGTAGGCGTACTGGAAGCCGAGCACCGGCTGCAGCGGCAGCGACTCGAAGGTGTAGCTCACTTTCGGGATGAGCTCCCAGTAGTTGTCCTCGCCGGTGGTGTCGTCCGCGCCGGGAAAGGTGTAGTAGGTGGCGCCCAGGTCGTAGTGGAAGTTGCCGATGTCACCGGCATAGCCGACGTAGAAGTCGATCTCGATGTCGGCGCCGTCGTCGAAGGTATCGTCGACGTTCGAGCCCCAGATGCCGGCGTACCAGCCGTTGTAGCCCCAGTTGATGGCAGGCTGGAAGGCAGGGTCGTTGTCGCTGTTGCTGAGGCCACGGAAGAGATAGTCCGTGGCGAACGAAGCCGTGACCGAGAAGTTCTCCTTGGCGAACGGCGAGGTCGGGGCCGCCGCTTCTTCGGCACTGGCGGCACCGGCCGCGGCGAGCAGGGCAGAGGCAATCAGGGCGGTGTGTCTCATGGATCGATCCTTGGCGTTGTGGTTCACTGCAGCAAAAATAGCGACAAAACCTCAACAAAGCAAGGTATGTATCTGAACCAAAATGGTTAGTTTGTTGCGATCCTGCGACGCGCACTGCGCCGGTCGATCCAGGCGAACAGCAGCGCGCCGGTACTGACCAGGCC
>JBFXBD010000049.1:0-48198 GCA_050183625.1 Gammaproteobacteria bacterium
CCCACGGGCCGGCGGCGTCTCGCGCCAGATCGAGGGCAGCGACCGCGACGAGGCACGCGACAGCCTCGCGAAGCTCGAAATCCCCGCGGGAATGGGGCTCATCCTGCGCACGGCCGGCGTGGGGAAGTCGGTCGAGGAACTGCAGTGGGATCTCGACTACCTGCTCCAGCTCTGGAAGGCGATCGACGAAGCCGCCGTCAATCGCCCGGCGCCTTTCCTCATCTACCAGGACCGCAACGTCATCATCCGTGCGATCCGGGACTACCTGCGCAACGACATCGGCGAAATCCTGGTCGACGACAAGGACCTGTACGACCAGGCGAGCGAGTTCATGAAGCAGCTCATGCCGCAGAACCTGCGCAAGCTCAAGTGGTACAACGACAGCGTTCCCCTGTTCAGCCGCTACCAGATCGAGAGCCAGATCGAATCGGCCTATTCGCGCATGGTCACACTGCCCTCGGGCGGTTCCATCGTGGTGGAGCCGACCGAGGCCCTCATCACGATAGACATCAACTCCGCGCGCGCCACCAAGGGCGGCGACATCGAGGAAACCGCGCTCAACACCAACCTCGAGGCGGCGGCGGAGATTGCGCGCCAGTTGCGCCTACGTGATTTGGGCGGCCTCATCGTCATCGACTTCATCGACATGCTCAGCCAGCGTTCCCAGCGGCTGGTGGAAACCAAGCTGCGCGAGGAATTGAAGCTGGACCGCGCCCGGGTGCAGATCGGCCGCATATCGCGCTTCGGCCTGCTGGAGATGTCGCGCCAGCGCCTGCGGCCTTCGCTGGCCGAGTTCAGCCACGTCACGTGCCCACGATGCGACGGCCTGGGAACGATTCCGACCGTCGAGTCCCTGGCGCTGGCGGTCATGCGGCTCATCGAGGAAGAGGCCATGAAGGACTCCACCACCCGCGTACTGGCGCAGGTACCGGTGGACGCCGCCAGTTTCCTGCTGAACGAGAAGCGCCGGGACATCCGTAGCATCGAGGATCGACACGAAGTATCGGTGGTCGTCATTCCCAACCCCAACCTGGTCACCCCTCAGCACGACGTCTCCAGGCTGCGGGTGCAGGACGGCGGCAGCCCGGAATCGCGCGAACCCAGCTACAACCTCGCGAACGGCCCCGAGGACGTGCTGGTCGAGTACCAGGGCACCGAGCGCCCTGCGGCTGAACTGCCTGCCGTGCGGGACGTCGTGCCCGCGCGCCCGGCACCGATTGCCGATGGACCGGTGGTACCGGAGCACCGCCCCGGGTTCATCGGCCGGCTAATCGGCGGCTTGTTCGGAAAGCGCCCACCCGCCCCCGTTCAACCCGCCGGCAGCGCGGAAGCGGACAGTCCCGTCGCGCCGGCGGCCGCACCCGCCGCCGAGCACGGCTCGCCCCGCACCGGCGGTCGACCGCCGTCCAACACCGGGCGCCGACGGCGCCAGGAACGTCGCCCTGGTGGCGCCAACGCCGAAAACGCCAATCGCGGGGCCGCCGCCGCACGTCGGGCCGGCAGTGGGCGCAGCGAACCCCGCAACAGTGAAGAGGAAGCGGAATCCGCCGTCGAGACCGATGGCAGCGCGGCGCAATCGGGCGGCGACACCGGTCGGACGGGCCCCCGGCGGGGTTCCCGGGGCGGTCGACGCCGCGGCGGCAATGGCCGCCGGATCCAGGGCGAAGGTGCGGCGGGATTCGACGAGGACAGCGGCGGCTTCGATCTGGACGACGTCGAGGCGGCCGCAGCGCGTGATCAGGCACGACGCGCCGAGAACGCCATGGACGAGGACATCGCCGCAGGGAACCAGGACGAATCGCGGGCGCACCGATTCGAACCGTCCCCGGCGGTGCCGGCCGACGCCGGGGACGCGTCGACGCCTGCTGCCGAGTCGTCGCCGGTGCGAATGCCGCAAGGCGATCCGGAATCGTCGCAGGTGGGGCCCGAGGACGTCACGCAGGTCAACCCCAACGCGCCGTCCACCCAACGGCCCGCAACCACGACGCAGGACGGATAATCCGCCGGGCGCGCCGGACGGATCAGTGCTCCCGCGACGCCCGGAAGCGGATGTCCGGGGCGCGCTCCTGGGCGAGTTCGAGGTTGACCCGCGTGGGCGCCAGGTAGGTCAGGTCGTCATTGGCGTCCAGCGCAAGGAAGTCGAAGTTGCGCTCGCGAAACCGCGCCAGCGCTTCGCGATCGCCATCCACCCAGCGCGCGGCCGCCAGTTCGATGCCTTCGAAGCTGCACTCGACGCCATATTCGTTCTGCAACCGCCATGCGACCACGTCGAACTGAAGCATCCCGACCGCGCCGAGGATGAGGTCGTTGTTGCGCAACGGCCGGAAAACCTGCGTCGCGCCCTCCTCGCTCAACTGGATGAGACCCTTCGTCAGGGCCTTCATCTTCAGCGGCTCGCGCAGAACGACCCGCCGGAAGAGCTCCGGCGCGAAATGCGGGATTCCGGTGAACTTGAGATCCTCTCCTTCGGTGAAGGTGTCGCCAATCTGAATCGTGCCGTGATTGTGGATTCCGATGATGTCGCCCGCGCAGGCGTAGTGCGTGAGCTCACGCTCGGATGCCATGAAGGACAGCGCGGCGTTGATCTGCACATCGCGCCCGATCCGCACCTGCCGCGCTCGCATCCCCTTGCGGAACGCGCCCGAACAGATCCGCATGAAGGCGATTCGGTCGCGATGGGCCGGATCCATGTTCGCCTGGATCTTGAACACGAAGCCGGCGAATTTCGGTTCGTAAGGGTCCACTACGCGGGTCACGGCCTCACGGGGACGCGGCGCCGGAGCGTGCGCGAGGAAGTAGCCCAGCAGCTCGCGCACGCCGATGCTGTTGAGTGCTGAACCAAAGAAGGTAGGCGACTGGCGCCCGGCGCGAAAAGCGTTCTCGTCTACATCGGTGCCCGCGCCGTCGATCAGCTCGATTTCCTGGCGCAAATCCTCCAGCTGAGCGCCCAACGCGGCCGCGACCGCAGGGCTGCCAGGGTCCGCGTGCAATTCACCTTCCGAGTCCTTGGCCTGCGAACGGGACTCGTACAAACGAACGCTGCCTTCGATTCGGTGGTACAGCCCCCGAAAGCGCGACCCGGAGCCGATCGGCCAGGTGACCGGCGCGCACTGAATGCCGAGCACGCGTTCGATCTCGTCGAGCAGGTCGAGCGGATCCCGGCTGTCCCGGTCCAATTTGTTGATGAAGGTTATGATTGGTGTGTCGCGCATGCGGCACACCTCCATCAGCTTGATCGTACGGTCTTCCACGCCCTTGGCGGCGTCGATCACCATGAGCGCGCTATCGACGGCGGTGAGGGTGCGGTACGTGTCTTCGGAGAAGTCTCCGTGCCCTGGCGTGTCGAGCAGGTTGACCATGCACCCGCCGGTTTCGAACTGCATTACCGAGGACGTGACCGAAATTCCGCGCTGGCGCTCAATCTCCATCCAGTCCGAATGCGCGTGCCGGGTGCTCTTTCGCGCCTTGACGGTTCCGGCGAACTGAATCGCCCCGGCCAGGAGCAACAGCTTTTCCGTCAGCGTGGTCTTGCCGGCATCCGGATGCGAGATGATCGCGAACGTCCTGCGCCTGGCAATGTCTTCGCGCACCGCGTCCGTCGTCATCGCCGTGCTGCCTGTCGTTCGAGCACGACGTAGGCGATCGCGTACTCGCGCTCGTCGGCCATGCTGACGTGGCTGTCTCCGACCTCCAGTTCCGCGAGCAACGGCGCAAGTGCAGGAGAGAACGCGAGCGAGGGCTTTCCACTCGGGGCATGACGCACCGCGATCCGCCCGGGCGAGACGCCACGGCGGAACCCCGTCCCAAGCGCCTTGGACGCGGCCTCCTTGGCGGCGAAACGCATCGCCAGGAATTTCTCCGCGTTGCGGGCGCGCTCGAACAGCGCGAGTTCCTCCTCGGCGAGAATGCGGCGCGCGAGCCGCATGCCGAAGCGCGCGAAGCCCGAACGGATGCGCGCCACCTCTACGATGTCGACGCCGATGCCGACGATCATGCCCGCGCCAGCCGCATCAGGTGCAGCATCTCGCCAACCGCGCCGGCCAGGCCCGCGAACACCGCGCGGGCGACGATCGAGTGGCCGATGTTCAGCTCGTGCAACTGCGGCAGCGCCGCGACAGGCGTGATGTTGTCGTAGTTCAGGCCGTGCCCGGCATTGACCTGCAACCCGAGTGCGGCCGCCTGGACGGCCGCCCGGGCGATTTTCTCGAACTCGTGCGCGCGCGCCGGACCGTCCGTCGCGTCCGCGTAGCGGCCAGTGTGCAGTTCCACGACCGGCGCTCCCGCACGTGCGGCGGCTTCGATCTGAGCCGGTACCGGATCGATGAACAGCGAAACCCGCACTCCCGCCGCCGCCAGTCGTTTCACCGCCTCTCCCACCCGCGCGGGGGCCGCGAGCACATCCAGGCCGCCTTCGGTGGTCAGCTCTTCGCGCCGTTCAGGAACGATGCAGGCATCCTCGGGCCGAAGGCTTCCCGCGAACGCCAGCATCGGCTCGCTGAGCGCCAATTCCAGATTGAGCTTCACGCGCAGGCGCGCGCGCAACGCCTCGACGTCGCGGTCCTGGATGTGGCGCCGGTCCTCGCGCAGATGGACGGTAATCGAATCGGCGCCGGCGTCCTGGGCCGCGATAGCGGCCAGCACCGGATCGGGATAGTGCGTCCCGCGCGCCTGGCGCAGGGTCGCGACGTGGTCGACGTTGACGCCGAGCAGAAGTACGGATGACATGGGCGGGTTCCACCAACGCCGCAGGCGGCGGGCGCGTATTCTAAGATAACCGCGCAGCGGAATGCTTCCCCGAAGCCCGCGCCGGCCGTGCGGCACGCCCTGCGCAGGAGTGCCACGACCAGGGCCCGGTACGCACGCAACGCGCCGGCGTCAGCCCCGGTCCGCCATGACGTCGTCCCCGCGCGGCAGGAGCGCGCGGCTGGCAATCGGGCGCTCGCCAAGGTGTGGCCTGAGCAGGAAACGCAGCAGCAGTCGCGCTTCGCGCCGCGACCGCGTCGAGTCGAATCGCTCGCGCGCAAGATCAAGCAAGGTCGTACCGGCCAGAGGCATGCACGGCGCGGCCGTCGGTCGCAGCGACAGCGGCCCCACGTCGGCCTGGTAGAAATAGCGCTCCTCGGCGACCACCGCTTCTCCGGTGGCGGCTTCGCGATCCAGCGTCATCGCATAGCCGATCGCCTCCAGGAGCGACTTCTCGAACAACCGCAGCACGATGTCCACTTCCTGCCCGGACGCGAGCGCCGCCACCGCGATGGCATAGCGTTGGAACAGCTCCGGGTGCGGATCGTGTCGCTGCGTCAGCCGCATGACGAGTTCGTTCAGATAGAACCCTGCGGCGAGGGCCGTCGCCCCGAGCACGATCAGATCGGCCTGCGGTTCGGCGCTCGACACCGTGCCAAGATCACCGCGCCCGCCCCAGGCCACCAGCACGGGACGGAACGGTTCGAAAGCCGTGCGCCAGGGCGATCGCGCCCGCCGCGCACCGCGCGCAACCAGTCCGACGCGCCCATGCAGGGACGACAGCGCCTCGACCAGCAGGCTGGTTTCCCGGTAGGCACGCCGGTGCAGCACGAATGCCGGATGCGGATCGACACGCATTCACGCCGGTCCGCGGGCGCGGACGCCTCCGGGACCGGACGTCGGGGGACCCTCAGTCATCCAGCCCGAGTTCGGAAAGTGCAGCCGGGTCGTCCGCCCAGCCGGCTCGGGTCTTGACCCAGGTGGTCAGGTGCACACGCTTGCCGAGCATCCCCTCCAGCTCCTGGCGGGCGCGCGTGCCAACCTCCCGCAAGACGGCGCCTCCGCTGCCGATGACGATGCCGCGTTGCGATTCCTTCTCGACCCAAATCGTCGCCGCGATCCGAACCGATCGCGGCTTCTCCTGCCAGTCGTCGACCACCACGCCGAGCGCGTAGGGAAGCTCGTCGCTCAACCGCCGCATCAGCTTCTCGCGTACTATCTCGCCCGCGAGCTGGCGCACCGACCGATCCGTCACCGCATCTACCGGGTACATGAACGGCCCCGGCGGCAGTCGCGCCTGAATGCAGCGCAGGAGCGCATCCAGGCTGCGTGCGTCGTGCACCGAGATCGGCACCGTTTCGTCGAATGGCAGCACCGCGGCAGTCTGCTGCAGGAACGGCAGCAGCTGGCGCTTGTCCCTGACCCGATCGACCTTCGTCACGACCAGGATCCGCGGTGCGGCCACGTCCGCGAGCAACTGCCCGACGTACGCGTCCTCCTCGGTCCACTTGAGCGCCTCGACCATGAACAGGACGACATCCACGCCTCGCAAGGCAGCGCGTGCCTGCGTGTTCATCGCCCGGTTCAATCCGCGCCTGGGGCCGAGCTGGATCCCCGGCGTGTCGACGAAAGCGATCTGGCCCTCGCCGTCGGTCCGTACGCCGACGATTCGATGACGCGTCGTTTGGGGCTTGCGCGAGGTGATGCTGACCTTCTGGCCGACGACCGCGTTCAGGAACGTGGACTTGCCGACGTTCGCCCGGCCCACGATTGCGACGAATCCGAACCGCGTCCGCGAATCGCCCACCCCGGCAGTGCCGTCCGCCATCGCTCAGGCCCGCGATCCGATCTGGTCCAGCACGGCCCGGGCTGCCGCCTGCTCCGCGCGGCGGCGGCTTGCACCGCTTGCAATCTCCGCCTGCAGGCCCAGGCCGATGGTGCTGCAGGAAACCGTGAAACACAGCGCGTGCGGTTCACCCTCCACGTGCACCGTCGCGTACTCCGGACGGGGCAGCCCGCGCGCCTGCAGCAGCTCCTGCAGTTCGGTCTTTGGATCCTTGCCGATGGTTCCCGGGGTGATCTCGGCCAACGGGCGTGCGAACAGACGCATGACGGCGGCGCGGGCGGATTCAATGCCGCCATCCAGGTACACCGCGCCGATGACGGCTTCCAAAGCATTGGCGAGTATGGACTCCCGGCGCCAACCGCCGCTGCGCAACTCGCCCGTGCCCAGACGGATGGCAGGGCCGAGATCCAGTTCGCGCGCCACCACCGCCAGGGTTTCGCGCCGAACGATGCGGGCCCGCATCCGCGTCAGCTCGCCCTCGTCGTGCGCGGGATGGCTTTCGAAGAGCGCATCGGCCACGACGAATCCGAGCAGGGCATCGCCAAGGAACTCCATCCGCTCGTTGTTTCCACGCCCGGCACTGCGGTGCGTCAGCGCGGCCTCGAGCAGGCGCTGATCCCGGAACCGATATCCGACCGCCCGCTCGATCCCGCTGCCGACGTCCGCGGTCACGACTCGTCGCCGGAACCCGGCAGCACCATCTCCTCGTGGATCTTGAGCACGACGTCCAACGGGCCGAACAGCGGTCCGCGCTTCTCGTACTCGATGGTCATGGTGCGCGACTGGCCGTTCTTGCTGCGCTCGACCTTGCTGACCTTCCGCAGGGAAGGCACGTCGTCGAACGTATCCAGATCGCTGACCTCAAAACTGCGCAGCAGCAGTCCGTAGATGTCGTGCGAGGACTTGGAAGAAATGCCGGGCTGTTTGAGTACTGAACTTATGGCCTGCTTGAGCTTGAACTGTTCGTTGTAGAGCGGAAACAGCTTCATACCGGTCAGGATTACCGCCAGCAACAGTATGCTGGTCACGATGAGACCACTCAACGACACACCAAGCTGAGTCCTGCGCATTTGCATCGTCATGCCCCCTTGCGTTGGTCCGGTTGCGTCAGCGGATGAGGGTTCCGATCCGGCGCCAGCCGGCATTGCGGAAATCCCAGTTCATCCATATCACGAAGGCCCGGCCGACCAGGTTGCGGTCCGGAACGAAGCCCCAGTAGCGACTGTCGCGGCTATTATCGCGATTATCGCCCATGACGAAATAGCTCTCGTCCGGGACGGTCAACTCCACGTCGAACGAAGCCGCGTCCTCGGTGATGAGGATGCGATGACGCACTCCCGACAAATCCTCTTCCCGCACCAGGGCACCGGTACTGCCCGCACCGGCCCCGGCGCCGACGTACACCCCCTGGCCGTCCTGCGTCACCTCGCGGCCGTTCACGTACAGGATCTTGTCCACGTACCGGACCCGATCCCCGGGAATGCCCACGACACGCTTGATGTAGGGCGTCGAAGGATCCTCCGGGTAGCGGAATACGACCACATCGCCGCGCTCGGGAGCTCCGAGCGGCAGGACCTTCAAGTTCACCACGGGCAGCCTGATCCCGTACCCGAACTTGTTCACCAGGATGAAATCGCCGACCAGCAACGTCGGCATCATCGATCCGCTCGGGATCCGGAACGGCTCCGCAAGGAACGATCGCAGCAGCAGGACGATGAGAAAAATCGGAAAGAACGAGCGCGCGTAGTCGACCGCCACCGGCAGGCGGCCGGCGGCTTCGCGCTGCGACGGCTCGGCATCCGCGGGCAGGGCGGCCAGCGACGCGCGCCTGCGCGGCGCCAGGCGCCAGGCATCGAAGGCCCAGATCGCCCCCGACACGGCCACCAGCAGCACGAGCACCGCGGCGAAATCGAAGCTCACTTGCCCTTCCCCACGCTCAGCACGGCCATGAAGGCCTCCTGCGGGATTTCCACGGAACCGAGCTGCTTCATGCGCTTCTTGCCTTCCTTCTGCTTTTCCAGCAGCTTGCGTTTGCGGGTAATGTCGCCGCCATAGCACTTGGCGAGCACGTTCTTGCGCATCGCCTTGACGGTCTCGCGGGCGACGACCTGCGCGCCGATGGCAGCCTGGATGGCGATTTCGAACATCTGCCGCGGAATGAGCTCGCGCATCTTTTCGGCCAGTTCCCGTCCGCGCCGCGCCGCCTGCTCCCTGTGGACGATGGTCGACAGGGCGTCGACGCGATCGCCGTTGATGAGCAGGTCGAGCTTGACCAGATCCGCGCCCTGGTAGCGCAGGAAGGTGTAGTCCAGGGATGCGTAGCCCCGGGTCGCGGACTTCAGACGGTCGAAGAAGTCGAACACCATCTCGCTCATCGGCATCTCGTAACTGACCGCAACCTGCCGTCCGGAGAAATGCAGGCGCTTCTGCACGCCGCGCTTCTCCACGCACAGCGTGATCACCGCGCCGAGATGCTGTTGCGGCACCAGGACGTCGACCTGCACGATCGGCTCGCGGACTTCGGCCAGGCGCGACACCGGCGGCAGTTTCGACGGGTTGTCGACCTGGATTACCTCGCCATCGGTGGTCTGGACCTCGTAGACGACCGTCGGCGCGGTGGTGATCAGCGTGAGTTCGTATTCGCGCTCCAACCGCTCCTGGATGATCTCCATGTGCAGCATGCCCAGGAATCCGCAGCGGAACCCGAATCCGAGAGCCTGGGAGGTCTCCGGTTCGTAGTGCAGCGCGGCGTCGTTCAAGGAAAGCTTCGCGAGCGCGTCGCGGAACGCCTCGTACTCGCTCGATTCCACCGGATACAGGCCGGCGAACACGTTGGGCTTGATGCGCTTGAATCCCGGCAGCGGTTCGGATGCCGGGCGCGCGGCCTCGGTCAACGTATCGCCCACGGGCGCACCGTCGACTTCCTTGATGCCGGCGACCACGAACCCCACCTCCCCGGCGACCAGGCGCTCGCGCGGCAGGCGCTTGGGCGTGAACACGCCGACCTGATCGACGGCATGGTCGCGCCCCGTGGACATCACCCGGACCTTGGTGCCGCGGGCGAGTTCGCCGTCCACGATGCGCACCAGCGAGATGACGCCGAGGTAGCTGTCGTACCAGGAGTCGATGATGAGTGCCTTTAGAGGTCCCGCCGGGTTACCGCGCGGCGCGGGAATGCGCCGGACGAGCTGATTGAGCAGATCACCCACCCCGGCACCGGTCTTGGCGCTGACGCGAATCGCGTCGTGCGCTTCGATGCCTATGATGTCCTCGATCTCGGTCACCACGCGATCCGGATCTGCGGCCGGCAGATCGATCTTGTTCAGCACCGCCAGCACGTACAGCCCCTGATCCACCGCTGTGTGGCAGTTCGCCACCGATTGCGCCTCCACGCCCTGCGCCGCATCGACCACCAGCAACGCACCATCGCATGCAGCCAGCGAACGGGAAACTTCGTAGGCGAAATCCACGTGTCCCGGCGTGTCGATGAAATTGAGCTGGTACTGCTCGCCGTCGTCGGCCCGGAATTCCAGCGTCACGCTCTGCGCCTTGATGGTGATGCCGCGCTCGCGTTCCAGGTCCATCGAGTCCAGGACCTGCTCGCCCATCTCGCGCTGCGACAATCCACCGCAGATCTCGATGAATCGATCGGCGAGCGTCGATTTGCCGTGATCGATGTGGGCGATGATGGAAAAATTACGGATGTGGGCCTGGTCGGTCATTGGAGGTCGCCGTCGCGCGGCTGCAGCAGGAGTGATCGGTAGCCGCCGCGCCGATGAACCAGCGTCACGAGCGCAGCCAGGCGTCGACGACCGCGCGGTCCAACCGGTGCCGGCACAGCTCCTGTTCTCCCGCCAGCAGTACCGGGACGTCGCGGCCCCAACGCCGGGCGGATTCGGGATCCGAGTCGACGTCGACGACCTCCAGCACGAACGGGCACTGCGCCGAAATCCGGCGCAATGCCGCCTCCATCTGCTCGCACAGCTCGCACCATGGCCGCGAATAGAGCGTCAGCCTGCGGACCGGCGCCGGCATCGGCCGCTCTCACTTGGCGTCTGGGAGTTTCATCGCCAGGAACAGCGGCCCGCCGCGCCGTTGTACCAGCAGCGGCACCGACTTGCCCGCGGGCAGCTTCGGCGTCAACTCGCGCAGGTGAGCGGCATTGCGCACGACCTGATTGTCGATTTGAAGCAACACGTCACCCGGGCGGACGCCGGCCTTCTTGGCCGGGCCGTCCTTGACGTCCTCGACGAGGACGCCGCCCTCGTCCACATTCAGTTCGCGCCGCTGCGAATCGCCGAGATCGCGGACTTCGACCTGCAGCCGGCGGTCGAGATTCGCCGTCGACGGGGTCTGGTCCGCGCCGGCGCGCGAAGGTTCCTCGGCAGGCGGCAATTCCCCGATCCGGACCTTGAGGACCTGCGCCTTGCCGTTTCGGATTACCCTGACCGGGATGTCGTCGCCGACCTTGGTATTTCCGACCAGGGGCGGCAGGTCCGAGGAGACGTCGATCGGCTGGTCGTTGAAGGCAACGACGATGTCGCCGGCCTGCATGCCGGCCGCGGCGGCCGGACTGTCGGGCAGCACCTTCGACACCAGCGCGCCACGCGGCTTGCCCATGCCGAACGACTCCGCCAGTTCCCGGGTGACGTCCTGGATCAGCACGCCGAGCCAACCGCGGGTGACGGCGCCCTTGTCGCGCAGTTGTTCGTAGACCTTGTACGCAACCTCCATCGGGATCGCGAACGACAGCCCCATGAACCCGCCGGTGCGGCTGTAGATCTGGGAATTCACGCCCACGACCTGGCCATCGAGGTTGAACAGCGGGCCGCCCGAATTGCCCGGATTGATCGCCACATCGGTCTGGATGAAAGGCACGTAGTTTTCGTTGGGCAGGTTCCGTCCCTTGGCGCTGACGATTCCGGCGGTGACCGAGTACTCGAAACCGAACGGCGAGCCGATGGCCAGCACCCACTCCCCGACCCGCAGCTTGCTCGAATCGCCTATCTGCACCACCGGCAGGTTGGACGCCTCGACCTTGAGGACCGCCAGATCGCTGCGCTCGTCGCTGCCGATCAACTTGGCGGCGAACTCGCGCCGGTCAGACAGGCGCACCGTGATCTCCTCGGCGTCCTTGATCACGTGGTAGTTCGTGACGACGTACCCGTCGGCCGAGATGATGAATCCCGACCCGAGCGAGGATCGCGGCTCGACGTCCCCGGGATCCCCACCACCCTCGCCGAAGAAGCGGCGGAAGAATTCGTACAGCGGGCTGTCCTGCGGGATATCCGGCATCTGCATGCCGGGCGGAAGGCCGGCGGGGCCCTGCCCCCGCTTCAGCGTGGTGCCGATATTGACCACCGCCGGGCTGACGCGCGCCGACAGGTCGGCGAAGTCTGGAAGCTGCACCGCGGCCGGCGCCGGCGCGCCGGCCAGCAGCGCGACGAAGGCGAGGATGACGCGAAAGCGGGACATCGGGACTCCTGGAAATCTCGTAAGGCCGCGCGGTGCGCGGATGGCCATGGCTCCGGTCCGCCGGTTTGCCGGCCACCCGAACCGGGAACGCCGGCGCAGGGCGCGGTGTGCGCCGAAAACGTCCAGGAGCAAGGCGATATTGTCGGTCGGCGTCACTTCCCGCGCAAGACGACCTCGGTGGCGATCCGCTGCACGGTCGCGCGCGGAACCTCACCGACCACGGTAACCTGCCAGGCATCGGCGACGGTGCTGAACGCGTTCACTGCACCCATCGACGAAAATCCGCGCAGCGTCGGCTTGCCGTCGACGACCGGCTCGACGAATATCGACACCATCGCCAGCCCGTCCGAATAGACGAGGTGACGCACCGGGCCGGCGTTGCCGGCCACAGGCTGATCGGCGTGGTCACGCAGCGAGAAGCCGGCCGGCAGCCATCGCGCTTCCCACTGCCCGGCCGGCACGGGCGGCGCTTCCTGGCCGCTCTGGCGCGCGATGCGTTCAAAACCCTCGCCGCTGGTGGCGGGCTTGAGGAGGTCGTCGGCAATCGCGGCCGGCAGGTCCAACTGGGTGAACATGAACTGTTCAAGGACGAAGCCACCGGGATCCAGCACGTTGGACTTCAGCAACAGGTCGGATTCGACGTCGATCCAGAGCCGGTAGCCATAGCGGTCCGGTGTCCGCGGCCGGATGGTCACCAGCCACGCGGAGCGCCCCGCGACCCGATCCTCGCCGGCAACGGTGAGTTCGTAGTTGCTGGCGAGATCGCCTGCGGGTGCCACGAATGCCGACGGAAACAGACGCTTGGTCCGCCCCTGCTCGACCATGACCGCGCGGTCGTCCGGAAAGATGCAGGTCACCGTCTCGCCGTCGCGGATCACCTCCCGCGCGCTGCCCGACAACGAGTAGAGCCGTTCGCGCGACCCGCGCCCATCGTGACGATGGATGATGCGCATGCTGTCGGTCTGCGACCCGCGCTGGTAGACGAATACACCGTCATAATTGCGCGAGTCCAGCGCCGAGGTCATTCGCATCAGAAGTTCGTCCGGCGCCGGCGGTTCCGCTCTTGCGGACCCCATTGCGGCAGCCAGGACCAGGCCATACGCCGCCCGCTGCCATCCCCGCGCGCGCCGGTGCCCGTTCGGGCCGGCGGAATACGTACTGGTCATGCGTTCCGTTCCCTCGGTCCCCGTGCCTTCCGCCGCGTCGTCATTCGGAGTGGCTGACCAGGCGGACGTACGGCGGCATCGTGCCCGGTGCGCCCATCGACGTGCGCTGCTCGCTGAAATTCACCAGATAGACGTTGAGCTGCGACGGCGGCAACCGGGGCTCGGGACCAACCGGCACGATGACGGTCCTGGCCGCGGCTTGTTCGTCCCGAGCCGCGACCGGCGTTGCGACCTGCGCGGAAGCTCCAGCAGCCGCATCGGCCACCGCCACGCCCCCCGCACCCGGGGTCGGTTCACTGCGATCCGTCACCACGATCGCCACGGCCGCGATGGCCGCCGCCGCCGCGAGCGCCAGCGCCGGGCGCCTCCGGCGTGCCGGCGGCGCCCCGATGACGGTCGGCTCCGCGCCTATCCGCTCGCGCAATGTCCGCGCGAAATCGGGGGGCACCGTCGCGGCCTGCCCGCGCAATGCGTCGCCGATCAGGTGGTAGCGGGCCCAGCGTCCGCGTTCCCCGGGGCTGGCCAGCAGATCGTCGACCGCGCGGCCGGTGGAATCGTCATCCAGCTCGCCGTCCATCAGCGCCGACAGGCGCTCGTGCATCTGTTCGCTCACGTTCGATATCCTCAATCCAGCAGCGGCTCGAGCCGCCTGTCGATCGCTTCGCGCGCACGGAAGATCCGCGAGCGCACCGTTCCGATGGGGCAGTCCATGACCTGGGCGATATCCTCGTAGCTCATGCCCTCGACCTCGCGCAGGTTGATGGCCATGCGCAGGTCCTCGGGAAGGCTGTCGATGGCGTCGAGGATCGTGCGTTGGATTTCGTCGGCCAGCAGCAGGTGTTCAGGGGTGCTGTTGTCCCGCTGGGACTCTTCCAGGTCGATCTCCTCTTCGCCGTCGGCGTTCTGGGTCTCGACCTCGATGGGGCGCCGCGCGATCATCACCAGGTGATTCTTCGCGGTATTGATGGCAATGCGGTAGAGCCAGGTATAGAAGGCGCTGTCGCCGCGAAAGCTCGCCAGTGCCCGGTAAGCCTTGAGAAACGCCTCCTGAGCGACGTCCATTGCGTCATGGGGATCGCGAACGTATCTGCCTACGAGCTTCACGATCCGATGCTGATACTTGAGCACCAGAAGGTCGAATGCCGATTTGTCACCGCGCAGAACCCTCGCGACCAGTTCTTTGTCCGCGCCGTTATCGCCCATCCGGGCAATCTCCTAGTATGATGCGCGCGGTGCCGTCCCTCGGCTCATCGACCAGTGCGTCGCGCCCGAAGCTCGACGTGCCGAGGTCGGCCCGTTCCCGGGCGTTGCGCGGCAGGCCGGCTCGCTTGGCGCCGGGCTCAGGTACTCCCGACCCGCCAACGCCGCTCGGCGCACTGTGACGTGGGTAGACCATGTGGAATCGGATAAGTTCGCGTACGCGGCTCGCGTCGAGGCCGCGGGGATTATATCAATCGTTCAGGCATGTCTGACCAGCTCAATTTCGACGTCATCGTAATCGGCAGCGGCGCGGCGGGACTGACGCTCGCGCTCAACCTCGCGGATGCCGCGAGCGTCGCGGTGGTTTCCAAGAGCGATCTGGCCGAGAGCTCCACGCTGTACGCCCAGGGCGGTGTCTCGGCGGTGTTCGACAGTGCCGATTCGATCGAGTCGCACGTGGCCGACACCCTCGATGCCGGAGCCGGCCTGTGCCGGCCGGACGTCGTGGATTTCATCGTCCGCCGGGGGCGCGAACGGGTGCAATGGCTGATCGACCAGGGCGTGCCGTTCACCATGACGGTGAACGCCGAGGGCGCGGCCGAGGTCCACCTGACCCGCGAAGGCGGCCACTCGCACCGCAGGGTCGTCCACGCGGCCGACGCGACCGGGCGCGCGATCGAGACGACCTTGGAAAGGCGGGTGCGGGCGCATGGCGCGATCGCGCTGTTCGAGCATCATGCGGCCATCGATCTCATCACCGGCAGACGCGCCGGCGCGGACGCCAACCGCTGCTACGGCATCTACGTGTACGACCGCCGGACCCGGCGAGTGCGGACCATGGGCGCCCGGGTGGTCGTCATCGCCAGCGGCGGCGCGGGCAAGGTCTACCTCTATACGAGCAATCCTGACGTCGCCACCGGTGACGGCATCGCCATGGCGTGGCGTGCCGGCTGCCGGGTCGCGAACATGGAGTTCGTCCAGTTCCACCCCACCTGCCTGTACCACCCGCGCGCCAAGTCCTTTCTCATCTCCGAGGCCCTGCGCGGCGAAGGCGCGCGCCTGCTGCTGCCCGATGGCAGCCCGTTCATGCAACGTTTCGACCCGCGCGGCGAGCTCGCCCCGCGCGACATCGTGGCGCGGGCCATCGACCACGAAATGAAGCGCCTGGGCAGCGAACACGTGCTGCTGGACATCAGCCACAAGCCCGCGGATTTCATTCGCGAGCACTTTCCGAATGTTCACCGGCGCTGCCTGGAGTTCGGCTTCGACATCACCCAGGGCCCGATCCCGGTGGTTCCCGCCGCCCACTTCCTGTGCGGGGGGGTGATGACCGACCTGAACGGGCGCACTTCGATGGCCGGGCTCTACGCGATCGGCGAGGCCGCCTGCACCGGGTTGCACGGCGCCAACCGCATGGCATCGAATTCGCTGCTCGAATGCCTGGTGATCGGCGCCGCAGCCGCCGCGGACATCCGGGCCGCCCTGGTCGATCTGCCCGCCCCGCCGCGCCTGTCTCCGTGGGACGAAAGCCAGGTGACGGACTCGGACGAGGAAATCGTGGTCTCGCACAACTGGGATGAACTGCGCCGGTTCATGTGGGACTACGTGGGCATCGTCCGCACCACCAAGCGGCTGCTGCGGGCGCGGGCGCGGGTCGAACTTCTCAAGGCCGAGATAGCCGAGTACTACGGCAATTTCCGCGTCGGCAACGACCTGCTCGAATTGCGCAATCTCGTGCAGGTCGCCGAAACGATCATCGCCTGCGCGCTCATGCGCCGGGAGAGCCGCGGACTGCACTTCACGCGCGACTTTCCCGTGCCGTCGCCCGAAGGCGCCGGTCGCGACACCATCCTGCAACGCACATGGGCCTGAGTCCGGACGCGGCGGGGCTGGCGTTCGATCCGGACGGCTATCGGCCGACCGCGGCCGCGGTCGCCGGACGCACCATCCTGGTCACCGGCGCCAGCACCGGAATTGGCCGGGCAGCCGCGCTCGCGCTCGGGCGCGCCGGGGCGACCGTGGTACTGCTCGCGCGCCAGTCCCGCCCGCTGGAACGTGTATACGACGAACTCCGCGCCGCCGACGCACCGACGCCTGCCATCCTGGCGCTGGACTTCGCCTCGGCCGCCTACCCGGATTACGAACGTCTCGCCGAGACGCTCGCCAGCGAGTTCGGCCACCTCGACGGCCTGGTCGTCAACGCCGCCACGCTCGGCGCGCTCGCTCCGATCGCCTTGCTCGATCCCGTGCAGTGGGGCCGCGTGTTGCACGTGAACCTGAACTCGGCCTTCATGCTGGTGCAGAACCTGCTGCCGCTGCTCGACAAGTCCGCCGACCCGACCGTGGTTTTCAGCGTCGACGGCCGGGTCGATCGCGGTCGGGCCTACTGGGGGCCCTATGCCGCCGCCAAGGCGGGCCTGACCGCATTCGCACGTACGCTCGCGGATGAATCCGCGGCGGCCGGCCGGCCGCGCGTGAACTGTATCGACCCCGGTCCGCACGTCACGGCGTTGCGGCGCGCGGCCTTTCCCGGCGAGGCCGCCGACCGCTGGCCGACACCGGCGCGCGCCGCACCGGCCTACCTCTATCTGTGCGGCGCCGACAGCGCGGGAGTCCACGGCCGCACCCTGGCGCTCCCGGCACACAGTTGACCGTCCGAAGCGGCGGCAGCGGTGGCGCGAGTGCGTCAAGTTTCCGTCGCCCACGGCCGGCGCTCGCGGTTCCAACGCCCCACGCGCACCGGTCCGGGGCCTCGCGCAGCGCCGCGCGACGGCGCGCCAACCGATAGGAATCATACCGTTGACGATTGTTTCGCTATCGGCGCACAACACATGGCCGTAAGCTGGCATACTAATCGCATCTTTCTGCCGACATCCACGCACGGACCGGCAGGATATGAACGCCTCATTCGCACTACGTCGCCACGGCGATGAAGGTATGGGAAGCGAATCCACAGCCTCCGGCCCTGGCCGCCATCCGGCCAGATCCTCGTCCCAGCTCGATCTGGAGCGGCGTACGCTGGAGCTGACCAATGCGCTGCAGACCACGCTCGACATCGATCGGCTGATCGAGCTGTTCAGCATCCATCTGCGCGACATCGTCCCACACGAAGGCCTGGGGTTCGAGAACGGCGCGGAACGCGTGTCCTGCATGCTCGGACAGCGTGCCCAATACTCGATCGACTACGACATCGTGCTCGCCACTCATTCACTGGGGCACGTGACGATCTGGCGCGACGCGCCGCTGACCGATACCGACGCCCGCGCCGCCGAGTCCATGCTGGTCGGCCTGTTCTACCCCTTGCGCAACGCCTTTCTCTACCGCCGCGCCCTGGCGCAGGCGGTCACCGATCCGCTGACGGGCATCAGCAACCGCGCGGCGCTGGACGCCGCTCTGCAACGCGAGGTCGACTTGGCGCACCGGCATCACAAGGCGCTGTCCTTCATCATGATAGACATCGATCATTTCAAGTCGATCAATGACCGCTACGGGCACGTCGTCGGCGACGAAGCGCTGCGCCGGGTGGCCGCCTGCGTCCAGGATTGCATCCGCCGCAGCGACATCGTGTTCCGCTACGGCGGCGAGGAATTCGCGGTGGTGCTGACCAGCACCGAGCTGTTCGGCGCCATGCTTCTAGCGCAGCGGATCCGCGCGGCGGTCGAGCGCATCGCGCTGGTGGTCGAGGATCAGATCGTGCCGCTGACCCTGAGCGCCGGCGTGAGCATGCTGGACGAAGGCGAGCTTCCGAACGAACTGCTCAAGAAGGCCGATGCCGCCCTGTACCAGGCCAAGCAGCTCGGTCGCAATCGCGTCGAACAATACGCGGGTTGACGAAGGCAGGCGCACGCACGTATCAACCGCCCTCCCGGGGGGCGATCATGCGGATGAACCCCGACTCGTCCAGGATCGGAACGCCCAATTCCACGGCCTTGTCCGCCTTGGACCCCGGATCCGCGCCGACGATTACGGCGGTCGTCCGGCGCGAAACCGATCCTGACACCCTTGCTCCCAACGCGATCAGCCGATCGCGGGCCTCGTCCCGCGTCATCGACTGCAGCGTACCGGTGATCACGTAGGTCCGCCCCGCGAACGGCCGCGCCGCAGGCGAATCGGACTGGACCGGCGGCCAGTGCACGCCGGCCTCGACCAGCCGGCGGACGACATCGCGATTGCGCGCGGAGGAGAAGAACGCCGTTACCTGGGATGCCACCACCGGGCCCACGTCCGGCACGGTTTCCAATGCCGGTGCATCGGCCGCCATGATCGCCTCGAGCGTTCCGAAGTGGCGCGCCAGGGTCGCCGCGGTCGCCTCGCCGACGTCGGCGATCCCGAGCGCGAACAGGAACCGGGGGAGCGTCGTCGCGCGGCTGCGGCCGATCGCTTCAATCAGATTCTCGGCCGATTTCGTGCCCATGCGATCCAGCGCCGCGAGCGCCTCGAGCCGCAGGCCATACAGGTCCGGGACTTCACGGACCAATCCCTTCTCCACCAATTGCTCGACGATTTTCTCGCCCAGTCCGTCGATATCCATCGCCCGGCGCGCGGCGAAGTGCAGGACGGCCTGTTCGCGCTGCGCCGGGCACACCAGCCCACCGGTGCAGCGCAGCGCGATCTCGCCCTCGACCCGTTCGACCGCCGATCCGCACTCCGGGCAGGCTTCCGGCATCCGGAATGGCGCCGCCCCGTCCGGCCGGTGCTCGGGCACGATGCCGACCACCTCCGGGATGACGTCGCCGGCGCGGCGCACGATTACCGTGTCGCCCACGCGCACATCCTTGCGGTGCACCTCGGCTTCGTTGTGCAACGTGGCGTTGGTGACCGTGGCTCCGCCGACGAACACCGGCGCCAGGCGCGCGACCGGCGTCAACACGCCGGTCCGCCCGACCTGCACGTCGATCGCCCGCACCACCGTCCGTGCCTCGTCCGGCGGAAACTTGTAGGCGATGGCCCAGCGCGGCGCGCGCGCCAGGGTGCCGAGCCGGTCCTGGTCGGCGAGCGAATCGACCTTGAAGACCGCGCCGTCGATGTCGTAGCCCAGCGACGCCCGGCGCGCGGCGAGCTCGGCATGGAACGCCAGGCATCCGGCCAGCCCCTCCACGACCCGGGTCAGCGGTGACACCGGCAGCCCGAGCGCGCGCAGCCAGTGCAGGACGGCCGAATGCGTCGCCGGCGCGGCAGCGCCTTCCAGCAGGCCGATCCCGTAGCAGAACAACCTCAGCGGCCGGCGCGAGGTGATGGTTGGATCGAGCTGGCGCAGGCTGCCGGCCGCGGCGTTGCGCGGATTGGCGAACGAGCGCCCGCCGGCCGCGGACTGCTCCGCGTTGAGGCGTTCGAATCCGGCACGAGGCATGAAGATTTCTCCACGCACTTCCAGCACTCTCGGTGCCCCGCTGCGCAACCGCAGCGGGACCGCCCGGATCGTACGCACGTTGGCGGTCACGTCCTCTCCGCGTTCGCCATCCCCGCGTGTCGCGGCCTGCGCCAGGAGGCCGTCGCGATAAACCAGGTTGATTGCCAGCCCGTCGAGCTTGGTCTCGGCAACATAGCCGACCGATTCGGCGCCGAGCCGCTCGCGGACGCGTCGATCGAATGCCTCCATGTCGTCGCTGTCGAACGCATTGGACAGGGACAGCATCGGCACGCCATGGCGGGTCTGCGCGAAAGCCTCCGAGGGCGCGGCGCCGACGCGCTGGGTCGGCGATTGAGCCGTGATCAATTCAGGGTGGTCGCGCTCGAGATCCTCCAGCTCGCGCAGCAGGCGATCGAACTCGGCGTCGGAAATCGTCGGGGCGTCGAGCACGTAATAGCTGTAGTTGTGCTCCTCGATTCGCCGGCGCAGTTCCTCGACGCGGTGCGCGGCCTGCGGGGATGCCGCGCTCATCGCCTGCGCGGCGCGGTCGCGGCACGCAGCGCCGCAATCCGCTCGGGGGTCATGCGCAGGTGGCGATCGTCACGCACTGTGCCGTCGAGGATTTCCGCCAGCCGCTGCGCCGTGTTGAGCATCAGCTCGAATGCAACCGTCGCATCGACCGGCGCCGGCAATTGCAGGATCAGCACCACGCCGAGGGTCGCCAGTTCGGCGGACCGCGCCGGATCGATCGTGCCGGGTTCGAACATGTTTGCGACACTGAATATCGGCTGTACCGAACGCAACTGGCCGATGCCGTGATGATGGAAGGCGCCCAGATCCCCGTACTGCAGACCGACCGATTCCAGCGCTTCCACGAGATCCGTTCCGCGGATCCGCCGCGGTTCATCCACTTCGACGAACAGCACCATGGCCTGCGGCGACGGCTCGGATTCCTGCACCGCAGGCCCGGGGAATTGCGCATCGAACCCCAGTTCGAGCTGCGCATCGGCGGGCCGCCCGCGTTGCACCGGTGCTTCGGGTGCGCTGCGGGCGATCGTATCGGCGTCTTCCTGCGGCGCATCGGGCACCGCGCCGGCCGACTCGGCCAACGCCTCCACGGCGTCAAGGTGATCCTCCGCAGCCGACAGCCGTTCCCGGCGTCGACGGCCGGGGCGCCCCGGCTGCTTGACGTAGCGGTAGCGGCGCGCGGCCGATCGACGGGCGCCCCGGATCCAAAGTACCGCAATCAGCACCACGCTGATTGCGATGAGTACCAGTCGCAGGCTGAGCATCGGTGATGGGGTTCGCCGCTGCGGTTCCGGCCGGAGTGCGGCCCACGGATCACGCGATGGCAGCCATCTGCACCGCTTCCTCGACGTTGACCGCAACGAGCCTGGACACCCCGGGCTCCTGCATGGTCACGCCGATCAGCTGGTCCGCGAGTTCCATCGTGATCTTGTTGTGCGTGACGAACAGGAACTGAACGCGCCCGGCCATCGACTTGATGAGATCGCAGAAGCGCTGCACGTTCGTGTCGTCAAGCGGCGCATCGACCTCGTCGAGCAGGCAGAACGGCGCCGGGTTCAGATCGAAAATGGCGACGATCAGGGCGAATGCGGTCAGGGCCTTCTCACCGCCCGACAGCAGGTGGATGGTGCTGTTGCGCTTGCCCGGCGGGCGCGCCATCACCGCCACGCCGGTCTCGAGCAGATCCTCGCCCGTCATCTCCAGGTAGGCGTGGCCACCGCCAAACAGCACGGGGAAAATCTGCTGCAGCCCGCCATTGACCTTGTCGTAGGTCTCCTTGAAGCGGGTGCGCGTCTCGCGGTCGATTTTGCGGATGGCTTCTTCGAGTGTATTCAAAGCCTCGGTGAGATCCGCATGCTGGTTGTCGAGGTAGGCCTTGCGTTCGCTGACCTGGGCGAACTCCTCGATGGCCGCCAGGTTGATCGCCCCCAGGCGTGCCACTCGGCGCTCGATCGATTCCAGATCGGCCCGGCACTGCGCCTCGTCCGCGTCCGGCGCGAGCCCTGCCGCGGCGCTGGCGATGTCGAGATCCGCGGCACGGGCCTGCTCGGCCAGGTCCTGCATGCGCACGTTCAGCCCATGCAGTTCCATGCGGATGCGCTCAAAATCGGCGCGTCGCGCCTGGAGCGCCTGTTCGGCCGCCGCGCGCCCAGCGTCCTGGGCACGCAGTTCGGCGTCGATGTCCTCGAGCCGTCGGCGCGCGTCCCCGAGCCGGGACTCGCTGGAACCACGCTCGACGAACTGCCGTTCCAGATCCATGCGGTGGCCGTCGATAGGCGAATCCGCGGCACCGAGCGATTGCTCGATTTCCGCGGCACGCCCTTCGAGCTGGCGAACCCGTTCCTGATGGCGCTCGGCGTTGCGCTCCAGCGCCGAACGCTGGGATCGCAGGGTCTCCTGCCGCAGCGCTATCGCGTGCATCGCATCGTGCGCGCGGCGCCACCGATCGCGAGCCTGTTGCAGCGACTGGCGCAGACCCTCGCGCGCATGCTCGAGACCGGCGCGTCGCTGCGACAGGTCGGCCGACGATCCGCGCGCATGACCCAGGACGCGACGGGTGTCGTCTAGCGATTCGCGATCCATGTCGAGTTGTTCGCCGAGCTGGGCGAGTTCTTCCTCGATGCGGGTCCTTCGCTGGCTCACGTGCTCGTGGCGCGCGCGCGTGGAGGCGAGATCCGCCTGCAGGGCGCCGCGGCGGGAGTCCATGCCACGCAACTCGATCGCCTGCGCCGACAGTTCCTCCTGCAGCGTCCCGGCTTCCTCGCGCAGGCGCGCGAGCGCTTCGACCCGCCCGGCGATCTGCGCCTGCAGTTCACGAAGCTCGGCGCTCGCCGCGCCCAGTTCGCGTTCCCGCGCCAATACGCTGTCGGCCACGGCGCTCGCCGCCGCCAGCCGCGCCCAACCGCGACCATGGACGGTGCCGTCGCGGACGACGACGCATTCTCCAGGCCCGAGCCGGTCCCGGATCGCACGCGCCTCGGCCTGATCCTGCGCGGCGTACACACCGGCGAGCAGCTCGTGCACGACCGCCGGAGCGCGAACGCGATCGCGCAGCGCCGGCCCGGCGGCCGCGATCCAGCCATCGGCCGGGGCGGGGGCATTGCGCTCGATGAAGCTGACCCGCCCGCCCGGCCGTTCGTCGCAGCGCTCCAGCACGGCGTCGACCCCGTCCACGCAGAGCGTATCGAGCGGCAACCGTACCGCCGCTTCCATCGCGACTTCCCAACCGCTGTCGACTTCCACGAGCTGCGCCAGCCGCTTGGCGTCCGCCAGGCCGCGGGCGGCGAGCCAGGAACCCAGGGCGTCGAGGTTCTGGCTCATCGCCGCCTGCTGCAACGCTTCCAGCGACGCACAGCGGGCCCCGAGTGCTCGCTCGCGCTCGCGAAGCCGGTCCGAGTCGGTAGCCCAGGCGTCCATGGCCTGCCGGTGCGCCTGCAGGCGGGCGGAACGTTCGTCTTGCGCGCGCGTGCCCTCGGCGTGCGCCTGCGTCAGGGTCGCCAGCTCGGCATCGAATGCATCCACGCGCGCCGCGAGCTCGTCCGGCCGCAGGCCCTGCATTTCGCCGTGCAGGGTGGTGATCCGCTTTTCCGCGTCACCGATATCCTGCTGCAGATGCTCCACGCGCGCTTCCTGCAGCCGCTGGGCCTGCATTGCAGCCGCCGCCTGCGCATTGAAGGCGTCCCATTCCTGCTGCCACGCCTGCATCCGCTGCTCACACTGATCCAGGTGCTGGTGCGACTCGCGCTCCTCCGCCCCCGCGGCGGCGGCTTGCGGTTCGCTCGCCTGGAGCTGGGCAGCCAGATCCCGCGCACCGCGTTCGTCACTCGCCACGTGATCGCGCGCGGCGGCCGCGTCCGCTCGGACCTGGGCGATATCGCGACGCAACTGCTCGCGCCGTTCCTCGGCGTGCCGGAGGGCCTGCTCGGTACGGGAAATCTCGGCTCCGATTCGGTAGAACTCGCCCTGGCGCTGGTTGAATTCCTCGGTCGCGCGGACCTGATCCTCGCGCAGCCGGACCATGGCGGTCTCCACGCTGCGCAGGTCTGCGGTCGCGGCATCGACGTCGGTCTGCGCGCGCTGCACCCCCTGCCCCTGTGCACGTGCCGCGGCATCGACGTCGCGCCAACGCACCGCGAGCAGCGCCGATTGCACCCGCCGTTCCTCGACCTTGAGTTCCTGGTACCTGGCCGCCGCCTTGGACTGCCGCTCCAGGTGGCCGATCTGCCGGGAGAGTTCGTCACGGATGTCGGTCAGCCGCTCCAGATTTTCGCGCGTGTGGCGGATGCGGTTCTCAGTGTCGCGCCGCCGTTCCTTGTATTTCGATATCCCGGCGGCTTCCTCGAGGAAAACCCTCAATTCCTCGGGCCGGGCCTCGACCACCCGGCTCACCGTCCCCTGTTCGATGACGGAATAGCTGCGTGCGCCCACGCCGGTGCCCAGGAACATGTCGGTGATGTCCTTGCGCCGGCAACGTACGCCGTTGAGCCAGTAGGTCGATACGCCGTCGCGCGCGAGCGTGCGCTTGATCGCAATCTCCGCGTAGGACGCGTACTGGCCACCCAGTGCGCCGTCGCCGTTGTCGAATACGATCTCGACACTGGCCTGGCCAACGGGCTTGCGGGTATTTGAGCCATTGAAGATGACGTCCGCCATCGACTCGCCGCGCAGGTGCTTGGCGGACGACTCGCCCATCACCCAGTTGATGGCGTCGATGATGTTGGACTTGCCGCAACCGTTCGGCCCCACCACGCCGGTCAGGTTGCCGGGCAGGGACAGGATCGTGCTGTCGACGAAGGACTTGAATCCGGAAATCTTGATCTTGGAAAGCCGCATGGCCGCGGAGGATACAGGATTGCGCCGCGGCGAAAAAACCCTTTTCACCCCGCCGCCGCGGCAGCCGGCCGCGTGGCGCGCAATCCGGCGATTCTGCGTCATCGTGCGCTCCGCCGGCCGGCGCGCTGTGGTATGGTGCGCGCCCGATTTTTCCGCCCGCGCCATGCGCCAGCCAACATGCCCAGCCAGCCAAGCCGCGATCTCGAAACCTTCGCCAATCCGGCACCCGGGCGCGACTACGTGATCCGCATCGATATCCCCGAATTCACCTGCCTGTGCCCCAAGACCGGACAGCCCGATTTCGCGAGGATGACCCTGGAGTACATCCCGGAACGCCTTTGCATCGAGTTGAAGTCGCTCAAGCTGTACATCTGGTCTTTCCGGGACCGCGGCGTGTTCCACGAGGCGGTAACCAACGACATCCTCGACGATGTCGTCGCTGCCTGTGCGCCCCGCTTCGCGCGCCTGAGCGCGCAGTTCAACGTCCGCGGGGGTACCTATCCGACGATCGTGGCCGAGCACCGTGCCGCCGGCTGGCAGCCGGCGGCACGCGTGGATCTGCCATGACCGGTCCCGTCGCGGCCGGGCGCGGACGATTTATTGCACCGCCCGGATCATTCCGGTAATAATGCGCGCCTATTTGCGCTAGCCCATGGAGTCCACGCAGGTGTCCGGGAAGCGGAAAGCCGAGAAAAAGCGCGTAAAAGTGGCGCCCAAGAAAGCCAGGAGCAGCGCCGTGAAGGCCAAGGCGGCACGCACCGCGGACAAGAAGAAATCCCCCCCGGCTGCGCGCAAGAAGGTCGCGAAGAAGCCGGCCCCGGCCAAGGCAGCCAAGCCCGCCGCGCGCGCCAAGGCGGAATCCGCGCCGCGCGCCGCGCAGGCCCGGCCGGCAGCGGAGCCGGCGCCGGCCGCCAAGCCTGCTGCACCCGCCCCTGCGGTCGCGGCGGCAGTGGAACCCAAGGCGACGGCTTCACGCCCCGCGGCCCCGCGTCCTGCGTCAAGGCCTGCGGCAGCAAAGCCCGCTGCACCCGGCCGCCCCCCCGGCAAGTCCAATCGTGTGCCGGGTGCCCGTTCGCCGCTGGAGGGGTACCGCGATTTCCAGCCCTACCGGCGCGGCGAGCACGAAGAGTACATGAACACCGATCAGGTCACCCACTTCCGGCAGATCCTGACCGCCTGGCGGCAGGAACTGATGGAAGAGGTCGATCGGACCGTGCACCACATGCAGGACGACGCGAGCAATTTTCCCGATCCGAACGATCGCGCCACCCAGGAGGAGGAATTCGCCCTGGAACTGCGCACCCGCGATCGGGAACGCAAGCTGATCAAGAAGATCAACGAATCGCTCGGTGCCCTCGATTCGGGCGACTACGGTTACTGCGAGGTCTGCGGCGTGGAAATCGGCGTCGAGCGCCTGGAAGCCCGGCCGACCGCGACGCTCTGCATCGACTGCAAGACCCTGGACGAGATCCGCGAGAAGCAGCGCGCCTGACCGCGGGCGCAGCGCTTGATGGCGAGCAACGGGCACGCCCGTATCGCGGGCGATTCGCCCCGTCCCCGACCGGTCCGCTGCACCTGGGATCGTTGGTCGCCGCACTGGCCAGCTGGCTGGATGCGCGCCGCCACGGCGGCGCGTGGCTGGTACGTATCGAAGACATCGACCCTCCCCGCGAACGGCCCGGCGCGGCAGATGCCATCCTGCGAACCCTGGAATTCCTTGGCCTGCATTGGGATGAGCCGGTGCTGCGCCAGTCGACCCGGGCTGAGGCATACATGCTTGCGCTCGATGCGCTGCGCAATCGTGGCCTGGCCTACCCCTGCGGCTGTACGCGCCGCGAACTGAGCGGCGCACCCTATCCAGGCACCTGCCGCGACGGCCTTGCGCCCGGGCGTAGCGCACGCGCCGTGCGGCTGCGGATCGAGGTCCCGTCGGTGGAGTTCCTCGACCGCTTCCAGGGGCCACGGACGATTTCAATCGGCGCGGTCACCGGCGATGTCGTCCTGCGCCGCGCCGACGGACTTTGGGCCTACAACCTCGCCGTGAGCGTCGACGACGCCTGGCAGCGCATTTCGCACGTGGTTCGCGGCGCGGATCTCATCGACACCACCGCTGCGCAGATCCACATCCACCGTGCGCTCGGTTGCGACCCGCCCGCCTTTGCCCATGTGCCGGTGATCCTCGGGATCGACGGCAAAAAACTCAGCAAGCAGAACCGCGCGCCGCCGATTGCCGGCGCGGACCCCGGGCGCGTCATGCGCGTCGCGCTCGCCATGCTCGGCCAGCACCCGCCGGCGCAACTCGCACGCGCACCGCCCGGCGAACTGCTGGACTGGGCTCGCCTGCACTGGGCGCCCGAGTGCCTCGGCGGGGTACTGGAGCGCGCCGGCAGCCACACCCCCTGACGGCGACGCATGCGGATCAGCCGCGGGCCTGGGCCTGCCTGCGGCGACGGGCTTCGTAGGCACCGCGCGCAATCCGCACGTCGTCCAGAAACCATTCGAGCTCGGCCAGCGTCAGCGCCTGCGGGCCATCCACCAACGCGCGCTCCGGCTCCGGGTGAAAATCGACCAATACCAGGTTCGCACCCGCCACCACGCCCTGCGCGGTCGCATGCATGATGTCCAGGATGCCGTCGCTGGATCGCTCGCGCGTGCCCACGGAGTGCGACGGATCGACGGCCACCGGCATGCGCGTCAGGCGCTTGACCACCGGGATATGGGTGAAGTCGACCATGTTGCGGTGAGGATCGCCGAGGTTGGTCTTCATGCCGCGCAGGCAGAACACCACGTTGCGATTGCCCTCGCTGGCGAGGTACTCCGCGGCGTTGAGAGATTCCTCCAGCGAGATGCCGAAGCCGCGCTTGAACAGCACCGGGAACTCGCGCTGGCGGCCGACGATCTTCAATAGCTCGAAATTCTGGGTGTTGCGCGTGCCGATCTGCAGCATGACGCCGGTCGCGCGTCCCGTGGCTTCGAGTGCGGCATGCACCTCCTCCACGTGCGACTCGTGCGTGATCTCCATCGCGATCACCCGGATCCCGTACTTGCCGGCGAGATCGAACACGTACGGCAGGCACTGCCTGCCGTGACCCTGAAAGGCATACGGGCTGGTGCGCGGCTTGTAGGCCCCCATCCGCGTGCACACCTGGCCGGCATCGCGCAGCGAGCGCAGCATCGCCTCGACGTGCGCCGGGGTGCTCACGGCGCACAGGCCCGCGAACACATGCAGGGTGTCCTGGCTGAACTCCACGCCGTTGTACGTGAACCCGCTGGCGCGCGGATCGCCGCGGTGCCGGCCGAGCACGCGGTACTCGCGCGAGACCCGCACCACCTGCTCGACGACGTCGAAACTCTCGATGTCGGCCTGATTCAGCGCCGCGGTGTTGCCGATGAGGTAGATTTCGGTGACCGAACGCTGCGTGCCGGCGATGTCATGCACCCGATGCGTGACGTTCGGCAGGCCCTGCAGGTACGCGACCAGCTTCAGATAACCCGGATCGCTTTTGTCCACGTCCGGACGCAGGATGATGATCATCGGCGCCCTGCCCTTGCGGGCTCAGCGGTTCGCACGGTTGCGGACCAGATCGTCGACCACGCCAGGATCGGCCAGGGTCGAGGTATCGCCCAGGTTGCCGAGTTCGTTCTCGGCGACCTTGCGCAGGATCCGCCGCATGATCTTGCCCGATCGTGTCTTGGGCAGGCCCGGGGCCCACTGGATGACGTCCGGCGCCGCGAATCCGCCGATCTCCGCGCGTACGTGCTGCACCAGTTCGTGCCGCAATGCCTCGCACGCCTCGATGCCGCTCATGAGCGTGACGTAGGCGTAGATGCCCTGCCCCTTCACCGGATGCGGATAGCCCACCACCGCCGCCTCGGCCACCGCCGGGTGCAACACCAGCGCGCTCTCGATCTCCGCGGTCCCCAGGCGGTGCCCGGAGACGTTGATGACGTCGTCGATGCGTCCGGTGATCCAGTAGTACCCGTCCTCGTCCCGGCGCGCCCCGTCGCCCGTGAAGTAATACCCGGGATAGGCCTTGAAATAGGTGTCGACGAAGCGCTGGTGATCGCCGTAGACGGTGCGCATCTGGCCCGGCCATGAGCGCTTGAGCACCAGTGCGCCGCGGCCGGCTCCCGCAATCTCGTTTCCGTGCTCGTCCAGCAGCGCCGGTTCCACGCCGAAGAACGGCCGGGTCGCCGACCCCGGCTTGAGCGGCGTCGCCCCCGGCAGCGGCGTGATCAGCGCGCCGCCCGTCTCCGTCTGCCACCAGGTGTCCACGATCGGGCAGCGTCGCTCGCCGACCACGCGGTGGTACCACTCCCAGGCCTCGGGGTTGATCGGCTCGCCGACGCTGCCCAGCAGCCGCAGGCTGCTGCGCGCGTGCCGCGTGACGTGTTCCTCGCCCAGGCCCATGAGCGAACGCAGCGCCGTCGGCGCGGTGTAGAAGATATTCACCCGGTGCTTGTCGATGACCTGCCAGAAGCGGCCGGGATCCGGCCACGTCGGCACGCCCTCGAACATCAGCGTCGTGGCACCGTTGGCGAGCGGGCCGTAGACGATGTAGGAGTGCCCGGTCACCCAGCCGACGTCGGCCGTGCACCAATAGACGTCGCCGTCGCGATAGTCGAACACGTAGCGGTGGGTCATGGCGACGTAGACGAGGTAGCCGCCGGAGGTATGCAGGACCCCCTTGGGCTTTCCGGTGGAACCCGAGGTATAGAGGATGAACAGCGGATCCTCGGCGGACATCGGTACTGCCGGGCAGTCCGGTGCCGCCGCGGCAATCGCCTCGTGGTACCAGCAGTCGCGGCCGGGATGCCAGTCGACGTGGTTGCCGGTCCGGCGCACCACCATGACGGTGGCAACGTTCGGACATTCAGCGATCGCCCTGTCGGCATTGGCTTTCAATGGCACGGTGCGGCCGCCTCGCAGCCCCTCGTCGGCCGTGATCACGATGCGGCAGTCGCAGTCGAGGATGCGGTCGCGCAGCGCGTCGGGCGAGAACCCGCCGAACACCACCGAGTGCACCGCGCCGATGCGCGCGCAGGCCAACATCGCCACCGCCGCCTCCGGGATCATCGGCATGTAGATTGCCACCCGGTCGCCCTTGGCGACGCCGCGCGCCTTGAGCGCGTTGGCGAACCGGCAGACCTCGTCGTGGAGCTGGCGGTAGGTGAGCCTGCGATCCTCGCCCGGATGATCGCCTTCCCAGACGATGGCCACGCGATCGCCGCGCTCGCCGAGGTGGCGATCCAGGCAGTTGTAGGCGACGTTCAGCTCGGCGCCCTCGAACCAGCGGATGTTCGCACCGTGGAATTCCCACTGCTGCACCCGGGCCCAGGGCTTGGACCAGGTGACGAAGGCGCGCGCCTGTTCGTCCCAGAAGCGGTCGGAGTCCTCGATCGATCGCCGGTACTCCGTGGCATAGCGTTCCGGCGTCACGTGCGTGCGTGCCGCGGTGTCCGCCGGTACCGGATAGGTCTGGGATTCGGCCATCAGTGCGTTCCTCGGTCGTCCGTCGCGGCGCTATTGGTAGCGGTTCGGGTTTCGCGCTGTCAAGCACCGCAGTGCCGACGCTCTGCTAGAATCGGCGCCGCACCGCGAGGAACCGCCGGCTCCATGACCCGCACGCGCATCGCCCGGACGCTTTGCCTGGCCTCCGTAATCGGCGCCTGGGCCGCATGCCCGGCCGCCGCCGAGCGGATCAGCATCGAGGCACTGTTCAAGGATCGCGCGGTGGTCAACATCGATGGGCGCACGCGCATGCTCAGCGCCGGCCAGGCCTCCCCCGAGGGCGTGCGCCTGATCGCCGCCGACGCGCATCAGGCGATTCTGGAAATCGACGGCCGCCGCCGCACCTTCCGCCTCGGCGAGCGGATCAGCGCCAGCTTCGCCGCGCCGCCGCAGGCCGAGGCGGTCCGCATCTGGCCCGACGCCCAGGGCATGTATTTCACCGACGGCCTCATCAACGGCTACCCGGTGCGCTTCCTGGTCGACACGGGCGCCACGACCGTGGCCATGAACCGGCTGCAGGCCCGGCGGCTCGGGCTCGCGTACAAGGTCGACGGCACCGAAGGCGCGACCAGCACGGCGTCGGGCGTCGCCCGCGCGTTCTATCTGAAGCTGGCCCGGGTGCGGGTCGGAGACATCGAACTGCGCGACGTTCCGGCGGTGGTGATCGACGGCGATCACCCCACCGAGGTACTGCTGGGCAATTCGTTCCTGTCCAAGCTCGATCTGCACCGCGACGCCGCGGTGCTGGAACTGCGCCGCAAATGAAAAGGCGCGCCGGTGGCGCGCCTTCTAGCCAATGCCGGGCGCAGCCGGATCAGGCGGTCGCGGCCGGTGCCCGGACGGCGGCGACATGGTGCTCGGCCAGCGCCATCGCACCGAAAAGCACCGCGGTGAAGGCCAGATCGCCGGCCAGGGTGAACTGGAAGAACGGCAGCGCTGCGACGTAGCAGGCGGCGAGCCCCGCGGCGGTATGCGGATAGAGCCCCTCCACTAGCCAGGTGCCGAAGTTCGTCACGATGAAGAACAGCACCGAGCTGGCGAGTGCCGTCGCCGCAATCGGCGCTGCGCCGGCGCGCGCAGCGAACCTTGCGCCCATCAGGACGGTGACCGCGAACGCACCGTACACGAACGGCATCGTGGCATGCAGGCCGAGGATGAGGTCGGTCGCCAGCAAGGCGACTAACGGCACGGCGAATGCCCACCTGCGATCCACGAAGTGCGCCCCGGCGAACAGGGCCATCGCCGCGATCGGCGCGACGTTCGGCGGGTGCGGCAGCAGCCGCAGCACGGCGGCGCCGGCGATGAGCGTGATGATGAGTCCAAGCCGCGGTCGGTTCATGGGGTCGTGTTCCTCGTCGTTCGTCGGATGAGCATGGCAACGCTGGAATGGTAGAACGTTTGCGAAGCCAGTGGAACCATTTCAGTGCCCGGGACGCGGTGGCACAAGCGCCGCGGGCAGCGGGCCGCCGGTTGCCCAGTCGACGAGTTCGACCAGATGCACCACCGGGCGGTCCGCGAATCGGCGCAGTTGCAGCGCGCAGCCCAGGTTGGAGGTCGCGATGACCTCGGCGCCGCTGTCGCACAGGCGCCCGGCCTTGCCCCTGCCAAGCTCGGCCGATATCTCCGGTTGCAGCAGGTGGTAGGTGCCGGCGGCACCGCAGCACAGGTGCGCGTCCTCGACCGGCCGCACGGCGAAGCCGAGCCGGGCGAGCACCGCCAGCGGCGCCGACGTCACACGCTGGCCGTGTTGGAGCGAGCACGGGGCGTGGTACGCGACCGCGACCGGCCCCTCACCGGCCACCCGCGTCCGCCGCAGCGGCAGCGTCTCCAGGATCTCGGCAATGTCGCGCACGGATCCGGCGAGCGCGGCTGCCGGCCCGGACCGCACCGGATCCGCGCGCAGCAGGTGGCCGTAGTCCTTGACCAGGGTTCCGCAGCCGGAAGCGTCGACTGCGAGCGCGTCGCAACCGGTCGCGGCCATCCGTGCCGACCAGGCGTCGACGTTGGCGGCCATTCGGGCGCGCGCGGCCTGCTCGCGTCCCAGGTGATGCTCGACGGCGCCACAGCAGCCCGCCGGGAGCATCTCGACCCCGATCCCGTGCCGGCGCAGGACGCGGGCCGTGGCAGCACCGATGCCGGAGTCCAGCACCGGTTGGACGCAGCCGGCGAGCAGTGCCACGCGGCGCACGCCATCGCCCGCGGGATCCGCATCCGCGACCGCTTTCGCGGCGTCTGCACGCGCCACGGGCAGCAATTCGAAGGCACCGGCGAGCCGAGCCGGCAGCCAACGCGCCAGCGGACGCAGCCGCCGCCCGGCCGCCACGATCGCACCGAACAGGCCCGGCCTGGGAAGCACGAACGCGATCAGGGCCCGCAGCGCGCGCTGCCGGGGCGGTCGGCGGTGCCGGCGTTCGACATGGGCCCGGGCGATATCCACCAGGTGCATGTAGTTCACACCCGAGGGGCAGGTGGTCATGCAGCCCAGGCAGGACAGGCAGCGATCCAGGTGCGTCACCACCTGGGGCGCCGGCGCGGCGTCGGCCTCGAGCATGTTCTTGATGAGGTAGATCCTGCCGCGCGGACCGTCGAGTTCATCGCCCCGCAGGCGGTAGGTGGGACAGGTCGCGGTGCAGAACCCGCAGTGCACGCACGCGCGCAGGATGCCATCGGCCTCCTGGATGTCGGGGTCGCGCAGCCGTTCGGGATCGAATCGCGTCTGCATCGCCGCTCACCCGGTTGCGCGCGCGCGTTCGCGGTGCAGTACGCCCGCCGTCACGACGAAGCCCCGGTGATTGGCATGCGCCCGGGATTGAGGATCCCGGCCGGATCGAACGCGGCACGGATGCGCTCGATCAGCCTTGCGTGCGCCGCCGGCAGCGTCGAGAAGACCCCCGCACGCGCCTTGAACTCCGGCGGGCCGCGCACGATCACCACCGCGCCGGCACCGTCCAGCCACTGCCTGAGCGAACTCACCACGGCCCCCGCCTGTGCTTCGGGCGGCGCGAGCCAGGCCCAGGCACCACCGGCATCGAAGCACCAGTGGATGCCGCGCCCGGCCACGTGGCGTTCGTAGAGCTCGCGCGCACGTGCGGGGGGCATGGCCACCCGCAGCATCACCGGGACATCCTGCGCCTGCATCACGGGGGCGACGTCGCGCACCGCGGCCCAGATGGCGGCCGACCGCCCGTCCTCGATGCAAAGGCAATGAGTGCCGGCCGCCGCACCCCGCGCGATCGCATCGAAGCGCGCCCGCACCGACACCTGCGAACCCTCCAGGCGTGCCAGCACCACCGGCGCGCGCGCATCGTCGCCCACGGTTTCACCGGGCAATGCACCGGCGGGCAGCATCGCCAGCGCGCCCGGCTCCGCCGGACCGGCGGCGAGCGCCCGCATCAACGCGAAGGCATCGCCGGGCGCGGCGCCGGCGAACGCCGCCGTGACCTGCACCTGCGGGGCCGGCAGGGTCTTGAAGGTGAGCTCGGTGACCACCGAAAGCGTGCCGAGCGAACCGGCGATGAGCTTGCACAGGTCGTAGCCGGTGACGTTCTTGATCACCGCGCCGCCGGCCTTGAAGCGTTCGCCGCGACCGTTCACGGCCCGGAATCCGAGCAGGTGATCACGTGCCGCACCGGCGCTCAGGCGCCGCGGCCCGGCCAGGTTCGCCAGGAATGCCCCGCCGATGCTGCCCTGCCCGACCGCGTCGTCGCACCACACGCCCCCGCCCGGGGGCTCGAAGGCCAGGTGCTGGCGCGCGCGCGCCAGTTCCGCGTGCACCTGCGCCAGCGGGGTTCCCGGCAACGCGGTCATGACCAGTTCGGTGGGTTCGTAGCGGACGATCCCGGACATTCGCGCCAGGGACAACCGCGCCGGCGCCGCGACCGTGCCGCCGTAGCCGCTCCTGGTGCCCCGGCCCTGGATCGCGAGCGCGGACCCGGCCGCCAGCGACGCCGCGATTGCGGCGGCCACCTCGGCCTCGTCGCGCGGGGCGATTTCGCGCATCAGAACCTCGGCAGATCCGGGTGCGGCAGGGCGCCGCCATGCACGTGCATGCGGCCGAGTTCGGCGCAGCGATGCAGCGTCGGGAACATCTTGCCGGGATTGAGCCTGCCGCCAGGGTCGAAGGCGCACTTCACGCGCTGCTGCTGATCGAGATCCACCGCGTCGAACATCGCCGGCATGAGATCGCGCTTCTCGACGCCGACACCGTGCTCGCCGGTGAGCACGCCGCCGACTTCCACGCACAGCCGCAGGATGTCGTTGCCGAACGCCTCGGCGCGCTCCAGTTCGCCGGGCACGTTGGCGTCGTAGAGGATGAGCGGGTGCAGGTTGCCGTCCCCGGCATGGAACACGTTCGCCACGCGCAGCCCGTAGCGCTGCGACATCTCGCCCATGCGCGCCAGCACCCCGGGCAGCGCGCCGCGCGGGATGGTGCCGTCCATGCAGTAGTAGTCCGGCGAAATCCGTCCCACCGCCGGAAAGGCGGCCTTGCGCCCGGCCCAGAACTTCAGCCGCTCATCGTCCGAGGCGCTGGCCCGCACCTCGACCGCGCCGCAGGCGCGCGCCAGCGCTTCCACCTCCCCGACCAGCCTATCGACCTCGACCTCCGGCCCGTCCAGTTCGACGATGAGCAGGGCCTTGCAGTGCAGGGGATATCCGGCATGGCAGAACGCCTCGGCGGCATGGATGGCGAGTTCGTCCATCATTTCCATGCCGGCGGGAATGATGCCGGCGGCGATGATCCGCGCCACGCAGTCACCGGCGCGGGTGCTGTCGTCGAAGCCCATGAGCAGCGCGCGCACGCCCTGCGGCCGCGGCAGGATGCGCACGATGACCTCGGTGACCACGCCGAGCAACCCTTCCGAGCCGGTCACCACGCCAAGCAGATCCAACCCCTCCGGGTCCGGATGCCGGCCGCCGAGCCGCAGGATTTCGCCGTCGATGGTGACGAACTCCACCCCCAGCACGTTGTTGGTGGTCAGGCCGTACTTCAGGCAATGCACCCCGCCGGAGTTCTCGGCGACGTTGCCGCCGATCGTGCAGGCGATCTGGCTCGACGGATCCGGTGCGTAGTAGAAGCCGCGCGCCGCCACCGCCTGGGTGATCGCCAGGTTGGTGACGCCGGCCTGCGCCACGACGCAGAGATTGTCGTAGTCGATCTCCAGGATGCGGTTCAGGCGCGACAACCCCAGCACGATGCCGTCCGCCAGCGGCAGCGCGCCACCCGACAGGGAGGTACCCGCGCCGCGCGGAACCACCTTGACGCCACGGTGCGCGCACAGCGAAAGCACCGCGGCGACCTGCCCGGTCGAGCCCGGCAACACCGTGAGCAGCGGAACCTGGCGGTAGGCGGTGAGTCCGTCGTTCTCGTACGCGCGCAGCGCATCCGGGTCGTCAATCACCCACGCCGGGCCGACGATCGACCGCAACGCCGAAGCCAGCTCGGCGCGTTGCGCCAGAATCGCCGGTTCCGGGGCAGGCATGCGCATGCTCAGCGCCCCTGCGCGCTCATCGCGGCGCTCCGCCGCCAAGCCGGCTGCGATCCCACAGTACCTCGCCGCCGCCGTCGGCGCGCGCGAGTGCACGGGCGGCGACGAACAGGTAGTCCGACAAGCGGTTCAGGTAGGCCGCCGCATCCGCGCTGCCCGGTTCGGATTCGTACAGCCGCACCAGCGCCCGCTCGGCGCGCCGGCATACCGCCCGCGCCAGGTGGCAGATCGAGGCCGCCGTGCCGCCGCCGGGCAGGATGAACTCCTTCAGCGGCGGCAGGTCCGTATTGAGTGCATCGATCGCCTGTTCCAGGCGCTGCGCATACGCTGCGGGGACCATGGCCGTGCCCGGGATGGCCAGCTCGCCGCCCAGGTCGAACAGATCGTGCTGGACCTCGGCGAGCGTCGCGGCCACCGACTCCGGCAGGCGGTGGCTGCGCAGCAGGCCGACCACGCTGTTCAGTTCGTCGACATCACCGATCGCCTCGATGCGCGCGCCGGACTTGCGCGTGCGGCTGCCGTCGCCCAATCCGGTTTCGCCGCCATCGCCGGTGCGGGTGTAGATTTTCGATAATCGGTGTCCCATGTGCCTCCTCGCTGCGCGCAGTGTAACTGCGCCCGGGCGGCGCTTGCACCGCCCGGGCAACGTGGCCGGCCCGGATGAGTCGGCGCATCAATACCGGTAGCGCAGCGTCACCTGGAGATTGCGCCCGGGTGCCGGAAAGTAGGTCGGCACGGTGGGAAACACCGGGCTGCGGAAATCGAATCCGAGCGCGCCGGCGTCGCTTTGGCGCTTGTCGAGCAGGTTGCCCACCCGCAGCGTCACGCCCAGCGGGCCCGATTCCCAGCCGTACTTCAGGTTCGCGATCACGCGCCCGCCGAGTTCCGGCAACCGGCGGTGGAAGTCTCCCGCAAGCGAACGCGGGCCGATGCCGTCGAGCTCCAGGTATCCGCGCGCGTGGGCGGTGAAGCGGTACTCGGCGAAGGCGCGCCCGGAGTGTGCCGCGACGAAGGTCGCGTCGGTGCCCGCGAACGGTCCGCCGGTCATGACCGCGTCGACGAAGGTATACGCCGCTCCGACCCGCAGTGCCGGATGCACCTGCCAGCGCGCCGAGACGTTCACGCCATGCCGGCGCGAGTCGCCGATGTTCCAGTTCTGCAGCGTCGTGCTGTCGAACGCGATTTCGTCGTCGACGTCGAGCCGGAACACGCGCAGATCGGCCTCGACGCCGCCGCGTCGGACCTCGAAACCGCCATCCATGCCGGTCCCGGTCTGGGTCGTGGGCAGCGGCAGCGGCGCGGGGAACGGGAACTGGTTGAAATTCGCGATCCCGGAGTACTCGTCGGCGTTGACGAAGCGGAAGTGGCTGCCGCCGCGCGCGAACAGGCGCCAGCCCGGCGCCGGGCTCCAGGACAGCCCGCCCTCGACGGCATCGGCCTCGTCGTCGATGCGCGAACCCGGCGCCAGCGAAATGCCACCGAAGCGCGTGCCGACGGCGATGTCGTTCTCGACCTCGGCATGGCGGCCGCCGGCGGTGGCGACCAGATCGAAGGGCAGCGGCAGCACGATCTGCCCGTACACGGCCTGCTGGTGCTGGCGGTCGAAGGTGGTGCCGATGTCCGAGACCAGCGAATAGTCCGTGTCGAAGACATCGGCACCGACGGTGAGCGTGGCACGGCCCGTGGGCAGGTCGAAGCGGCCGACGATGCGCGGGGTGAATTCCAGGTGGTGACGCTTCAGATCCTGCCGGAAGCCGAAGCCGCCCACCGACAGAACGCCCGGATTGGTGCTCATCCGGTTCGTGTACTCGGCTTGCAGTTCCAGGTTCCACGGCAAGGCCTGCACCAGCCCGGTTCGAAACGAATGGGTGCGGGTGCGCAGGAAATCCTCCGGATTCTGTGCCTGGCGCCGATCCGCGGCGACCTGGTCCGCGAACAGCGCCCCGGGGGTCTGCAGGAACTCGTCGGCATAGCCGAACTCGGCGAACAGCCGGCCGCGCGCGTGGCGGTACTCGATCTCCCCGGCGGCGTGGCTGTAGCGCAGGGCATTGTGGTCGCGATAGTTGTCCGTGACGCGGCGCTGGAGCGCGACGCGGTAGGCCAGGCCGTTGTCGAACGCCTGCTCGATCGAGGCGCGCAGATCGCGGCGATCGAAACTGCCCGCCGCGATGTCGACCTGCGCATGCAGGCGCTGCGGCCGCCGGGTGACGATCTGGATCACCCCGCCCACCGCCTTGTCGCCGTAGAGCACGCCGGCGCTGCCGGGCAGGATCTCGACCCGTTCGATGTCCTCGAGCGGGATCGCGTTCAGATCCGGCGCGCCGAGGTCGATGTTGTTCAGGCGCCGTCCGTCCACCAGGATCAAGGTCGTGTCGGCGGCCGTGCCGCCGAAGCCACCCAGGTCGATGCCGGTGCGCGATCCATCGCCGTACAGGTCGGAAACCTGCACGCCGGCCCGGCCGCGCAGCAGGTCGGAGAGCACACCGGCCGGGCTGGCGTCGATCTCGTCGCGATCGATGACGTCAATGTGGCGCGGAATGTCGATCGGTGCCGATTCGGAACGCACCGCCGTGACCAGCATCGTCTCGGCCGGCGCGGCGACGCCGAGGCTGGGAAATGCGAGCAGGAGCCCGAAGCCGCGGACCGCGCGGCGGGTGATGGATTTCATGCGAAGACCCTCGACCGCACCCGCCCACCCGGAGCACGGCATCGGCGGCAAGCGCGCGGGTGCCCGGGGCTGGAAGGCCCGTCCGGGCCGCCCGCCGCGGCCGCGATTGAACGCAGGGCCGGTGGCGACCCTGGCATCCAGGCCGGTCTCCGGACTCGCGTGCCGATGCTTTGGATGCATCCCTCGGGCCGCCTTCCCGCGCGTTTGCGCAGTGGCGTCGTGGCCCGATTCAGGCTCGCTTACCGTTGCGGGGGCAGTGCCGGCATAGCGCAGCGTGGAACGCGGCGCGCACCGGGCTTCCCGTTTCACCCGCGGACCCGGAAGGGCCGCAGGCACCTGGACGACTGACGGCCGGCACTGTATCGCCGGCGCCGCCCGGCTTCAAGATTCGGGTTGGGCGGCCAGCGTGCGCCGCAACTCCTCGGCTGCAGGACGTTCGGCGAACTTGCCGGACTGCGCCAGCAGCGCGTCCAGGCGCTTGCGCGCGTCCGCCCGCTGCCCGGCCGCGGCGAGCGCCGCGATGTGATGGAACCGGATGTCCGCCGATCCCGGCGCCGCCGTCGCGGCCTTCTCCAGCAGCGCCAGCCCACGCTCGACCTTGCCGTTCCCGACCAGCACCCAGCCGAGGGTGTCCATCACCGCGATGTTCGCCGGTGCGAGCCGGAACGCACGTTCGGCATGCTCGACGGCACGCGGATCGGCGGCGGCGAGCCGCTGCAGCGCCAGGTTGTTCAGGGCGACGACATCGTCCGGATTGCGTGCCAGCACCGCTTCGTAGCGGGCGATTGCCGCAGCGGCGTTGCCATCGGCCTCCTCGAGCGCCGCCAGCGCCAGCACCACCGGTGGATCGCCCGGGTGCTCGGCGAGCCACCGTTCCAGCGCGGCGCGCGCCGCCGCGCCATCGCCCGCCGCGCGCAGTGCGGTCGACAGGCGAACCACGGGTGTCGGGCCCGCCGCCTGCGCCAGCGCCTTTTCATAGGCCTGGGCGGCCTGTGCGTGGCGGCCGGCGCCGAACAGGATGTCGCCCCTGGCCAGCGCCGCACGCGGGTCACGCGGCCAGGCAGCCTCGAAACGATCGACGAGCGCGAGCGCCGCGTCGGCCTGGCCGGCGCGCGCCTGCAGTTCGGCGAGCAGCAGCAGCGCGGTGGGATCGCGCGGCTCGGCGCGCAGCCGCGCCTGCAACGCATCGCGTGCGCCAGCCGCATCGCCGGCGGCGGCCAGGGCACGGGCGAGTTCGACTCCCAGTTCGCCCGCCTGCGGATACTGCTGCATCAATGCCCGGACGATGTCGACCGCCTCCTTCGCACCACCGGTGGCAATCAGCAGCCGCGCCAGGCCCAGACGGATCCCGGCCGAGCGCGGCGCCAGTTCCACCGCCTCGCGCTGCAACCGCACGGCTTCGGCCAGCTCCCCGCGCCGCTGCCGGAACTCCGCAAGTGCCAGGCGCGGCTCGACGCTGCGCGGCGCGTGCTGCAGCCCCTGCTCCAGCCAGCGCAGCCCCTCGGTCTGGCCGCCGCGCGCGAACGCGACCCGCGCGCGCTCGACGTACGCCGGCCCATAGGCCGCATTGGCCTTGATGGCAGCCTCATAACGCGCGGCGGCCTCGTCCAGGCGCTTGTCGGCATAGGCCATCTGGCCGAGGTTCTGCAGTGCCGGCGCATAGCCCGGATCGGCACGCAGCGCAGACTCCAGTGCGGCCCGCGCCGGCTCCGCTTCACGCCGTGCCAGGTGGACCGCACCGAGCAGGTTCAGCGCCAGCGGATTGTCCGCCCGAGCCTTGGCTCCGGCCTCGGCAATCCGCAACGCGGCATCCGTGTCGCCCTTCTGCAGATAGGCGTAGACCAGCATGAGGTCGGTGGAGGTCGGGTCGGACTGGCCCGCCGAGGCGGCCTGCAACTCGCCGATCGCCGCGTCGATATCGCCCTCGGACAGGCTGCCCATCGCCTTGAGCGCGCGCACGAATACGGCATCGGGAGAAAGTGCCTGGGCGCGCGCCAGCGCGGCGTCGCCCGCGGCGCGATTGCCGTTCATGCGCTGCGCATAGCTGTACAGCCCCCAGAATCCGGCATCCTGCGGATCGGCCGCGGCGAACGGTTCCAGGATCGCGACGGCCTGCCCGGCGCGGCGCTCGCGCAGGTACACCGACGCCAGGCGCTTTGCGCTCGGCAGGTGCCCCGGATAGCGCCCAAGCACGGTCGTGAGCGCGGTCTCGGCCTGCGAGAGCTGCCCGGCGCGGAAGGAGAGCTCGGCCTGCAGCAGCAGGCTCTGCGGATGGTTCGGCACGGCGCTCAGTACCGCCGAGACGGCCTCCTGCGCCGTTTCGTAGTCGCGATCCAGGAACGCGATCAGCCCGCGCAGGTATTGGGTCAGCGGATTGCTGTGCAGGCCCGATTCCAGGTCCTTCACCAGCGGGGCCGCCTGCGCCGTCCTGCGCTGGCGGATCAGCAGCTCGATGAGGCCGAGGGTCGCCCCGGGGTCGCGCGGGCTGGCGGCAAGTGCCGCGCGGTAGTCCTGCTCGGCCGGCGCCATTTCACCGCGCGCGGCGCGGATCCGCGCCCGCATCGCCAGGGCGGTCGCGTTGGACGGCTCCAGCTTCAACGCCTCTTCGATCTTGGCCAGCGCGGTCGCTTCGTCACGCGCGTACAGCGATACGTTCGCCAGGCCCAGCAACATGCCGACCCGATCCTCGGGACTCGACGCACCGGCCGATTCGAGCGCCTTGCGCGCGGACTCGATCTCACCGCGCCCCAGGCGCACCTGCGCCTCCAGGGTGCGCAGATCGGGGCCGTCCTGGTTCGCGGTGCGCAGCGTCGCGATTTCCCCGAGTGCCTTGTCGTACTCGCGCCGGACCAGGTACGCGCGGATCAGCGCCACGCCGATCTCGCGATCGCGCGCACCGAGCTGGCGTGCCTTGGTCAGCTCCTTGACGGCCGGCCCGGGCTGTTCGGTGCGCAGATAGAGGTTGCCGAGCTTCACGCGCGCTGCCGCGTCGTCGGGCGTGATCTGCAATGCGTTGCGGTATTCCACGGCGGCCGTGCGCAGATCTCCGGCGGCGACGTGCGCATCGGCGGCACGCACCAGCTCGGCGGCGCGCCCGGCGCCGCTGCGCGCATGAACTATCCAGGCACCCGCCCCCAGCACCGCGGCGAGCGCCGCGGCTCCGATCGCGATGCGGACGTTGCGGCGGCGGCGCGCGCGCCGGTTGCGGCGTTCGGAACGGGACTCGGTCATCTGCTCTCCCCATGGCCGACCATCGCGCCGGCGGCGGGCGGCGACGATCATACACGCAGGGCGCGTCGCGCTCGTGCGCCCTCGGCTTGCGCGACCGGTCCGATGACGCATAATGCCGGTCCCCTCCCACATCCGCAGTGACGCATCCCGCATGGCCCAGTACGTATTCACGATGTCGCGCGTCGGCAAGGTGGTACCGCCCAAGCGCCAGATCCTCCGCAACATTTCGCTGAGCTTCTTTCCAGGGGCCAAGATTGGCGTGCTCGGCCTGAACGGCTCGGGCAAGTCGAGCCTGCTGCGGATCATGGCCGGCATCGATCGCGACATCGAGGGCGAGGCCACGGCGCTGAAGGGCCTGAAGATCGGGTTCCTGCCGCAGGAACCCCAGCTCGATCCGGCCAAGGACGTGCGCGGCAACGTCGAGGAGGGCGTGGCACACACCAAGGCGCTGCTGGTGCGTTTCGACGAAATCAGCAACCGCTTCGCCGAGCCGATGGACGACGAGCAGATGAACGCCCTGCTCGCCGAACAGGCCAAACTGCAGGATGCGATCGAAGCCGCCGGTGCATGGGAACTCGATCGCAAGCTCGAGGTTGCCGCGGACGCGCTGCGACTGCCTCCCTGGGATGCCGACGTGGGCCGCCTGTCGGGCGGCGAACGCCGCCGCGTCGCCCTGTGCCGGCTGCTGCTGTCCAATCCCGACATGCTGCTGCTCGACGAGCCGACGAACCACCTCGATGCCGAGTCCGTGGCCTGGCTGGAGCGGTTCCTGGAACAGTTCCCGGGCACCGTCGTGGCGGTCACCCACGATCGCTACTTCCTCGACAACGTCTGCGGCTGGATCCTGGAACTCGACCGCGGCCACGGCATTCCCTGGCAGGGAAACTACTCCTCGTGGCTGGAACAGAAGGAACGGCGCCTGGAGCAGGAAGAGAAGCAGCAGAGCGCGCACAGGAAATCGATGGAAGCCGAGCTCGAGTGGGTGCGCCAGAACCCCAAGGCGCGCCAGGCCAAGAGCAAGGCGCGCCTGGCGCGGTTCGAGGAACTCGCGTCGGTGGAATTCCAGAAGCGCAACGAAACCAACGAAATCTACATCCCGCCCGGGCCGCGCCTGGGTGAACGGGTGTACGAACTGGAAGGCGTGCGCAAGAGCTACGGCGATCGCCTGCTGTTCGACGACCTGTCGTTCAGCGTGCCGGCCGGCGCCATCGTCGGCATCATCGGGCCGAACGGCGCCGGCAAGTCCACCCTGTTCCGGATGCTGGCCGGCCTGGAAGCCCCCGACGCCGGCAGCATCCGTGCCGGGGAGTCGGTGCGGGTCGCGTACGTCGACCAGGCGCGCGACGCGCTCGATCCGAAGAAGACCGTGTGGGAGGAAATCTCCGACGGGCAGGACATCCTGCAGATCGGTGCATTCCAGACCGCCTCGCGCGGCTATGTCGCGCGTTTCAACTTCAGCGGTGCCGATCAGCAGAAGCGCGTAGGCGATCTCTCCGGCGGCGAGCGCAATCGGCTGCACCTGGCAAAGATGCTGCGCGCCGGCGGCAACGTGCTGCTGCTGGACGAGCCGACCAACGACCTCGACGTGGAAACGCTGCGCGCCCTGGAAGAGGCACTGCTGACCTTTCCCGGCTGCGCGCTGGTCATCTCCCACGACCGCTGGTTCCTGGATCGCATCGCCACGCACATTCTCGCCTTCGAAGGCGACAGCCGGGTCAACTGGTTCGCGGGCAACTACCAGGACTACGAAGCCGATCGACGCAGGCGCCTGGGCGACGACGCCGACCAGCCCCATCGCCTGCGCTACAAGCCGTTGTCCGCCTGAGACGCAAGCCGCGATGACGCTGATCCGCCCGTTCCGCGCCCTGCGCCCGGCTGCCGGCCGCGCCGCCGAAGTGATCGCCCCGCCCTACGACGTACTGTCCAGCGCCGAGGCCCGCGCCCGCGCGGCGGGCCGCCCGCACAGCTTCCTGCACGTTTCCAAGGCCGAGATCGACCTCGAACCGGGCATCGACAGCCACGCCGACGCGGTCTATGCGGCTGCGGCACGCAACCTCGCGGCGATGGTCGCCGACGGCGTGCTGGTGCGCGATCCGCGCCCCGCCTACTACGCCTACCGCCTGCGAATGGGATCGCACGTGCAGACCGGCATTGCCGCGACCGCCTCGGTCGCGGCCTACGGGGCCGGACGGATCCGGCGCCACGAACTGACCCTGCCGGCGAAGGAATCCGATCGCGTGCGCCAGATCGACGCCGTCAACGCGCAGACCGGGCCGGTGCTGCTCGCCTGTCCGGATTCGGACGCTTTCGACGCCGCCATCGGCGCCGCGATCGCACGGGCGCCCTGCGCCGATGCGGTCGCCGACGACGGAATCGGCCACACGCTCTGGCTCATCGATGACGCGCACGCGATCGGCGCCATCGGCGCCGCCGTCGAAGCGATGCCCGCGCTCTACATTGCCGACGGGCATCACCGCTCGGCGGCCGCGGCGCGGGTCGCCGCCGCGCGCGGGGGCGCAGCCGATGCGCCGCACAGGTACTTCCTGGCGGTGATGTTTCCGCGCCGGCAGATGCGGATCCTGGACTACAACCGCGTCGTGCGCGATCTGAACGGCCTGGGCGCGGATGCCTTCCTGCAGCGCCTGCAAACGGATTTCGCAATCGAGCCGCTCGCCGCGCGCCAGGCGCCGGGAGCGCCTGCGCGCTTCTGCCTGTACCTGGGCGGCCGCTGGTTCCGGTTGACGCTGCGCCCGGAATCGATCCCCGCGGCCGATCCGGTGGCGCGCCTGGACGTGAGCCTGCTCACCGACCGCGTGCTGGCGCCGATCCTGGGCATTTCCGACCTGCGCCGCGACGCGCGCATCGACTTCGTCGGCGGCATCCGCGGCCTGCCGGAACTGGAGCGGCGCGTGGACTCGGGCGAAATGGCGGCCGCCTTCGCGCTGCACCCCACCTCGATTGACGATCTGATGGCCGTGGCCGATGCCGGCGCGGTGATGCCGCCGAAGTCGACCTGGTTCGAACCCAAGCTCGCAGACGGCCTGGTGTCGCACGTCCTGGATTGACGCCCCGGCCGGCCCGGCGCGAGGCTCAGTGGCGCCGGCGCAGCTTCCTGCGAACCGGCAGGGTGCGGGTGCGCAGCAGCCCCGGGCCGAACTCCAGCGCCAGCACGAGGACCGCGAAGAACAGATGGACCGGCCACAGGCCGATGATCGTGCCGATCGTTTCCCGTCGCACCAGGCTGCGAAAAATACCGAGAAGGTTGTTGTAGAGGAAATAAAGCAGGATACCGGCCAGAATCAGCGTGAAGCGGCCTTCCAGGGCCCGCCATCGCACCAGCGCGGCCGCGGCCGCGGCCAGCAGCAGCACGGAGATGGGCATCGCCAGCCGGTAGTGCAGGTTCGACAGCGCGTGCGGTGTGCCGACCACCCACAACTCGTGCGTCGGCATGGCGCCCAGGTGCACCTCGTCCGAAGCGCCGCCACCGGACAGCCGCACGCCGTAGCGTTCGAACTCGGTGATCGAGTAATCCGATGTCCCCGGCTTGCCGAGATATCGCCTGCCGTTGCCGAACACGACGAAGCGCTCGCCCGTGCGCGGGTCGTCGGCCAGCCCGGCGTTGTCGGCGCGGATGACACCGTCGCGGTCGTGATCGCGCACGCGCAGGAATACCTGCTGCATGCGCCGGTGTTCGTCGGCGACGCGCTCCACGAACAATACCCGATCGCCGCCGTCGTACTCCTTGAACCGGCCGGGGACGATGCCGCTGACATTGGCCTCGTCGGCGGCCCGCGCCTCGAGATCGTCCAGCTCGCGCTCGGCCATCGGTTCCAGCACGAACGACAACAACGCGACCGCCGCGGCGCACCCCAGGGCCATGCGCGCGGTCTGCGCCTGCAGCCGCCCGGCGCCATAGCCCGCACCGGCCATCGCCACCAGTTCGTTGTCCTGGCGCATGCGCCCGTAGGCGATCAGGATGCCGAGGAAGAAGCACAGCGGCACGAGCACCAGGGACGCCGTGCCGAGTTTAAGGACCAGCAGCGCCGCGATCACCTCGCCGGCGATCTTCCCGGAGGCGGCGTCGGCGAGGTAACGCACCGTGGTCGTGCTGGCGAATATCGCCGCCAGCAGCAGCATGCAGGCCGCAAACGCGCGCAGGACTTCGCGACGCAGGTAGCGGTCCAGGATCACGGGCGCGTGCCCGGTCAGAACATCCGGTACAGCGCCGGCAACAGGCCGCCGGCGTGCGCGAGCCGCACGCACTCCACGGCCGGCCAGACCAGCAGGATGGGCAATACGTCGCGCAAGCCCTTCCAGACGTAGCGGGGGCGCGCGTTCACCTGCTCGGGCAGCGACCAGCGCGACAGGTCCGGGATCCAGCGCGGCACGCTGCGCAGGTACTCCCGGTACGGTTCGCCGAACTCGCGTTCCAGCCAGGCCTCCTCGCGACGCACGGTGCGATCGTAGTAGTACGCCAGCACCACGGGCATGCCCAGCGCGAGCGTCGCCGTCCCGGTCAGCAACCCCACGCCTGCGGCCGCGATCAGCGAACCGACGTAGAGTGGATTGCGCACCACCGAATACGGCCCGCCGCTCGCCAGCCGGGCGTTCTTCCAGCCGCCGATGAACAGGGCCGCATACACCCTGATGCCGGCCCCGGCGAGGACGAGCAGGTAGCCGGCGACCGCGAGCAGTCGTGCCGCGACGCTGTCGTGCGGCAGGACCGGCGTCGACAGCGCGTAGGCGAGCAATGCGGCGAGGCCGAACCAGCGTTGATGGCGGCTGCGGGTCTTGAGCAGTGTGACCTGAGGGGTGGTTTGCATGAGCGTGGATGCTCGCCCGCGCACGGGCGAGCCACTATAGGCACCGCGGCCGCCACCTGCAATCGCGACGATGTCGCCCGCGGCCGCGATGCAATAGAATGCCGCCCGCCGGGCACGCCCGCCCCGGCCCGCTCCACACCGACTCCGGCAATTCAGTGGTGAACCCGACCCGATCCGAACATCCGGCACCGGCTCCCGCGCCGGCATGCGAGTCGCCCGCGCTATCGGTGGTCATCCCCGTGTACGACGAGGCGGACAACATCGTCGAACTGGTGCGCGAAGTGCGATCGACGCTCGAAGGCCGCCTGCGCTACGAGATACTGGTCGTCGACGACGGCTCGCGCGACGACACCGTCGCGCGCCTGCGCGCCTACCGGGGCGGCGCCGGCACGCCGGTGCGGATCCTGCGCCACCGCACGAACGCCGGGCAGTCCGCGGCCCTGTGCAGCGGCGTTCGCGCGGCGCGCGCGGAGTGGATTGCCACGCTGGACGGCGACGGCCAGAACGACCCCGCCGACATTCCGGCGCTGTACGCCCGCACCGGCGACCCGACGCTGGCGGCCATCTGCGGCCAGCGCGTACGGCGCAACGACGACCTCCTGCGGCGCCTGTCTTCTCGCATCGCCAATGGAGTGCGGGCGCGCGTGCTGCACGACGCCACGCCCGACACCGGCTGCGGCCTGAAGCTGATCCGGCGCACGGTGTTCATGCAGTTGCCGTGGTTCGATCACATGCACCGCTTCATTCCCGCGCTCGTGCAGCAGGCCGGATACCGCACAGAGTCGGTGCCGGTCTCACACCGCCCGCGCCTGCACGGCCGATCCAAGTACGGGATCGGCAACCGGCTCTGGGTCGGTCTGGGCGATCTCGCCGGCGTCGCCTGGCTGGGCCGGCGGCGCTGGCGCACACAATGCGACGAGGTGGACCCGCAATGACGCCCGAATTGTCCTGGATAGTGGTCGGCTTCGCCGGCCAGGGCCTGTTCTTCGCCCGCTTCCTGGTCCAGTGGATGGCGAGCGAACGCGCCAAGCGCAGCGTCGTGCCGACTGCGTTCTGGTATTTCAGCATCATCGGCGCGGCCATCTCCCTGGTGTATGCGATCCACCGCCGCGATCCGGTGTTCATCACCAGCTATGCGTTCGGCTTCTTCATCTACGTGCGCAACCTGTACTTCATCCATCGGCGCGCGTCGACGTAACCTGCGCCGCGGTGGGCAGCGCCCCACGTTGCGTGCCACTCCTCACACGCGTGCCGCGGCCGTGCTCCTGGTGCAGTACAATGCCGGCCCGATTCGCGCGCCACGCCACGTTGCATCGCCATGAGCACCACAGAACGCCGTCCAGACGCCCTTCGCTTCGATCGCAGCGCCCGGCGGGCTTGCCTGGGCGATTTGATCGCACGACGCATCCTGGTCCTGGACGGCGCGATGGGGACGATGATCCAGCGCCACCGGCTGGGCGAGAACGAGTTCCGCGGCGAGCGTTTCCACGGCCATGCCTGCGATCTGCGCGGCAACAACGACATCATCAGCCTGGTGCGCCCGGACGTCATCGTCGACGTGCATCGCGCCTACCTCGCCGCAGGCGCCGACATCATCGAGAGCAACACCTTCAACTCCACCGCCATCTCGCAGGCTGACTACGGCACCGAGGCATTGGTCTACGAGTTGAACCGCACCGGTGCCGAACTCGCCCGCCGCGCGGCGGACGAATTCGAGGCCGCCGACCCCGCCCGGCCGCGCTACGTCGCCGGCGCCATCGGCCCGACCACCAAGACCTGCTCCTCCTCCGGCGACGTCAACCGCCCCGGCTTCCGCGCCTTCGATTTCGACCGGTTCG
>JBFXBD010000050.1:0-47912 GCA_050183625.1 Gammaproteobacteria bacterium
GTTCGAGCGTCTTCAGTCCGTACTCGCCGAAAGCGACGTAGCCGCCGCTGGTGGCCAGGCCGCGGTTGCGGCCCTTCATCTGTTTGCGGAATTTGGTCTGCTTAGGCTGCAACATGGTTCGTGCCCGTTACCTGGCCGCGCCGGCTTCGGCGGCCTCCTGGGCGGTGGGCTCGGCACCCGTGATCTCGCCCTTGAAAATCCAGACCTTCACGCCGATGACGCCGTAAGTGGTCCGCGCTTCGGCGAAGCCGTAGTCGATGTCGGCACGCAGGGTATGCAGCGGCACGCGACCCTCGCGATACCACTCGGAGCGCGCGATTTCAGCCCCGTTCAGGCGCCCGGCGACGTTGATCCGGATGCCCTGGGCGCCCAGGCGCATTGCGTTGGAGACCGCCCGCTTCATCGCACGGCGGAACATGATGCGCCGTTCGAGCTGGTGCGCGACGCCCTCGGCGACGAGATAGGCGTCGAGCTCCGGCTTGCGGATTTCCTCGACGCTGATGTGCGCCGGCACGCCCAGCATGGCCGCGACCTGGTTGCGCAGGCTCTCGATATCCTCGCCCTTCTTGCCGATGACGATCCCGGGACGGGCGGTGTGGATCACGATGCGCGCGTTGTTCGCTGGCCGTTCGATCTGGATGCGGCTCACCGACGCATGCGCGAGCTTCTTTCGCAGGAAGCTCCGAACCTCGAGATCGGCATTGAGGTAGTCGGCGTAGTGGCGCGAATCCGCGTACCAGGTCGACGACCAGTCCTTGACGATGCCGAGGCGGATACCGGTGGGGTGGACCTTTTGTCCCATGTCGTCGTCCTCAGTTCTTGCCTTCGCTGACGGTCACTGTGATGTGACTCGTGCGTTTGACGATACGGTTGGCCCGCCCGCGAGCACGCGCCACGACGCGCTTCATCGTCGGACCCTCGTCGACATAAATCGACGACACTTTCAGTTCGTCCACGTCCGCCCCGTCGTTGTTCTCGGCGTTCGCAATCGCCGACTCCAGGACCTTCTTGACGATCACCGCTCCCTTCTTGGGGCTGAAGGTGAGCAGGTTGATTGCCTTGTCCACGGGCAGGCCGCGGACCTGGTCGGCGACCAGGCGCAGCTTCTGCGCCGAAATGCGGTTGAATCGAATGCGCGCGGAGGTCATGTGGATGCCCCTCAGCCCGACTTGCCGGACGACGCGACCTTGCGGTCCGCCGTATGGCCCCGGAACGTACGGGTCGCGGCGAACTCGCCGAGCTTGTGGCCGACCATGTTTTCGGTGATGAACACCGGCACGTGCTGCTTGCCGTTGTGCACAGCGATAGTCAGACCGACCATGTCGGGAATCACCATCGATCGGCGCGACCACGTCTTGATGGGACGCTTGTCGTTGTTCGATCGCGCTTTTTCCACTTTCGTCGCCAGGTGATGGTCGACGAACGGGCCCTTTTTCAGCGAACGCGGCACTGCTGCAACCTCCGTCTCTATACCCGGCCTGGTTACTTCTGATGACGCGAACGGACGATCATGTTCGCGGTGCGCTTGTTCTTGCGCGTCTTGTAGCCCTTGGTCTTCTGGCCCCACGGCGTGACCGGATGCCGGCCGCCCGAAGTCTTGCCTTCGCCGCCGCCATGCGGATGGTCGACCGGGTTCATGGCGACGCCGCGCACCGTCGGGCGCACGCCCCGCCAGCGCTTGGCGCCTGCCTTGCCCAGCGACCGCAACGAATGCTCCTCGTTGCCGACCTCGCCGATCGTGGCCCGGCATTCGACCGGCACGCGGCGCATCTCGCCCGAGCGCAGGCGCAACGTCGCGTAGGCACCCTCGCGGGCGACGAGCTGGATGCCGGCGCCGGCACTGCGGCCGAGCTGGGCGCCCTTGCCCGGCTTCATCTCCACGCAGTGAACGGTGGTGCCGACCGGGATGTTGCGCAGCGGAAGGCAGTTACCCACCTTGATGGGCGAGTTCGGCCCGGACATCACCGGCGCTCCCGCGGCCAGCCCCTTGGGCGCGATGATGTAGCGCCAGTCGCCGTCGGCGAACTTCAGCAGCGCGATATGGGCGCTGCGGTTCGGATCGTACTCGAGGCGTTCGACCGTGGCGGGAACGTCGTCCTTGTTGCGCTTGAAATCGATCAGGCGGTAGTGCTGCTTGTGCCCGCCGCCCTGGTGGCGCGTGGTGATTCGGCCGACGTTGTTGCGGCCGCCGCGCTGCGGCTTGCGCTCGATGAGGGCCGCGTGCGGCTTGCCCTTGTGCAATTCCGGAGTGACGACCTTGACGACGGTCCGCCGCCCGGGAGATGTCGGTCTGACTTTGATGAGTGCCATGGGTCGTTCTCCGGCTTACTGCGCGCCCTGGAAATTGATGTCGAAGCCCGGCTTCAAGGTGACGTAGGCCTTTTTCCAGTCCGGACGGCGGCCACCGCGACCCATGCGGCCGGACTTGACCTTGCCGCGTACATTCGCCACGCGCACGGCCTCGACTTCGACCTTGAACATCAATTCGACCGCACGCTTGATGTCGGGCTTGCGCGCCTTCGGAAGCACTCGAAACACGAACTGGCGGTGGGCGTCGCCGACGCGGGTGGACTTCTCGGACACACGCGGCGCAATCAGCAGGGTCATGAGTTCGGTATCGTTCACGCGAGCCGCTCCTCGAGCTTGCGCAATGCGCCCTGGGTGACGATGACCTTGTCGAAACGCACCAGGCTGACCGGATCGACTGCGGCCGCCGTGCTCACGGCGACCCACGGCAGGTTACGAGCCGCGAGTTCGACCTGGGGCTCGACACCTTCGGTGACGAGCAGCGCGTGCTCCGCGCCCAGCTTGCGCACCGCCGCACTCAGCAGCTTGGTCTTGGGTTGCTCGATCGCGAATCGGTCGACGACGATCAGTCGATCCTGACGAACGAGTTCCGACAGAATCGAACGCAGCGCAGATCCGAACATGCGCCGGTTCACCTTCTGGGAATAGTCGCGTGGGACGGCCGCGAACGTCACGCCGCCGCCGCGCCAAATCGGGCTCGCACGGCTGCCGGCGCGCGCGCGCCCGGTGCCCTTCTGGCGCCACGGCTTGATGTTCGATGCCCGCACCTGGCCGCGCGAGAGTTGCGCCTTTGTGCCGGCGCGTGCGCCGGCCATGCAAGCCGTCACCACCTGGTGGATCAACGGCTCGTTGAATGCCGCGCCGAAAACCGTATCGGGGACGGTCATCGTCGCGCCGGGGGCGGCTTCGCCCCACGTCATGACTTTCAGTTCCATGCGTGCCTGCTCAACGCTTGACCTTGCTGGTCGGACGGATAATTACGTTTCCGCCCGGCGCGCCCGGAACGGCGCCCTTGATGAGGATGAGATTGTGATCCTCGTCCACGCGCACGACTTCCAGATTGGCCGCGGTGCGGTTGACGTTGCCCATCTGGCCGGGCATGCGCTTGCCCTTGAAGACCTTGCCGGGATCCTGGCGCTGTCCGACCGAGCCGACCGCCCGGGTGGTCAGCGAGTTGCCGTGCGTGGCATCGCTCGAACTGAAGTTGTGACGCCGGATGGCGCCGGCGAAACCCTTGCCGATGGTCGTGCCGGAAACGTCCACGCGCTGACCGGGCTGGAAAATGCCGGCCTTGATCTCCGCGCCGGGTGCCAGATCGGCGCCCTCGCCGTCCGCCAGGCGAAACTCCCAGAACCCCCGACCGGACTCAACCTGAGCCTTGGCCAGCGTGCCGGCGGTCGGCTTGTCTATTCTGTTACGGTGCTGCGTACCGGTGGTCACCTGGACGGCGCGATAGCCATCGCGCTCCAGGGTGCGCACCAACGTCACCCGGTTCGGGGACACCGCGATCACAGTGACTGGAATCGCGGAACCGTCGTCGGTGAAGACTCGGCTCATCCCGTGCTTCTGGCCTACCACACCCAAAGGCATTGCTGTGGCTCCTTACGGATCTTTCGTTTGCCGCCCGGATCGCTCAGCTGAGCTTGATCTGGACGTCGACCCCTGCGGCGAGATCGAGCTTCATGAGTGCGTCGACGGTCTTGTCGGTCGGATTGACAATGTCGAGCAACCGCTTGTGGGTGCGGATCTCGAACTGGTCGCGCGAGTCCTTGTCGACGTGCGGCGAAGTCAGCACCGTGAAGCGCTCCTTCTTCGTCGGCAGCGGGATCGGACCCTTGACGCGGGCGCCGGTGCGCTTGGCGGTCTCGACGATCTCCCGTGCCGATTGATCTATCAACCGGTGGTCGAAAGCCTTCAATCGGATTCGGATTACCTGCTCGTTCATCGCCATAGTCCCGCCAGATTCGTTACCGCAGCCGTCGTCAATCGCACGTGGTGCGAGCTCAATCGAGGATCTTCGCCACCACGCCCGCGCCCACGGTGCGGCCGCCCTCGCGGATCGCAAAGCGAAGGCCTTCCTCCATCGCAATCGGTGCTATCAGCTTCACCGTCACCTTCACGTTGTCCCCCGGCATCACCATCTCAACCCCCGTGGGCAGCGTCACCGCACCGGTCACGTCCGTCGTGCGAAAGTAGAACTGCGGACGGTAGTTCGCGAAGAACGGCGTGTGTCGCCCGCCCTCGTCCTTGCTCAGAACGTACACCTCCGCCTCAAAGTGCGTGTGCGGAGTCACCGTGCCGGGCTTGCACAACACCTGCCCGCGCTCGACCTCTTCCTTCTTCGTCCCGCGCAGCAACACCCCTACGTTGTCGCCCGCCTGGCCCTCGTCCAGCAGCTTGCGGAACATCTCAATGCCGGTGCACGTGGTCTTGGAGGTCTCGCGGATACCCACGATCTCCACCTCGTCCCCCACCTTGATCCGACCGCGCTCCACACGGCCCGTCACCACCGTCCCGCGGCCCGAAATCGAGAACACGTCCTCAATCGGCATCAGGAATGGCTGGTCGATCGGACGCTCCGGCATCGGAACGTACGAATCCAACGCCGCCAGAAGCTTCCAGATCGACTCCTCGCCAATCGGGCTCTTGTCCCCTTCCAGCGCCTTGAGCGCGCTGCCCGTGATCACCGGAGTCTTGTCGCCGGGGAACTGGTACTTGTCCAGAAGCTCCCGGACCTCCATCTCCACCAGCTCCAGAAGCTCCGCGTCGTCCACCATGTCCGCCTTGTTCAGGTATACCACGATGTACGGTACGCCCACCTGCCGAGCCAGAAGGATGTGCTCGCGCGTCTGCGGCATCGGGCCGTCCGCCGCCGATACCACCAGAATCGCACCGTCCATCTGCGCCGCGCCCGTGATCATGTTCTTCACGTAGTCCGCGTGCCCCGGGCAATCCACGTGCGCGTAGTGCCGGTTGTCGCTCTCGTACTCCACGTGCGCCGTCGCAATCGTGATGCCGCGCGCCTTCTCCTCCGGAGCGTTGTCAATCTGGTCGTACGCACGCACCTCGCCGCCGTACTTGGTCGCCGCTACGCGCGTCAGCGCCGCCGTCAGCGTCGTCTTGCCGTGATCCACGTGACCAATCGTGCCCACGTTCACGTGCGGCTTCTTGCGCTCGAACTTGCCCTTGGCCATTGCTCATACCCCTCGAGACGATTGCTCTTGATTGGTGTTGTTCTGGTTGACGCCGACGATCAGGTGTTGCTCTTGATCACGGCTTCGACGACGCTCGCCGGCGCCTCGGCGTAGCGCGAAAATTCCATGGTGTAGGTCGCACGGCCCTGGGTCGCGGACCGCAGATCCGTGGCATATCCGAACATGCGCTCCAGAGGCACCTCGGCGCGCACGATCTTGCCCGCCGGAGAGTCCTCGGTACCCATCACCAGGCCGCGGCGGCGGTTCAGATCGCCGTTGACCGTGCCAAGGTAATCTTCGGGGGTTACCACCTCGACCTTCATGATCGGCTCGAGCAACACCGGCTTGGCCTGCTTGCAGCCTTCCTTGAAGCCCATCGACCCCGCAATCTTGAAGGCCTGCTCGTTCGAGTCGACCTCGTGGTAGGAGCCGTCGTAGATCGTGACCTTGATATCCACGACCGGGTAGCCGGCGAGCACGCCGTTCTGCATCGCCTCGACGATGCCTTTTTCCACAGCGGGGATGTATTCGCGCGGAACCACGCCGCCGACGATGCCGTTCTCGAATACGAAGCCGCCGCCGCTCTCGTTCGGTTCCACCTTCAGGATGACGTGGCCGTACTGCCCGCGGCCGCCGCTCTGGCGCACGAACCGCCCTTCGGCTTTCTCGACCGTCTTGCGGATCGTCTCACGGTAGGCCACCTGGGGTCGGCCGACGTTCGCCTCGACCTTGAACTCGCGCTTCATGCGGTCGACGATGATTTCCAGGTGCAGTTCGCCCATCCCGGAGATGATCGTCTGGCCGGACTCGGCGTCGGTATTGACCCTGAACGAAGGATCTTCCTGAGCCAGCTTCTGCAACGCGATGCCCATCTTTTCCTGATCGGCCTTGGTCTTGGGCTCGACGGCGACCGAAATCACCGGGTCCGGGAACACCATGCGCTCCAGGGTGATGATGTTTTCCAGATCGCATAGCGTGTCGCCGGTGGTGACGTCCTTCAGGCCGAGCGCGGCCGCGATGTCGCCCGCGCGTACTTCCTTGATCTCCTCGCGGTGATTCGCGTGCATCTGCAACAGGCGGCCGATGCGCTCCTTGCGCGACTTGACCGGGTTGTAGACCGTGTCGCCGGAATTGAGCACGCCGGAGTAGGCACGGAAGAAGGTCAGCGTGCCGACGAAAGGGTCGGTGGCAATCTTGAAAGCGAGCGCCGCGAATGGTTCGTCGTCCGAAGCGCCGCGGAAGGCTTCCGTACCCGCGGCATCGTCGAGCGTGCCCCTGATTGCCTTGCGATCAACCGGCGATGGCAGGTACTCGATTACGCCGTCGAGCATGGCCTGCACGCCTTTGTTCTTGAACGCCGAGCCGCAGAACACCGGAACAATCTCGCTGTTCAGCACACGTACGCGGATGCCCTGCTTGATTTCTTCCTCGGACAATTGATCGCCGCCGAGGTATTTCTCGGTCAGCTCTTCGGAAGCTTCGGCGGCCGCTTCGACGAGCTTGTCGTGCCACTGCGTGCATTCCTCCAGCATGTTCGCGGGAATATCGCGCAGTTCGAACTTCATGCCCTTGGATTCTTCGTCCCAGTACACCGACTTCATGCGCACCAGGTCGACGACGCCTTCGTAATTCTCCTCCGCGCCGATCGGAAGCTGCATCGGGACCGGAACCGCGCCCAGCCGCGACTTGATCTGGTTGACCACGCGCAGGAAATTGGCTCCGGCGCGGTCCATCTTGTTCACGAACGCGATACGCGGGACGCCATAGCGGTTCGCCTGCCGCCATACCGTCTCCGACTGCGGTTCGACGCCACCGACGGCACAAAACAGCACCACCGCGCCATCCAGCACGCGCAGGCTGCGCTCCACTTCGATGGTGAAGTCGACGTGGCCCGGGGTGTCGATGATGTTGATGCGGTGCTCGGCGAATTGCTTGTCCATTCCGGACCAGAAGCAGGTGGTCGCCGCGGAGGTGATCGTAATGCCGCGCTCCTGCTCCTGCTCCATCCAGTCCATCGTGGCGGCGCCGTCGTGGACCTCACCGATCTTGTGCGACTTGCCGGTATAGAACAGCACCCGCTCGGTTGTCGTCGTTTTTCCGGCGTCTATGTGGGCGCTGATTCCGATATTGCGGTAGCGCTCGATAGGCGTAGTGCGGGGCACGGCGGCGTCTCTTTTCGATTCTGGTTGGAGATAGGACCGGGGTTACCAGCGGTAATGCGAGAACGCGCGGTTGGCTTCCGCCATGCGGTGCGTGTCCTCGCGCTTCTTGACCGCCGTTCCCTTGTTGTCGGCGGCGTCGTTGATCTCGCCCGCCAGGCGCAGACCCATCGTGCGTTCGTTGCGGTTGCGCGCCGCATCGACCAGCCAGCGCATCGCCAGGGCGGTGCGGCGGCTCGGGCGCACCTCGACCGGTACCTGGTAGGTCGCGCCGCCGACACGGCGGGACTTGACCTCCACGCGCGGGCGGACGTTCTCGAGCGCGAGCTTGAAGACGTCGACCGCGCCGTCCTGCTTCTTCTTGCCGAGTTCGTCGAAGGCACCGTAGACAATCTTCTCGGCAACCGACTTCTTGCCGCGGGTCATCAGCATGTTGATGAACTTCGCGACGGTCTCGTCGCCGAACTTCGGATCGGCGAGGGTCTCACGTTTTGCGGCGACTCTGCGTCTGGACATGGTGGCTCAACGTTTCGCGAGGAGGGGGATGGATCAGCTCTTCGGGCGCTTGGCGCCGTACTTGGAACGGCCCTGGCGGCGGTCGGTGACACCTGCGGTGTCGAGGGTGCCGCGGACCGTGTGGTAGCGCACGCCAGGAAGATCCTTGACGCGGCCGCCGCGGATGAGGACGACCGAATGCTCCTGCAGGTTGTGGCCCTCGCCGCCGATATAGGTGGTGACTTCCTGGCCGTTCGTCAGTCGCACGCGCGCAACTTTGCGCAATGCGGAATTCGGCTTTTTCGGCGTCGTCGTATAGACGCGCGTACAGACCCCCCGCTTCTGCGGACAGGATTCGAGCGCGGGGACGTTGCTCTTGGTCCGCGGGCGGCGCCGCGGTTTACGGACTAACTGGTTGATTGTCGCCATAAAATTTAACCGAACGCCTGTGCTCTGGTCTGGATTGGTCCGAATGTTCCATCGGGGGGTGGCGCCCGGCCGGTGACGGCCCGGAACCGAAAAAAAATGACAGGCGGGCACCCCCGCCTGTCGCAGAAGCGGGATTTTAAAGTTCCCGCGATTTTGATGTCAATGTTTTTTCGTCACTCGCTCGTCCCGGTGCCTTCCTGAAACACGTCGAGCTCGGTCGTGAAGGCCGCTTCGGCCTTCAATGCCGCCGCCGCGGCCGAGATCTCGCCCGGCAGGGACAGCGACATGTCGCCGCGCTTGGACCGCCTTTCGCCGTGATAGGAAAAGCCGGTACCAGCCGGGATCAACCGGCCGACGATGACGTTTTCCTTCAGCCCGCGCAATTCATCGCGCTTGCCGGTCACGGAGGCCTCGGTCAGCACCCGGGTGGTCTCCTGGAACGAGGCCGCCGAGATGAAGGACTCGGTCGCGAGGGAGGCCTTGGTGATGCCCAGCAGGAGTTGCTCGTACGTCGCGAGCAGCTTGTTATCCAGCCGCATCCGATCGTTCTCCTCCTGGATGCGCTCCTTTTCGACCTGCTCGCCGCGCAGGAACCGGGTATCGCCCGGATCCAGGATTTCCACCTTGCGCAGCATCTGGCGGATGATGACCTCGATGTGCTTGTCGTTGATGCGCACGCCCTGTAGGCGGTAGACGTCCTGCACCTCGTTGACGATGTAATCGGCAAGGGCGTGGACCCCTTTCAGCCGCAGGATGTCGTGCGAATCCGGCGCGCCGTCGACGATCATCTCGCCCTTCTCCACGTGCTCGCCTTCGAAGACGGTGACGTGGCGCCACTTCGGTATCAGGGTCTCGACCTGCTCGCCCTCGCCGGTGGTGATGATGAGCCGCTGTTTGCCCTTGGTATCCTTGCCGAAGCTGACGGTTCCGGAGGCCTCGGCGAGGACCGCCGGCTCCTTGGGCTTGCGGGCTTCGAACAGATCCGCCACACGCGGCAGGCCGCCCGTGATGTCGCGGGTCTTGAGCGACTCCTGCGGCAGGCGGGCGATGACGTCACCCACCTTGACCATGGCACCGTCCGTCACCGTGACCACCGCCCGCGGCGGCAGGAAGTAGTGCGCCGGAATCTCGGTACCCGGGATATGCAGATCCCGCCCCTGCTCGTCCAGGAGCTTGACCATGGGGCGCAGATCCTTGGCTGCCGCGGGGCGCTGCTTGGGATCGGTGATTTCCATGCTGGTGAGGCCGGTGATCTCGTCCACCCGCCGCGACACCGTGACGCCGTCGACGATCTCCGAGAACACCACCTTGCCCTGCACCTCGGTGATGATCGGGTGCGTGTGCGGGTCCCAGTTGGCCACCACCTTGCCGGCCTCGACCCTGTCGCCATCGCCGACCGTGAGCACCGCGCCGTACGGTACCTTGTAGCGCTCACGCTCGCGGCCGACTTCATCCTGCAGGCCGATTTCACCCGAACGGGATACGGTGACGAAACTGCCGTTGTCGCGCGGCAGGATCTTTACATTGTGCAGCTTGATCGTGCCCTTGGACTTGACTTCGATGTGGCTGACCGCGGCTGCGCGCGATGCCGCGCCGCCGATGTGGAACGTACGCATCGTGAGCTGGGTGCCGGGCTCGCCGATCGACTGTGCCGCCATGACTCCGACCGCCTCGCCGACGTTGACCAGTTGCCCGCGCGCCAGATCGCGCCCGTAGCACTTGGCACACACGCCGTAGCGGGTCTGGCAAGTAATGGGCGAACGCACGCGAACCTGGTCGACACCGATTTCCTCCATGTGCGCCACCAGCTTTTCGTCGAGCAGCGTGCGTGCCGTGACGACCACGGCACCGCCTTTGAACACGTCCTCGGCGGCGGTACGGCCCAGGACGCGATCGCGCAGCGGCTCGACCACTTCGCCGCCCTCGATGATCGGCGCCATGAGGATCCCCTCGGCGGTTCCGCAATCGTCCTCCGTGATGACGAGATCCTGCGCCACATCGACCAGACGGCGGGTGAGGTAGCCTGAATTGGCGGTCTTGAGCGCGGTATCGGCCAGGCCCTTGCGCGCGCCGTGCGTAGAGATGAAGTACTGCAGTACGTTCAGACCCTCGCGGAAGTTCGCGGTGATCGGAGTCTCGATGATCGAGCCATCCGGCTTTGCCATCAGTCCGCGCATGCCCGCCAGCTGACGGATCTGGGCCGCCGAGCCGCGCGCGCCCGAATCCGCCATCATGAAGATGGAATTGAAGGAACTTTGCTTCACCTGCTTGCCTTCGGCGTCGGCAACGAGATCCGAACCGAGCTTCTCCATCATCGCCTTGGCGACGCGGTCGTTCGTGTGCGACCAGATGTCGATGACCTTGTTGTAGCGCTCGCCCTTGGTCACCAGGCCCGATGCATACTGGTGCTCGATCTCCTTGATGCCGGTCTCCGCCTGGCCAATGATGTCGACCTTGCTCTCCGGCACGACCATGTCATCGACGCCGATCGAAACACCGGCGCGCGTTGCCTGATGGAATCCCGTGTACATGAGCTGGTCGGAGAACACCACCGTGTCCTTCAGGCCGACCGTGCGGTAGCACTGATTGATGAGATTCGAGATCGCCTTCTTGGTCAGCACGCGATTGACCAGCTCGAACGGCAGGCCGTCGGGCAGGATCCGCGACAGCAGCGCGCGGCCGACGGTGGTCTGAACCCGGTTCGTGCGCTTGCGCTTCTCGCGATTCTGATCGAACACCACCTCCGTGATCCGGACCGTCACCTTTGCGTGCAGTTCCACCTTGCGGCTTTCGTACGCGCGGTGGACTTCGTCCACGTCGGAAAAGCTCATGCCCTCGCCGAGTGCATTGATGCGATCCCGGGTCATGTAGTAAAGCCCGAGCACGACGTCCTGCGTCGGCACGATGATCGGCTCGCCGTTGGCCGGCGAGAGGATGTTGTTCGTGGACATCATCAGCGTACGCGCTTCGAGCTGCGCTTCGATGGACAGGGGCACGTGCACCGCCATCTGGTCTCCGTCGAAGTCGGCGTTGAACGCCGTGCATACCAGCGGATGAAGCTGGATCGCCTTTCCTTCCACCAGCACCGGCTCGAAGCCCTGGATACCCAGGCGGTGCAGCGTGGGCGCGCGATTGAGCAGCACCGGGTGTTCGCGAATGACCTCCTCGAGGATGTCCCAGACCTCCGGACCTTCGCGCTCGACCATCTTCTTGGCCGCCTTGATCGTGGTTGCCATACCGCGGCGTTCAAGCTTGGCGAAGATGAACGGCTTGAACAGCTCCAGCGCCATCTTCTTCGGCAGGCCGCACTGGTATAGCTTGAGCGTCGGTCCGACCACGATGACCGAGCGGCCCGAGTAGTCCACGCGCTTGCCGAGCAGGTTCTGGCGGAACCGGCCCTGCTTGCCCTTGATCATGTCGGCCAGCGACTTCAGCGGCAGCTTGTTGGTGCCGGTAATCGCCCGGCCGCGCCGGCCGTTGTCGAGCAGCGCATCCACGGCTTCCTGCAGCATGCGCTTCTCGTTGCGCACGATGATGTCCGGCGCATTCAGATCCAACAGCCGCTTCAGGCGGTTGTTGCGGTTGATGACACGCCGGTAAAGATCGTTCAGGTCCGAGGTGGCGAACCGGCCACCGTCCAGCGGCACCAGCGGCCGCAGTTCGGGCGGAAGTACCGGCAGCACCTTGAGCACCATCCACTCGGGGCGGTTACCCGAATGCAGGAACGCCTCCATGAGCTTCAGGCGCTTGGTGATCTTCTTGATCTTGGTCTCGGAACTGGTCTTGGGCAGCTCCAGGCGCATGCGCGCGACTTCGGTCCCGAGATCGATCGTACGCAGCAGCTCGTAGACCGCCTCGGCACCCATCTTCGCGGTGAAGTCGTCGCCGTACTTCTCGATGGCGTCGAGATAGGCTTCTTCCGTCAGGAGCTGGCCGCGCTCGAGATCGGTCATGCCCGGGTCGATGACGACGTACGCCTCGAAGTACAGGATGCGCTCGATTTCCCGCAGCGTCATGTCGAGCAGCAGGCCCATGCGCGAGGGCAGCGACTTCAGGAACCAGATGTGCGCCACCGGGCTGGCCAGTTCGATGTGGCCCATGCGCTCGCGGCGCACCTTGGCCAGGGTCACCTCCACGCCGCACTTCTCGCACACCACGCCGCGGTGCTTCAGGCGCTTGTACTTGCCGCAAAGGCACTCGTAGTCCTTGATCGGACCGAAAATCTTGGCGCAGAACAGGCCGTCGCGCTCCGGCTTGAAGGTCCGGTAGTTGATCGTCTCGGGCTTCTTGACCTCACCGTAGGACCAGGAACGGATTTTCTCCGGCGACGCCAGTCCGATGCTGATCGCGTCGAAATCTTCCACCTGTCCCTGCTGCTTGAGCAAATCGAGTAGGTCTTTCAAGTTCGGTCTCCTTCAGGCTCGTGGTGCTGCTGCTGCGAACGTACGTCCCGGGCGGCTCAACGCTGCTCGAGTTCGATGTCGATGCCCAGCGACCGCATCTCCTTCAGCAGGACATTGAACGACTCCGGCATCCCGGCCTCCATGCGGTGATTGCCGTCGACGATGTTCTTGTACATCTTCGTTCGCCCGTTGACGTCGTCGGACTTGACGGTGAGCATCTCCTGCAGCGTATAGGACGCACCGTAGGCTTCGAGCGCCCAGACTTCCATCTCGCCGAAGCGCTGCCCGCCGAACTGCGCCTTGCCGCCCAGAGGCTGCTGCGTGACCAGGCTGTAGGGGCCGGTCGATCGAGCGTGCATCTTGTCGTCCACCAGGTGGTTCAGCTTCATCATGTACATGTAGCCGACGGTGACCTGGCGGTCGAACGGTTCGCCCGTTCGGCCGTCATACAGCGTGGTTTGCCCGGACCGCGGCAACCCGGCGAGTTCGAGCATGCGCTTGATCTCCGGTTCGGTCGCGCCGTCGAACACCGGCGTGGACATCGGCACTCCGTCGCGAAGGTTGTCGCACAATTCCTTGATCTCGCCGTCGTTCAGCGAGGAGAAATCCTCGCGCTTTCCGCTGCCGTTGTAGATCGACTCCAGGAACCCGCGCAGATCCGCGATGTTCGTCTGGGTATCCAGCATCGACCCGATTCGCTCTCCGAGGGCCTTGGCAGCCCAACCGAGGTGGATCTCGAGCACCTGGCCGATGTTCATGCGCGAGGGCACGCCGAGCGGATTGAGCACGAAGTCGATTGGCGTGCCGTCGGCCATGTAGGGCATGTCCTCGACCGGGACGATCGTGGAGATGACGCCCTTGTTACCGTGGCGCCCGGCCATCTTGTCGCCGGGCTGGATACGCCGCTTGACGGCCAGATAGACCTTGACCATCTTCAGCACGCCGGGAGCGAGATCGTCGCCACTGGTAATCTTGGCCTTCTTCTCCTCGAACCGGTCCTGGAACCCCTGCTTGAGCTGGGCGATCTGCTGGGCGACGCGCTCGAGCTGCTCGTTGGCGGCGTCGTCGTTCATGTGGATGTCGAACCATTTCTCGCGGTCCAACCCCGAGAGGTACTCGGAGGTGATGACACCGCCCGCCGACAGGCCCGACGGGGCGCGCGCAGCGGATTTGCCCACGAGCAACTTCTCGACGCGCTGGTAGATGTCGTTCATCAGGATGCGAAGCTGGTCGTCCAAATCCTTTCGGACTCGATTGAGTTCAGCCGCTTCGATCTCCTTCGAGCGAGCGTCCTTCTCCACGCCGTCGCGCGTGAACACGTGTACGTCGATTACGGTACCGCTCATGCCCGAGGGCACGCGCAGCGAGGTATCCTTCACGTCCGAGGCTTTCTCGCCGAAGATTGCCCGCAGCAGTTTCTCCTCCGGAGTGAGCTGGGTCTCGCCCTTCGGCGTGACCTTGCCGACCAGGATGTCGCCCGGGTTGACCTCTGCGCCGATGAACACGATGCCGGATTCATCCAGCTTGGCGAGCGCGCCTTCGCTGACGTTCGGAATGTCGGCGCTGATCTCCTCGGCACCGAGCTTGGTATCGCGAGCGACGCAGGTCAGCTCCTCGATATGGATGCTGGTGAACTTGTCCTGCTGGACGACGCGCTCGGAGATGAGAATCGAATCCTCGAAGTTGTAGCCGTTCCACGGCATAAACGCGACCAGCATGTTCTTGCCCAGGGCAAGATCGCCCAGATCGGTCGCCGGACCGTCGGCAAGCACGTCTCCGCGGGCAATCCGATCCCCGGCCTTCACCAGGGGACGCTGGTTGATGCAGGTATTCTGGTTGGAACGGGTGTACTTCGTCAGGTTGTAGATGTCGACGCCCGGCTCGCCCGCGTCGGTCTCCTCGTCGTTGACCCGAACCACGATCCGGCTCGCGTCGACGGAGTCGACTGCGCCACCGCGACGCGCGACCACCGTTACGCCGGAATCGCGTGCGACGTTGAGTTCCATGCCCGTGCCGACAAGGGGCTTTTCGGTACGCAGCGTCGGCACGCCCTGTCGCTGCATATTCGAACCCATCAGCGCGCGGTTTGCGTCGTCGTGCTCCAGGAACGGGATCAGCGACGCGGCCACCGACACGATCTGCATCGGCGAAACGTCCATGTACTGCACGCGGTCCGGGGTCGAGATCGTGAATTCATTCAAGTTGCGGCAGGAAACCAGGTCGTCGACCAGCCGGCCATCGGAGTCGAGCCGGGCATTCGCCTGCGCGATTACGTACTGGCCTTCCTCGATCGCGGACAGATACTCGACCTGGTCGGTGACCCGCCCGTCGACGACCTTTCGGTACGGCGTCTCGAGGAAACCGTAGCGATTGGTGCGCGCGTAGCACGCCAGCGAATTGATGAGACCGATATTCGGACCCTCCGGGGTCTCGATCGGACACACCCGGCCGTAGTGCGTCGTGTGCACGTCGCGTACTTCGAATCCAGCACGCTCGCGCGTCAGGCCGCCCGGGCCAAGCGCCGACACACGGCGCTTATGCGTGACCTCGGACAGCGGGTTGTTCTGATCCATGAACTGAGACAGCTGGCTGGAACCGAAAAACTCCTTGATGACCGCGGAGACAGGTTTGGCGTTGATGAGCTCCTGGGGCATGATGCCCTCGGACTCGGCCAGCGACAGTCGTTCCTTCACGGCGCGTTCGACGCGCACGAGCCCGACGCGGAACTGGTTCTCGGCCATTTCGCCGACGCTGCGCACGCGGCGATTGCCCAGGTGGTCGATATCATCGACCGTCCCGTTCCCATTGCGGATGTCGACCAGCGTGCGAAGCACGTCGATGATGTCCGAGCCCCAGCTCTCCAATGCGCTCTTGAAGCGGCCCCATGGGATCTTCTCGCCCTCGTTCAGGCTCGCGAGATCCGGCAGCCGACGATAGGCGGACGGGATGTCCGCGACGCGGATCGCGTCGGTGTCGGTCTTGACCTTGAAGTGGTTCTGCAACTCCGGCGCGAGATAGACGGCATCGATCAATATTCCCGGCCCTTCCACGGTCGGTCGTCCGACCCGGCGGTTGAACTTCATGCGCCCGACGCTCGAAAGATCGTAGCGATCGGCGCTGAAGAACAGGTTGCGGAACAGGTTTTCCGCGGCCTCGCGCGTGGGCGGTTCGCCCGGACGCATCATGCGATAGATTTCCACCTGCGCCTCCAGCGGCGTGCGAGAGGTGTCGATGCGCAAGGTGTCGGAGATGTACGGACCGTGGTCCAGATCGTTGGCGAATATGGTCCGGATATCGGAAACGCCGCCGGTGACGAGCTTGTCGATCAGCTCTTCTGTCACCTCGGTGTTGGCTTCGACCAGCAACTCGCCCGTCGCCTTGTTCACGACGTCCTCAGCCAGCACCTTGCCGACGAGGTGCTCGCGTGGAACGACGATATCGGCCAGACCCGAGGATTCGAGCGCCTTGACGTGACGCATGGTGATCCGGCGGTCCTTCTCGACGATCACCTTGCCGGTGTCGTCGACGATGTCGAACGCCGGAGTCTCACCGCGCAGCCGGTTGGGGACGAGCTGCATGCGCAGTTCGCGCCGCGACAGGCGGAAGGTGTCGGTCTCGAAGAACAGGGACAGGATCTGCTGCGCCCGGTAGCCGAGCGCGCGCAGGAGCACCGTGGCCGGGATCTTGCGCCGGCGATCGATGCGCACGTAGATGTAGTCCTTCGGGTCGAATTCGAAATCCAGCCACGACCCACGGTATGGGATGACCCGGGCGGAAAACAGCAGCTTGCCGGAGGAATGGGTCTTGCCGCGATCGTGATCGAAGAACACGCCCGGTGAGCGGTGCAATTGCGAGACGATGACGCGCTCGGTGCCGTTGATGACGAACGTGCCGTTCTCGGTCATGAGCGGCAATTCGCCCATGTAGACTTCCTGTTCCTTGATGTCCTTGACGGCTTTCTCGGCGCCGGATTCCTTGTCATAGATGACCAGGCGTACCTTCACCCGCAGCGACGCCGCATAGGTCACGCCTCGCACCTGGCATTCCTTGACGTCGAACACCGGGGTGCCGAGCCGGTAGCTCACGTACTGAAGCACGGCGTTGCCCGAGTAGCTCTCGATCGGAAACACCGATTTGAAGGCAGCGTGCAGACCGACCTCGCGCCGGCGATCGGCGGGAACGTCCTCCTGCAGGAATTCGCGATAGGACTCGATCTGCGTCGCGAGCAGGTACGGAACGCCCAGCACGGGATCGCGCTTGCCGAAGTTCTTGCGAATACGCTTCTTCTCGGTGAAGGAATAAGTCATCTGGCACCTCTTGTCGCGCTCGCGGCGCGCCCGGCGTGGGGCGTCCTGCGCGCGTGGAACCGGAACGGACGCGCGCGCCGGGAACGAACGCGCGCGCGGGTGTGGGCGGACCGCGGGCCGTACCGGCCCGCGGTCGCCTTCACGGCAATGATGCTGAGATCGTGCAAAAGACCTTACTTCAGCTCGACGGTCGCGCCGGCTTCTTCGAGCTGCTTCTTGATCGAGTCGGCCTCGTCCTTGTTGACGCCTTCCTTGACCGTCGACGGCGCGCCTTCGACCAGATCCTTGGCCTCCTTCAGGCCCAGGCCGGTGATGGCGCGGACGGTCTTGATGACGCCGACCTTGTTCTCGCCGAAGCTCTTCATGATGACGTCGAATTCGGTCTTCGCCTCGGCCGCCGGGGCGGCTGCGGCACCGGCCGCCGGCGCGGCGGCCACGGCGACTGCCGCGGCCGAAACGTTGAACTTCTTCTCCATTGCCTCGATGAGTTCCACGACTTCGAGTACGGTCATGTTGCCGATCGCGTCGAGAATTTCGTCTTTGGAAACTGCCATGTTTGCTGACTCCGGATGATGGTTGGGTTCGAATACGATGCAGTGCGCTCAGGCGGCCTGCTGGTTTTGATCGCGGACTGCGGCGATGGTGCGTACGAGCTTGGCGTGCGGCTCGGCGATGGTCCGGGCGAGTTTCTCGATGGGCGCCTTCATCACGCCCAACAACCTCGCCAACGCCTCGTCGCGGGTCGGCAGCGATGCGACCGAGTCGATCGCCTTGGGATCCACGAGCTTTCCGCCCAGCGCGACGACGCGGACGACGAGCTTGGTGTGGATCCTGGCGAAATCCCGTATGACGCGTGCGGCGGCACCCGGCTCGGCGGTGGCGAAGGCCAGCACCAAAGGCCCGGAGAGCCCGTCGCGCATGCACGCCAACGAGGTATTCTCCAGGGCCCGGCGCGCCAACGTGTTTCGCACCACCTGCAGGTGCACGCCGTTGGCACGCGCCGCGCGCCGCAACTCGGTCAAATCCGCGACCGACAGCCCGGCGTACTCGGCGGCGACCGCCGAATGTGCTCTGGCGGCGACTTCCGCCACCTGTGCCACTACCGCCTGCTTCTGCTCCAATTTGAGAGCCACTTCATTCCTCCTGGTTCGTCTACGGCGGAACCGCCGGGCGCCGCCGGTCACTGGACCGGTACGTCGCCGCGGTTGCCACCGCGATTGCCTCACGACGCCGGCTTTCGCCGACGCTTCCATGGTGCCCTCAACCAGGTTCGAACCGGTTCCGGGATTCACCATCTGCGCAGGCCGGGCCGCGCCATGCCGTAGCCGGCATCGGCGCGGGGACCGATTAAGCGCTTACGCGCCTGCGGTCTCCGATGGCCGCCGCTTCCATGCGGCAGCCCCAAAGTCTCGAAAAAACGAGGCCGGATTCGTTCGGTCAGATCGCCAGCGAAGCGCGATCCACCACGATCCCCGGCCCCATCGTGCTAGATACCGTGACCTTCTTCAGGAAAACGCCCTTCGCCGCGGCCGGTTTGGCCTTGTTCAGGTCCGCCAGCAGCGCGTCCAGATTCTCGGAGAGTTTCTCGACCGGGAACGACGCCTTGCCAATCGAGCAATGGATGATGCCCGCCTTGTCGGTGCGGTACCGTACCTGGCCGCCCTTGGCGTTCTTGACCGCAGAAGCCACGTCCGTGGTCACGGTGCCCACTTTCGGATTCGGCATCAGTCCGCGCGGGCCGAGTATCTGGCCGAGCTGACCGACCACGCGCATCGCGTCGGGTGAGGCGATGCAGACATCGAATTCGATCTCACCGGCCTTGACCTTCGCCGCGAGATCGTCGAAGCCGACGATGTCGGCGCCGGCGTTGCGCGCGGCGTCGGCATTCGCGCCCTGGGTGAAAACCGCCACGCGCACGGTCTTGCCGGTACCGTGCGGCAGCACGGTAGAACCACGTACGTTCTGGTCCGACTTCTTGGAGTCGACGCCCAGATTGATGGCGACGTCGATTGACTCATCGAATTTCGGGCTGCGGACTTCGGCGAGTATTCGCAATGCATCCCCGATCGGCATTGGCCCGGTCTTGCCGGCGAGCGCTTCGTCGATGCGCTTGGCACGCTTGGTCTGGCTCGTCATGGTCAGGTCCCCTCGGTCTCGATGCCCATGCTGCGGGCGCTGCCGGCAATCGTGCGCACCGCGGCTTCGAGCGACGCGGCAGTGAGGTCCGGCTCCTTGGTCCTGGCGATCTGCTCCAGTTGCTCGCGGGTGACGCGCCCGACCTTGTTCTTGTTGGGCACGCTGGAACCCTTGGGAATGCCGGCCGCCTTCAGAAGCAGGATCGACGCCGGCGGCGTCTTGGTGACGAACGTGAAGCTGCGGTCGGAAAAGACGGTGATCACCACCGGGATGGGCATGCCCGGCTCGATGCCCTGCGTCTGCGCGTTGAACTGCTTGCAGAACTCCATGATGTTGACGCCGCGCTGGCCGAGCGCGGGCCCGACCGGCGGAGACGGATTGGCCTGCCCCGCCGCGACCTGCAGCTTGATGTATGCCTCGATTTTCTTTGCCACTGAATGTTCCTTCCGGGTCCTTGCGCCTTGCGGCTCCCCGTTGCACGGCTCGCCGGCCGTGGTGGTTGATCAACCCGGCACGGCGCGCCGGGAATCGAATGAATCTATTCCTTCTCGACCTGGCCGAACTCGAGTTCCACAGGCGTGGAACGGCCGAAGATCGACACCGCCACACGCAGGCGGTTCTTCTCGTAATTGACTTCCTCGACCACGCCGCTGAAGTCCGTGAACGGACCTTCCTTGACGCGAACGACCTCACCGGCCTCGAACAGAACCTTCGGCCTCGGCTTCTCGGTACCCTCGCGCACCCGGGCAAGAATGGCGTCGGCCTCGCGGTCGCTGATTGGCGCCGGGCGGTCGCTGGTGCCGCCGATGAAACCCATGACCTTCGGCACTTCCTTCACGAGGTGCCAGGTCTGGTCGTCCATCTCCATTTGCACGAGCACATAGCCGGGGAAGAATTTCCGGTCGGAACGGCGCTTCTGCCCGTCGCGCATCTCCACCACTTCCTCGGTCGGCACGAGAATCTCGCCGAACCTGTCGGTCAGTCCGCTGCGCTTGACGCGATCCTCCAGCGAGCGCTTGACCTGGTTCTCGAAGCCGGAGTACGCATGCACGACATACCAACGCAAAGCCATCATCAGCTCCCGATCAAGCGCTGGACGATCCAGCCGATACCTGCGTCCAGGCCCCAAAGCAGGATCGAAACAATCACCACGACGACCAGTACGATCAGCGTGGTCTGCATCGATTCCTGGCGCGTCGGCCAGACAACCTTGCGCACCTCGAGCTGCGATTCCTTGAAGAACCCGGCGAGCTGCCTGCCCTTGTCCGTCTGCAGCGCCACCGCGATCGCCACAATCACCGCCGCGAGCAGGCCCCCGACGCGTGCGATCAGCGGCGCCTGCCCGAAGTAGTAGTAGGCTGCGACCGCTCCCGACACGATCAGAAATGCGATTACGAGCTTGACCGTGTCGAGTGTGGAAGTCGGGCTTTCGGCTTTTGAGTTCATGTGTTCGTCGGGTCAATCGTCGTGGTGGCCGTCCGGATGCGCGTCGAATGGGATGCGCGCACGAACTGCCGGGTGGTACGGGTTGGCAGGCCAGGAGGGAATCGAACCCCCAACCTGCGGTTTTGGAGACCGCCGCTCTGCCAATTGAGCTACTGGCCTGTCGTCTGCTTCCCGTCTGCCCGTCGTGACTGCACCTGCATTGCGCCGCACGCACCCGCGCGGCGCCGGCCTCGCGGCCGAAACCGCGTGTCAGTCGAGGATCTTCGCCACCACGCCCGCGCCCACGGTGCGGCCGCCCTCGCGGATCGCAAAGCGAAGGCCTTCCTCCATCGCAATCGGTGCTATCAGCTTCACCGTCACCTTCACGTTGTCCCCCGGCATCACCATCTCAACCCCCGTGGGCAGCGTCACCGCACCGGTCACGTCCGTCGTGCGAAAGTAGAACTGCGGACGGTAGTTCGCGAAGAACGGCGTGTGTCGCCCGCCCTCGTCCTTGCTCAGAACGTACACCTCCGCCTCAAAGTGCGTGTGCGGAGTCACCGTGCCGGGCTTGCACAACACCTGCCCGCGCTCGACCTCTTCCTTCTTCGTCCCGCGCAGCAACACCCCTACGTTGTCGCCCGCCTGGCCCTCGTCCAGCAGCTTGCGGAACATCTCAATGCCGGTGCACGTGGTCTTGGAGGTCTCGCGGATACCCACGATCTCCACCTCGTCCCCCACCTTGATCCGACCGCGCTCCACACGGCCCGTCACCACCGTCCCGCGGCCCGAAATCGAGAACACGTCCTCAATCGGCATCAGGAATGGCTGGTCGATCGGACGCTCCGGCATCGGAACGTACGAATCCAACGCCGCCAGAAGCTTCCAGATCGACTCCTCGCCAATCGGGCTCTTGTCCCCTTCCAGCGCCTTGAGCGCGCTGCCCGTGATCACCGGAGTCTTGTCGCCGGGGAACTGGTACTTGTCCAGAAGCTCCCGGACCTCCATCTCCACCAGCTCCAGAAGCTCCGCGTCGTCCACCATGTCCGCCTTGTTCAGGTATACCACGATGTACGGTACGCCCACCTGCCGAGCCAGAAGGATGTGCTCGCGCGTCTGCGGCATCGGGCCGTCCGCCGCCGATACCACCAGAATCGCACCGTCCATCTGCGCCGCGCCCGTGATCATGTTCTTCACGTAGTCCGCGTGCCCCGGGCAATCCACGTGCGCGTAGTGCCGGTTGTCGCTCTCGTACTCCACGTGCGCCGTCGCAATCGTGATGCCGCGCGCCTTCTCCTCCGGAGCGTTGTCAATCTGGTCGTACGCACGCACCTCGCCGCCGTACTTGGTCGCCGCTACGCGCGTCAGCGCCGCCGTCAGCGTCGTCTTGCCGTGATCCACGTGACCAATCGTGCCCACGTTCACGTGCGGCTTCTTGCGCTCGAACTTGCCTTTCGCCATGGACGGCGTCTCCTAAGGTCTGTTGAATCTCGAACGGTGCCGGACCGGGCGGGCACCGCACCGCGTGGAACTGGAGCCCATAACCAGACTTGAACTGGTGACCTCTCCCTTACCAAGGGAGTGCTCTACCGACTGAGCTATATGGGCGATATTTCGCATAAAAATCGTGCTTCGGACCGGCCATGTTGGAGCGGGTGATGGGAATCGAACCCACGTCATCAGCTTGGAAGGCTGAGGTTCTACCATTGAACTACACCCGCGGCGCACCGGTGGAACCGACAGATTGCCCGGCGCAGACACCCGGGGGTGCCCTGGCACCACAACCGGCCGGCGCTCGCCCGGGCAGCCTGCATGTCCCCGGCCGCGACCAATGCGTGGTGGAGGGGGTAGGATTCGAACCTACGAAGGCGTAAGCCGGCAGATTTACAGTCTGCTCCCGTTGGCCGCTTGGGTACCCCTCCGGAAAAACGGTAGCCGGAAATTGTCTTAAACCAAGACCCCCGTGTCAACGGAGAGATGCGCCCCGGCGAACGATGCGGCCGTTTCGAGCATCGCGGATTTCGGTCGGCCCGCGCAGATCGCCCACAATCCCGGCGACTGTCAGATCGATTGCGCCTGAAAAACGCCAGCGGACCTCGGCCGTCTCGCGCGCGGGCCGGTGGCCGGCCAGATTGGCGCTGGTCGACACCAGCGGGCCGCAGCGGGCGCAGAGCAGGGCCGCCAGTCGATGCGAGGTGACCCGCACGGCAATCGTCCCGCCAGGGCCTCGCAAATGAATGGGCAGGCGGCGGCCGGCGCGCAGGATCCAGGTCACCGGACCGGGCCACGTCGCGAGCACCCGGGTACGCTCGGATGGGTCCCTGAACTCCACCAGTGTTTCGATCTGCGCAACCGAAGCCGCGAGCAGAATGTAGGACTTGCGTGCCCCGCGACGCTTGATTGCGCCCACGCGCGCGAGCGCCGGGACGTCGAAGGGGTTGCAGCCCAGGCCAAAGACGCCCTCGGTCGGGTAGGCGATGACGCCCCCGCCATCGACCACCCGCCGGGCCCGCGCCAGCATCGCTGCCTCCCGCGCATCCGCCGGCAGCACCAGCCGCCTTACCTTCCCGAACTTCCCGGGGCGCATCCGCCCGCGCCAATCGCGGCCGGTCAGGCCGTTTTTCGCACGGTGCGCGGCCGGCGGCCACGGCGCGGTTCCGGCGCCTTGGCGATCAGTTCCTGGGCCTGCTCCAGGCTGATCCCTGCCGGATCGGAGTCCTTCGGCACGCGGGCATTGCGGGTACCGTCGGTGATGTAGGGGCCAAACCGGCCGTTCAGGATGCGCAGCGTGGTGCCCTCGAAGCTCTTGATATTACGGGCGGCATCCGCTTTTTTCTTCTCCTCGACCAACTCCAGCGCGCGCGGCAGCTCGATGGTGTAGGGGTCGTCTTCCTTTTTCAGCGAGACGAACTTCGACCCGTAGCGAACGTACGGCCCGAAGCGGCCGATATTGACGACAATCGACTCGCCCTCGGGCGACGTGCCCAAATCCCGTGGAAGCCGGGTCAACGCCAGGGCTTCTTCCAGCGTGATCGTGTCGAGCCGCTGCCCCGGACGCAGGCTGTAGAACCGCGGCTTGATCTCGCCCTCGGCCGAACCGACCTGGACGAACGGGCCGAACCGCCCCATTCGCACGGAGACCGGCTTTCCGGAGGCGTCGTGGCCCAGGTCGCGGGCCTGCGCCACGTCACGCCGGCTGACGCTCTGCTCCTTGTCCTGGACCCGATCGGCGAATGGCCGCCAGAAATCCTCCATCACCGGCACCCAGTCCTTCTCCCCGCGCGAGATCGAGTCGAGTTCGTCCTCCATCCGCGCCGTGAATTCGTAGTCGACGTAGGTGCCGAAATGCTCGGTCAGGAAGCGGATGACGATTCGACCGATGTCGGTGGGCCGGAAGCGCTTGTTGTCCAGCTCGACGTACTCTCGCTGGAGCAGGGTCTGGATGATCGAGGCATAGGTCGACGGCCGGCCGATGCCGTACTCCTCCAGGCTCTTGACCAGGCTCGCCTCGGTGTAGCGCGGCGGAGGTTCGGTGAAGTGCTGCTCGGCATCCACGCCGTCCAGGGCAAGGCGGTCGCCGACCTTCATGGCCGGCAGCATGCGCTCGTCGGCCTCGGCAGCGACCTCGTCCGCCCCTTCCTGGTACACCGCCATGAAACCGGGATCGGTGACGGTGGAGCCATTGGCGCGAAATGCGTGCATCTGGCTTTTCGAACAGGCCAGGTCCACGGCAACCGTGTCTATCGTGGCGTGGTTCATCTGGCAAGCCACGGTGCGCTTCCAGATGAGATCGTAGAGCTTGAGTTGCTCGGCCGACAGGTGCTTCCTGATCGACTCTGGAGAGCGATCCACCGCAGTGGGCCGGATCGCCTCGTGTGCTTCCTGGGCGTTCTTGGCGGCGGTCTTGTAGACGCGCGGCCGTGCGGGCACTTCGGATGCTCCGTAGCGCCCGGCGACGTACCTGCGGATCGAATCCACCGCTTCCTGCGCCAGGTTGGTCGAGTCGGTACGCATATAGGTAATGAGGCCGATCGACTCCGAGCCGATATCCACGCCTTCGTACAGCTGCTGGGCAACTCGCATGGTGCGCTGGGCGGTGAACCCGAGCTTGCGGATTGCCTCCTGCTGCAGCGTCGAGGTGATGAACGGAGGCGCCGGGTTGCGCTTGCGCTGCTTCTTCTCGACCGCGGTGACCACCAGCGTGCCGGCGGCCTTGTCGATGAGTTCGTCGCGCGCCTCGTGCGCACCTGCCTGCCCGGTGAAGGTGAACTGCTTGATCTTTTCGCCGCGGAACAACGCGAGCTTGGCTTCCACGGGTGCCGAATCGAGCCGGGCACGCGCGGCAATGGTCCAGTATTCCTGGGGCTTGAAAGCCTCAATCTCCAGCTCGCGCTCCACGATCATCCGCAGCGCCGGACTCTGCACCCGGCCGGCGGACAGGCCGCGGCGGATCTTCTTCCAAAGCAGGGGGGAGAGGTTGAAGCCGACCAGGTAGTCGAGCGCGCGGCGGGCCTGCTGCGCATTGACCAGGTCCATGGCGATCTCGCGCGGGTGCTCCATCGCTTCGTGGATCGCCTGCTTGGTGATCTCGTGGAACACCACGCGATATACCGGCTTCCTGCCGATCGCCTTTTTCTCGTTGAGCAGTTCGACCAGATGCCACGAGATGGCTTCGCCCTCGCGATCCAGGTCGGTCGCCAGATACAGGGCCTTGGCCTTCTTCATCGACCGGGCAATCGCTTCGACGTGCTTGACGTTGCGATCGATCGGCTCGTAGACCATCTTGAAGCCGTTGCCCACCTCGACCGCGCCCTCCTTGGGACGCAGGTCGCGCACGTGGCCGTACGACGCCAGGACGTCGAAGTCCGAGCCCAGGTACTTCTTGATCGTGCTCGCCTTTGCCGGCGATTCGACTACGAGTAAGGCTTGCGCCATCGAACAATTCTTCGCCACGTACACGCCGTCGCGGTACGGGCCCTCAGGTCAGGTTTGAGTTCAACCGGCGGCGGGCCGAACGCGGAACGCCTGCGGCCGACCACACACCGCAGACTTGCGCCCGGCATGGTCGCCACCGGCCGCTCGACCGGCCGGCCCGCAGCGCACGGCAGCCGCTCGCGCGTTACGGGTACGGCCCGCCCTGGCATGTCGGTCATCGGCGGCCGGAACGAATAACGAGAAGCAACCCTTTGATCAAAAACGCTTCGAAGCGATCCGCACGAAGCGACCACCGGGGTTCGAGGTCACGCGTCCCTGCAACTCGAGCCTCAAGAGGATGGAGGAAACCTCCCGGACCGTCAATCCGGAACGTTCCACGAGCGTGTCGATGTCGGCATCTTCGTATCCCAGGCTGGCGAGTACCGCGGCCGCGTCATCGTCGTCACGCTCCGCTGTGGCTTGCGCCGCGGCCGGTGCCACGGCGCGCAGGCCAATTGCCTCGAGGACGTCGGCCGGCTCCCGCACCAGGGTCGCGCCTTCGCGAATAAGAGCATGGCAGCCGCGGGCGAGCGGGTTGCGTATCGAGCCGGGCACCGCAAACACTTCGCGACCCTGCTCCATCGCATGGTGTGCGGTCGAAAGCGACCCGCTGCGCTGTGCGGCTTCGACCACCAATGTCCCGACCGACAGGCCGCTGATGATGCGGTTGCGGCGCGGGAAGTTGCGCGGGCCAATCGCGGCGCCGACCGCGAACTCGGTCACCAGCGCTCCACGCGCAGCGATCTCCTCGGCCAGTGCCCGGTGGTTGCGGGGGTAGACCTGTTCCGGGCCGGTACCCGTGACCGCCGCCGTCGGCGCGCCGGCTTCCAGCGCCGCCCGGTGCGCCGCAGCATCGATTCCGATGGCCAGCCCGCTGGCAATGCCCACCCCGGCCGCACCGAGTCCGTACGCGAATTCGGCGGCGATCTCCCGCCCCGGGGGGGTCGGACGGCGGCTGCCGACCACGGCGATGAAGACTCCGCCGAGTAACGCCGGATCGCCGCGAACGAACAGTACCGGGGGTGGCACCGGGATCTGTCGCAGCCGCTCGGGGTAGCCGGGTTCAGCGAAGATCAGCAGATGGCAGCCAGCCTGCTCCAGCCAGCGGCAATCGGCATCGACTCCGCGCCAGTCGGGACGCGCGACCCCCGCTCGCAGGCGCGGGGGCAGACGATGCTGCAGTTGAGGATCGCATTGCGGGCCGAACAGCGCAGCCGGATCCGCGCCGGTCGCCAGGAATTGGGCCACAAAGCGACCATCCTCGCCGCAGGCGCGGTTGAACGCGAGCCAGCGCCTGACAGCCTCGACATCCTTTTCGAGTGCCATGGTCGACCATGATAGCGCCGTTGCGGTTGCCGGCGCGTGCCATTGGCGCCTGCGCGCCGAATTCCGACTGCCGAACGGGGCAACGCCCCCAGGCGTGACTGCCTCGCGCCGCAACCTTCAGTAAAAGACTGACCGCACGGTCGTTCGGTGCGGAAATGCCGCGGGCGGCGCGCCGGGAATGCCGGGCGCCGCCGGCGGCAGCTTCAACAAGGCGAATCGTTCCCGGACGGCGCCAAGCGCCTGCGTGCCAAGCCCGCCGCGCACGCTCCGAACAGGACGAGCATGCCCGGCACGGGTACCGGAACGAGATCCAGGGTCACGTTGTCCAGCCCGGTGAAAACGTCGCCAACTGCATCGGCACCGGAGAAAGAAAGGATGGCCGCCGAACCCGTAGCGATGAAATGCACCTCATGGTGCTGCCACTGGACGGTTCCGCCGGCAGCCAGTGATCCGAAGGTTCCGATCGACGAACCGCCCAGTCCCACGTTCACGAAACTTCCGCCCGGCGTGGTGGTCAGCACGCGCGCATCGCCGACCGAAAATCCCAGGACATATTCACGGCCGGGGATTGTCTGCACGGCCTGCGAAACACCACCGCCAGCGCGCTCCGAATTGCCGGTGAGATCGACGAACTGGTTGCCGTCCTGCGCGATGGTGACGAAGCTGCCGCAGCAGGTAAAGCCGGTGTCCAGTACGGCGACGTCGTGCCCGAACACCGTCCAGCCCTGGATGAGCGTTGAATTCGCGGCAAACAGGGTCAGGCCATTGTTGGGTACGAGCGGGGATTCGAAGCTCCCGTTGATCACCTCGTTCGCTCGTGCCGGCGCGGCATGGAGCGAAATCAGCGCCGCTGCCGCCAGGGCGAGCAGCATTCCGGGTCCAAGCCTCCGGAATTCCTCATTGCGTTGCAAACCGGCCGCATCACTACGATTGAACATCGTTGGTCTCCTTTCCACTCTGGTTCCAGCCGGCGCGGTCCACGCAAGACGCACCCGGCATGTCGACGTCCCGGAAAGCTTCGCGCGGTCCATTGCAGGCGACGGCGGGAAGGAACGCCGTGCATCGCCGGTGTTTGGAACATGCGCGCCAGAGTCGCGGCATGGCACCGGTATTCGCACGATGAAGCCGACATCGCATTGCACGCTGCCGCGCGGCAGCGTTGCGGGATCGGTCCAAGACTAGCACGCGCGGATTGCGCGTCGATAGCGCAGAAAGGCGATTGCGATTCAAATCGGTCAGATGATTGGCCGGCGGCGTACGGCGCAGTCCCGATTCCCGGCAATGCGCCTGAAAATTTCCCAGCAGGCCGTACCCGCAGCGACGCGAGCACCGCAATGGACGCACGTTACCGGGAACCCGCGCGCTGCCGCGGCATTAAGTGCCCCGGCCGGCAATGGCCGGCCGGGGAAGGACGAGCAATCAGGGATTGCCGACGCGATCCAGCAGGTGCACCGGCCGGTTGGTCCGCATCACGAGCGCGTAGCTCACGTCGTCGAAGGTGCGGAACACGATGAGTTCGCCGGCCCGCTCCTCGGGTAGTTCCACCGGCTCGTACTTGGCCGAGATCGCTGCGCCGAAACGCTCGTCGATCGCGCGGCGGGTATCGCGGGCGTCCGTGGTGACTGCACCGAAGGCGCTCTGCACCCAGTCCGTCTTGTCGCGTGCCCTGGCGGTGTAGGGATCCTTCATGCCGATCGCGGAGGCCTGTTTGCCGGCGACATAGTCATTGACCACCTTGCCGCTCTGGTAGATGCCCAGCACGTGCCCTGGCTCGATGCCCTTGCCGCGCCCGACGCTGAGCACCACCACCTGGTACTGGCCGATCTGGGACACACCGTCGACCACCGAGACGATATGCCCGCTGACTTCGCTCTCCGGAGCGTGCGGGACGAACTGCGAAATCGTACCCTCGTCGTAGGGCAGCACGCGATCGCCGTTCAAGACCTCGCGGCTGGAGCTCGTGATACGTGCAACCGACGTCTCGCCGAAGCGTTCCACGGCCAGGTCGCCTACGTGCAGCGCTTCGTAGCCGATCACCGCGTCCGTCTGCGGATCGCGATATACGCGCCCGCCGCGGTAGAGCGAATAGCGTGTGGTGTTCGGATCCAGCGCACCCTTGATGTAGACGCGGTTGCCGGCGCCGTTCACCAGGTGCTGGTCCTCGCTCGACACCACGTACGGCGCGGCGCCGAGTACGTCCTCGCCGACCACGCGCGGTTCGGACAGGAACTGCTGGATGGCATCGATGGGAATCGGCTGGATCGCATCCTCGTGCCGCTGCTCGCGGATCTGCGGCGCGAGCCTCACGTTGCGTCCCCCTATGCGGCCCAGGATCGGCCGCCCGTCCTTGTAGGTCAGGCGCAGTTCGTCGCCGGGATAGATGAGGTTCGGATTGGCGACCTGGGGGTTGGCCTGCCACAGTTCCGGCCAGCGCCAGGGTTCGCTCAGGAACTGGCCCGAGATGTCCCACAGGGTGTCGCCACGTTTGACGGTGTAGGAGTCGGGGTGGTTCGGATTGAGTTCGAGAGACCCCGCCGCGAACACGGCCGACCCACAGACCGCCATCAGTACGAGAAGTATTTTCTTATACATCTCAGTGCCTTTATGTGAACTCCTTAATGTAGTTTAGCAAATATTCGAGGGCGGTCGACAAGCATTTTTCTCGCGTGCCCGGACCGGTCCTGGAGTGCACGTCCTTAGACTTGAAAAATCATAGTCTTAGCCATATCTTACCGAGACTCGAACAGGTCCTGCCGTCTATGTCGCTGCTGCAAATCCTGCATTTCCCCGACCCCCGCCTGCGTACGCGGGCCGCGCGCGTCGCGCAGGTGGACGACTCCATCCGTACGCTCGCCGCCGACATGCTCGAAACCATGTATGCGGCCCCCGGCATCGGACTGGCGGCGACGCAGGTGAACGTGCACATGCGCGTGATCGTCGTCGACGTCTCCGAAAACCGCGACCAACCGATGTGTTTCGTCAACCCCGAGATCCTGGCCAGCGAGGGCGAGGAGGAGATGGAGGAAGGCTGCCTGTCCGTGCCTGGGGTATCGGACACCGTGAGGCGTCCGGCAAGGATCCGCCTGCGCGCGCAGGGTCTGGACGGGCAGTCCGCCGAACTCGATGCCGACGGACTGCTCGCGGTGTGCATCCAGCATGAAATCGACCACCTCGACGGCAAGTTGTTCGTGGACTATCTCTCGCAGTTGAAACGCACGCGCTTGAAGAAGAAATTCGACAAGCGGGCCAGCCAGTCGCTGTGACGTGCACGATGGCCGCGCTCGCGGCCCCGAACTCCGGCTCCGAACAGGCGCGCCGGCCGATGTCCGGGGCGGCGCAGCAAGGACGCCGTGTCGGGGCGGCCATGCGAACGCGCGCCGGCGACTGACGCGATGCGCCTGGTATTCGCCGGCACGCCCGATTTTGCCGCCGTCTCGCTCAATGCGTTGATCGCGCGCGGACACGAGATCGCCGCGGTCTATACGCAACCGGATCGCCCGGCCGGCCGTGGCCGGCACGAGACCATGGGCGCAGTGAAGCGGCTCGCGCTCGCGCACGATCTGCCGCTGCGCCAGCCGGCGACGCTGCGCGGCGCGGACGCCGCGGTGGCGCTGCGCGAACTGGCCGCCGAGACCATGGTGGTCGCGGCCTATGGACTCATCCTGCCGGCCGCGATCCTGGAAGTGCCGCCGCGCGGCTGCAACAACGTTCACGCCTCGCTGCTGCCGCGCTGGCGCGGCGCCGCGCCAATCCAACGTGCATTGCTCGCCGGCGACGCCGAAACCGGCATCACCATCATGCGTATGCGCGAAACGCTCGACACCGGCCCGATGTTCCGGCAGGAACGCCTGGCGATTGGTCCGCACGACACCGGCGGCACGGTGCACGACCGGCTCGCGTCCCTGGGCGCCGAGTTGCTGATCGAGGTCCTCGACGCCCTGCAGGCGGGCACGGCGGTCGCCGTCGAGCAGGACGATGCCCGGGCGACCTACGCGCCGAAGATCGCCAAGGCCGAGGCCGAAGTCGACTGGAGCCGTCCGGCGCTGGAGATCGAGCGCAAGGTGCGCGCCTTCAACCCGGTGCCGGTCGCGCACGCGACGGTCGGCGGCCTGGCACTGCGATTGTGGGATGCCGTCGCAGTCGACGCCGTACCCGGTTCGGCTCCGGGTACGGTGATTGGCGCGGGCGCAGGCGGCATCGACATCGCCGCGGGTGAAGGGGCGCTGCGAATTACGCGGCTGCAGGTCCCGGGGCGGCGCCCGATCGGTGCGCGCGACTTCCTCAACGCGCACGCCGCGCTGCTCGGCCTTGCCGCGCGCTGAGCGAACCGCAGGCGGGAGAACGCTGCCCCCGCGTGCGGCCGCCGCGCTCGCGGTGGCCGCGGTCGACGCGCAGTCGCGTTCGCTCGCCGACTGCGCCGGGCCGCTCCTCGCTCGTGTTCAGCCCGGCGAACGCGCGTTGGCACAGGAACTGACCTACGGCACCCTGCGCTTCCTGCCGCGGCTGGCCCGACTAGCGCGGTCGCTGCTCGCGCAACCACCACGACGCCGCGACGCCGACGTATTCGCCCTCGCCTGCGTCGGCTTGTACCAGCTCGACCAGCTCGGGGCCGCGCCGCACGTAGCCGTGGACACCAGCGCCGAAGCAGCCCGGGCGCTGGACAAGCCCTGGGCCGTGGGCGTGATCAACGCCGTTCTACGCCGGTTCGATCGTGAGCGCGACGCGGTGCTGAAATCGCTGGCCGACCAGGATGAGTTCAGGTTCGCGCACCCGCAATGGTTGATCGACGCGCTGCGTCGCGCGTGGCCGCGGCAGTGGGAGTCGATCCTCGAGGCGGGCAACCGTCGCCCGCCGATGACGCTGCGCGTGAACGCAACGCGCTGCGACCGCGACGACTACGCGCGCCGGTTGCAGGACGCCGGCCTGGATTGCCGCCCGGTGCCAGGCACCACGCATGGCCTGATTCTGCGAACCCCCGTGCCCGTGGAACGCCTGCCGGGGTTTTCCGCGGGCGAAGCATCGGTGCAGGACGGCGCCGCGCAACTCGCCGCGCCTTTGCTCGACCCGGCGGCGGGACTGAGGATCCTGGACGCATGCGCGGCCCCCGGGGGCAAGGCGGCCCATCTGGCCGAGATCGCCCCCGGTGCCGGCATCCTCGCCGTCGACAGCGACGCCGGGCGGCTGGAACGCGCGCAGGCGGCGTTCCAGCGTCTGGGCCTGTCGATCCGCACGCAATGCACCGACGCCTCGGTACCCGGGGCACTGGCTGCCGACGCGCCCTTCGACCGCATACTGGTAGACGCGCCATGCAGCGGCACCGGCGTCATTCGTCGTCATCCGGACATCAAGTCGCTCCGGCGCCCGAGCGACATCGCAGCCTATGCCGCACGCCAGGATTGCCTGCTCGACGCACTCTGGCCCGTGCTGGCGACAGGCGGTAAGCTCTTGTACGTCACTTGCTCGGTGCTGCCCGGGGAAAATGCGGAACGAATCGCCGCCTTTCTCGATCGACACGGCGATGCCGCACTGGAGCCGTGGGCGGTACCGTGGGGCCACGACACCGGCCACGGCCGCCAGATCTTCCCTGGGGAGAACGACATGGACGGATTTTTCCTGGCGGCGCTGCGCCGCCTCGGCGGCCGTCGCGCATGACGCTCACCGCGCGCCTTCTGTTCGGTTGGTTGCTGCTGTTTCCGGCCGTGAGTGCCGGCGCCGGCTTCGAGGTGGTGCGCGCCGAGGTGGTGCTGGCCAATGACGTCTACGCGGTCGATGCGCAGTTCAACTACGAGTTCAGCCCGGAAGCCCTGGAGGCGCTGAGCAACGGCGTCTACCTGACCGTGGCGGTGGAAATCGAGATGCGCCGGGGGCGGCGCTTCATGTGGGACAAGCTGGTGGAGCGTTCCACCCGCAAGTTCAGGCTCCAACGGCACGAACTCAGCGGCCAGTACATCGTCACCGACACCAGCGCCGACACCAGCCGCAACCATCCCTCGTTGGAGGACGCACTGGAGGCGCTCGGCCACCCGCCGGCGATGCCCGTGATCCGGCGCGACAAGCTTCCCGCCGACGGCGCCACCTATCTGCGGGTGCGTACCCGGCTGGACTCCGATCCACTGCCGGCGCCGCTGAAGCCGATTGCGTTCTTCAAGCGCGGTTGGCGGTTGTCGAGCCGCTGGTACCGCATCGAGATGCCGCCGTGACCAGGCGCATCGGCACCGCGGCGCCGATCGCCGCCCTGTGCGTGGTCATGCTCGCTTCGCTGATGATGCTGAGCGAGGCGGTCCAGGATTCGGCGCGGTTCGGACGCCTGTACCTCGTGCTGCTGGCGATCAATGCCGTCGGCCTGCTGGCATTCATCGTTCTCATCGCGGTCAACGGCCGGCGGCTGTTCGTGCAATTGCGGCGCCGCGAGCCCGGATCGCGATTGACGCTGCGCCTGCTCGGATTCTTCTCGGCGCTGGCGGTCATTCCGCTGGTGGTCCTGTACGGCTTTTCGCTGCATTACCTGCGCCAGGGCATCGACAGCTGGTTCGACGTCAGGGTCCAGCAGGCACTGCGCGACTCCCTGGAACTCTCGCGCGCGGCGCTCGACATCCGAATGCGCGAGTTGAACCGCCTCACGCACCAGGTCGCGGACGAGATCGGCGAAGTGAGCGCGCCGATGGAACCCCTGAACCTGGACCTCCTGCGTGCGCCCGGCAGCACGGTCGTCGCCAACGTCCCGTCGTCGGGCACATTGAACATCGACGCGCTGCGCCAGCGTGCCGGCGCCCACGAGATGATGCTGGTGACCACGCGCGGCGGGCTCATCGCCTCCAGCAGCATCGACGCCACGCAGGTCGTACCGAGCCCGCCCTCGGCGCCGATCCTGCTGCAAATCCAGCAGGGCCGCAGCTACATCGGCCTGGACCCGATCCGCGACCGTGGCTTGTACGTGCGCATCGCAGTGCCGGTACGCGGCCGCTCGAGCGATGGGGAAAGGCGCGTCCTGCAGGCGCTGTACCCGGTCACCGGCCGCATGAACGAACTGGCGCAGAACGTGGAAGCTGCGTTCGTGAAGTACACCGAGCTTGCCTACCTGCGCGAGCAGCTCAGGATCAGCTTCACGATGAGCCTGACGCTGGTGCTGCTGTTCAGCGTTCTGTCGGCGGTCGGCGCGGCGTTCCATTTCGCGCGGCGGCTGACGGCGCCGATCCGCGATCTCGCCGACGGTACCGACCAGGTGGCGCGCGGCAACTACGAAACCACGCTGCCGGTCACCAGCCACGACGAACTCGGGTTCCTGGTGCAGTCGTTCAACGAGATGACCCGGCGCATCGCCGCGGCGCGCGACGAGGCTCGGCGCAGCCGGGACGAGGTCGATACCCAGCGCTCCTATCTCGCCACGGTGCTCGGGCGGCTGTCGAGCGGCGTGCTCACCCTGGACGCCGAGGGCCGCGTCCGCACGGCCAACCCCAGCGCACTGGAGATCCTCCGCATCGACGATCGCCCGCTGGAAGGCCGGCTGCTGGCGGAGGTCGCCGCGGACCTGCCTGCGCTGGCGCCGTTCGCCGAGGCAATTGCCCCGCACCTGGCCGGCGATGCGAGCGAATGGCAGGTCGAGGTGCAGATGTTCGGCGTCGGCGGCCGCCAGGCGCTCATCTGCCGTGGCGCGGTATTGCCTTCATCGGGCCCGGCTCCCGGCCACGTGATTGTGTTCGACGACATCACCGCGCTGGTGCGGGCGCAGCGCAACGCGGCCTGGAGCGAGGCTGCCAGGCGCCTTGCACACGAGATCAAGAACCCGCTCACGCCGATCCAGCTCTCGGCCGAGCGGCTGCGCCGCAAATATCTCGGGACGATGCAGGCCAAGGACGCCGACACGCTCGACCGACTCACCAACACCATCGTCCAGCAGGTCGAGACGATGAAAGGCATGGTCAACGCCTTCTCCGATTACGCGCGGCCGCCGAAGATGCAGGCCCAGCCGCTGCAGATCAATGCGCTGGTGGAGGAGGTGGCAGAGCTGTTCAGAAGCATGAACGGACCGAGGATTGCCCTCGCCCTGGAGCCCGGGCTGCCGGAACTGCACGCCGACCCCGGCCGGCTGCGGCAGATCCTCAATAACGTGATCAAGAACGCAATCGAGGGCACGCCCGAGGATCGCACCGCAGAGATCACCATCGGTACCCGCGCGGTGCGGGACACCGGGGCGTTCTTCGTCGAGTTGCGTGTGGACGATCAGGGCGACGGCGTGCCGGCGCAGATGCTGGCCACGATTTTCGATCCCTACGTCACCAGCAAACCCAAGGGCACGGGGCTTGGCCTGGCGATCGTCCGCAAGATCGTCGAGGAGCACGGCGGCATCGTCTGGATGGAGAACAAGCCGAACCGCGGCGCGTGTGTCATCATACGCCTGCCCGTCAACAATCGCGCCGCCGAAGGCGCGCGAAACCTGCATAAGGATGCAGTATGAGCGCTGCGCACATACTCGTGGTCGACGACGAACCCGACATCCGCGGCCTGCTGCGCGAAATCCTCGAGGACGAGGGCTTCGACGTCGCAGTCGCCGAGAATGCGGAGCAGGCCCGCCAGGCCCGGCGAACGCGCCGGCCGGACCTCATCCTTCTGGACATCTGGATGCCGGATACGGACGGCCTCGCACTGCTCAAGGAGTGGTCGCGCGACGGAGAGCTCGACGTACCGGTCATCATGATTTCCGGCCACGGCACCGTGGAGACCGCGGTCGAGGCGACTCGCCTGGGCGCCTACGACTTCATCGAAAAGCCGCTGTCGATCGCCAAGCTGCTGCTGACGGTCAAGCGTGCGCTCGAAGCCGCGAACCTGCGCCGGGAGAACGTCGGCCTGCGCCGGCAGGTGCGCGCCGGCCACGCCAGCGTCGGCCGCAGCTCGACCTTCGCCACCATCCGCGAACAGCTCGAGCGCATCGCCGCGCACAAGACGCCGGTGCTGCTCAGCGGCGAGTCGGGCACAGGCAAGGAGACCTTTGCCCGCTACCTGCACGAGAAGAGTCCGCGCGCGGGCGGCCCGTTCGTGTGCGTGAACGCGGCGGGCCTCGCGCGCGAGAACCCGGACGTGGAGATGTTCGGGCTGGAGAACGGCAGCGAAGTCCACTTCGGTTCGCTCGACAACGCCAACGGCGGGACGATGTTCATCAAGGACATCGCCGACCTGGACATGGGCGTGCAGGCACGCCTGCTGTCGGCATTGGAGAACCAGTCCTTCCTGCGCGTGAACGGGCGCGATCCGGTCAGTACCGATGTGCGCGTCATTGCCGCAACGCGCGCCGACCTGCTCGAACTGGTCAAGGCGGGGCGGTTTCGCGACGACCTGTATTATTTCCTGAGCGTGGTGCCGGTCAAGATCCCGCCGCTGCGCGAGCACAACGAGGACGTGCCCGAGCTGCTGGAGCACTACGTCGCCTACTTCTCAGAGCACGAAGGCCTGCCCGCGCGCGAGTTCAGCCCCGCGGCCCAGAAGCGCCTGCGCGCCTACGAGTGGCCGGGCAACGTCCGGGAATTGAAGAACCTGGTGCAACGACTGCTGATCCTGGGCTCGGGCAACGTCGTGGAGGCGGCCGAGGTCGGTGGCGCACTCGGCGCCCAGTCCGCGCAGCCGATGGAGTCCGTGCCGGGCTACGAACTGCCCCTGCGCGACGCACGCGAGCGGTTCGAGAAGGCCTACCTGGAATACCAGTTGCGGGTCGAAGGTGGCAGCGTCAGCCGCGTCGCCAGCCGCATCGGCATGGAACGCACGCACCTGTACCGCAAGTTGCGCGCGCTGGGAATCGACCCGAAGTTCGCGAAGCAGTCGCGCCGCTGACGCGGGTCAGGCGCGGGCGCCGGTCCGCAGCGCGCCCACCAGACTGGCGACACCCTCCATCCCGTGACGATCGAGGTAGTCGAGGATGCCAGCGTTGATGCGCGGCAACGCCAGCGGGTCGTAGAACAGCGCGGTCCCGATCCCGACCGCGGTCGCCCCGGCGAGCATGAATTCGATCGCGTCCTCGGCGGTGGTGATTCCGCCCTGGCCGATGATCGGGATCCCACGCGGGCCGGCCACCTGGTAGACCTGGTGCACCTTGAGCAGCGCGATTGGCTTGATCGCCGGCCCCGAGAGCCCGCCCTGGACGTTGCCGAGGATCGGGCGCCGGGACTCGACGTCAATCGCCATCCCCATCACCGTGTTGATCACCGACAGCGCGTCGGTACCGGCGTCGATGCAGCGGCGCGCGCTGCCGGCGATGTCGGTCTGGTTCGGCGACAGCTTGGTGATGAGCGGCTTGCGGGTGGCCCGCCGGCAGGCTTCGACCACGCGCGCGGACATGTCCGGATCATTGCCGAACTGGACTCCGCCCTGCTTGACGTTCGGGCAGGAGATGTTGATCTCGACGGCGTCGATCGGCGAAGCGTCGAAAATGCGCGTCACCTCCTCGTACTCCTCGACGGTAGAGCCGGAGACGTTGGCGATGAAACGGGTTTCGGAGAAATCCAGTGCGGGGAGTATCTCCCCGGCCACCCTGCGGGCACCGGGGTTCTGCAGGCCGATCGCATTCAGCATGCCGGCCGGCGTTTCGGCGACGCGATGCGGCGGATTGCCCAGCCGCGGCTCCAGGGTCGTCCCCTTCAGGCAGATGGCGCCGGCATCGCGATTGGAAAAGCCTTCGACCCGCGTGTACTCCTCGCCGAAGCCGACGCAGCCCGAAAGCAGCACCAGCGGCGTGGCCAGCCGCAAGCCGCAGAAGTCCACCGCCAGGCGCGCGCGTTCAGGTTCGTCTCTGGTCATCGGGTGCGTACCGTGTGCCGGGCCGGCATGGATCCGCGGCCGGTACGCGAGGTCTGACGGACGTGTTCGACATCGTTCTCTACGAACCGGAAATCCCGCCCAACACCGGGAATATTATACGACTGTGTGCAAATGCCGGTGCCCGCCTGCACCTGGTCGGTCCGCTCGGTTTTCATCTCGACCACCGGCGCCTGCGGCGCGCCGGGCTGGATTACCGCGAATTCGTCGACGTGGCCGTGCATGTCTCGCTCGGAGCCTACCTTGCAACCGCCGCACCGCCACGCGTGTTCGCCATCAGCACGCACGGCGCAACCGGGTACGCGGCAGTGGCTTTCACTGCCGGCGATGCTTTCCTGTTCGGTGCGGAAACCCGCGGACTGCCAGAGGCGGTGCTGGAAACGATCCCGGCCGAGCGCCGGCTGCGGATCCCGATGCGGCCGGGCAGCCGCAGCCTGAACCTGGCCAATGCCGCGGGCATCGTGCTGTACGAAGCCTGGCGCCAGGTGGGCTTCGCCGACGGCAGTTGACCCGCACTCAGGCCAGGTCCTGGTCGGACGACAGCGCGTCCGCCAGAGCGACGCGTCCCGCCGCCGCGGCGCCCGCCGCCGCGGCGCGGAGAGGTTCCAGAGGATCGGTCTGCGCAGCGGCACGGTCCAGCAGACCGAAGACCGCCACGCGCCCGGCAGCACCTGTGCCCTGGCAGCGATCGCAGCCCGGCCCACGCAGGTAGTACCCGCCTTCCGCCGCCCCCAGGCTGCGCAACCGCGCACGCTGCCCGGCATCCGGCGTCGCAACCGACCGGCAATGCGGGCAGATCGCCGGCAGCAGCCGCTGCGTCAGAACCGCCGGATCGATTCCACCTTCGCCGGCGAAGGAGCGCACCCCGTCGCGCAGACCGGCGACGGAGCACGCACACAATACCAGCGCGGATCCGGCAACGCGCCGCAGGAGCGCGGTCGCGGCCCAGTCGTCCGCCTCTTCCACCGCCAGCACGTCCACGCCCTGGCGCTGCACGGCCCGAATGGCCTGCATGACGCCGATGTCGGCGTCTTCGCCGGCCGCCACCTGTTCCGCGCCGGGCAACGTGTGCCCGTGCCACCCCTGCACGACGACCACGCGGCGCCGATCGTGATCCAGCGCGGCGATCGCCGCATGCAACGTCGTGTTCCGGCCATGCCCGTCGGCGGCGGCGAGGATCAGCACGCCCGCTTCGCGCGCCAGCAGGGCACGCAGATCCCGGACGGTCCGCGGCTCCATGCCGAGATCATCCAGCGTGGAACGCGCCTCGGTGCGGATACCGACCGCGACCGACTCCCCGCGCCCGGCCGGCAACGTCGAGATCGACAGCGCCAGGCGCCGGTCACCCAAGCGCACGCGGCAGCCGCCGCGCCGCGGCCTGGACTGGTCTTTCGTTTCCAGCCCGCACAACCGCCGCAGCGCACCGACAATCTCCACGGCCGTTTCGGCGCGCGGCAGGTCGCGCAGGCCATGGGCGGTGCGCAGCCTGATCCGGGCCGTCCCGTCGCCGTGTTCGAGATGGACCGTGACGGCACCGGCGTCGAGTGCCGCCCGCAGCAGGGACTCCAGGCGGCGTGCGCCGGGCGTCGCATCGGCCTGCAGGTCCACCGCGGCATCGTCCGGCGACGGTGACGTCGGCGCGTTCTCGACATAGAGGTGGTCCAGCGAGCGCAGGATGTCGGCCTCGCGCGCCACCGCCAGCAGGATCGGGCGATTCAGCAACGCCGCCAGCTCGTCGCAGGCGAAGGCATTGGTGGGATCGGCGAGCGCGACCAGCACGCCGTCGACCGTGGCGCGCAGCGCGACCGCGCGGAACCGCCGCGCCTGCGCCTCGGGAACCAGACGTACCACCGCCGGATCGAAGGCATACCCGCCCAGATCCACGACCTCGATGCCCAGTTGGTGCGACAGCAGGCGCAGCAGTTCATCCTCGGCGACGTAGCCGGCATCGACCAGCACGCGGCCGAGCTTGCGGCCGCTCTTCTTCTGCTCGGCGAGAGCGCTTTCGAGCCGTGCCGCATCGATCGCGCCGCTCTGCAGCAGCAGGTCGCCGATGCGAATCTTCTGGAGCTGCGTCATCCTCCACCTCCTGGCATCAGATCGACTCCGGGGCCGGATCGCGCGCCAGCAACGTGCGCACCGCATCATCCGGGCGGCATTTGCCGTCGAGCACCTGCGCGACCGCGTCGCTGATCGGCATCTGCACGGCATGCCGGGCCGCGAGCGCGCGCAGCGCGGCGGCTGTGGGCACGCCCTCCACGGCCTGGCCGATGCCGGCAAGAGCCTGTGCCAGATCCATGCCACGCCCCAGGGCGATGCCCAGTCGTCGATTGCGGGATTTGTCGTCGGTGCAGGTCAATACGAGATCACCCAGGCCGGCCAGCCCGGTAAAGGTGGCGGGCCTCGCGCCCAGGGCAACGCCCATGCGCACCATCTCGGCCAGGCCCCGGGTGACCAGCGCGGCGCGCGTATTGGCGCCGAAACCCAGTCCGTCCGCGATGCCGGCCCCGATCGCGAGGACGTTCTTGACGGCGCCAGCCAATTCCACGCCGACCACGTCCGGATTGGAATAGATGCGCAGCGATCCGCCGTGCAGGCGCGATACCATGTCCTGTGCCAACGCGGTGCTGGCTGTGGCGATCACCGCAGCGGTCGGCTGGCCGGCCACGACCTCGGCGGCGAAGGTCGGCCCCGAGAGTACACCGTGCTCCACGCCCGGCCCGAGCACGGCCTCGGCGATCTCATGCACCAGGCGCAGCGTGCCCGGTTCGATGCCCTTGCAGGCCCAGACCAGGCGCGGCAAGGGCCGCGACCGGCGCGCGACGCGTTCGAGCAGCGCGGCCACACCGCCGAGCGGCGTGGCCACCACCACCGTCGACGAGCGCGCGAGGCCGGCGTCGAGATCATGGCTCAGCTCCAGGGCGGGCGGGAACGAAACCCCCGGAAGGTACCTGCCGTTGCGGCGTTCGGCCGCGAGCGTGGCCATGTGCGCCGGATCGCGCCCCCACAACAGCGTGGGTGCGCCCGCGCGCGCCAGCATGATCGCCAGCGCGGTGCCCCAGGAGCCCGCGCCGGCGACCATGATCGCTGCGGCGCCTGCGGGCATCGGGGTCTGCCGCCTCAGTGCGAGGTGCCGCCGGCGGCAGCGGCTTCCTGGCGCCGGCGCAGTTCCTGCGCGTACAGGTGCTCGAAATTGATCGGCGCCAGCAGCAGCTGCGGGAACCCGCCGCGGGTCCCGAGGTCGGAAATGGCTTCGCGGGCGTATGGGAACAGAATGTTCGGGCATACGGTCGCGAACAAAGCGGCCATGTGCTCGGGCGGAAATCCGCCGATGTTGAAGATGCCGGCCTGCTGCACCTCGGCCAGGTACGCGACCTTGTCCTCGTACTTGACCGTGACCGTGACGGTAATCACGACTTCGTGCAGGTCGTCACGGATCGGAGTCGCCTCGTTGGCGAACTGGATGTCGACGTTGGGCTTGTACTGTTCCGTGAAAATCAGCGGTGCGTGCGGGGCTTCGAACGACAGATCCTTCACGTAGATTTTCTGGATCGTCAGGGTGCCGGTCCGGGGCTGGGCTGCGGGGGTCTGGTCGGTCATGTCTGGTCACCGGTTGCGAAAGGGGGATTCGTCGGCCGGCTCAGGCGTCGCGGGACAGCGGCAGGTTGTCGCTCTGCCAGGCGGAAACGCCGCCACGCAGCCGGTACAACCGGGTGAAACCCGCTCCGCGCAGCTGCGCGGCGCCCCTGGCGGCAGGGCCGTCCATGTCGGCCAGGATGATGACGGGCCGGGCTGAGTGCGCCTTGAGTGCCTCGATGCGCTCGCCAATCGAGGCCGCCGGTACGTTCAGGGCGTCGATGATGTGTCCCCGCGCGAACGCAGCGGCATCGCGCAGGTCGATCACCAGGGCGTCGTCGCGATTGATGAGGTGGACGGCGGCGGCGGGCGAGATCGATTCGCCGGCGGCGGTGGCGCCGGTCCACAGGTTCGCCACCAGCAGTGCCAGCAGGACCACGGCCGCGGAGACGAGAACCCAGTGATTGGCGATGAATTCCGGTATTTTTTCCATGAGCGGGCGATGCCGGCTCCGCGGTGCGAGCCGGCGGAGGCGGGCCGCATGATACACTTTATCGATAACCCCGCGTTACCATCCGGACATGACGCGGACGGTGCGTTCAAGGCCCGGCGCCGCGCGCCGATGCAACCCTGGCCGCGCAGCGCGGCAGGCGACAGGCGTAGGACATGAACGAGCCAATGAAACCCGCGAACCGCTGCCAGCCCGTCGTGCTGATCGTGCTCGACGGCTGGGGCTATTCCGAGCACACCCAGTACAACGCCATCCATAGCGCACGCAAGCCGAACTGGGATCGTATCTGGGCCCGGTATCCGCACACCCTGATCAGCGCCTCGGGCGGCGACGTCGGCCTGCCGGACGATCAGATGGGCAATTCCGAGGTGGGCCACGTCCACATCGGAGCCGGTCGGCTCGTGCCACAGGAGCTGACCCGCATCGGCATGGCGATTGAGGACCGCTCCTTTTTTGCCAACCCGTCGCTGGCCGGCGCGTTCGACAGCGCCGCTCGGGCCGGCCGCGCGGTGCACGTGTTCGGCCTGCTCTCCCCCGGCGGCGTGCACAGCCACGAGGATCACCTGCTCGCCGCAGCGTCCATGGCCGCGGAGCGTGGCGTCTCCGACATCTGCCTGCACGCCTTCCTTGACGGTCGCGACACCCCGCCCAGCAGCGCGGCGCAGTCGCTGGCCAAGGTGCAGCGGGCCTTTGCCGCACTCGGCCGCGGGCGCATCGTTTCGATCGTCGGCCGCTACTACGCCATGGATCGCAACAAGAACTGGGGCCGGACCCGACTGGCGTGGAAGCTGCTCAGCGAGGGCGAGGCCGAATTCCACGCGACCGATCCGCTGGTCGCGCTGGACCAGGCCTATGCGCGCGGCGAGACGGACGAATTCGTCAAGCCCACGGCAATCGTCGCCGCCGGCGCCGAGACGGCCCGCATCCGCGATGGCGACGTGTGCGTGTTCATGAACTTCCGCGCCGATCGCGCGCGCCAGCTCACCCGGGCGTTCACCGAACCCGGTTTCGACGCCTTCGACCGCGGCCGCGTTCCGCAGCTCGCGCACTTCGTCACGCTCACCGAGTACAGCGCGGACCTGCGCGCGGACGTCGCATACCCGCCGCAGCAACTCGACAACTCCTTCGGCGAGTACGTCTCCTCGCTCGGCCTGAAGCAGCTTCGCATCGCCGAGACGGAAAAGTACGCGCACGTGACGTTCTTCTTCAACGGCGGCGAGGAACGGGTATTCCCCGGCGAGGATCGGTTGCTGGTGAACTCGCCCGCGGTCGCCACCTACGACATGAAGCCCGAGATGAGCGCGGCCGAGGTCACCGACCACCTCGTCGAGAGCATCGCCAGCCGTCGCTACCAGGCCATCATCTGCAATTTCGCCAACGCCGACATGGTCGGCCACACCGGCGTTCACGAAGCCGCGGTCAAGGCGATCGAAACCCTGGACACCTGCCTTGGGCGGATCGAGGCCGCCGCGCGCACGGCCGGCATGGAACTGCTCATCACCGCCGACCACGGCAATGCCGAACAGATGCGCACGCCGGGCGCGAAGGGCGAGCCCGGACAGCCCCACACCGCGCACACCAGCAACCTGGTGCCGCTCGTCTACATCGGCCGCGAGGCCGAAGTGGAACCCGCCGGCGGCACCCTGGTGGACATCGCCCCGACCCTGCTGGCCATCATGGGGCTGCCCAAGCCGCCGCAGATGACGGGCCATTCACTGGTCCGCCTGGATGCCGCGCGCATCGACGATGCGCCACGGCGCCAGGGCGCACGGGCCTGACCGTCTGCGCCGCCGCGCCGCCGCACTGCTGTTCGTCGCCTGCGCCTGGGGCGCCGGAGCGGCCGAGGACATCTCCGGCAAGTCCGCGGAACTGAAGGCGCTGCGGTCCCGGATCGAAGCCCTGCAGTCCAAGGGCGTCGATCGCAAACGCGCACTCGACACCACTGCCGCCGAGGAACGCCAGGCGCGGCGCAAATCGGCGGCGGCCTCCACCAGGCTGCACACCATCGAGTCGCAGATGCAGTCCCGGCTCGACCGCCTCGCGGCGCTGACCGCCGAGCGCGACCGGCACGCCGCGGACATCGCCGAGCGCAAGCGCGTCCTCGCGCGCATGCTGCGCTCGGTGTACATGCGTGGCCGGCACGAGGACCTGCGCCTGGCGCTCGGCCAGGACGATCCCTCCGCCGCACGTCGCGCATTGGTATACGCGGGTTACCAGTCACGCGCCCGCAATGCCGCAATCGAATCCGCCGGCGAGCGGCTGCGCGCCGCCGAGGCGCTGGCGGCGGAGATCCAGGTCCAGGCCGATCGCTTCGCCGAACTTCGCGACGAAGCCGAGCGCGAACTGCGGCTGCTGGAACGCGAGCGCGAAGCCAAGAGCGCACAGGCGGCGAGCATTCGCCGCGACATCGCCCGCGACGAAAAGCGCCTGCGGGCGTTGCGCGCCGACGAGGTACGCCTGAACAAGCTGCTGGCGGACCTGGAGCGGCGGTCCAAGGCGCGAACCGGCAACAGCGTCGCCCGCGCCGGCCGCGGCGACGGCAGCGGCCCGTTCCGCAAGCTCCAGGGCAAGCTCGGCTGGCCGGTGCAGGGCCGCATCGCCCGTGCATTCGGCACCCGGCACGGCGAGGGCCTGCGTGCCCAGGGCACCACCCTGCGCGCGCCTGCCGCCAGCGAAGTGGTGGCGATCGCCGATGGCGAGGTCGTGTTCGCGGATCGCTTTGGTCCGCTCGGCCTGCTCGTCATCATCGATCACGGCGCCGGCTACATGAGCCTGTACGGCGAGAATGCGCGATTGCAACGTCGCGCCGGCGCCGCGGTCAAAGCGGGCGAGGCCATCGCCACCACCGGTACGGGCCCCGAGGGAGAATCCGAGCTGTATTTCGAGATCCGCAAGGACGGCAAGCCCGTGGACCCGTCACGCTGGTGCGTGGCCACCGCGAAGGATTGAAGCGCGTCATGGGCGGACACCCGGACCTTGCTTGTCAGTGCTTTGAACGCGCCTGTATTCTTCGCTCTCGCGCAGCGGGCGCGTCCGCCAACCAACCACCGCGCCGCATGGCGCGCCGGCGCGGTCCACGCGCACCGTCGCGCCCCGCCGCAGGAGCCACTGGCCCATGAAATCGCCCATCGCCGCGATCGCCGCGCCGCTCGCACTGTTGCTGTCCGCCAGCGCATACGCCGCCGATCCGGAACCGGCACCGGCGGATGCCATCGCCACGCCCGCGGTCGCCGAGCCGGCTGCCGTGCCGAAGCCGGCCGAACCGCTGCCGCTCGACGATCTGCGCACCTTCACCGAGGTGTTCGCGAAGATAAAGGCCGACTACGTCGAGCAGGTCACCGACAAGCAACTCCTGGAAAGCGCGATCCGGGGCATGCTCGCGGGCCTGGATCCGCACTCCAGCTACCTGGACGCAGAGGGATTCAAGGATCTGCAGGAAGGCACCACGGGCGAGTTCGGCGGCCTGGGCATCGAAGTCGGCATGGACGCCGGGTTCCTCAAGGTCATTGCGCCAATCGACGACACCCCGGCCCAGCGCGCGGGCATCAAGGCCGGCGACATCATCCTCAAGCTCGACGACACGCCGGTGAAGGGCATGGGCCTGAACGAGGCCGTGAAGAACATGCGCGGCAAGCCGGGCACCGACATCTCGCTTTCGATCCTGCGCGAGGGCGAGCAGAAGCCGATGAAATTCGTGCTCACGCGCGCCATCATCCGGGTGCAGAGCGTGCGCGAGTCGATCCTCGAACCAGGCTACGGCTACCTGCGCGTCTCGCAGTTCCAGGCCCACACGGGCGAGGACGTCGTCAAGGCGCTGCAGAAGCTGCGGGCCGAGAATGCCGCGCCGCTGAAGGGCCTGGTGCTCGACCTGCGCAACAACCCCGGCGGCGTGCTGGGCGCAGCGGTGGCGGTCTCCGACGCCTTCCTGAACGAGGGCCTCATCGTCTACACCGAGGGGCGGGTCAAGGACGCGGCGCTGACGTTCAGTGCCAAGCCGCCGGACGAGCTCGGCGGTGCCGCGATGGTGGTGCTTGTGAACGCCGGATCCGCGTCGGCTTCGGAAATCGTCGCCGGCGCGCTCCAGGATCGCAAGCGCGCCATCGTCATGGGCAACCGCACCTTCGGCAAGGGCTCGGTGCAGACCATCGTGCCGGTGAACAACGAGACCGCGCTCAAGCTCACGACGGCGCGTTACTTCACCCCATCGGGCCGATCGATCCAGGCCGAGGGCATCGTGCCGGACATCGTGCTCGACAAGCTGCGGCTGGCCAAGGCGGACGACAACGACGATGCCCTGATCAAGGAAGCCGACCTCTCGCGCCACCTGAAGAACCCGGAAGACGAGGACGACAAAGCCGGCGACAGGTCCGGAGCCGGCAAGCAGCCGGCAACGAAGGACAAGCAGAACAAACCGGCGGCCCAGGCCCCCCGCCCCCGCACGCCGACCGCGCGCGACGACTACGAAGTACACGAGGCCCTGAGCCTGCTCAAGGGCATGGCGCTGCTGCAGGCGCGCGGCTGAGCGCCGGCCCATGGCAGGGATGCGCCGCCGCGCCCTGTTCGCCGCCGCGCTGGCCGCGTCACTCGCCGCCGGCCCGGCCTGCGCTGCCGGGCGGATCGCGCTGATCGTCGACGACATGGGCAACAATCGCATCGCCGGGCTGCGCGCGCTCGCTCTGCCCGGCGCGGTGACCTACGCCTTCCTGCCCGGCACCCGGCACGCGCCCGAACTGCTCGACGCCGCGCGCGCCGCCGGCAAGGAGGTCATGCTGCACCTGCCGATGCAGGCGCGCGACCACAATGACCTGCTCGGCCCGGGCGCCCTCCATGCACACATGGATCGCGAGGAGTTCATGCGCACCGTGCGCTACAACATCGATCAGGTACCATCCGCGGCCGGCGTCAACAACCACATGGGCAGCCTGCTGACCACCCGGTCGGAGCAGATGCGCTGGTTGATGCGGGTACTGCGCGAAAGGGGCCTGTACTTCCTGGACAGCCGCACGGTGGCGGGCAGCGTGGCCGCCGATGTCGCCCGCGCCGAGGGGGTACCGGCGCGGGTGCGCGACGTGTTCCTGGACAACACCCGCAGCGAGATCCGCATCCGCGAGGCGTTCGCGCAACTCGTGCGCATCGCCCGCACGCACGGCTCGGCCATCGGCATCGTGCACCCGCACGCATTGTCGATAGCGACCGTCGGCGCGGACCTGGCCCGCCTGGACGCGCACGACGTGGAACTGGTACCGCTGTCCACGCTGCTGTACGAAACTCCCGAAAGTGCGCAGCCGGCCGCGATGCCCGTACCGAACCGGCAGCCATGAACCGCCCCGGTCGTTGCGAGCCCGCGCAGCGGGCGCGGCAACCCAGGCCACCTCGACGAGGTCCGGGCCGTTTAGGTCGCTTCGTTGCGCTCGCGACGACGATGGTGCATGGCCGCAATCGTCCGGTGCCCAGCCGGGTTCGGCCGTGCGATGACGATACCTGGCTCGGCCGCGCGCTTTGGCCGGCGCTGTGCTGCGCGTGGTTGCTCGGAGCCGGCCCGGCGTGCGCGGAATCGAACGAGGGCATGGCTGCCTACGCACGCGGGGACTACCCGGCAGCGGCGGCTTTCTTCAGCAGGCGCGCCCGGCTCGGCGACCCCGAGTCGACCAACAACCTCGGGGTGATGTACCTGAACGGCCAGGGCGTCGCGCGCGACTTTGCCAAGGCCATGGCGCTGTTCAGCGAAGCCGCGGCTAAGGGACTGCCCGGCGCCGACTACAACATCGGCATGATGCATCTGCGCGGATACGGCACGCCGTCTGATCCGGCCGCTTCGGCCGGGCCGCTGCTCGCGTCCGCCGAACGTGGAGACGCCGAAGCGCAGT
>JBFXBD010000051.1:0-46670 GCA_050183625.1 Gammaproteobacteria bacterium
GAACTGCGCCTTGGGGTTCTTGGCGCCGTTGACGTGGTTCTTCCAGGCGATGCGGGTGAGCACGTCCTTCATCTGCGCCTCGTCCACGCCGTACTTCTTGCAGTACGCGGGCGCCAGCAGCGAGAAGGTCGCCGGCGCGGTCATCGCCGAGGCGGTGCCGTCGTTCGGCGGCGCGCTGCTCACCAGCCCGGAAAAGCCCGAGTCCTTGAGCTTCTCCACGCCGAACGCCATCACCAGGTCGTAGGCGCCGCTGGCCACCGCGTAGGCGGCTGCGCGCATCGACTCGCTGCCGGTGGCGCACATGTTCTCCACGCGCGTGACCGGCTTGTACTTGATCTTCAGCGCCTCGGACAGCACCAGGCCCGAGGTGCCCGAGCCCATGGTGCCGAGCCAGTAGGCGTCGATCTGCTCCGGTGCCACGCCCGCGGACTTGTAGGCTTCCTTCGCAGCCTCGACCAGCAGATCGTCCGCGGCCTTGCCGAAGTGCTCGCCGAACTGGGTGCAGCCCATGCCGACGATCGCGACGCGGTCCTTGATACCCTTGCTTGCCATCGTGAGGTCCTCCGTCAGCGGCGCGGACGCGCCTTCCAGAAATAGTTGTGGACGCCCTGGCCGGTGAACAGGCGGCGGAAGGTCATCTCCAGCTCGTCGCCGATCGCGACCTTGCCCGGATCGACATCCGCCAGCTCGCAGCGCGTGCGGCCGCCGCCGTCGAAGTCGGCGATCGCGGCCACCACCGGCGGCTGCAGCGAGTAGGCGAGGTGGTCGAGGGTGAAGGTGGCGATCTTGCAGGTGCGATCCGCGCAGGAATGCGGCGCCATCTCGTCGATCGCGCCGCACTGCACGCACACGCGCTGCGGCGGCAGGTGGACCATGCCGCACTTGGTGCAGCGCGAGCCGACGAACGCCATCTTCCACTCCTCGGCGCGGCGCATGGGCGGCGCGGCGGGGCGGTCCGGATCCGGCCGGCGCGGCGGCTCGAAGGGCAGGATGCCGCGCCACTTGAGGTAGGAGTTGTAGGGCAGGTCATTGCGCTTGGCGGCGATCCATTGGTCGACGCTGTGCGCCGGCCGGCGGCTCTTGATCCTGTCGGTCACTTCCACGACCAGGATGTCGCAGCCGTCGGCGATGCTCGCGACCATGATCTTGTCGCCCGGGGAGGCGTTGTCCAGCGCACGCGCGAGCAGCAACCCTGCATGGGCGACGCCGGTGCGGCCGATGCTGCCGGCCAGCGGATCGGCGACCTGCTCGGGCTTCAGGCCCAGCGCCTTGGGCAGCGCCGCGGTGGCGCGCGGGTTGACCGCATCGAGGATGACCGTCTTGAGGTCACCGGCGCCGATGCCGGCGCGCTGGTACAGGCTCTGCGCCGTGCTTGCGGCGATCGGGCCGAGGATCTCGGCGCCGAAGCGTTCTTCCCATTGCTTGACGAAGCGATCCTCGGGCAGCCGCCAGGTATCGAGCAGCTCGGTGGTGGCCGAGGCGCGGCCGATGATTTTCGCGATCGCGTCGCCGTCGGCGCCGGTGGTGAAGGCCACCGCGGCATCGCCGCCCTGCTGCTCGCGCGGCCCGCCCGGCGCGCCGACCATGATGTCGGCGGCGCAGACCAGCGCCGAGCCCCCGCCCGCGGCAACGTCCGCGCCCAGCAGCAGCGCCGACAGGCCCATGCGTGTGGAGCCGCCGAGTTCCACCGAGCGCACGTTCTCCGGCAGCCCGGTGGCGGCCTGGATGGTCGCGGTGTTGAGCTTTTCAGCGTAGGCAGGACTGGTGGTCGCGAAGATCACCGTGTCCACGTCGCGGTGTGCGCGCAGCGCATCGCGCGCGGCTTCCACCGCCATCGAGGAGGTGTCCTCGTCGTAGCTCGCGACCGCCCGTTCGCCCTTGCCGCCACCCATGGCCGCGCGCGTCAGGCGAAAGAAGGGGATATAGCTCCCATAGCTCGTGATTCCAGCCAAAGTCCTGCTCTCCAGAAAAGGTGGGTTGATGAACGTGTTTCCGGCCCGCGCCGGGCGCGGGCCGCGCGGCCCGAGACGCCGGAAATGCAACGCAGGCGGGGCGGGCTTGGAGCTCGGGCATTATGGCACAGAACGCCCCGCCGCCCGGGCGGCGGGGCGCGCCGGACGTCAGTCCGTGGAGCGGACCGTGAGGACCGGGATCGGCGACATGCGCACCACCTTCTCGGCGACGCTGCCGAGCAGGGCGTGGCTGATGCCGCGCCGGCCGTGGGTGCCCATGACGATGAGATCGGCGCTGACCTCCTTGCCGGCGGCCAGGATCTCCTCCCAGGCAACGCCCCTGCGCAGCATCGAGTTCGCGGCGGGCAGCGTCTTCTGCACCCCCTCCAGCGCGGTCTTCAACTCGGCGGTGGCCGCATTCTCGACCGCCGTGAGCAGGTCCCCCGAGGCGTAGGCCATGCCCTCGTAGGCGTAGGCGGGGATCTCGTAGGTGTGCAGCAGGGTGACCGCGGCGTCGAACCGGCGGGCGATTTCCACGCCCAGTGCGACCGCACGGGCGGAGGGCGGGCCGAAGTCGGTGGGGATCAGGATGCGCTTGAACATGGAGGTCCTCGCATTGGGGTTTGGGTGAGCTTAGCAAACCGGGCTTTTCACGCGCCCGGGCACGATTGCGCCGGATCAACAGCCGTGGCAATTCCGCCGGTGCGGCGCCGATCAGGGCGCCAGGTCGACGATGGACAGGCGCCGGCCCGCGAACGAGCCGACGTACAGCCTGCGACCGACCTGCACGGCGATCGTCGCGGCGCCGGTGGGCGGGCCGCTGCTCGCGAACACTTCGCGCGTGGCGAGCGTGGCCGGATCCACGGCGGTGATGCGGTAGGCCTGCGGGCAGAAGCGGTCGAAATCCTGCGTGCACGCCAGCGTGCCGTCGAGCGCCGTCATGCCGGCGACCAGCAGGTGCCCGTCCGGGCTCCAGCTTGCATTGTCCGGGTAGCTCACGTGCGCGCGGCCCACCACGCGGCCGGCGTGCAGGTCGAACTTGCGCACCTCGCTCATCGGAAAGACGTTCACGAACAGGTAGCGGCCGTCCGCATCGACCTGCAGGCCGTTCGGCGCCGGGGCCGCGCTGCCCGGCAGCGCGACGAAGCCCGCCTCGCGCGTCCAGCGCAGCAGGTTGCCGGTATCCTCGCCGCGGTTGGAGCGCTCGTTCGCGGTCGCGTCGGCGGGGTCGAACATGTTCGAGGCGACGAAGCCGCCCTGCGGCAGCGCGACCACGTCGTTCAGCAGCGCATTGGCCGGCGCCGGCACGCAGCCGCGCCACCGGGCCTGCCAGCGGCCCTCGGCGCGGCGCAGTTCAAACATTTCCACGGCCTCGCGCCCGCCGTGGTTCACCACCAGCAGGCGCCAGGTGTCCGCGCCTGACCGCGACAGGTGGATGCCGTGCGGGGAGATCTTCGCGCCGGGCGGCCGGGTGCAGGCTGGATCGCCCCAGGGGGCCGCCGCTTCCGGCGAGTCCGCGCCGGGATAGAGCGTGTCCGCGCGGCGCGCGGCGATGTCGAACAGGTACAGTGCGCCCGGGCCCTTGCCCATGGCGTTGAACCCGGACAGCAGCAGGTGCGTGCCGCCGGGCAGGACCTCGATGTCCTCGGGGGAGTGCAGGCCGCAGATCGCCTCGACCCCGGCGGACGGGGCGCAGTCGTCGGCGGCTGCCGCGGCCGCGCCGGTGATGGCGAATGCGATGAGAACCAGGAACCCGTACCAGACGCGCATCGGCGGCCCTCTTGTCGTTCGGCGGCGAGGAACCACCGCAGTGTGTCCCGCGACGGCGGCGGTTTCAAGCCGCGCGCGGGCGGCCGGTCAAGAATGCGCCGGCGCGGCCGATGACACCCGCGCCGCGCGATTCGCGGTACGGGAGCGTGGATGCTGCAGCGGATCATCGCCGCCGGTCGACTGGGACGCGCCGCCGCGCTCGCGGCCGGCAGTCTGGTGCTCTTTGCCTGGCTCGCGCTGAACGATAGCGGCAGTCCGGTCATGCATGGCACGGCGACAGGCCGGATCGTCGAGAGCAGGCCCGCGTCCTACCTCGTGGAACTGGAAGATCGGAGGCGCGTGCGTGTGTTCGGCACCGGTGCGCTGGAGGCCGGCCGGCGCGTCAGCCTGGAGTTCGAACGCTACGCGGACGGCGGCGAATACTTCCGCCTGCCGGACGGCGAGGAAGCCGGCCGGTGATCCCGCGGCGTGCCGCAATCAACGGCGGTAGATGATGTCGCCGCGATTGCGCAGCCCGAAGAACGAGTCCTCCGGCAGCACGTAGGTCTCGCCCACCGGGTCGATGCGGCTCCATTCCCAGGCGCAGACGCGGTCGGCAATCTTCCACGGCCCGCCGCGGCGTTCGAACCGGTCCACGTAGCGCAGGCCGAGTGTCATGTCCTTCGCCGGCACGCCCGCGGCCGGTTTCAGGCGGTGATAGGCCACGCAGTAGGTTTCCACCCAGGCGCGATCCCCGTCCAGTTCGATGGTCTGGTTGCCTAGGAAGTGCATGGTCCGCTCCATCTCGTGCAGCTTCTCCGCGCACATCGACACGAAGCCGTCCACGCCGCCGCGATAGTGGCCGTGGTGATCGGTGGCGTCGGGGTGGTAGCAGGAGCGCACCAGATCCATGTCGATGCGATCGATGCCGCGCGCGTACGCCATGGTGACGGCGCGGATTTCCTCGCGGTCCAGCAATTCCTGTACGTTCATCGGTGCGTTCTCCTGGGGGTGGCGTTCAGGCCGGGTCGAGCACGACCACGGCAATGGTGCGCGCGCCGGCGTTTCTCTGGTATTCGATGTAGGGCGGGTACTCGCGGGCGGCGGCGTCCCACAGTGCCGCGCGCTCGGCGCCTTCGGCGATGCGTGCGCGCACGGCGAGTTCGCGGCCGTCCACTTCGATACGGGCGTTCGGGTCGGCCTGCAGGTTCAGGAACCAGGCCGGGTGCTCCGGCGCGCCGCCCTTGGAGCCGATGACGACGTACGCCGGCCCATGGCGGAAGTAGAAGATGGGGATGGGCTGCGGCTGGCGCGAGCGCCGGCCGGTGGTGGTGAGCACGAAGGTGCGCACCGGCGGCACGCCCGCCTGGCCGCACACCATGCGGCTGACGAGCGAGAAGCCGAACCCGCGCACCAGGCGCAGATCCAGCCACAGCAGCATCGATTGCAGGAACCTGATCATGTTTCCCCCGTGTGCTGCACGGCTGGTGCCGGCAAGGCGCTGGTATCCTAGCGCAAACGCCGCCATGGACGAACGCACCGATCTCCGCTCGCTCATCGACCCCGGCGCGGCCGGGGATTGCTTCGCCGTGGACGGCCTGCCGCCGTTCGACCCGGCGGACTGCGCGCACTGGTCGCGGGCCAACGCGCTGTGGCTGAGCGAGTGCTGCCGGCTCATCTATCGCCAGGATGCCGCCTCCCGGCGTGCATGCCTTGCGGGCGTCGGGCTGCAGGAGCGGGCATTCTTCGACGACGGCGCGACCCAGGGTGCGCTGGTCGCAGGGCCGGGATTCGCGATCCTGGTGTTCCGCGGAACGCTCGGGCTGCGCGACTGGCTCTACAACCTGGATGCCGCGGCGGTGCGCTGGGAAGGGCCGGGCCGGATCCACCGCGGCTTCGCCGCGCAGCTGCGGCGCTGCTGGGAACGGATCCGCGCGGAACTACGGCCATTGCAGGTGCCGTTGTTCGTGACCGGCCACAGCCTGGGCGGCGCGCTGGCGACGCTGGCGACCGCATACTGCCTGATTTCCGACCTGCCCCGGCCGGCGGCCGTTTATACCTTCGGGGCGCCGCGCGCAGGCACGCGCGGGCTGCGCGATCTGCTCGCCGCCGGGCCGCCGTTGTGGCGGGTGGAGAATGGCCAGGACGTCGTTCCGTCCGTGCCGGCGCAGGGCCCGATTGCAGGCCTGCCATCCTGGCGCCATGCAGGCACCGGCGTGCACCTGCACGCGGGTGGGCGGCTGGAATTCGAGTCGAAGGGTTCCAGCGCGCCGCCGGTCGGCGTATCGGGTTGGCTTTCGGATGCTTTCGCGGCCTTCGCGGCGCCGCACCTGCCGGCCTTCCTCACCGATCACGCGCCGGTGAACTACACCGCACGGCTGGAACGAAGCGCGCCGGCAGCGGCGCCTGTGCCGCTGCCGGCGGGTTCGAGTCCGGATCAGGTGCGGTAGCCGGTGTCCTGCCGATCCAGCAGCCGCAGCATCGCCGGCCAGGCCAGATCGGTGATGGCACGCGAATCCTGGTTCATCTGCCGCGCGCAGGCGACGGTCGAATCGATGACCGCCTGCGAGGGCATGTGCAGCCGGCCGCCGGCCATCGCCCGGACCTGCATGCTGCAGGCGCGCTCGAAGAAGTACATGCGCACGAAGGCCTCCGGCACGGTGCTGCCGATCGCGAGCGTGCCGTGGTTCCACAGCAGCATGCAGTGCTTGTCGCCGAGATCGCTTTGCAACCGCTCCCGCTCGGCGTGGTTCAGGGCCGGGCCTTCGTACTCGTGGTAGGCGAGATCGCCACAGACCTGCATCGAGGTCTGGCTGAACGGCAGCAGCCCGCCCTCCATCGCCGACACCGCGACGCCGTCGTCGGTGTGCAGGTGGATCACGCAGTGCGCATCCGCGCGTGCCATGTGCATCGCACTGTGGATGGTGAAGCCGGCGGCGTTGAACGGATACGGCGAGTCGAGCAGCTTGTTGCCCTGCAGATCGACCTTCAGCAGGCTGGAGGCCGTAATCTCAGAGAAATGCAGGCCGTAGGGATTGATCAGGAAATGATGCTCGGGCCCTGGCACGCGCGCGGAGATGTGGGTGAAAATCAGATCGTCCCAGCCGTAGTGTGAGACGAGCCGGTAGCAGGCGGCGAGATCCACCCGGATCTGCCACTCTTCGTCGCTGATGCGACTGTCACGCGTGGGACGAATGGGAGCGACCGTGGACATGCTGTAGCCTCCGCTCGAATGTTCCCGGGGCCGGAATGGCCGGGCTCTGGGCCGGATTCTAGATCAAATGGAGCGCCTGGAAGTGAACGAACCGAACCCGAACCCGCCGCCAGCCGGGGTCGACGACGCGCGGCTGGCCGCGGCCGCCGCCGACGTGCGCGAAAGGGTGACCTCGTATCGCTATTTCGACGCGCCGCTGTACGCGGCCCTGGCCGAACGCCTGGCGCAGGATCGGGATCTGCTCGCGCTGGTGGCGCGGGTCCGGGCCGGCCAGCCGTACTGCTATTTCTTCATGAACGCGGTGCACGCCGCGCTGATGGAACGCCCCGGCGAGCCGCTCGCCGCCTTCTACGCCTCGCTCACGCCGGCCCCGCGGCCGCCGGGCGAGGCCTGGCCGGTGTTCCGCGAGTTCTGCCTGCGCCATGCGGCGCGGATCCTGGAAATCCTCGCCACCCGCACCGTCCAGACCACCTTCGTCGATCGGGCCGCGGTCGTGCTGCTGGCGCTGGACCACGTCGCGCGCCGGGCCGGCGCGCCGCTGACGCTCATCGAGGTCGGTTGCAGCGCCGGGCTGATGCTGCTGTTCGACGAATACCGCTACGACTTCGGCACCGGCGGGACGCTCGGCGATCCGGACGCGCCGTTGTGCCTCGCGCCGCGCTTCCTGGGCACCGCGCCGCAGGCACCTGCGCGCATGCCGAAGATCCGTGCCCGCACCGGCATCGATCTGCTGGCCTTCGATCCGCACTCGCGCGAGCAGTGCGAGTGGATCGACGCCATGATGTTCGCCGACTGGGTCGAGCCGCGCCGGCGCCTGCGCGCGGCACTCGAACTGCGCCGGCGACGCACGCTGGACGTGGTGGTCGGCGATGCACTGGAACACCTGCCGCGGCTCATCGCGGCGGCCGGCGGGCCGGTGTGCGTGCTGCACGCGAACTGCCTGTACCAGTGGCCGGCCGAGGCGGTGGCGCGCTTCGAACGCCTGCTGTGCGATGCGGCGCGCGAGCGGCCGTTCGATCGGGTCTCGATCGAGTGGCCATACTACTGGCCGCGCACGCGCCTGGACGCCGTGTACGCACGCGGAGAGGTGCCGCCGACCGAAATCCTGCACTCGGCGTATGCCGCTGGCGCCGCCGGGCCGGCGACGCTGCTCGGCACCTGCGAGGGCAACGCGCGCTGGATCCGCTGGGGCGGCTGAACGCGTTGCCCCGTCGCCTCGCCTGCGCGCGGGTCGGGCGTATCAGCGCTTCTTCGCGGGCGCCTTGCGCCGGGACTTCTTCTTCGCCTTCTTCGCGTGCGTGCCGGCCCGTTTCGCGGGCCGTGGCGGTGCGTCGAAGGGCGCGCGCGCACCCGCCCCGGGCCGCCCCGGGGCCAGGAAGGATTCGATGACGTCGACGGAGTCCAGGTCGAGGCCTTCGTCGACGGCTTCGGCGAACAAGGATTTCATCAGGCCGAAGTTGCCGGAATCCGACAGCGCCGCGCGCAGCCTGCCGGCGGCGCCGCGGCCGAACAGGCGCAGGCAGGCCCGGGCCTGCGGCAGGCCGAACTCGCGGTCGAGGAAGGCGTAGAACGCCCGGCATTCGGCGACGATTGCGTCGGCCGCATCGGCACCGATGGCCGCCTTGCGCGGGATGTCGTCGAAGACGATGTGCCGCAACTGCGTCGGCCCGAGGCTGGCGACCGTCATGTCGAAGAACGCGGCCGCGATCTCCATGATCAACATGCAGAACTGCGCGCCCGGCAGCACCGCGGCCTCCGGCGAGTACACGAAGCGCCGAACCAGTTCCTCCTGCAGTTCCCGGCGCAAGTCGTGGTCCGGTGCGCCGTCCCGGGCATCGAGCCGCGCGAATGCCGCCATCAGGTCGAATGGCGGGGCGAAACGCCCGGGCGGGTCGAACGGCGCGCGCAGCGTCACCTGGACCTCACCCGCGACGGTATGCACCGGGATCGTCCGCTCGATGGCGGCGCCGCCCTCGAACGCAGCGAGCAGGGGCTTTTTCTTTTCGAGCAGCGCCGGCAAGGCGAGCGCGATGGCCTCGGCCGTGGCGTAGTCCCGCAGCGTCAGCGGGCGCGCGACGAGGTCGGCGTCGATTGCGATGAGCGACGGATAGGCATTGGCGCCGGCAACCTCCCAGCGATGCTGGGCGATCTCCTTGCGCAACGCGGCGTCGAGTTCCGCGCCGCGCTCGAAGTTCAGCGCCATGTGCGGCGGCAGATTCGGAGAATCGCCCTGCTCGATGTCGTCGGCGGCGTCGACGAACAGTTCGTAGTCGTCGCGGCTGTCGAACAGGATGACGCCCAGGTGTTCCTGCATCTGCCCGATGACGAGCAGGACCGCTTCGTGGACGTCGAGTGCATCGATGGTCACTGAAATGAGGCTCTGGTCGTTCGGCACGATCTTCCAGGGCTGCACGCGGTACAGGACCGCGGCCGCGCGAAACAGCGCGGCGACCGCTTCCGGCGCGATGCCGGGCGTGAGATAGGATGCGTCCGAGCCACCCTCATCGCCCAGGTATTCGCGCAAGGCTGCGAACATCTCGTCGATTTCCGGCGTCGGAGCACAGACGATCGCCATGCCCGCGTGTTCCGCGCGCAATGCCCGCGCCAGATCGGGCGAGGCCACGCGCACGCGCGCCGGCCGGCCGGACCGGCCCGCCAGCGGCTGCGCGATTGTGCTGCGCAGGTGCCCGGCGGCCATGCCCAGGACTTCGCCCGGCCTGCCGGACAACTGGCCGACTATCAGGCCGTCCGCATCGAGCCAGAACAGCGCCTCGGGGCGGTAGGGCTCGCCTTCGCCCGTGACGTAGGCCGGCATGGAGACCAGCCCGCCGACCCACTCGATTCCGGAATGCTTTCTTTTCCTGGCCATCGCTTCTTCCGGTGCGGCCCGGCGAAGGACGGCGCGCGCCGCTTCAGCCGCCGCTCAGCGCCTGTACGATGGCCACATTGTCTCGCGGTCCGAGCGCGAAGGCGAGATCGTGGATCTGCCTGCCGTTCACGAAGATGCGGATGTGCGGGCGGATCCGGTCCTGCTCGTCGACCATGCGGAAGCGGATGCCGGGGTGGCTCCGATCCAGATCCAGCAGCAGCGCGCCGAGCGTCGCGCCTGCGGCGTCGACGACCGCGCGGCCGGTGTAGGGCCGCAACGGGCCCGGCACGAGCACGTCCATCGTTGCCTCAGCCCGGGATGCCGGTTTCCAGCGCGTAGATCTCCGGCAGGTGGCGGGCGATGCAGCGCCAGCGGCCGCCCTCGTCGCGGCTGGCCCAGATCTCGCCACTGCTCGTGCCCAGGTACAGGCCCGCCGGATCGCTGCCGTCGATCGTGAATGCCTGCCGCTTCACGGTCCACCACGCCTGCGATTCCGGAAAGCCCTCGTCGAACCGGCGCCAGGTGCGGCCGCCGTTGCGCGTGCCGTAGACCGCCGGCCGGCCACCGACCGCGGTGCGCGGCCACACCGTGGTGCCGTCCATCGGCACCACCCAGGCGGTGTCCGGCGCGCGCGGATGCACCGCGATGCCGAAGCCGATGTCGCCGATCCGGCGTGGCATGGTCCGGCCGGCGCGGATCCAGGTGGCCGCGGGGCGATCCAGGCGGTAGATGCCGCAGTGGTTCTGCTGCCAGAGCCGGTCCGGATCGGCCGCGCACAGGCGCACGCAGTGCGGATCGTGCATGGCCGGGTTGGCCACGTCGAATCCTTCGACCACTTCCATGCCATCGATGAGGGGTGCCCAGGTGCGACCGGCATCGGTCGACTCATGCACGCCGCCGCTCGACATGCCCACGTACAGGTGCGCGGGATCGCGCGGGTCGACGATGATCGAGTGCAGTTTGGGCCCGTCTGGCGTGCCGTCCTGCGGCCCGCCCATCCACTCGCGCATGCTCGGGTGGTCGTTGAAGCCATCCACCGGCGTCCAGGTGTCGCCGCGGTCCTCGCTGCGGAACAGGCCGTGCGGGGAGGTGCCCGCGTACCACGTGCCGGGCTGCGACGCGTGGCCGGGTGTCAGCCAGAAGGTGTGATTCACGGCGCGTGCGCGTGCCGGATCGTCGGCCTTGGGGAATGCCGGCGGCCGCTTAGCCTCCTGCCAGTGGCGGCCGAGATCCGAGGAGCGGAACAGGGTCGGGCCGAGGTGGCCGGTGCTGGCCGCGGCCAGCAGGGTGCAGCCGTCACGCGGATCCAGCACCAGGTGGTGAATGATGTTGCCCAGGAAGTGCGGGCCATCGACCCGCCACGTGCGGCGGCCGGTGTCGGCGTGGAACAGCCAGGCGCCCTTGCGCGTGGCGGCCAGCAGCACCGGACCGCGCTTGGCGGATCGGCGCCCGGACGCAGTCGCGCGGCTCACGGCTGGCCCCCCGCGCGCGCGGCGCGTGCCTGTGCCTGCTCGCGGATCGGCCGGACCGGCCGGACCTCGACGCTGCCGACCCGGGCCGGCGGGATCCGTGCCGCAAGCCGGATCGCCTCGTCCAGATCCGGTGCCTCGACCATGTAGAAGCCCGCAAGCTGTTCCTTGGTTTCCGCGAACGGCCCGTCGGTGACCGACACCGCGCCGTCGCGTACCCGCACCGTCGTGGCGGTGCTCACCGGCTCCAGTGCCTCGGAGGCCAGGCAATGGCCGCTGGCGCGGATCGAGGCGTCGTAGGCGACGCAATCGTCGTCGTCGAGTTCCGGCATGCGCCGTTCGTCGAGATAGACCAGGCAGAGGTATTTCATGGGGACTCCTTTGGGTGCGATATCGTTACCGGCGGGTCCGGCCGATGGTGGCCATGAACCACCTCTTCGTCGTCGCGAGCGCAGCGAAGCGACCCACGCGGCCTCGATGCCACCGGCAGCACGTGGATTGCTTCGTCGCTTCGCTCCTCGCAATGACGGGTGCGGTTCATGGATAGCGCAGCGCAGCGAAGCGACCCAAGCGGCGCAGCGATCGTCCGGGCTGCGCGGCCTCGAAATGAGGGCGCGCGGCCGGCTGAGGTGACGGCGCCATCATACGTTGCGATTCAGGCCATCGCCGCCGCGGCGGCCCGGGCGATCTCCTCGGGCGAGAGATCGCGCACGTGCGTGGCGATCGACCAGCGATGGCCGAACGGATCCTCCACCACGCCGTAGCGATCGCCCCAGAACATCTCCTGCACCGGCATGATGACCCGTGCGCCGGCAGCCGCTGCCCGTGCCAGGACGGCGTCCGCATCCTCGACGTACAGGTGCAGCGTGATCGGCGTCCCGCCCAGGGTCGGCGGGCTGCGCGAGCCGTGCTCGGGGAAATCATCGACCAGCATGACCGTCGAGTTGCCGACGCGGATCTCTGCGTGCATGAGCCGGCCCTCCGGGGTGGGCAGGCGAAACTTCTCGACGGCGCCGAAGGCGCGCGTGTAGAAATCGATCGCCTGCGCCGCGCCGGCGATGACCAGGTGAGGTGTGACGCTGCTCGCGCCATCGGGGATGGGCTTGATGCCTGCCATGGGGGCTCCTTTTTTTCATGCGACCGGTGTGGGGCGCATCCCCTGGTCGAACGGCGCGGGCGCGGATCGACACCGGCGGATCATTGAGACAGGGATTCGATGCGTCGCTGCAGGAACCGGCGCTCGGGTTCCTGGCGCGTCAATGCAAGCGCGCGCCCGTAGGCCGCGTGGGCCTCCTCGCGCCGGCCCAGGCGCCGGCACAGATCCGCGCGCGCGGCGTGGGCAAGCCGGTAGTCGGCGAGATCCCCGCGCGCCAGGATCGCGTCCACGAGCGCCAGTCCGCGCGCGGGGCCGTCGCGCATCGCCACCGCCACGGCCCGGTTCAGTTCCACCACCGGCGAGGGATCTGCGCGCAGCAGCACCTCGTACAGCCCGGCGATCTGTGCCCAGTCCGTTGCCGCCGCGTCGGCCGCCTCGGCGTGCACCGCCGCGATCGCGGCCTGCAGCGTGTACGGCCCGAACCGGCGCGAGCGCAGCGCACGTTCGACCAGTGCCGTGCCTTCGGCGATCAGTGCCCGATCCCAGCGCTGGCGGTCCTGGTCCTCGAGCAGGACGAGATCGCCCCGGGCCGAGGTGCGGGCCGCACGGCGTGCGTCGGTCAGCAGCATCAGCGCCAGCAGGCCGTGGACCTCCGGCTCCGGCAGCAGCATGGCGAGCAGCCGGCCGAGACGGATCGCCTCGGCGGACAGGTCCACGCGCGTGAGCGACGCCCCCGCCGACGCGGCATAGCCCTCGTTGAAGACCAGGTAGATCACCCTCAACACCGGATCCAGCCGGGCCGGCAGTTCGGACGGCCCGGGCACCTCGTATGGAATGCGCGCGGCGCGGATCTTCGCCTTCGCGCGCACGATGCGCTGGGCGAGCGTGGGCGCCGGGGTGAGGAAGGCGCGCGCGATTTCCTCGGTGGTCAGCCCGCAGATCTCCCGCAGCGTCAGGGCGACCTGGGCGTCCGCTGCCAGCGCCGGGTGGCAGCAGGTGAACACCAGCCGCAGGCGGTCGTCCGCGATGCCGTCGTCGCAATCGGACGGATCGTCCGGCGCGGCCAGGCGTGCGGCGTCCTCGTCGGCGAGCGGCTCGAAGCGCGCGCGCCGGCGCAGTGCGTCCACCGCCTTGAAGCGCCCCGCCGAAACCAGCCATGCGCGCGGGTTGCCGGGCACGCCCTCGTGCGGCCACTGTTCCAGCGCAGCGCGGAAGGCCTCGTGCAATCCTTCCTCCGCCAGATCGAAGTCGCCCAGCAGGCGGACCAGCGTCGCGAACACGCGCCGCGCGTGCTCGCGGTAGATGGCCTCGATCGTGGTGTGCGTCGATTCGGCGTTCATCTACGCAGCGCGCGCTCAGGGCTGGTCGAAATACTCAATCGGCCGGATCTCGATGCCCCACCCGACTTCGGCGCCGAGCACCGCTGCCGGGTGCTTGCAGGCGACGCGGACCGCGTCGTTCAGGTCCCGGGCTTCGATCAGGAAGAACGAGCCGAGCTGCTCCTTGGTTTCCGCAAACGGGCCGTCCGTGACCAGCGGCCGGCCGTTGACCGGGCGCACCGCTACGCTCGCCGCCGTGCGCGCGAGCGAAGCGACCATGGCAAGCTGGCCGGTGGCGCGCAGGTCGGCGTCCAGCGGCGGGCACTTGCGCACCAGGGCGTCGCGATCGGCGTCCGCCATGGCGTCGAATTTCCTCTCGTCGTAGTAGGCCAGGCAAAGGTATTTCATGCTGCGCTCCCGGCCGGGTCCACCGGCCTTCTGCACGCATGGTCGAACGGCGTGCGCGCGGATCGACACCGGCCGCAATCTACGCCGCCGGGCGGCCCCGTGCACGCCCGCCCCGACAGGCGGACCCGGGACCGGGTGGCGCATAATCGCGAACAAATCATTCAACCGTTCCGTCAGGAGAACCCCGATGACCCAGGCACTGGTGCAGGTGGACCGCCAGGACGGCATTGCCGTCATCACGCTCAACCGTCCCGAAAAGCTGAACGCGTTGTCCGCGGCGATGCGGCGCGAGATCTGCCGGGTGTTCCGAACGCTGAACGCCGAGCCGGGCCTGGTGGCCGCGATCCTCACCGGCGCAGGGCGTGCCTTCTGTGCCGGGCTGGATCTGCAGGAACTGGGGACCGGCGGCGGCATCGCCGACGTGGCGGGTCGCGAGGACACCGATATCTCGGTACCGATCAGGGCCTTCGAACCGCCGCTCATCGGTGCGATCAACGGTGCCGCGGTCACCGGCGGCTTCGAGCTGGCGTTGATGTGCGACGTGCTCATCGCGTCCAGCGAGGCGAAGTTCGCCGACACGCACGCGCGCGTGGGCGTGATGCCGGGCTGGGGATTGTCTCAGTTGTCGAGGATCGTCGGTGCCTACCGCGCGCGCGAGATTTCCCTGACCGGCAATTTCGTCGACGCGCAAAAGGCCGAGGCCTGGGGCATCGTCAGCCGCGTGGTGCCGGCGCACGAACTGCTCCCCACCGCGCTCGCACTGGCACGCGACATGGCGAGCTGCGATCCCTACACGCTGCGCAACTACAAGCGCGTGATCAACGCCACCCTGGACATGCCGCGCGGCGCTGCGCTGGTGCACGAGGCTGAGGTCTCGCGCCTGAGCCGCGGCAACGCCACCGCCGACAAGATCGCCGCGCGCCGCGCCGCGGTCTTCGACCGCGGCCGCGACCAGTCCCACTGAAAATCCAGGCCCGGATCCGAAACGGGGTCGGAGTGATTTATTTTGGTGCAGCGATTCCGCGCAGGAGCATCCCGCACCAAAATAAATCACTCCGACCCCGTTTCGGCGTTTCGGCGTTTCGGCGGTACTGCGTCGAAATTCACTCCGACCCCGTTTCGTCAGCGGCGGCGCAGTTGCAGGGCGTAGCGGCGTTCGCGCAGTTGATGGTCGCGCTGGCGGGCATCGAAGACGGGTGTGTCGGGCGGGAGGTGATCGCGCAGCCGCGCCAGCGGCACCTTGCGCATCGACGGCACTGGCGCCGAGCTGGCGCGGTTCCATCGCCCCATGATGCCGCCATGGCGGTGGCCGGCGGGGTCGAGCCAGTTGGGAACACCGGGGTCGTCGAGTGAGATCACGGCGCGGAAGCGCCCGTCGGCGTCCAGCCGCGCCTGGCGGCCGTTCAGGCTGGTCTGGCAGTGCATGGGGTCGAGCGCCAGGTGCAGTTCGTCGGTGAGCTGGATGTTCCAGTAGTAGCACTCGGAAGGCACGTCGGTCTCGATCAGCAGCGCGTCCTGCGGGCCGAGATCGAACACGCCGTGGTAGAGCCACTGCTTCTCCATGCCGCCGGTGTTCTCGTACAACGTGCGCGCGGCGATCGTGTTCACCGGCACGGTCTCGCGCAGCGTGCGCTCGTAGCTCAGGAACTGGTCCTGGTAGTTGACCAGGAACGAGGCGATCGACGCCGCGGTCGCCTCCAGCCGGGCGGCGACCGGCCGCGGCTTGCGCGCCGGCGTGTCCAGCCGCTCGATCGCCACCTGCGCGTCGATTTCGCGCGGCCAGTCGTAGGACACCAGCCGCAGCATGATGACGTTGGTGGTGGGCGGCAGGCGGATCCAGTCGCCCGCCCAATCCGCGGGCCGCTCGGCGGAAAGGATCAGATCGAACGTCCCGTCTTCGGCGATGCGAAGCTGATCGAGGTTGAAGTTGCCCTGCCGCGGGCCGGAACGCCGGTGCGTGCCGGTGAAGTCGCGGCCGAGGTGGAAATCCCCCAGCAGCACGCTGCCGCGCCGGCCGCGGATCCGGTACGTGCCGCAATCTTCGAGCGGCGCGTAGTAGTAGAGCGTGTCCGGATTCACCGCGCCCGAGGGGATGAGGGTGTTCAGGAACGGCACCCACTCGGGGTGGCGCGCATCGCCGTGGAACAGCAGCCCGTAGGCCTGCGACATCGTCATCAGCAGCAGGCGCACTGTCTCCTGGCGGATCTGCGGGTCCTGGGGATGCAGCGTCATGCCCAGCACCTCGCGTCCGGCGGTAGACAGGGATTGCAGCAAGCGATCCCATTCCGGAAATTCCATGCCCGCTTTCGTCATCGTTGCGCTCCCTGTCGCGGTGAGCCGGCAGCGTGCAGGATCCGCCGCGGCGGAGCAAGGCGGGAGCGGTGGACAGAACCCCGCCGGCGGTTTAACTTCGCGCAACCGTCGTTCGCAGCACGACGGCGGTGTCCGGCAACGAAGCATCCACCGCGGGGAACGCATGGCTTGTGAGATCAGGGCCGAGATGGCAGCGAACGTCTGGAAGATCGAAATCGCCGACGGCGCGAGCGTCGCGGCGGGCGAGGTGATTGCCATCCTCGAGTCGATGAAGATGGAGATCCCGATTGAGGCGCCTCAGGCGGGCGTGTGCCGGCTGCAGGTCACCGAGGGGCAGTCGATCCAGGAGGGGGACGTCATTGCGACGATCGCGTAGGCGGCCAGCGCACCGGCCGGCGGGGGATCCACGATGACCGACCCGACCGACGACCTGCTCGCGCGCCGCGCCCGGATCCGGGAAGACATGGGCGGCGCGGACAAGGTCGCCGCCCTGCACGCGCAGGGGCGCGGCACCGTGCGCGATCGGATCGAACGGCTCGTGGATCCGGGCTCGTTCATCGAAATTGGTACCTTCCTGCGCTCGGCCGACCCGGCCCAGCGCGAAGCGACCCCTGGCGATGCCAAGATCGGCGGTCACGCGCGGATCGACGGCCGCCCGGTCACCGTGGCCGGCGACGATGTCACGGTCAAGGGCGGCACGGACACCCGCAACAGCCACCGCCGCACAGGCCGGCTGCTGGAACAGGCGCTCGAGTACGGCAACCCGTTCGTCTACTTCGGCGAGGCCGGCGGCAGCCGCATACCGGACATCCTGGGTTCGGAATCGATGTCGCAGGGCGCCGGCATGCGCGACTTCGCCGAGCGCTGGCGCCGCATCCCGCTGGTCACCGCGATCGTGGGCCGCTCGTTCGGAGAATCCTCATTCATTGCGGCGCTCTCCGATCTCGTCATCCAGGTGCGCGGCGCGGTGATGGCGGTGTCCTCGCCGCGCGCGATCGAGATGGCCACCGGCGAGGCGATCACCGAGGAGGAACTCGGTGGCGCCCAGGTGCACGCGGAGCGCACCGGGCAGATCGATCTCGTCGCCGAGAACGACGACGACGCCGTGCGGCTCGTCCGCGAGTTCCTGTCCTACCTGCCCTCGAACTGCCACCAGCGGCCGCCGCGCGCCGTCGAGCGCGAAGCCCTGGCGCCGGATCCGGAACTGCGCCGCATCGTGCCGGCCGAACGCAGGCGCGCGTACGACGTGCGCAAGGTACTGGCACGGCTGGTCGACGGCGGCCGGTGGCTGGAACTGCGGCCGCGCATGGGCCGCTCGGTGATCACCGCGCTCGCGCGGCTGGACGGCGCCCCGATCGGCGTCGTCGCCAGCCAGCCGATGCAGCAGGGCGGGGCGCTCACGCCCGAGGCCTGCGACAAGATCATCCGCCTGGTCTGCACCTGCGACGCGTTCGGCCTGCCGCTGGTGTTCCTGCAGGATGCGCCCGGCTTCCTCATCGGCCGGCAGGTCGAGCACAACCGCCTGCTGTACCGCGCGATGATGCTGCACCAGGCCCTCAACCTCGCCCGCGTGCCGCGCTTCACGGTGATCATGCGCAAGGCCTACGGCCTGGCGCTGTTCGCGCTGTCCGGCTGCGGCATGGGTTCGAACGTGCTGTACGCCTGGCCTACCGCCGAGATCAGCTTCATGGATCCGGAAGTGGCGGCGAACGTGGTCAACGCGCCGCAGTTGCGCGCCCTGGAGGGCGACGCGCGCCGGCGCGAGATCGAACGCCTGGGCCAGGCACTGGCGCGCGACGTGAATCCCTACGACGCCGCCGGCGTGATGGGCGTGGACGAGGTGATCGATCCGGCCGACACGCGCCTGCTGCTCGCCGAGGCGCTGAACCGGATGCTCGCCTCGCCGAACTGGCCGTCGGGCCCGGGGCCGCTGTCGAAGTGGCCCACCTGCTTCTGACGCCGGCCGCCGCGCGCGCCCGGCTGCGTTCGCCACACCCACCGGAGACACCGCCATGACCGACCGCTACGCCGCCTTCGACCGCCTGCTGTTCGATCGCCCCGCGCCGTTCGTGCTGCGCATCACCCTGAACCGCCCGGAGAAGCTCAATGCCTTCGACCACGCCCTGCACGAGCAGGTCGAGCGCGTGTGGGCCGCGGTGGACGAGGACCCCGAGGTGCGCGTGAGCATCATCACCGGCGCCGGGCGCGGGTTCTGCGCCGGCGCCGACATCGGCGGCCTGGAGGCCGAGGAGCGGCCGGATCCGATGCAGTCCTGGTGCCGGGACTTCAACAGCGGCTCGCGCATGGTCTACAACCTCATGCATGCGCGCAAGCCGGTGATCTCGGCGATCAACGGCGCCGCCGCCGGCGCCGGGCTGGCACTGGCGCTGATGGCGGACATTCCGATCGCGGCGAAGACCGCCAAGCTGCTCGATGGCCACACCCGCATCGGCGTCGCCGCCGGCGATCACGCGGCCATGGTCTGGCCGCTGGCAATCGGCATGGCCAAGACCAAGTATTTCCTGATGACGAACGAGTCCATCAACGGCGAGGACGCCGAGCGCATGGGCCTGGTGGCGCTGGCGGTGGACCTGGATCAACTCCAGGCCAGGGCGGTGGAGGTGGCGACGAAAATCGCCGAGACCTCGCCCACCGCGATCCGCATCACCAAGTACTGCATGAACCATTGGTACAAGCAGCACCAGACGATCTTCGACCTGTCGCTGGCTATGGAACTGGTCGGCTTTCACGGCCGCGAGTCACAGGAGGCGATCTCGGCGCTGGCAAACCGGCGCAAGCCGAACTTCGACATGGACTGCACCTTCTGAACTGCCGGGATTCGCCCGGCGACTGCATTCGAATCACGGAGAACACGATGAGCGAGCAATTAGTGCGTGTGGAGCGTGAAGGCCACCTGGCCATCCTCACCATGAACCGGCCCGAGCGCCACAACGCGCTCAACGACGCGATGGGCGAGGCCTTTTCGGCCGCCTACGAAGGGCTGATCCACGATTCCGACGTGCGCTGCATCCTGCTGCGCGGGGAGGGGCGCTCGTTCTGCTCCGGGCGCGATGTCGCCGAACTCGGCCATCGTGCCCGGGACGAGAGCGACTTCGACTTCGTGCGCGCGCACCAGGACCACCGCCTGTCGCAGCTCGACGCGCCCAAGCCGATCGTCGCCGCGTTGAAGGGCGCCGTGCTCGGCGGCGGTTGCGAGATGGCGCTGGCGGCGGATTTCCGCGTCGCCGCCACGGACACGTACATGGCACTGCCCGAGATCAACTACGGCCTGGTCACCGACACCGGCGGCTCGCAGATGCTCTCCACGCTGATCGGCCCCTCGCGCACAAAGTACATGCTGATGACCGGGCGCCGGATCGACGCCCGCACGGCCTACGAGTGGGGCGCGGTGGATTTCCTGGTCGAGCCGGCGGAACTGGACACGTTCGCGCGCGACATCGCCCGCGAGGTGGCGTCCAAGTCGCCGCTGGCGCTGGCGCTGACCAAGCATCTCATCGACCAGCGCTACGCGGGCGAGGTGAGGAACGGCATGCGCCAGGAGCTGATCGCCCAGGTGGCGATGTTCACCAGCGCCGACTACAAGGAAGCGCGGGCGGCGATCCGCGAGAAGCGCAAGCCCGTCTACCGGGGCCGCTGAGCCTGGCGCGCGTACGGCCGGCGCATCCGGCCGTGCACGTCACTCGGTCCAGCGCAGGCGGTGGAAGTCGAAGCCCTGTTCGATCGTCGGCTTGACCACCAGGAACCAGGGCGAGACGTCGAAGTCGCGCGGAACGAACAGGCTGTGATGCCGCACCCGGTAGGGATCGTCGGGGAAACCGCGCTGGTCGGGGGCCGTGCCCGTACCGTGCGCGATGCCGGGCAGGATCGGATAGCGGATCGTCTGGAAGCACTGCGCGACCAGGGTCGAGCAGATGGCCCGGGTCGGATCGCCGCTGCCCAGGGTCAGCATCCTCCGCCGCCAGCGCACGGGCACCGGGGGCGTCGGAACCAGGTAGCGCACCAGGTCGAACACGTTCTTGAGATCGTACGTGTGCCCCACCCGCGCGAGAGCGCACTCGACCACGCGTCGGATCTCCTCCGGCTTCAGGCCGACGGGACGGCAGATCCGCGTGTGCAGTCCTTCGTACGTTTCGAATCCGGTGCGGCGCACGCCATCGACGATGTCGGCCTCGACGAAGCAGCGCTCGTCGCCGCCGGCCGGGCCCACGTACAGCGCAGCGTGCGACCACGTGGACTGCGTCAGGTACTTGATCGCCACGCTGACGCGCGTATCGCCCTCCACCAGCAGCACGTCCGCGGGCTGCAGCGTCCGCCGCAGCAGGTCAATCGGCGTGGGGCAGGCCGTCCCGTGGTCGTGGGTCCGGTGGCTCAGCCAGCGTCCGAGCCGGGCTCCGGCCCATCGCAGCATTGAATTCACCTCGTTCACTCCTCGTTCGGTCGGCGCCTGAAGCCATGGTTCATCGTCGTCGCGAGCGTCGCGAAGCGACCCATGCGGCGCCGGGTCGGTCCGGGCTGCATGGATTGCCACGGCCGCTGCGCGGCCTATCCATGAACCGCACCCGTCATTGCGAGGAGCGAAGCGACGAAGCAATCCACGTGCTGCCGGTGGCATCGTGGCCGCGTGGGTCGCTTCGCTGCGCTCGCGACGACGCAGGGGTGGTTCATGGCTTCAATCTGCCGGAGCCCGGGCCGGTTCGGCCTCGCAATGACCGGGCGCGGTTCATGGATGGTGCAGCAAAGCGACCCATGCGGCCTGGTCAACATCGACACCCTTGGATTGCTTCGCCGCGCCCGCAAGGACGGCGGCACCGCCCGATTGCAAACCATTGTGACTGCCGCGGGGATTCATGGTACGGAATCTGGCGCCGGATGGCCTGCATCGCCGATGCTGTGCCGTGCGATGGAGCGGGTTGCGAGCCCCAGGCCAACCGGGCGCCACCCGGCGCGAAACGCCCGTACCACCGCGCAGCACCGGGCCGCGATTGAGAGCTGGTCATGAACAATAACAAATTCGTCTTCATGCCCCGCCTGCCGCGCTGGCGACGGTGCGCGCTGGCGCTGGCCATCGGCGCGTGCGCCTGTGCGCCCGCGGCCCAGGCCGTGGACTTCACCTGGCTCGGCGGCACCGGAAATTTCAATGCTTCAAACTGGACCAGCGCCGGTTTTCCCAACGCGACCACCGCCGACGTGTTCATCGACGGCGCCAGGCCCGGCGACTCGATCGTGAACCTGAACATCGGGGCGAGCGTCGGAAACCTGACGATCGACGCAGGCGATACGTTCAATGTCCTGGAAGGGCGGATCCTCACGCTCGGCGGCAACGCGCTGAACAACAACGGCACGCTGATGCTGCAGGACACCTTGAACAACAGCGGGCGGACGGGCCTGCTGTTCAATGTCGACGCCACGCTGGCGGGCACCGGCCTCACGCGCATCGACTCCGCCGGCGGCCTGCTGGACGCCTTCATCGATACCAGCGCTTCCAGCGTACGCACGCTGACCATCGGCACCGGTCAAACGGTCGCGGGCGACGGCCGGATCGGCGGGCAGTTCTCGACCAGCTTCAAGGTGGTAAACCGGGGCACGGTGCGCGCCGAGGGCGGGACGTTGCAGTTGACGTTGTCTGACGCCAATGCCACACCCGGCCTGGACAACACCGGCGGTGTAATCGCGATCGCCGCGGGCGGCCAGCTCAGGCTCGGCGGCGGAACGGTGCACGGGGGCAGCGTGCAGGGCAGCGGCGGCATGCTGCTCGGCAGCGGCACGGGGACGCTGCGCGATCTGTCACTTACGGGTAGCATCGATGTGGCCGAGGGCAACTTCATCGGCATCGCCGGGACGCTGACGAACAACGGTGCCCTGACACTGCTGGACACCTTGAACAACGGCAGCCGGACCGGCCTGCAGCTGAACGCCGATGCTACGCTGGCGGGCAGCGGCACGACGCGCATCGATTCGGCCGGCAACCTGCTGGACGCCTTCATCGACTCGACGGGCACAACCGTGCGCACGCTGACGATCGGCGCAGGCCATACGGTCGCGGGCGACGGCAGGATTGGCGGGGTGCTTTCCAGCAGCCTCAAGCTGGCCAACCGCGGCACCTTGCGCGCGGAGGGAACGCTGCGGGTGACGACGACCGGCGCGGACGGGTTCGTCAATCAGGGCGCCGTCGAGATCGGCGGCGCTTCGACCCTGACCGTCGTGGGCGTATCGCTGTTGCAGCAAGGGGCCGCGGATGCCGCGATCCGGTTGGACGGCACCCTGACCGCGTCGCTCGTCGATCTGCGCGACGGTACGCTCGGCGGCACCGGCATCGTCGCCGGCAGCGTGCTGAACGCGGCCCATGTCGGCCCCGGCAACAGCGCCGGCGTGTTGACCGTCAATGGCGCCTATTCGCAGGCGGCGTCCGGCGTGCTCGACATCGAGCTGGCCAGTCTCGTGCAGTTCGATTGGCTGGACGTGAACGGCACGGCGACGCTCGCCGGCATGCTGGCGTTGCATTGCCTGGGCACCTGTGAACTCGCCGTGGGCGACAGCCTGACCATCCTGGACGCGAACCCCAACAACCTGCTCGGAGAATTCTCCGCGGTGAAGTTGTTCGGCTTCGCGACCGGCAAATTCGACGTCGTCTACGATCGCGCCCTCGGCGACGTGCGCCTGCTGGTGATCGAGGCGACCAGCGCGGTGCCGCTGCCCGCGGCGGCCTGGCTCATGCTCGGCGCGATCCCGATGCTCGGCATGCGCCGGCGCGTGCGCGGGGTCGGGCGGGGATAGGCATTCGCGCCGGCAGGTTTCGCCGGCGTCACGATTGCCGCGCCGCGTTCCTGCGATACGCACCGGGCCCGACACCGATGACCTTCTTGAACGCCTTGCTGAAGGACGCTTCGGTCTGGTAGCCGACGCGCGCGGCCACCTCGGCGGTGCCGAGCCGTGAGTCTGCCAACAACTCGCGCGCTTTCTGCATCCGCCACAGCGACAGGTACTGCATCGGCGTCTGCCCGGCAAGTTGGTGGAAGCGCGCCGCGAACGCCGAGCGGGACATACCGATCCTGCGCGCCAACGAAGCCAGATCCCAGGGCTCCTGCGGTGCGCCGTGCATGAGCCGCAACGCGGCGCCGACGTAACGATCCGATAGCGCGGCCAGCAGGCCGGTCGTGGCGCCGGTCTGGACGAGATGAGCGCGCAGCACCTGCACGAACAGCACTTCCGCCAGCCGGCTCACGACGGCTTCCGAGCCCGGCTGCGAGTTCGTGGTCTCCTGGATCATGAACCGGATCGCGGTCTGCAGCCACGCGAAGTCCAGGCCGTCGCTGCCGCGCAGGTGGATCAACGCCGGCAGCGATCGGACCAGCGGATGCATGTTGTCGCGGTCGAACTCGAAGTACCCGCACAGCAGGGTCGCCGGAAGGCCCGCGCCTCCGTATTTCACCGGCCCGTAGTTTTCCAGGTTCTGTCCGGCGAGGATTTCCGGTACCGGCCGCGCGGCGCTGGCGGTGGAATCCAGCAGCGCGTGCGCGTCCCCATGCGGAAACACGACCAGATCCCCGCCGTTCAGGGCAAGCGGTGCGTCCAGTCCGGCCATGTGCAGCCAGCACGTCCCGCGCACGACCACGTGGAACTCGGCCACCGGCGTGGGTGCGATCGCCATCCCCCACGGTGCGGAGAGCTCGCAGCGGAAATACACTCCGCCGCCGAGCTTGATGGATTTGAGTATGTCGTCCAGTGCGTCCATGATGGAAATATAATACGAAGTGACATAAAAATAGCACCATAAGACATATATCGTCCATATTAGTGGGAATACAGTGGTCTCCGTCCCGCGCGGCATGTGCCGCCGGGCATCAACGATACAGCCAAGGAGATCCACCATGACCAGACTCAATGTCGTCCAGCCCGAAACCGCCAGCGGCCAGACCAAGGCGCTGTTCGATTCCATCGCCGGTGCGATCGGCACCGTACCCAACATCCACCGCGGCCTGGGCAACAGTCCGGCGGCGCTGGAGGGCCTGCTGCAGATCGAGGGATCGCTGCGCAAGGCCAGCCTCACGGGCGCGGAGATCGAGGCGATCAAGCTTGCGGTCAGCCAGGCCTACGACTGCAACTACTGCCTGGCGGCGCATACGCTGCTCGGCACCAAGGCCGGCCTGCCCCAGGCGGAGACCATCCGCATCCGTCGTGGTGGCGCGTCGCAGCCCAGGCTCGCGGCCCTGGTGCGGTTCGTCTCCACCGCGCTCCGTCCGGACGGCACGCTCGCCGATGCGGACCTGGCTGCCATCAGGCAGGCCGGGTACACCGACGGGCAGATCGCCGAAATCACCCTGGTGATCGGGCAGACGGTGTTCACGAACCTGTTCAACCGCGTGAACCAGACCCAGCTCGATTTCCCGCCGGCACCCGCGCTTTGATGGCGGGCCCGGATGGGTTGCACGGCGGCGCCCGCGGGGGCGCCGCCGCTGCCGCAATGATGAACCTGACCAATGCAAGGGGGCTCAATGAAAGCTCGACGAACGATTGCTGCGTATGCCGGTGAAGATGCCGGCCACGCGCCGATCCTGGCGCATGACCTGTTCGGAACGGGTCCGGAACCGGTGCTGGTGCTGCATAGCTGGATGGGTACCGGCCGCAGCTTCGATGCCATGAAGCCGTACCTGGATACCGACGCATTCACCTATGCATTCGCGGATCTGCGCGGCTACGGCGGATCGCGCACCATTGCCGGCGAATACACGGCAGCGGAAGTCGCGGGTGATGCCCTGGTCCTCGCCGACCATCTCGGTTGGCAGCGGTTCCATCTGGTCGGTCACTCGATGAGCGGTCTGGCGGTGCAGCGGCTCCTCGTCGATGACATCAGCCGTGCCGCGCCGCGGATCAAACGCGCGGTCGGGATCACGCCGGTGACCGCGGACGGGTTTCCCGCGGACGCGCAGATGCGTGCGTTCCTCCGGGATCTGATCCACCGCCCGGATCTCACCGCGCAGGGTATCGCTGCCATGACCGGCCAGAGGTTGTCCGCGCGGTGGATCGGAGCCATCGCGGCCCGCAACATCGAGTCGTCGGATCCGGCGGCGATGCGCGGCTACTATCGGATGTGGCTCGATGCGGACTTCGGTGCGCAGGTCGCGCAGGCCAGGCCCGCCACGCCTCTGCTGGTGATCGGCGGCCGCCGCGATCTCGAAGGGTTCTCGGAAGCCCGGTACCGGGCGACGCTCGCGCGCTGGTTCCCCAACCTGGAATTGCGGTTCATCGACGACGCGGGCCACTTTCCGATGTACGAGACGCCGATCTATCTCGCCACGCTGATTGAGGCCCATCTGCGGCGGACCGATCCCGATCCCGTGCAACTTGAACGGATGATTGAAACGTAGCAGCATGGCGGCCGGCCGCATGGCCGCGCCTGAATGTGCACATGGACGACGATGCAGCAGCAGCCGGACTCGACGATGCAGGCGCAGGTGCCGGGCGGGGATTTGCCGACTCCGCCTACCTGGCCGACCTGCGCCGGCAGATGATCAAGTTCGCCACATTGCAGCTGTCCGATCGACACCTGGCCGAGGATGCTGTGCAGGAGGCGTTGTTCGGCGCACTGAACAACGCCGGGGGCTTTCGTGGCCGCTCCGCATTGAAGACCTGGGTGTTCGGGATCCTCAAGAACAAGATCGCCGATCTGCTGCGCCAGCGCGTGGCAGCGCGTGCGCGCCTGGTTTCGGTCGAGGCGCTGGGCGAGGCGATCGAGCCGGACGAGGCGTCCCGCTTTGCCGCGGACGGCCACTGGAACCCTGCGGATCGGCCGCGTGCCTGGACCGATCCCGAGCAGTCCTTCGAGCAGGCGCAGTTCTGGCGCGTCTTCGAAATCTGCCTGGACGACATGCCACCCGCGCACGCGCGGGTGTTCATGCTGCGCGAGATGGTCGGGCTCGACAGCGCCGAGATCTGCGCCAGCCTGGGGCTGTCGACCAGCAACCTGCACGTGTCCCTGCACCGCGCACGCCTGCGCCTGCGCGCCTGCCTGGAACGGCGCTGGTTCGCGCGCGGCGCCTGACGATGTTGACCTGCGAGCAGGCCTCGCGGCTATTGTCCGAGCGGCTCGATCGACCGCTGCGCATCGGCGAGCGCCTGGCGTTGGGCACCCACGTACTCATGTGCACGGCCTGCCGGCAATTCAGCCGGCAGATGGAGGCCTTGCGCAAGGCGGCGCGCCGTTATGGCGCGGGCCGCACCGCGGATGAATCAGGCGGTGGTGGGGGCTCGGATTCCGATCCCCGCGCGCCCTGATCCCGCACTTATCCCGGTGCCTGGCACCGGGGTGCGTCTCCTGCCCGGTACTTCGGCGGTCAGAGCGGATCGCATCCGGTCCGCGCGTCCGGCGTGGGCTGCGCCCGTGTAAGCAATTGCCCGGTTCCACCGACCATGGCCGGCATGGAACCGCACGCTGCGCCCCAATCCGCTTCGGTACCGCCCGCACCGGCCCGCAGTGATGCGGCCTGCGTGCGCCGGCGTGCCGGCCTTGCAGCGCGCGGGAGCACGGGGGGAGGATCATGCTGACCTGCGAGCAGGCTTCGCGCCTGGTTTCCGAGCGGCTTGACCGACCGCTGGGTATCGCCGAGCGCCTGGCGTTGGGTACGCATGTCATGCTGTGTGCGCAATGCCGGCGCTTCGGCCGGCAAATGCACATGCTGCGCGCGGCTGCACGCCGGTTCGGCGCGGGCTCCACCGCGGATGACCGGGATGGCGACGATCCGGATTCGCAGCGCGCCGGTCCCTGACCCGCACCCGGCACCGTGCGCGCCGACCGTGCCGCGGCACCTGGACCGACCTCACTCGCGCTGCGATCATTCCGCACTTGTCCTGGTGCCCGGCACCACCGGCGTGCGTTGGTGCCGGGCAGCGCCGGCGGGAAACCGCATCGCACGGCCGGCGTCGATCTGCCGCCGGCAGGCGCGAAAGAGGGCTATAGTTCCGATGCGCTCTGCCAGAAAACGCGGCGAGGCCGCCAGAGGGAGGACCCGGCATGCAAACGGACGACTACTTCCTGTCCGCGACGAACCCGATCGCGAACGTCGACCAGCGCGACCTGGAAACGCTCGCGCTGCGGATATTCCAGCGTCCGGAGATCAAGGCCGCACGGGAGCGCGCGGCGATTATGTTCCGGCGCGTCACCGATCGGCTCTATCCGGCCGAGCAGATGGCGCGCATGGAGCAATGCGTCGCCGAATATTGCATGAAATCGATCATGGTGGCCGCCGCCAGCGACGCGAACTACCCGCGCGTGCTGCGCGTCTACACGCAGGGTGCCCACTGGCTCGGCCACCGGATGCACGGCTCGCGCTGGGGCGGGGACAATCCCGACAATGCCTATCGCGTCATCGGCATGGCCGCCGGAGGCGAGTATGAAGTGCGCGGCCAGCGGCAGAAATCCCCGTCGACCTACGTGACCTTCCAGCTCGTGGCCAATTCCTCGACCTCCGTGACGATGGGTTCGCTCGAACAACTCGACATGGAGATCGACGCCGACGGCGCCTACGTGCTGACACTGGATTCCGCGCCCGCCGGCGGGCGCAGGAACCACCTGCAGATACCGCAGGGCACGATGTACCTCTTCATCCGCGATTCCATGGGCGACTGGGAGACGCAGCATCCCGATGCGCTGCGCGTGCGGCGCCGAAACGCGCCGACACGCGGACCGCTGACGGAAGACGAAATCACCGCCATCGCGGTCGGGAACATCCACGCGGACGTGTTCTATCACTATTACGCCGCGCGCCTGTTCTTCAACGGTCCGCAGACGATGACCGCGCCGGAGGGCGCCGGCCCGGTCGGCGGCCTGGTGACGCAGATGGGCAGCCTCGGCCATTTCACCCTGGCCGACGACGAGGCCGCGATCCTGACCGCGAATGAGGGCGGGGCCACGTATCGCAACGTCGTGCTGCACGATCTGTGGCTGCTCAGCCTCGACAACTGCAGGCTCACGAGCCTCACCAATGCACAGATGAAGCCCGACGCCGACGGGCGCCATACCTATGTGGTATCCATCCGCGATCCCGGGGTTCACAACTGGCTCGACACGACCGGTCTGCACGATGTCCTCATCCTGCATCGCTGGCAGGGTTTCCGGGATCCGAAGGCGGCGCAACCGGCCATCGAGGCCAGGAAGGTCAAGCTTGCCGAACTCGACCGGCACCTGCCCGACGGCGTGGCGCGGGTGACGTCCACGGAGCGCCATGCGCAACTGGCGGCGCGCAAGGCGGCCTTCGAGCGGCGCTACGCCGACGTCTGACCGCACGCGGCGTGCCCGCCGTCGGCGGGCGCTGCCGGCACTGACGCGGTCCTGCCGGGGGGGACGGCAGGTGTAAGAAATCGACCCGCTCCATCGACCATGGCGTCGATGAAACCGCCATCCGTATCCGGAACCGTATCGCCGCGCCCCGCGGCGGACCCGGCCGCGCCGCCGCGCTGCCGCCTGCAGTTGCCCGAGGCCGGCGCGCGGCGAGCGCGCGGCGGACCGCTTGCCGCACTGGCCTTGGCGGTCACGGCGGTTGCGGTGGCGTACTGGCAGTTCGGGGATCTTCTGTCGCTGGATTCGCTCGAACGGTCCCGTGACGCGCTGCAGGGATGGCATCGCGCTGCGCCGTTGGCCTCGGCCGCCATCTACTTTGCCGCGTATGTGGCGGTCGCCGCGGCGTCCATTCCCGGCGCGGCGGTGATGACGGTGGGCGCAGGCGCGGTGTTCGGATTCTGGTGGGGCCTGCTCATCGTCTCGTTCGCGTCCTCGGTGGGCGCCACGCTCGCGTTCGCGGCCTCACGCTACCTTTTGAAGGACGCGGTCACGCGCCGGTTCGGGGCGCGGCTGCGCGAAGTGCAGGCCGCGTTCGAGCGCGAGGGCGCGGCGTACCTGTTCTTCCTGCGGCTGGTGCCGGTGGTGCCGTTCTTCATCGTCAACCTGCTCATGGGCCTCACCCGCATGCGCGCGTCGGCGTTCTACGCCGTGAGCCAGGCCGGGATGCTGGCCGGTACCGCGGTGTACGTGAACGCGGGCACCCAACTGGCGAACCTGGAGGGCCTGTCCGGCATCGTCTCGCCGGCGCTGATGGCCTCGTTCGCGCTGTTGGGCGCGTTTCCGCTCGCGGCACGCAGGTTCATGTGGCGCTGGCAGCGGCGCCGGCCCTATGCGCGCTGGCGGCGTCCGGCGAGTTTCGACCGCAACCTCATCGTCATCGGCGGCGGCGCCGCCGGACTGGTGGCTGCGTATTCGGCCGCTGCCGCGCACGCGGGCGTCACGCTCGTCGAGGCGCACCGGCTGGGCGGCGATTGCCTCAATACCGGATGCGTGCCGAGCAAGGCCCTGATCCGTGCGGCGGCGGCCGCGCACGAGATGCGTCACGCGCACCGCTACGGCATCGCTTCAGTCGAGCCGGTCGTCAGCTTCCACGAAGTGATGGCCCGGGTGCGCGCCGTCATCGCCGCGATTGAACCGCACGACAGCGCGCAACGCTATACGGCGCTGGGGGTCGACGTGGTCGCCGGCCATGCGCGCATCGTCGATCCGTGGACGGTCGAGATCGAAGCGCCAGGGGTGGCGCCGCGCCGCCTGAGTGCGCGCGGCATCGTCATCGCCGCGGGCGGCCGGCCGTTCGTGCCGCCGATCCCGGGGCTCGACGAGGTGGGGTACCTGACCAGCGATACCCTCTGGGATGCGCTGGCGGACATGCAGACGCCGCCGGCGAGCATGGTGATCCTGGGTGGCGGTCCGATCGGCTGCGAGCTGGCGCAGGCGTTCGCACGCCTGGGCGTGCGCGTGACCGTCGTCGAGTCGGCGGTCCGCCTGCTCGGGCGCGAGGACGACGAAGTGTCGGCGGCGGCGCGCGATGCATTGCAGGCGGACGGGGTCACGGTGATGACCGGCTGTCGTGCGTTGCGCTGCGAGCGCGATGCCACCGGCAAGGCACTCGTCATCGCCATCGCCGGCAGGCAGTTGCGCATCGGGTTCGATGCCCTGGTCTGCGCCGCGGGCCGGGTTGCGCGCCTGGACGGCTACGGGCTGGAAGCGCTCGGCATCGATACCGGGCGCGTGCTTCCGACCAACGAGTATCTCGAGACGCTCTACCCCAACATCCTGGCGGCGGGCGACGTGGCCGGGCCGTACCAGTTCACCCATGCGGCCGGGCACCAGGCGTGGTATGCGGCGGTCAATGCACTGTTCGGCGATCTGATGCGATTCCGTGCCGACCGGGCGCCGATGCCGGCGGCGACCTTCATCGATCCGGAAATCGCGCGCGTCGGCCTGAACGAACGCGAGGCGCGCGAGCGGGGGATCGAATTCGAAGTCACGCGCCTGGATCTGGGCGACCTGGACCGGGCCATCATCGACGGCACCGAGGGATTCGTGAAGGTGCTCACCGCACCCGCCCGGGATCGGATCCTCGGCGCGACGATTGTCGGCGCGCATGCGGGGGAACTGATCGCGCCGTTCGTGCTGGCGATGACGCACGGTCTCGGCCTGCGCCACATCCTGGGAACCGTCCACGCCTATCCGACCATGATGGAAGCGGCACGCGCCACCGGCGGCGAGTGGCGGCGCGCGCATCTGCCGGCGTGGCTGGCGCCGGTGCTGCGGCGCTTCCACGACTGGCGGCGGGGCTGAGCGATGCTGCGGGCGTTCATCGCGATGCTGCTGGTGACTGCCGTCGCCGGTGCGCGCGCGGAGGCCTTCGACCATTGGGCCTGGGCGCGCCTGCTCCGGCGGTTCGTCGCCGATGCGCCGGGCTCGCTGTCGTCCGAAGTCGACTACGCCGGCCTGCGCGCAGAGCGGCCGGCCCTCGCCGGCTACCTCGAAGCGCTCGCGGCGGTCCGGCGCGAGCGCTTCGATCGCTGGCCCGCCGAGGAACAGCTTGCGTTCCTCATCAATGCATACAACGCGTGGACCGTCGATCTGGTGCTCTCGGGGCCGCCGGGCCTGGATTCGATCAAGGATCTCGGATCGCTGCTGCGCTCGCCCTGGAAGCGCAGCTTCATCCCGCTGTTCGGGCGCACCGTGTCGCTGGACGACATCGAGCACGGGATGATCCGAGGCTCGGGCCGCTACCGCGACCCGCGCATCCACTTCGCGTTGAACTGCGCCAGCATAGGCTGCCCGGGGCTGCGGCAGGAGCCGTACACCGGCGCGCGCCTGGACGCACAGCTCGAATCGGCCGTGCAGATCTTCCTGCGCGACCGCACCCGGAACCGGTTCGAGGACGGCGCATTGAAAGTCTCCGCGCTGTTCCAGTGGTACGGCGAGGACTTCGCTGCCGGATGGCGCGGGATCGGATCGCTGCACGCGTTCCTGGCGCACCATGCCGGCGCGCTCGGGCTCGACGCCGCCACCGCCGCACGGCTGGCGCGAGGTGAGATCCGCATTGAATTCCTTCCCTACGACTGGCGCCTGAACCGCATGCGTGCAGCGCCGCCCTTGTCCATGCACCGGAGTGACGATGCCGCACCCCTTGAACGATGATGTCCGCCTGCGCCGCCTGGGCGCCTGGATTGCCCTGTATGCCATCGGCCCGGCCGGCCTCGCGCCGGCCTCGGCCGCCGAGGAGATCGTCGTCACCGGCACGCGGATCGTCGAGCGCTCGGTGCTGGATTCGACCGCGCCGATCGACGTGCTCCCAGCCGCGGACCTGGCCACCACGGGCGCCGTTGCCGGCGAACTCGGCCAGGCGATCGCCACGCTCGCCCCGTCCTTCAACTTCCCGCGCCAGTCGAACTCGGGCACGTCGGACCATGTCCGCGCCGGCCAGCTCCGGGGGATGAGCCCGGATCAGATGCTCGTGCTCGTCAACGGCAAGCGCCGGCATGCGTCGGCAGTGGTCAATACCGAGACCAAGATCGGCCGCGGTACGGCGGCGGTCGATTTCAACACCATTGTCCTGGGCGCGATCCGCAGGATCGAGATCCTGCGTGACGGCGGCGGCGCCCACTACGGATCGGACGCCATCGCCGGGGTCATCAACGTGATCCTGGACGATCGCCCGCAAGGGGCGCGCGTCGACGTCACCTACGGTGAGCATCTCACGCACGAAGAGGCGATCGACACGACCATCGACGATGGCGAGACGGTGACGGTGGAAGCCTCGGCCGGCATCCCGATCGCCGGCGAGGGCTTCCTGCGCGTGGGCGCCGAGTATCAGGACCGCAATGCCACCAATCGCGCCGGGTTCGATGGCGTGCCGTTCTTCATCCCGCAGACGCCGGCGAACCTGGCGTTGCAGGGCCGGCGCAACTACGCCGAGGGCGATCCCGACGTGCAGGACGCCAAGGCGTGGTTCCATGCCGGCATGCCGATCGGTGCGCTGCAGTCCTACGGCTTCGGCACGTTCGGCACACGCCGGACCGAGGGCGCCACGTTCTTCCGTTATCCGGACGAATCGCGCAACGTGCCTGCGATCCACCCGAACGGATTCCTTCCGGTCACGACCGGCGACAACACCGATGCATCCGTCACCGGCGGCCTGCGTACCCGGGTGGGCGGATGGGATGCGGACGCGAGCCTGACCTGGGGGCGCAACGAGTTCGAGTACGGCGTGCGCAATTCGCTCAATGCCTCGCTCGGCGCGGCGAGCCCGACGCGGTTCGATTCGGGCAGCTACGATGCCGAGCACTTCACCTTCAACCTCGACCTGACCGGCGAGCGTGCCGTGGCTTTCCTGGCGCGCCCGGTGGGCATCGCATTCGGCTTCGAGTACCGGCGCGAGACCTACGCCAGCCGGGCCGGCGACCCGGCTTCATTCGCGGCCGGACCGTTCGACGCCGACATCGGCGCGCAGGGTGCTCCGGGGCTGACCCCGCAGGACGTACGTGACGCGCAGCGCAACGTCGCCGGCGTGTACGCGGAGCTGTCCTCGCAGGTGCTGGATCGGCTGTACGTGGACCTGGCCGGGCGCTACGAGTACTACGATGATTTCGGCAGCGCCGCCAACGGCAAGGCCAGCGCCGCGCTGACCCTGGCACCCGGCTACCATCTGCGCGCATCGGTCTCCAGCAACCTGCGGGCGCCGTCCCTGAGCCAGACGGCGTTCTCCGACCGGACCATCAACTTCGGGGTCAACCGTTCGCTGGTCACCACCCGTACGATCCCGGTGGACGATCCGATCGCGCGCGCACTCGGCGCGCGGGATCTGGAACCGGAGCAGGCGCTGGATTTCAGCCTCGGACTGACCGCGCAGCTCGACGCCCGCACCAGCCTGTCGATCGACGGCTTCCACATCCGCGTCGACGATCGCATCACCCTGTCGGACCGGCTGTTCGGCGCCGGCCTGGCGGCGTTCGTTCAAGCGCAGCCCGGCGGCGCCGGCATCCAGTCGGTGCGCTTCTTCACCAATGCGATCGACACCCATACCACCGGCGTGGATGTCGTCCTGCGCCATGCGCGCGCCTTCGCGGGCGGCGACCTCACGCTCACCGGCGCATTCAACTACGCGAGCACCGCGATTGCGGACTTCAAGCCCACGTCGGCCCGCCTGCTGCAACTGGACCCGGCGCTGCGGCTGGTGGGCAGCGAAGAGATCAACACGATCGAGTCCGCGGCGCCGCAGACCCGGCTGGTCGCCACCGGCCACTGGGTGCGCGACGACTTCGACTCCACCGTCCGGGTGAGCTACTACGGCAGCACGGTGCGGGTGTTCAATTTCGGTGGCGGCTTTGAGCCGCGCCAGGAGTACGGGCCGGAGGTATCGTTGGATCTGCAGGCCTCCTACCGGTTCCACCGCCAGGGCCGGATCACCGTCGGCGCCGTCAACATCCTCGACAACTACCCGGATCCGTCCGATCCGGCAATCAATTTCTTCGGCAACCTGCCGTACGACATCCTGTCGCCGATCGGCGTGAACGGCCGCTATCTGTACGCGCGTGTCTCGTACACGTTCTGATCGCGCGACGGGACCTTCCACCATTTGCCTTCCAGATGAGGAGACCGCGCATGACCGACATCGCCCGATTGAACCTGCCGCCCGTGGACATGGGGACCGCACCCGATCGCGCCCGAAAGGTGCTGGAGGGCGCCAAACGCCAGGTCGGGTTCATCCCGAACATGTATGCCAACATGGCGAACCTGCCCGGCCTGCTGGAAACCTACCTGACCGGGTATGGCCGCTTTCGCGAGGAGGCCGGGTTCGACAGCTGGGAGCAGGAACTGGTGTTCCTGGTCGTCAGCGCCGAAAACGGCTGCCATTACTGCACGGCCGCGCACGGGATGATGGCGGAAAGGACCGTCGGCATGTCGCGCGAGGTGGTGGACGCCGTCATTGCCGGCGGCGCACCGCCGGATCCGCGCCATGCCGCGCTGTGTGCCTTCACCCGCCGCATGTTCGCCTCGCGAGGCCGGCCGACGCCGGCGGAACTGCTGGCATTCCGGGGCGCCGGCTTTCACGACCAGCACGTGCTCGGGATCGTGCTCGCCATCGCCGTCAAGACGCTGAGCAACTACGTCAATCACGTGTGCCATACCGAACTGGACGCGGCCTTCGCGCCGGGCACGGGCGCGTCGTAGCGCCCATGTAAGGGATCCGCCTGTCGCCACGACTGATGGTTCGCCGCCGCCGTTCGCGGCGGCGACATCACCCCAATGGCCCATCCGAGGAGACGAAATCGATGAATACCGCACGAAAACTGACTGCATTCGCGCTGGCTTCGACCGCAGCGATGCTGTTCGCGGCAGCGCCGATGTCCGGCGCCCTGGCCGAAGAGGCCACGATCCACTGCGAAGGCGCCAACGCCTGCAAAGGCCAGTCCGCGTGCAAGACCGCGAACAACGCCTGCAAGGGCATGAATGCCTGCAAGGGCCAGGGCTTCGTCGAGGCGACCCAGGCCGAGTGCGATGCGATGAAGAAGGGCGGTGGCATGTAGCGGCGCCGCGCCGCGGGGCACGGTACCGGTTCCGGTGCCGTGCCCCGGCAGTCATCGAGTGCCCGCGCACTTGCCGGCGATGATGCGGTCGATCGACAACGGACCCGGTCCGCGGGCGGCGAGAAACAGCAGTACCGCCGCCCAGACGCCATGGGTGGGATATGCGTCCGGGTAGACGAACGTCTGAATGACGGCGGTCATGCCGAGCAGGCCGAGGGCGGAGAAGCGCGTCGCCAGGCCGAGCAGGATCAGCGCCGGCAGCAGGTGCTCGGCGGTGGCGGCCATGACCGCGGCGAACTCCGGCGGCAGCAGCGGCAGCCGGTATTCCTCCCGGAACAGGTCGACGACGGTGTCCGACAGGCGCGGAAGGCCGAGGTGGAACTCGCCCGAGACGATGTCCAGGGCGAAGCCCTCGATCTTGGTCTGGCCGGATTTCCAGAACACCGCGGCGATGGAAAAGCGCCCCAGCAGCGCAACCCAGCCATCGGGAATGCGGGACAGCATGCGGACGACGTTCGCGATCGGTGCGCCAATGCGTGAGATCATGACGGGCTTTCATGGTGGAGGATGTGGGTGAAGGCGCTGGCGCCGATCAGTACGCCGAGTGCGGCGGTCACATCGCACTGTGCGTCCGCGGCGGCCGCGCCGAGTGTCCGGCCCGATTGCAGGGCGTCGATGAAGCCTGCCGCGTCGGGCGCGATCGGAACGATGCGCACCTGCAGTTGCGGCCGCACGATCAGCGCGGCCTCGGCGCGCGTCATGTCGATGCGGGACAAGGCGGCGGCGGGATCGTCCGACTGGTGGGCGGCCCAGAGCGAGACCGCAGGATGCGCCGACGTCATCACCCGAAGCGCCGGATGCAGCGCGAATCGCCGTCCGGCAAGCTGGGCCTCATCGGACAATCCCGCCGCCAGTTCGGGTGCGGTCAGCGGCGTTGCGTCGGCCGCGTGCCAGGCGTCGACACGCAGCCATTCCAGCCGCGCAACGTCCGCCAGGTACGGCAGTGCGGCGGCCGGTGCGAACTGCGCGATGAAACCGGGCAGTTCAGCACCGTACCAGGCCAGAACCGGTGAGCGCGGCGGCGCGGCGCGCACGAACCGGGCGGCCATGGCGCGGAAGAATGTCTCGCCGACCAACGCCTGGACGACCGGGTAGGTATCGGCCAGGGCGTCGATCAGCGAGGCGAGCACATTGTTGCGGTAGACGCCGAACCGTCGTGTCGGAGCGGCGCCGTGCACGTCGCGCAGGCCGGGCGGGCGGACATCCGCCTCGTTCAGCAGGGCCGCAGCCATGGCGGACTGCATGCTCATGCCTGCCCCCTGCGACGCAGGGCGTGGGCGGCCAGCGTCATCAGCCCTTCGGCGTCGCGTGCTTCGGCGTGCAGCACCGCAAAGGCGGGGATGTCGTGGTCGCGCTCGATCAACGTCGGCACGGGGCCGGTCAGCATCAGGGCTTCGGCGTACAGATCCCACACCGGCCCCGCGACGGCCGCGCCATGGTTGTCGATGAGCAGGGGCGCGCCGCGTTCGTCGGTGTCCTCGGCGAACCCGGCCAGGTGGATCTCGCCGGCCTGTGCCAGCGGCAGCGCCCGGAGGTAGCGCAGTGGATCACGGCCGTGATTCACGCACGAGACGTGGATGTTGTTGATGTCGAGCAGCAGCCCGCAGCCGGTGCGGAGGACCACCTCGGCGATGAATTCCGGCTCGGGCATCGTCGAGGATTCGAACTCGACATACGTCGCGGGATTCTCCAGCAGCATGCGCCGGCCGAGCCGTTCCTGGACGCGGTCCACGTGCGCGCACACGCGCGCCAGCGTGCCGGCATGATAGGGCAGCGGCAGCAGGTCGTTCAGGAACGCGCCGCCGTGGCTCGACCAGGCCAGGTGTTCGGAGAACTGGGCCGGCCGGTAGCGATCGATGAGCGCGGCGAGACGGTCCAGATGCGGCTCGTCCGGGGGGTGTTCGCCGCCGATCGACAGGCCGACGCCGTGGATCGACAGCGGATACCGCGCGCGGATCCGCTCGGCGTAGTGGTGCATCGGCCCGCCGGCGACCATGTAGTTCTCGGCGTGGATCTCGAAGAAGCCGGCGTCCGGCCGGGCATCGAGGATGTGCTGGAAGTGCTCCGGCTTCAGGCCCACGCCGCCGCGCGCGGGCAGCGTGTCGGTCCGGGCGGCGCCCGCCATGACGGCCGCTTCGTGGCGATGGACGTTCATGGCGGGCACCGCGCGCGGGCCGGATGGGTCAGCCGCGCTTTCCCTTGAACTCGGCGAGCTGGCCGAAGCCGGTGGGCGAGGTCTTCGAAGGCGTCTTCTCGCAGGTGCCCTTGGGCACCAGCGACCAGGCGTCGCCCTGGTGGTCGACCCGCGAGGTGCCGGCGCAGGACGTATTGGCGCCGGCCTTGCAGTCGTTCTTGCCCTTGAGCGCGACGCCGTAGCATTTCTCGCTGTCGGCCATGCCGGCCGCGGCGGGCGCGGAAGCGATCGTCAGGGCGGCACCGACGATCATGGCGAGGGACGCGGCGGTTGCGGACTTGGTCATTACATGTCTCCTGGTTGGGGTTGAGTCTGCTTCGGTCAATTCTGGCAGGAGTCAGCTCCTGCGCCCCGTTGGTCAGGCCGGGGGGCGGATTTCTTACACCCGCCGATCCCGTCGCGCGATGCAGGCTGCGGCTACAGGCCCAGGTCCTCCAGGCCGGGGTGATCGGCCGGTCGCGGTCCGGCGGGCCAGTGGAACCTGCGATCCAATGCGGCAATCGGCAGGTCGTTGATGCTGGCGATGCGCCGGCGCATCAGGCCGTCGGGCGCGAATTCCCAGTTCTCGTTGCCGTAGGAACGGAACCACTGGCCCGAGTCGTCGTGCCACTCGTAGGCAAAGCGCACGGCGATCCGCGCGCCGGCCCAGGCCCAGAAGTCCTTGACGAGGCGGTAGTCGAGTTCGCGTGCCCATTTGCGGGTCAGGAAGGCGACGATCGCGGGTCGGCCGCCGAAGATCTCGGCGCGGTTGCGCCAGGCGGTGTCGGGCGTGTAGGCGAGCGATACGCGCACCGGATCGCGGCTGTTCCATGCATCCTCGGCGGCGCGCGCCTTGCGACGGGCGGATTCGAGCGTGAACGGCGGGTACGGGGGGCGTCCTTCCCGGGCGGATGCCTCGGCGTTTCGAGCGGTCTGGTCGTCCATCCTGGTCCTCCTTTCGTGCGGGCAGTGAAGCGGTGGGGGGCGGTCTTCAGGTTCGTCGTGCGTGCAGCGCGGCCAGCTCGGCTTCGAGTTCGGCGAGCCGGGCGCGTAGCGGCCGTTCCCTCGCGTCGATCTCCTCCACGGTGAAGCGCGGCGTGATGTGCTGGGGGCAGTTCCAGTCGAACGCGGCGATGTCCACGGTCGCCACCCGTTCGATGCGCGCGCGGTAGTCCGGCAGGCGCACGGCCTCGACGAGTTCGGCCGGGGCGGTGTCGACCGGCGTCATCCGCAGATGGCCGAACAGCTTGAGGCGGCGACGCTGCGGGTAGTCCATCACGATCAGCGCCACCCGGTCGTCGGTGCTCACGTTGCCCGCGCTGATGAACTGCCGGTTGCCGCGGAAATCGGCGAATGCGATCCGTTCCGGCGATAGCACGCGGACGAAGCCGCGCGGGCCGCCGCGGTGCTGCACGTACGGCCAGCCGTCCGCGTTCACCGAGGCCACGTAGAAGCTGTCGGCGCCATGGAGCAATGCGGCTTCCGGCGCACCCAGACCGACTTCGGGCGGGACGTCGTCCATCCGGGCGTAGGCGGCGCGCGAGCCGTACGCCTCCTGCAGGGCGCGCACGGCAGGGGTGAAGGCGATGGCAGCGAAGGTCTTCATGGCGTCGTGTCTTCCTGGCGAGTGTCGAACCGGCAAAAAGGGACGGGCAGGGGTGCAGCACCCCTGCCCGCCGCGGCTTACGCCGCCCGGGCGCCCGGCAGCAACGCGACCCGCGGGAAGTCGATCTCCACGCGCGTGGCCTTGCCGATCAGGTTGGTGAAGATGTTCAGCGCGACGAGCGTGATGATCTCCACCAGTTCGGCATCGCCGAGGCCGGCGTCGCGCGCGGCGTCGAATTCCCGGTCCGTGATCTCGCCGAGGTTGTCGTTGATCGCACGGGCCAGCGCCACCGCCGCTGCATCGCGGGCGTCGCCGGCGGTGCCACGGCGGTTGAGCTGCATCTCCGCTTCCGAGAGGCCGGCGTGGCGGCCGATCGCGGTATGTGCCGCGACGCAGTACTGGCAGGCGTTGCCCTCGGCGACCGTGAGCGCGATGCGCTCCCGGGTCGCGTTGTCGATCGCGAAGCCGGCGGCTGCGCCATGCAGGCCGAGAAATCCCTCGAGCGCCTTGGGCGAATGGGCCAGCACGCGGATGAAGTTCGGGGCCGCGCCGAGCTGGGCGCGGGCGGCGTCCAGCAGGGGGCGGGCATTCGCAGCGGCGCTTGCCGGGTCGATGGCGGATATGCGGGGCATGTCGGATCTCCTGGATGTCTTCGGGCCGGCGAACCATTCGACGGCTCCACGGCGCGCAGGATGGTCCTTCAGGAGGATGCAATAAATATCTCTGACCGCATTGGAATACTACGGAGAATGGAATAATGTTCCGACCATGGACAAGCTGAGGGCCATGCAGGTATTCGCGCGTGTGGTCGAGCGTGGCAGCCTGACCGCGGCGGCCGACACGCTGGGCATGTCACCGCCGGCGGTGGTGCGCGCCCTCGCGGCACTGGAATCGTCGCTCGGTGCTCGACTGCTGCATCGCACGACGCGGCGTCAGTCATTGAGCGACGAGGGGCGCGAATACTACGAACGCTGCAAGCGCGTGCTGGCGGAGGTGGAGGATGCTGAAGCCTCCTTGTCGGCACGCCGGCTCACGCCGCGCGGGCGGCTGCGGATCACGGCGCCGGTGCGGTACGGATGCACGCACGTCGCACCGCGAGTCAACGCGTTTCTGGCCCGGTATCGCGACGTCGAGGTGGAGTTGCTGCTGCTGGACCGGGTCGTCGATCTGGTCGAGGAGGGGATCGACGGCGCGATCCGCATCGGCCACCTGCCGGATTCCACGCTGGTCGCGCGGCGGCTGGGCGAGACGCGGCGCGTGGTCTGCGCCTCGGCATCATGCCTTCGGCGCGCAGGCCGGCCGAAGCATCCCGCCGATCTCGCCAGCCTGCCCGCGGTGGTGTTCACCGGGCTGGCGCCCGGAAACGCCTTGACGTTCGCCGGCAGGCCGCCGGTACGGGTCGTCGTCGCGCCGCGCCTGCGCACCAACCAGATCGATGCGGCGGTGGACGCCTGCGTCGCCGGGATCGGCTTCGGGCAGTTCCTGTGCTACCAGGTCGAGGATCTGATCGCAGCCGGGAAGCTGGTCCGTGTCATGCCTGCGCACGAGCCGGCGCCGGTGCCGATCAGCGCCGTCCATCCCGGGGCGCGGCAGGTGCCGGCGAACCTGCGTGCGTTCCTGGATTTCCTGGCGGGTGCCTGAACGGCGTATCGCCACCCTCGTCATTGCAACGAGCGAAGCGGCGAAGGCGGCTACTTCTGCCCCTGCGCCAGCGGCCTGGCGAAGGCCTTGGAGACCGGCATCTCGGTGATGGAGTAGCCGGCGTCGTCGCGGATGCAGATCCAGCGGCCGTCCGGGCGCTCCTGCATGAACGGCTCCACCGGCACGACCTTGTCCATGCCCGAGCCGGCCAGCGCCGCGGCGACGGTCGGAAAGGCCGCCAGCCGCATCAGGTTCATGCGCGTGGGGAAGACGATCGGCAGCGTGCCCTGCTCGGCGGCCTTTACCGCCTCGGCGGCGTCGATCCAGCGCGATTCGATCGACTCCGTGCCGTCGTGCGAACCGTCCTGGCCCGGCGGTGCCTGGACCAGGTAGAACATCGTGTCGAAGCGCTTGGGGGCGGATCGTGGCGTGATCCAGCGCGAGAACGGCGCCATCTCCCCAGTGGCCAGTCGCCAGCCGCGCGCTTCCAGGAAACCGGCGAGATCGAGTTCGCCGGCGGCGACGCGGGCGCGATCCGCCTCGGCTGCATCGACGTGCGCCGCATCGACGATCGATCCGCCGCCGTCGCGGGCGACCAGGATGCCGGCTTCCTCGTAGGCTTCGCGCAGCGCCGCCACGCGCGCACGCGCGTCGTCATCGTCCAGCCCCGCCAACCCGGTACCCAGGCCGCGTTCGACGATCGCCGCGTCGGCCGCGTCGACCTTGCCGCCGGGAAACACCAGGGCACCGGCGATGAAGTCGATCTCGCGCGCGCGGCGCACCATGAACACTTCGATGCCGGCGCTGCCGTCGCGGACGGCGAGCAGGGTACCGGCCAGGCGGGTCGCGGCGGGGGTCTGGGTCATGCGTCGGGTTCCTGGAATTGCGGTGAACGGGTGGCGGCGCGGGCGATGCGTCCGACGATCGCGCCTGCGGCCATTGTACATGCGCGGTCCCGGGGCACGCGTCCGGCGCCCGGCAGAGAACTCAGTCACACACCGGAGCGGGTGCGTGCGGCGGCGTCAACCGATCCGCGTGGCGGCCGTTGTTCGCGGGTGCAGGCAGCACTCGAACCGTCCATTCCCTGAACCCGCAAGGAGAACTCCGATGATCAACAAAACCCGAATCGCCGCCGTCGCCCTGTTCGCCATCGCCCTTCCGGGCCTGGCCGTCGCCGGTCCGCTGAACCGCGATCCCGGCGTCAATGCGCGCCAGGGCCAGCAGCATGCACGGATCGGCCAGGGTATCCGCTCCGGCCAGCTCACCCGCGATGAGGTGCGCGGCTTGGCCGCGCAGCAGCGCAGCATCCGCCAGGAGGAGCGTGCCTACCGCGCCGACGGCACGCTGACGCGCGTGGAACGCCGTGACCTGCACCAGGATCTGAACCAGGCCGGACGCAGCATCTACCAGGAGAAGCACGACGCGGACGTGCGCACGCCGCCCGCGCCGTGACCGCACAGGCGCGCGGGCCGCGTGGCCCGCGCGCCTCGTCGTCCGATCCGCAGGGTTGCCGCCCGTGGGTGTGCCACGCATCATATGCGGCCCGCCCGCGGGCGTGCCCGCCACGCGAGCATCCCTGATGGAGACGACGATGAGCCAAGATCCCAGCAACGCCGCGCCCGACGTGCGCGTGCTCCGCGACGGCCCGATCCTGCGGGTGACGTTGAACCGGCCGGACAAGCGCAATGCGCTCAGCCGCGGCATGGTCCGCACCCTGATCGATTCCCTCATCGATGCGGTCAACGGCGACGAGGTGCGCGTCATCGTCCTGACGGCCGCGGGCGATCACTTTTGCAGCGGCGTGGATCTCACGGAGGCGAACGCTCCCGGGCCGGACGGCAAGCCGCAGAAGCCCCGCATCGGCCACCTGCAGCGCGGCATGCAGTACGGCGCGCACTACCTCATCAAGGTGATGTTCGAGCTCCAGCTTCCGATCGTGGCCGGCGTGCGCGGCTGGGCAGCAGGCATTGGCAACAGCCTGGCGCTGGCCAGCGATCACGTCATCGCCGCGCACGGCGCGAAGTTCTGGACGCCGTTCGTGACCAAGGGCTTCACGCCGGACAGCGGCTCGACCTGGCTGCTGCCGCGCCTGGTGGGTTTGTCGCGCGCCAAGGAGATGATCATGCGCGGCAGGCCGATCGAGGCCGCGCAGGCGGCGTCCTGGGGGCTCATCAACGAGGTGGTGGAAGATGCCGGCCTGGATGCCGCGGTCGATGCCGTCGCGAGCGAGTACGCCAGGGCGGCGACGTTCGCCGTCGGCTACGCCAAGGTGCTCACCCACAAGGCGCTGGAAGCCGAACTGGACGCCGCGTTGCGCGCGGAGGCGATGGGCGAGGAACTGTCCCTGCGCGGCGATGACTTCAAGGAGGGGCTGAAGGCCTTCCGCGAACGCCGCGACCCCAACTACCAGGGCCGCTGACCTCCGAAAAAGGGGACATTCATCATTTCCACGCCGCGTCGGCGCCAGGAAATGATGAATGTCCCCTTCTTTGGGGCTACTGGGCGAGGAACTCGGCGTAGATGCCGAGGATTTCCGGGCGTTCGAAATGCAGGAAATGGCCGGCGTCCTTGACGACGCGGGTCTGGCAGTTCGGAATGCGCGCGGTGGCGGTGGCGAGATCGCCCAGGTCCAGGATGGCGTCGTCGGCGCCGTTGATGATGAGCGTGGGCGCGGTGATCTGGTCCAGCGCGACGTACTGGGCGATGTCCTGCACGCTGCCGACGAAGCTGCAGTGATTGTAGAACGTGCGCGCCTGGTCGGGAGTCATGCGCCGGAACTGCTCGATGATCTGGCGCTTGTAGGATTCGCTGATGTTCTGGCCGAAGCCGTCGATGATGAGCTCGGCCGCCTTCTCGACCTCGCCGCGTTCGTAGAGCGCCTGCCCGTCGCGGATGAGTTCGAGCATCTTCTTGCTCGGCTTGACGCCGAAGCTGGCGAGCAGCAGCTTGTCCACCGCAGCCGGATAGCGCGCCGCGAACGCGGCGACCACCATCGTGCCCCAGGAACATCCAGCCAGTACCAACGCGCCGGGGCGGCGGGTGGTCTGGATGACCCGGCTGAGGATCTCGACCTGTTCGTCGACGCTGGCGTCGAGCGTGCCCTCCACGACTTTCGAGCGGCCCACGCCGGGCATGTCGAAGATGACGACCGAATACTGATCCCCGAAGTACGCGACCAGCGAGCGCCAGACCGCCATGGTCTGCTGGGCGCCGCTGACGCAGACGAGCGTCCGTTCCGATTCACCGTACACCCGGTACGGGATCCGGAACCTGCCCAGAGCGATTTCGCCTTTTGTCACTTGCATAAGCGGTTGACTATGTACCTGACCTGCGGCATTCGCCGCAAGGGGTGGGATTGCGTTTCGGTCATCCGGTTCCGCGACACGCAGCGGTTCATGAGCCCCAGCCTGCCATGAGCCGGTCGCGGTCGACCGTGGGCCGGTCGCCGAACCAGACCGACCAGTACAGGCGCGCGAACACCGGATCGCGGACCTCGAATACCCTGCGCCCGGCGTGCAGCGCCTGGAAGCGGCCGCCCGGCAGCCAGCGAACCACGAATCGTTCGCCCCTGCTCACGTCCTTGCGGATGGAGCCCAGGAATCGATCCAGCACGGCGGCCGTGGCGGCATACTCGGTGCCGCTGGCGTTCGCCTTGTAGGCGTCCAGCATGCCGTCGCGGATCTGGCCGGCGCGCAGATCACGCGCGAACACCATGATCGCTTCCTTGGCGGTGTCGTCCGACAGGATCCGATGCAGCAGCTCCGACCGCGGCGTGGCGGGTTCGGACTGCAGGTAGTGGGCGAGGCTGTAGACGTCGAACACGAACTTGCGGCGCACGGCCATTCCGGTCGGCAGCAGGCGGTACTCCTCGGCACCGTCTTCGATCCGTACCAGCGCGGGAAAGCGGGCGCCGGTCTGATGCTCGACGATTTCGGCCGGCCCCGGCGTGTCCGCGAAGGACGGGGACATGCAGGCGGCGATGAGCAGCGCGATGGTGGCGGCGTGGCGGGCGGCGGATTTCACGTCTGCTCCGCCCGGCGCCATGCGGCGCGTTCCTTCCAGGCGTACCAGCGTTTGTCCAGCAGCAGGTTCAGTGCGCGGTCCAGCGGCGAGATGAGCAACAGGTTCAGCATGCCCTGCAGGCGCGGAAGAAGCCGTTCGCTCGGGCAGCGCAGCGAGATCGCGTAGCCGGCTTCCTCGTAGATCACCTGGTGCCAGAAGCCGCTGGGGATGAACAGCGTCTCCCCGGGCGACAGGGTCACGCTCCAGCCGCGTGCGCCGCGCAGGTGCGGGAAGCGCTCGAAGTCCGGCCGTGCGGCGTCGATGTAGCTGCGCACGGTGAACGGATGCCGGTACAGCCGTGCCGACTCGGCCTGCGGGAACAGGATCACGCGCCGGCGGCCGAACAGGGCGGTGTGGAAGACGTGCCCCATGTCGATGTCGTAGTGGATCGGCGTGACCGAGCCCTGGCAGCCGAAGAACGTGAATACGAATCGCTGCGAGAAGCCGTCCGCAAGATCGGGAAAGCGGATGTCCTCGACCAGTTCGGGCATTTCCCGGGCGATGTTGTGCAGGAACATGCGCAGGTCGCGGCGCTCGGTCAGGATGCCGCTCAGGAACCGGGCGAACGGCAGGCTGCGCAGGCTCGACATGTAGAACCGGCCCGGCGCGGCAAAGCTGGCGTCGTAGACGCGTACCGGCCGCTCGCCGAACCGGGCGGCGAGGTACTCGGGCGTCCAGCGGTGCACGGCCGGCCAGTCGGCGGCCAGCCGTTCCAGCACCACCGGGCGGCGCGGGGACAGGTAATCCGCGCGGAACGTACGGCGATCGACCTGCGCAAGGCGGGGGACTTCGGCAAGGGTGAGTGTGGACATGCGTTCGACCGGGTTTTCACCCGCGCACGCACCCGCGCCGGTGTCTTGGAATTGTAACCGGCGCCACGCGGTGCCTCAAAATCGGCCCGCAATGCCGGGCCGGCGGCGGCTAGTCCGGCGCTGGGATCCAGTCCCGGACCCGGGCCAGGGCCGGCGTGTCCTCGGCTTTCAGGCCGAGCGCAGGCAGGAAGTCGTCGAGCTTGCGCGCGGCCGAGACCAGCAACGTGCGCAGCGCCTCCGGCGCGGTCTTGATGCAGGGCTCGAAGCGCGTACTCAACGCACCCAGGCGCAGGTCCGCCTCGCCGGCCGGTGCGCGGGTGGCGATCCGGCACAGGTCGTTGGCGAAGGCGGCGACGACGAGAGTGCGCCCGGCGGCGTCGGCCGGTACCGTCACCAGCCCCTCCGGCAGCGGGCGCATGGAGTTCACGAACGTGGCCGGCAGTTTCCACTCCGCGCCCACGGCCAGCGCGATCTCCGGCTCGGTGACGCCGAGCACCTCGCGGAAAGCCTGGTCCGGATGCATGCCGGAGCCGATCATGCCGGCGATGTAGGCGAACTCCTCGGGGAAGCAGTAGGCGGCCAGCGTCTCGCCCAGGTGGCGCAGCATGCCGCACAGGAACAGTTCTTCCGGATCGCCGAAGCGGGAGGTCGTGGCGACGTAGCGTGCCAGCAGGCCGGCGAGCAGGGCTTCCACCTGCATGTTGCGCAGGCGGGCGGCACGCTCCGGGTCGGTGTCCACCAGGCAGCCGGCGTAGAGCAGCGCATTGCAGGCGATGCGTACCTGCTCGAAGCCCAGCCGCATCACCGCGTCGGATACCGTGGTGATCGGCTGGCGACCGGAGCCGTAGAACGCCGAGTTCACCAGTTTCAGGAGTCGGTTGGCGAGCGCGTAGTCGCGCAGGATGATCTGCGACAACGTCTTCACCGATGCGTTTCCGCCCTCCGCGGTGAGCTGGTTGATGGCGACGAGATTCGCCGACAGGGCCGGAAACTCGCCCTTCAGGCGCATGCGCCGCAGCAGGAACTC
>JBFXBD010000052.1:0-45919 GCA_050183625.1 Gammaproteobacteria bacterium
AGCAGCCTGTGCCCGGGGGGCGCTCCCCCGGCCTGCGTCAACGCGGGCTGGAACCAGCCGACGAGTATCGCGGCGAAATGCGCGCCCAGGCCGGAAATCCGCCATGGTGCGAGCGCGGCGGGCTGCGGTACGGCGGCCGGGGGCGCGGCGGTCGGGTGGCGGCGCCGCTCCAGTACCGAGACGTTGGTGTACTTCCAGTCCTCATCGCGCGTGGTGGGCAGCCCGTGGGCGGCGAACCGCGCGAGCGCGGCTTCGCGCAGCGCCGTCGCGGCACCGCCATGCGTGCCGTTTCGCGCGAACTCCTCGCGGGCCCAGCCGGCGGTCGCCTCGTTCCCGTTCACGCCGCGGCCTCCCGGATCCAGTCGTAGCCGCGCCGTTCCAGCTCCAGCGCGAGTTCCGGGCCGCCGGAGCGGACGATCCGGCCGCCGAGCAGCACATGTACGAAGTCCGGCACGACATGGTCGAGCAGGCGTTGGTAGTGCGTCACCAGGATGAAGGCGCGTTGCGGGCTGCGCAGGGTGTTCACGCCCTCGGACACGATCCGCAGCGCGTCGATGTCCAGGCCCGAATCGGTCTCGTCGAGTATCGCGAGCGTGGGTTCGAGCACGGCCATCTGGAAGATCTCGTTGCGCTTCTTCTCGCCGCCGGAAAAGCCCTCGTTCACCGAGCGCGAGATGAGGCTGTCATCGAGCCGGACCAGCTTCATCTTCTCGCGCACCAGGGCGAGGAAGTCGGCGGCGTCGAGCTCGGGCTCGCCGCGGTGCCGGCGCCGCGCGTTCAGCGCCGCCTTGAGCAGGTAGACGTTGTTCACGCCGGGGATCTCGACCGGATACTGGAAGGCCAGGAACACCCCGTCGCAGGCACGGGTTTCGGGGGGCGAGCCGAGCAGATCGCGGCCGCGGTACAGCACCTCGCCGGCGGTGACCTCGTAGCCGTCGCGGCCGGCCAGCACGTGCGCGAGCGTGGACTTGCCCGAGCCGTTCAGGCCCATGATCGCGTGCACCTCGCCGGCGCGGACCTGCAGGTTCAGGCCGCGCAGGATCGGTTTGCCGTCGACCCCGGCGTGCAGGTCGCGGATGCTGAGCAGGATTTCGTCGGACATGGTGATCGGATTTCTCGATTGACGTTGCTGGCGACGGCTGAGCGACGGGGACGGGTTCGTCAACCGACCGCGCCTTCCAGGCTCACCCCGAGCAGCTTCTGCGCCTCGACGGCGAACTCCATCGGCAGCTCCTTGAAGACCTGCTTGCAGAAGCCGTTGACGATCATGTTGACCGCGTCTTCGGTTCCGATGCCGCGGCTGCGGCAGTAGAAGAGCTGGTCCTCGCTGATCTTGGAGGTCGACGCCTCGTGCTCGACCTGCGCAGTCGGGTTCTTCACCTCCACGTAGGGGAAGGTGTGCGCCGCGCAGGCGTCGCCGATGAGCAGGGAATCGCACTGGGTGTAGTTGCGCGCGCGCTCGGCGCCGGGACCGATCTTCACCAGCCCCCGATACGCGTTGCTGCCGCGGCCGGCGGAGATGCCCTTGGAGATGATCGTGCTGCGCGTATTGCGCCCCAGGTGAATCATCTTCGTGCCGGTGTCGGCCTGCTGGCGATGGTTGGTCAGCGCCACCGAGTAGAACTCCCCGACCGAGTCGTCCCCGCGCAGGATGCAGCTCGGGTACTTCCAGGTGATTGCCGAGCCGGTCTCGACCTGGGTCCAGGAGATCTTCGAGCGCTCGCCGCGGCAGTCCCCGCGCTTGGTGACGAAGTTGTAGATGCCGCCGCGGCCCTCGGCGTCGCCGGGGTACCAGTTCTGTACCGTGGAATACTTGATCTGCGCGTCGCGCAATGCGACCAGCTCGACCACCGCCGCATGGAGCTGGTTCTCGTCGCGCATGGGCGCGGTGCAGCCCTCCAGGTAGGAGACGTAGCTGCCCTCGTCGGCGATGATCAGCGTGCGTTCGAACTGGCCGGTCTTGGCGGCGTTGATGCGGAAGTACGTCGACAGTTCCATCGGGCAGCGGGTGTTCTTCGGCACATAGCAGAACGAGCCGTCGGTGAACACCGCCGAGTTGAGCGCGGCGTAGAAGTTGTCGGCCTGCGGCACCACCGAGCCCAGGTACTGGCGCACGAGTTCCGGGTGATGCTGCACCGCTTCGGAGAACGAGCAGAATATGACACCCGCCGCGGCGAGCTTGTCCTTGAAGGTGGTGGCCACCGAGACGCTGTCGAACACGGCGTCCACCGCCACGCCGGCGAGCGCGGCGCGCTCGCGCAGAGGAATGCCGAGCTTCTCGTAGGTCTCCAGCAGTTTCGGGTCGACCTCGTCCAGGCTCCTGGGCGCGTCCGCGCGTGACTTCGGCGCCGAATAGTAGGAAATGGCCTGGTAGTCGACCGGGGCGTGCTGCACGTGTGCCCAGGCCGGCGGCTGCAGGGTCAGCCAGTGCCGGAATGCCTGCAGGCGCCACTCCAGCAGCCACTCGGGCTCGTTCTTCTTGCGCGAGATGAAGGCGATCACGCCCTCGTTCAGTCCGGGCGGGACGGTATCGGAATCCAGGTCGGTGTAGAAGCCGGCCTGGTAGCCGCGCGCGACCAGGGCTTCGACGTCGGTGTTTCGGGAGGCCATGTGGATGACGCCCGTCAGACGTTGAAGCTTTCGCCGCAGCCGCAGGTGGCCTTGGCATTGGGATTCTGGAACCGGAACCCGGCATTCAGGCCCTCGCGCGCGAAATCGACCTCGGTGCCGACCAGGAACGGCAGGCTCGCGCGGTCGACCATGAGCTTGATCCCGCGCGACTCGAAGACCTCGTCGTTGTCCGCCGGCGCGTCCGCCATTTCCACCACGTACGAATAGCCCGAGCAACCGGTGGTCTTGACCTTCAGCCGCAGGCCGGCGCCGGCCTGCTTGCCCAGAAAGCGCCGGACATGCTCCGCGGCACGCTCGGTCAGTGTGACTTGTCTCATCATGGCTGCGGTCCCGTCATGCCTTCTGCAGTGGGTATTCGGCGACCACCGGCACGCCGCGCAGCATCAGACCGTCCTGGCGCGTGCTTACGTCGCGCACGCTGCGACGCCTGACCAGTTCGCCCAGTGAGATATTGGACAGGAACGATTCGATCCGCCCGCTGAGGTCCTCCCACAGGTCGTGGGTCAGGCAGCGTTGTTCGCCCTGGCAGTTGCGCCGCCCGCCGCAGCGGGTCGCGTCGACCGTCTCGTCGACCGCGCGGATGATGTCGGCAATCGAGATGGCGTTCATTTCGCGCCCGAGCCGGTAGCCGCCGCCCGGACCGCGCGCGCTCTTGACCAGCTCGTTGCGACGCAGGCGGACGAACAACTGCTCCAGGTAGGACAGCGAGATGCCCTGCCGCGCGGCGATGTCGGCCAGGGCGATCGGCCCGCGGTCGTAGTGCAGGGCCAGGTCGAGCATCGCGGTCACGGCATACCGGCCTTTGGTCGTCAGTCGCATAGTGGATACCTGCGCGTGCCTAGCTGAGGTGCAGGCAGGATCCCATCTCCGAGTGTTTTAGTCAAGAATATAGCCGGGTGATACGGTCAGGATTTGCCGGCCCCGGCCGGTGCCCGCGGCCCGGCCGGCGCGCGGGCGCCGCGGCACGAACCGCTCGCGGTACATCGTAAGCGGATACTTACTGTCTCTGAAACTCCTTTGACTTCAACCCTGGGCCTGGGAACGCGAGGGAGGCTCGTGGGCGCCCGGATCGAGCGCTGCCACCTGCTCTTCCAGCGCACGGACCCGCTCCAGCAGGGTCTCGAGCGAGGCCGCGACGGGATCCGGCATGCCGCCCCCGGTGGCATAGGCTTCGAATGCGATCTTCTGTGCCACCGCCTCGCGCAGCCGGGACTTCTCGTCCTTCTCGCCGACCAGGCGGGCCGGAATGCCGATGGCGGTGGCGCCGTCGGGCACGTCACGCACCACCACCGCGTTGGAGCCGACCCGGGCGCCGCTGCCGACCGTAATCGGCCCGAGCACCTTGGCGCCTGCGCCGATGACGACGTTGTTCAGCAGCGTCGGGTGGCGCTTGCCCTTCTGCCAGCTCGTGCCGCCCAGGGTCACTCCGTGGTAGAGGGTGCAGTCGTCGCCGATCTCGGAGGTCTCGCCGATGACCACGCCCATGCCGTGGTCTATGAAGAAGCGCCGCCCGATGCGCGCGGCGGGGTGGATCTCGACCCCGGTGACGAAGCGCGCCAGCGCCGACATGAACCGCGCCAGCCAGCGCAGGCCGATCTGCCAGAGCCAGTGGTTCAGGCGGTGCAGGATGACCGCGTGCACCCCCGGATAGGTGGTGATCACCTCCAGGATGTTGCGTGCCGCCGGGTCACGATCGAAGACGCAGGTGACGTCTTCGCGAATGCGATCGAACATCGCGGGCTCCGTGCTGCGCGCGGCAGCGGAATGGATCGGCGATCCTGCACGCATCGCCGGCGTTCGGCAACCGCGTGCGGCTACTGCATCGCCTCGATCCGGGCCCGTTGCGCCGCCAGCGTGCCAATCGCGGCCTCGACGTCGGCGGCGCGCGCGCGTTCCCTGGCGACCACGTCGGCGGGCGCCCGATCGACGAAGCCGGCATTGCCGAGCTTGGCGCGGACCCGCTCCAGTTCCTGGCGGCGCTTGCCGATTTCCTTGTCCAGGCGCGCGAGTTCGGCGTCGCGGTCGATGAGGCCCGCCAGCGGTACGAACAGCGTGGTTTCCCCCGCCAGGGCGGTCGCCGACTCGGGCGGTTCCCGGCCCGGTTCCAGCACGGTCGCCGCCGACAACCGCGCCAGCGCACACAGCGTGCCACGGTTGCGCGCCAGCCAGCCCTGCTCGGACTCGCTGCCGCCGCGCGCGAATACGGCGATGGCCTTGCCCGGCGGCACATCCATCTCCGAGCGGATCCGGCGCAGCCCGAGCACCGCCGACTTCAGCCAGGCAAACTCGGCCGTGGCCGGGTGATCCTGCGCGCGAACGTCCGCGGCCGGGTACGGCCGGTGCGCGATCGAAGCGGCGTTCAGCCCCAGCCGCGGTCCGATCTGCTGCCAGATCTCCTCGGTGATGAATGGCATCAGCGGATGAGCCAGGCGCAGCACGGTCTCCAGGATCTCCAGCAGCGTCGCGCGGGTTCCGGCCTGCACGTCGGGGCTGGCGGCCGGATCGTTCAGCACCGTCTTGGCGTACTCGAGATACCAGTCGCAATACTCGTCCCAGACGAATTCGTAGATGGCATGGGCGGCGAGATCGAAACGGTAGCCTTCGATGCCGGTGACGGTCGCCGCAATCGCATCCTGCAGGCGCGACCGGATCCAACGTTCGCCGACGCCGTACGTCCGCCCGGCGGCCGGCGGCGAGTCGCCCACGCTCATCGTCACGAAGCGGGTGGCGTTCCAGATCTTGTTGCAGAAGTTGCGGTAGCCCTCGATCCGCCCGAGATCGAAGTTGATGTTGCGCCCGAGCGAGGCGAGCGAGGCGAACGTGAACCGCAGCGCGTCGGTGCCGTAGCCGGGGATGCCGTCCGGAAACTGCTTGCGCGTGCTCGCCGCGATCGACGCGGCGCGCTCGGGCTGCATCAGGCCGGTGGTGCGCTTGGCGACCAGGGTGTCCAGGTCCACGCCGTCGATGAGATCGATCGGATCGAGGATGTTGCCCTTGGACTTGGACATCTTCTGGCCTTCGTGATCGCGTACGAGGCCGTGGATGTAGACCTCGCGGAACGGCACGTCGCCCATGAACTTCAGGCCCATCATGATCATCCGGGCGACCCAGAAGAAGATGATGTCGAAGCCGGTCACCAGCACGCTGGTGGGATAGAAGCTCTTCAGCTCGGGCGTGGACTGCGGCCAGCCCAGGGTCGAGAACGGCCACAGCGCGGAGGAGAACCAGGTGTCGAGCACGTCCTCGTCCTGGCGCAGCGCCAGCGTGGGCGCCAGGGCGTGCTTCGCCCGCACTTCGGCCTCGTCGCGGCCGACATAGATCTTGCCCGCCTCGTCGTACCAGGCGGGGATGCGGTGGCCCCACCAGAGCTGGCGGCTGATGCACCAGTCCTCGATGTTGCGCATCCACTCGAAGTAGGTCTTGGACCAGTTCTCCGGTACGAACCTGACCCGCCCTTCCTCCACCGCACGGATCGCCGGCTCCGCCAGCGGCTTGATGCGTACGTACCACTGGTCGGTGAGGTAGGGTTCGACCACGGCGTGGGAGCGATCCCCGCGCGGCACCATGAGCTTGTGCGGCTGCACCCGTTCGAGCAGCCCCTGCGCTTCCAGATCCGCCACCACGCGCTTGCGGGCGACGAACCGGTCCAGGCCGCGGTAGGCCTGCGGTACTTCGTCATTCAGCGCCGCGTCGGGCGTGAGGATGTTGATGAGCCCGCCGCCGGGCTGGCGCCGGAAGCAGTCCTCGTCCCGGTGCCGCTGCCAGACCGCGTAGTCGTTGAAGTCGTGGCCCGGGGTGATCTTCACGCAGCCGGAGCCGAACTGAGGATCGACGTACTCGTCGGCGATGATCGGAATGCGCCGGCCGGTGAGCGGAAGAAGCAATTCCCGCCCCACCAGCGCGCGAAAGCGCTCGTCGTCCGGGTGCACCGCCACGGCACTGTCGCCGAGCAGGGTTTCCGGGCGGGTGGTGGCCACGGTGAGATGGCCGTCGCCATCGGCGAGCCGATAGCGAATGTGCCAGAGGCTGCCGCTCTCCTCCTCGGAGGCGACCTCCAGGTCCGAGATCGCGGTGTGCAGCACCGGGTCCCAGTTCACCAGCCTCTGGCCGCGGTAGATGAGGCCTTCCTCGTGAAGACGGACGAATACCTCGGTGACCGCCTTCGACAGCTCCGGGTCGAGGGTGAAGCGCTCGCGCGACCAGTCGATCGACGTGCCGAGCCGGCGCAACTGGCGGGTGATGGTGCTGCCGGACTGCTCCTTCCACTCCCAGACCTTGGCCACGAACGCCTCGCGGCCCAGATCGCGGCGGTTGACGTTGCGAGCCGCGAGCTGGCGCTCGACCACCATCTGCGTGGCGATGCCCGCGTGATCGGTGCCGCCCTGCCAGAGCGTGCGCGCGCCGCGCATGCGCTGGTAGCGGATGAGCGCGTCCATGATCGTGTTGTTGAACGCATGGCCCATGTGCAGGCTGCCGGTGACGTTCGGCGGCGGCAGCATGATGCAGTAGGGCGCGCCGTCCCCGGCGGGGCGGAACTCGCCGCCGGATTCCCAGCGTTCGTACCAGCGTGCCTCGATGGCGCGCGGATCGTAGGTCTTGTCCATGGTGGCCTGCAGCGCCGCCGGCGGCGGCAAGGTGGGGTTCGGCAGCGGTGGCGGGGTCGCCAGGTCCTCGGCGACGACGCGCTCGAGTTCGGCGACGATTTCCCGCACGCGTTCGCGCGGGTCGTCCTCGGGCTCGGAAAATTCATCGTCGTCGGGCAGCGGGATCGGTGCCCCGGACACCGCGTCGCGCAGCACCGGCAGCGCGTCGGCAGCGGCCCGCGCGTGCTCGCCGAGCAGGTCGTCCAGCGCATCGATCGCCGACTCGAGCGCGCGATCCCCGGATCCGGACGGCGGTTCCGGCGGCGAGGTGGCGTCAATCGAGCTCATGGGTGGTCAGCGCGTAGCCGCGATCCTGGTAGAACCGGTAGCGCTCGCGGGCCCTATCGCGGCCCTCGCCGGCGGACGGGACGATTTCGATCACCCGGTCGAAGCGGCTGAAGGCCGGCGGCACCGGGTGCGAGAGGTTCACCATGACATCGGCATGCCCATCGGGCGGATCGCCGGTACCGATGAGCACCGGCGTGTCGGGCAGGCGATCGTCGCCGGTGCGCTTGTGCGGCACGAAGCTGATGTCGCGGAAGGTCCACATCAGGGTGTCCAGGCGATCCGCCGCGCCCTCGTCGGCCGCGAACACGTACACCCGCCGGCCCTGTTCGAAGGCCTTGGCCGCCAGGCGGCAGGCGACGCTGTCGGCGTCGCCGCGGGCGGCCTGGCCGATGACGTAGAAATCGACCCGCGTCATCGCCCGATCAGCATTGATCGATGAGGTACTGCACCAGCAACGGCACGGGCCGGCCGGTGGACCCCTTCTCCTTGCCCGTGCGGTACGCGGTGCCGGCGATGTCCAGGTGAGCCCAGTGATACTTTTCCGCGAACCGCGCCAGGAAGCAGGCGGCCGTGATCGAGCCGCCCTCGCGGCCGCCGACGTTGGCCATGTCGGCGAAGTTGCTGTCGAGCGCACGCTGGTAATCGTCCCACAGGGGCAGCTGCCAGCAGCGATCGCCGCTGTTGCGCCCGGCTTCCAGCAGGGCGTTGGCCAGCGGCTGGTGATTGCTGAACAGCCCGGTGGCGATCTTGCCCAGCGCCACCACGCAGGCGCCGGTGAGGGTGGCGACGTCGATGACGGCCGCCGGTTCGTAGCGGCCGGCGTAGGTCATGGCGTCGCACAGGATGAGGCGGCCCTCGGCGTCGGTATTGAGGATTTCGATCGTCTGCCCGGACATGCTGGTGACGATGTCGCCCGGGCGCGAGGCGTTGCCGCCGGGCATGTTCTCCACGGTCGGCACGATGCCGACGACGTTCAGCGGCAGCTTGAGCTGCGACAGCGCCAGCATGGTGCCCATCACGCTCGCGGCGCCGGACATGTCGAACTTCATCTCGTCCATGCCCGCGCCGGGCTTGAGCGAAATGCCGCCGGAGTCGAACGTGACGCCCTTGCCGACCAGCACGGTCGGCTTGCCCGACTCCTTGCGGCCCTGGTACTCCATGACGATCAGGCGCGCCGGCTCGCGGCTGCCGCGCGACACCGACAGCAGCGAGCCCATGCCGAGCTTGCGCATCTGTGCCTCGTCCAGCACGGTGGTCCTGATGCCGGCGTGCCGGCGTGCGAGTTCCACCGCCTGCTCGGCCAGGTGGCTGGGCGTGCACACGTTCGGCGGCCGGTTGGCGAGATCGCGCATGAAGCGCACGCCGGCGGCGACGGCCTCGCCCTCGCGAACCGCGCGCTCGCCGCGCTCCAGTTCGCGACGGTTCGGCACGTCCAGCACGATCCGGGACAGATGGCGGCGCGCCGCTTTCCTGCGGCTCTTGTGTTCGTCGAACTTGTACAGGGCGTCGTGCGTGGCGATGACCGCCTGGCGCACGCGCCAGCGCAGATCGCGGTTCTTCACCGGCAGTTCGGTCAGGTAGCTCACCGCGTCCGCGGCGCCGGTGTCCTTCAGCCGCTGCGCGGCGCGGGCGACGATCTCACGGTACTTGTGTTCGTCGAGTTCGCGCTCCTTGCCGCAGCCCACCAGCAGCACCCGGTCCGCCAGCGTGCCGGGCACGTTGTGCAGCAGCAGGTGGCCGCCGACCTTGCCCTCGATGTCGCCGCGGCGCAGGATCGCCGCGAGCGCGCCGTCTCCGGCCTTGTCGATCTGCTGCGCCGCCGGCGTCATGCGCCGGCCCTCGTAGACGCCCACCACCACACAGGCGCTGCGTTGCTTCTCGGGGTTGCCGCTCTTTACGCTGAAGTCCATGGTTCGGGAGTCCGCTCGCTGGTCGTGCGCGGACGAACTGGTCGCCGCGATCGTTGCATGGTACTGTCGAAGCTGGAAATTTTAGTCTTTTGCGGATCCGCGCGCAAAGCGCCGGTCAGCGCCGCGTGCAGGCATTCGCCGTGAGGATCCTGGATCGCTACATCGGCCGCACCGTCGCCGCCGCCATTGGCGTGGCGGTGCTTGCGCTGGTGCTGGTGTTCCTGCTGTTCGATCTGCTCGACGAACTGGGCAACGTCGGCCGCGGCAACTACGGCGTGATGCAGGCGCTGTGGTACGTGGCCCTGATCGCCCCGCGGCGGGCCTACGAACTCGCGCCGATGGCGGCGCTCATCGGCGCCCTGTTCGGGCTGTCCTCGCTCATCAGCTCCGGCGAACTCACCGCGGTTCGCGCCGCCGGCGTGCCGTTGTCCGGCGTGGTGTGGGCGGTGATGAAGACCGGACTGGCGGTGATGCTGCTCGCGGCGCTGATCGGCGACCGGGTCGTGCCGTATACCGACGAGGCCGCGACCACCGGCCGTTCGATCGCACTCGCCTCGCAAATCGCGATGAAGACCCGCAACGGCTTCTGGGCCCGCGACGGGGCGAGCTACATCAACATCCGCACCGTGCTGCCGGGCGGGCGGGTGCAGGATGTCTTCATCTACGACTTCGACCCCCTGAACCGCCTGCAGGTCGCCACCCACGCCGCCTCCGCGCAGTATGTCGACGGCCGCTGGGTGCTGGAGGGTATCGAGCAGACCGTGATCCACCCGGACCGCACCGAGCGGCGCACCATCGAGCGCGCGGCCTGGAAGCCGCTGCTCAAGCCCGAACTCATCAATATCGTGGTCGTCAAGCCGAGCAGCCTGTCGATCGCGGATCTGGTCGACTACATCGGCTACCTCAAGCGCAACCGCCAGGACAGCCAGCAGTACCGCCAGGCCCTGTGGAGCAAGATCGTCTACCCGCTGTCGGCCGCGGTAATGGTGTTCCTGGCGGTGCCGATCGTGCTGCGCTCGCCGCGCGGCGTGCCCACCGGCCAGCGCATGATGGTGGGGGCGTTCGTCGGCCTGGCGTTCCACGTCGTGAACCAGGGCAGCGGGCACCTGGGGGTGGTGCTGTCCCTGAGCCCGGCGCTGGCGGTCACGCTGCCGACGCTCGCCACCTTCGCCATCGGCGCGTGGATGATGCGCACGGTGCGCTGACGCCGCGCGCCGGCGTCCGCACGGTTCATTGCCGCTCGCGTACCAGCCGGGTCCGCGACCAGCGGTCGTGCCAGGTGCGACCCTGCGGGTCGCGCAGCGCCGCGATGAAACCCAGCCCCAGCGCCGCCCAGGACAGCAGCGCGCCCGCGTATCGCACCAGCGTTTGCCGCCAGGATATCGTGCCGCCGTCCTCGGCGCGCAGGGCGACGTGCCAGGTCTTCATGCCCAGCGTCTGTCCGCCGCGGCGCCACTGCCAGGCGAAGTACAGCCAGGCCACGGCGAGCAGGTAGAGCGTGAACAGCGGCGAGTGCGGTTCCAGCGCGCGGCCGCCGTGCAGCGCCACCGCCGGCACGGTGGCGAAGAACAGCACCGCCGCGAGCAGGAGCATGTCGTAGGCGGCCGCCGCGAGCCGGCGCGGCAGCCCCGCGGGCGCTTCCTGCCCGGGACGCTCCTGCGGGCCTGAACCGTGATCGATCCGATCCATGGCGTCGATGAGCGCGAAATCTTCCGATGCCTGCGGTGCGGGCGGGAGGGCGGCGCCGTCGACGCTCAGGCCAGCAGATCGAAGGCGCCGTGGTCCAGGGCGCACATGGCGAAGCGGGTCGCGATGGCGGTGTTGTAGATCTCCGGCTGCAGTTCGTCCGGGTTCACCATCCAGAAGAAATAGCCGTACACGCACTGGCGCAGGAACGCCTCCCACGCGGCGTCGAACCCCGGCGGCTCCACGCCGTGCGCGGCGAGCGCGTCCAGGTAGCACATGAGCAGCGCGCGATCCCAGCGGCGCCGGTCGGCCACGTCCAGGGCCGAGACCATGAAGTAGTTGACGTCGTGCGCCCACGGCCCCTTGCGCAGTGTCTGCCAGTCCAGGAACCCGGGGCGGCCGTCTACCTCGAAGAACAGGTTGCCGACGTGGCAGTCGCCGTGCAGAAGCGTCAGCGGCGGCTCGCGGTCGACGAGGCGCAGCCGATCCAGGCAGGCGCCGATCCGATCCAGATCGTGGAAGGCCACCGGCACCGCCGCGCCACGCGGCCGCCGGTGCACGAACTCCTCCCAGTGCTGCGGCTGGCGCTGGCGGCGTTCCCACTGGCCGATGATGGCGTCGTCCGGGAGCGGATCGCACAGGAAGTCCATTTCCTGCAGCCGCGGGTCGTTCCACCAGCGCGCGTGCATGCCCGCCAGCGCTTCCAGCACGCCGCGCGCGGCCGCGAACGACAGCGGCTCGGTGGGGCGGCTGAAGCGCACGCCGCGCGGCCCGAGGTCCTCCATGATCACCACGCCGAGCATGCGCTCCCGATCGATGGCTCCGAAGTGGCAGGCCGGCGTGTTCATGCCGAGCGCCGGGTTCAATTCGCAGTAGAAATGCACTTCGATCATGTAGGCGCCGGTGGGCGCCATCATCGCCCGGTGCTCGGCGAGCCCGCCCTTGACCACCAGCGTCGGCGGCAGGCCGGCGGCCCGGCCCGCGTCGTTGTAGCGCACCGCCATGCGCAGCTTGGTCGCGGTGCCGCGCCAGATGGTTTCCATCGCCGCGCTTTCGACCCGCACGCCGGGATAGCGCGTGGACAGCGCTTCGCTGAGCCACTGCGCGGTGATGTCTTCCGGAACAAGCGGCATACGCTCGGTCCAGTACGCGATTTCGGGCATCAATCGTCCTCTCCCGAGTGGGCCTGTGCGACCGCCGTCCGGCCGATTGCGTCCATGAACCGCCTCTTCGTCGTTGCGAGCGCAGCGAAGCGACCCACGCGGTTTCGATGCCGGCGGCGGCGCGTGGATCGCTCCGTCGCTTCGCTCCTCGCAATGACGGGGTGCGGTTAACGGATAACGCAGCAAAACCCCGGACGGCGTCGATTCGGTCCAGGCCGCATGGGTTGCTTCGCAGCGCTCGCAACGACACAGGCGGCTGGCGAATCGGCGCATCGAACAATGCCCACCGGCGGCGGCGATGTCAAAATCCGGGGAGCGCGATCGCGCCCGTGCGCGGGAGTATCATCATTCGAAGTGCGCCCGCCCATCGGCGGCCGCATCCTGTTTGCGCGCCAACGGAGCCCCGCCCATGTCCCGCCCCCTCGCCCCCGTGCCGGACCACGTCCCGCCGCACCTGGTGGTACCGTTCGACTACATGAACCCGCCCGGGCCGCCGAACGATCCGCACCGCGCCTGGATGCGCCTGCACGACGGGCCGGACATCATCTACACGCCGTACAACGGCGGCCACTGGCTGCCCACGCGCGCCGAGGACATCCAGGAGGTGTTCCGCCACACCGAGCGCTTCGGCGGCTATCCGAACACGATCCCGAAGGAACTGGGCAGCCGGGAGTATCCGGCGCCGCCGCTGGGGGTGAACTCGGCCGCGGAGCACGCCCCGTTCCGGCGCGTGATGGCGGCGCGCCTGTCGCCGCGGGTGGTGGCGTCGATGGAGGACTTCATCCGCCGGCTCGCAATCGATCTCATCGAGCGCTTCCGCGCCCGCGGCCGCTGCGAGTTCGTGTCCGAGTTCGCCGCACGCTATCCGATCGAGATCTTCCTGGGCCTTATCGGCGTGCCGCTGGAGCAGCGCGACGTCCTCGTGCCGCTGGCCGAGACGCGCATGCGCGATCCCGACTTCAACGCCCAGCTCGGCGCGATCGAAAAGCTGTTCGGCTTCATCCACGAGGTGTTCGAGGAACGCCGTGCACGGCCGGGCGAGGATCTGTTCAGCGCCATCGTGCACATGGACGTGGACGGCCGGCCTATCTCGCACAGCGAGCTGATGGGCATGGGCCTGACCATCCTGCTCGGCGGGCTGGACACGGTGATGTCGGCGCTGTCGTTCATGACCCGGTTCCTGGCCGAGAATCCCGCGCACCGGCGCCAGCTCCTGGAGGATCCCGCGCTCATCCCGGCGGCCCGCGACGAGATGCTGCGGCGCTTCGCCGCGCCGAACCTCACCCGCTGCGTGCAGTACGACTTCAACTACAAGGGCGTGCCGTTCCGCAAGGGCGACATGGTGCTGGTGGCGACCTGCCTGCAGGGCCTGGACGCGCGCAGGTTCCCGGATCCTCTGCGCGTGGATTTCCACCGAGCGGACGATCTGCAGTACTTCTCCACCTTCGGCGGCGGCATCCACCGCTGCGTGGGCGTGTACCTCGCGAGCGCCGAGCTGCGCATCTTCCTGGAGGAGTGGCTGCGCAGGATCCCGGACTTCGCCATCGAGCCCGGCAGCGAGGTGCAGGCGTGCTCGGGCTCGGTGATGTGCGTCACCCGCCTGCCGCTGGCCTGGGCGGCCTGACGCGCCGGATCCGGTTCGTCGTCGGCGGCCGGCCGGCGGCGCCCGTGGCGCGTCAATCGCCGCGCGTCGCGCGCAGCGCCGCGAGCCGGTCGATCTCGCGCCAGAAGCCGGCGACCGTGTCGTCGATGATCGACTGCACGGACTTGATCTCGTGGATGAGCGCCGAGCTCTGCCCGGCGGTGCCCATGGAGTTGTCGACGTCGCCCTCTACGTACAGGCTCTGGATCGCGCTGTGCAGTGGCTTCCCGGTGCCTTCGCCGCGCGCCATCGCCAGCGCCGCCGGTGTCTTCAGCGTGCGGAACTTGGCGCGCGGCGGCTGCGGCATCAGCATGGTGCCCTCGGCGCCGGCGCGGACGATCGCATCCTTGTAGTTCGGGTGCACCGGGCTCTCCACCGAGGCGACGAAGCGCGTGCCCATGGCCACGCCCTCGGCGCCGAGCGCCATCGCCGCCGCCATGCCGCGGCCGTCGACGATGCCGCCGGCGGCGACGATCGGCAGCGCCACGCGCTCGCGCACGGCCTGCAGCAGCACGAAGCTGCCGACCTCCTCGAAGTTGCGGATGCCCGCGCTCTCGGAGCCCTCGACGATCAGCCCGTCCACGCCGGCGTCCTCGGCCTTGAGCGCGGCCTCGAGCGTGGGCACGGCGTGATAGACCACCACGCCGGCCTCCTTCAACTGCCTGACGTGCCGGCGCGGATCGCCGGCCGAGGTGGTCACGAAGCGCACGCCGTGGGCGATGACCCAGTCGATGATCGCCCGCTCCGTGTCCTCCTTGCGGCGCAGGAACAGGATCGCCAGGTTGACGCCGAACGGCCGATCGGTCGCGGCGCGCACGGCCTCGTATTCGCGGCGCGTGAGATCAAGATCCACGCTCGAGGTCTCCATCACGCCGAGGCCGCCGGCCGCGGACACCGCGGCGGTGAGCCGGGCGCGTGCGATCCAGGTCATCGGCGCCTGGATGATCGGGTAGCGCGCGCCGGTGTGGGCGACCACGCGGTTGCCTGCGAAGGGCTGGGTCATGGTGATGCTCCGGGAGGTGCGGTTGCAGACCGGCACCTTACACCAAGACGCCGTGGGGACCCGCCCGGCACGCGGCCCGGGGGAGCCAGAGTCGGCCGGAAGGCCGTTTCGAACGAAAACGTGAACGATCGTTTGTACCGGGACCCGCCGGAACCGCCCACCCGCGGACGGGCGTAGTACCATCGGCTGCCAGGCGGTACGCGGCGCGCACCGTCCGCCCGCGACATGCGTCGTGGCGTGCCGGCCTGGCTGATTCGAATCGTCCGCGAGGCCAGCCCCGGCGCCGATGTCCGCATCGATCCGCACCCTGCTCGCAAGCCGGCCGCTGCGCATCGCCGTCGCGGTGCTTGCGTCGTACGCCCTGCTGGGCCTGCTGCTCGCGCCCTACCTCGTCGAACGCGCGGTGCAGCAGTACGCGCGCGAACGCCTGCAGGCCACGGCCCACGTCGGTGCCGTACGCATCAACCCGTTCCTGCTCACCTGCGATATCGAGCAGTTCGCGCTCGCGGCCCGGGACGGACGCCCGATCGCCGCGTTCGCGCACCTGCAGGCGGATCTCCAGGCTGCCAGTGCGCTGCGCGGTGCCTGGCACCTGGCATCCGTCGCGGTCGACGGGCTGGAACTGTCGATCGAGCGCGGGAGGGAGGGGACCTGGAACTTCGCGCCCCCGACGGCGCGCGCCGGCGCGGCCGAGACGGATCGGGTCCTGCCCGCGCTGCACGTCGCACGCATCGAGGTCGCGGGACAGATGTCGTACCGGGATGCAGCCGCGCCCGCAACGCTGGAGATTGCACCGTTCGCGCTCACCGTCGAGCGCCTCTCGACCCGCGATCCGGCACCCGCCGCCGTCCGCCTCGAAGCGCAGCTCGGCGGCGGCGGTACGTTGCGCCTGCAGGGGACGCTCGCGCTCGCGGCGCCCGCCGTCGAAGCGAAAGTATCGATCGACGGCCTGCCTGCGCGAACCGCCTGGCCGTTCCTGCGCGACAGGCTGCGGCTGGCGGGGATCGACGGCACGTTCGATCTCACCGGCGATCTCCACCTGTCTTCCGCGAAGGGCGGCACCGCCATGCGCGTTTCCGGCCTGTCCGTGCGTGCCGCCGGACTGCGGCTGCGCGATGCGGGCGCGCCCGCGCCGCTGCTGGCACTGCAGAGCGTGGAATTGTCCGGCGCCAGGATCGACTGGTCCGCGCGCACGGTGGAGATACCCAAGGCCGCGCTCGCGCGCGGGCGGTTCCGGCTCGCGATTGCGCAGGACGGCTCGGTGGACTGGGCGCAGGTGCTGCGGAAGCGGCCCGCGGAGGATCGCGGCGCACCTTGGCGCTTCACGCTCGCGGACGTTCGATTGTCCGCAATCCAGGCGGCAATCGAGGATCGGCACCGTGCGGCGCCCGTGGCGCTGGCGATCGGCGATTTCGGCGCCCGGCTCAAGCTCGCCCTGGTGACCGGCACCGCGGGCGTGAAGTTGCATGCACCGCGGATCGACGCCGCGCGTGCCTCGGTGCAGGCGATCGGTGCCGATGCGCCCGCGCTTGCGCTCGCTGCGGTGCAAGCCGGCGATCTGCACCTGGATGGCGCCGCGCGCACGGTGAGCGTGGAGACGCTGGAGGTCGATGGCGGCAGCGCGCGGCTGGTGCGGACCGTCGCCGGCATCCACCTCGCGCAGTTGCCGCCGGTCATGGCCAGCGCGCCGGATCCGTCGCCGGCCGGTGCCGCGCCCGCGCCTGCCTGGCAGGTGCGGGTCGAGGCGTTGCGCTTGCGCGGTATCGCCGCCGCGCTCGCCGACGAGCGCGCGGCGCCGGCCACCGTCATCGAAGCGGACCTCACCGATGCCCAGGTCTCCGGCATCGGCGCCGGTACGCCGGTGGGGTTCGATGCCTCGCTGCGCCTGCACGCCGGCGGCGAGGTTGCCGCCGGCGGCACGCTGGAGACGGATCGCCGGGCACGACTCCGGCTCGAAGCGCAGGAAGTGAATCTGGCCGCGTTGCAACCGCTGCTCGCCGCGCACGCGCCCCTGACGCTGCGGACCGGCGTGCTGTCCGGCAGCGCGCAGATCGACCATGTGCCGGTGGCGGGCGCCTCGCCGGCGGCTTCGGTGACCGCCACCGCGACCGCGACCGTGGAGGATCTGCTCCTGGTGGATACGGGTACCGCGGAGCGCTTCCTCGCCTGCCGTTCCGTCACGGCCGCGGGCATCCGCTGGCACGGCGCGCCGGCGCGGCTGGCCATCGAAGACCTGCGCCTGGTCGGGCCGGTGACGCAGGTGCTCATCTTCCCGGATCGGCGCCTGAACCTGATCGAAACCTTTCGCCGCGGGGATCCGGTGCCGAGCGAAACGGCGCCGAAGCCGCCGCTGGCATTCGACATCGCCCGCGTGCGCATCAGCCGCGGCCACGTCGGGTTCGCCGATCAGAGCCTGATGCTGCCGTTCGCCACCGACATCCGCGATTTCCGCGGCACGGTCACCGGCATCATATCCGAGTCCGGCAGGCTGGCCGAGGTCGCGCTCCAGGGCGCGGTGGAGCAGTACGGAGAGGTCAAGGTGACCGGCACCCTCGCGCCGCTCGCGCCGTCGCGCAGCATGGATCTGCGCGCGGTGTTCACCAATGTCGAGATGCCGCGGTTGACGCCGTACAGCGTCACCTTCGCCGGGCGCGAAATCGAACGCGGCAACATGTCGCTCAATCTCGAGTACCGGATCGCCGACGGCAAGCTCGCGGGCGACAACGTGGCGGTGCTGGATCAGTTCACGCTCGGCAAGCGCGTGGATTCGCGCGACGCGCTCGATCTACCGCTGGATCTCGCCGTGGCCCTGCTCACCGATTCCAGGGGGCGCATCGATCTCGCCATCCCGGTGAGCGGCGACCTGGACAACCCCACGTTCGCCATCGGCAAGGTGGTCGGCCAGGCCATCGCCCGTGCCCTCGGCAAGCTGGTCACCGCGCCCTTCAGCGCGCTCGCGAGCCTGCTGGGCGGCGGCGATTCGCAGCGCTACGAATCGGTGGTGTTCGAGCCCGGCTCGGCCGCGCTCGCGCCGCCGCAGCGCGGCCGGCTCGCGGAACTCGGCAAGGCGCTCGCGCAGCGGCCGCAGTTGCGGATCCGCATCGCCGGCGCCTACGACACGGCGCGCGACGGCGAGGCGCTGCGCAACGGGCAGGTGCAGCGCGCGGTCGCCGCCGAACTGGAATTGGCCGAGGACGAAGGCGAAGGCGCCGCGCCGGTGGTGTTCGACGAGGCCCGGACCCAGCGCGCGCTGGAAACACTCTACGAGCGCCGCGCCGGCGATGGCGCGGTGGACGAGTTCCAGGTGCGCTACGAGGCGCAGGCGGGCAAGCCCGCCGACCGCGTCGGCGCGATCATGGCGCTGCTCGGCCGCGCGAGCGAGGATACGGCGTTCTACCGCGCGCTGTACGCGGATCTCGTGCGCCTGGAACCGCTGCCCGATGCGGCCCTGGTGGAGCTGGCGCAGCGCCGCGCGCGCGAAACCGCCGCTGAACTGGCGCGCGAAGGCGCCGTCGCGCCCGAACGGATCCTTACCGCCGAACCGAAAGCGGCGCGCGGGACGCCACAGGATGGGGTGCACACGGCACTGGAGCTGGTCCATGCGCCGGGTTGATCGCCCGGCGCCCGTGGCTCAACGCGGGTCCGGGGGAGCACCGCGCCGTGCGAGATCCAGCGCCACGTCCTCGATCATGTCCTCCTGGCCGCCGACGGTCCCGTGCCTGCCCATCTCGGCCAGGATCGCCGCCGAACTCACGCCGTGCCGCTCGGCGGCGCGCCTGGCGTGCAGGAGGAACGAGGAGTACACCCCGGCGTAGCCGCTGATGAGCGAGTCGCGGTCGACGCGGATCGGCTGGTCCATCATCGGCACGACGAGGTCCTCGGCCACGTCCATCAGCGCGAACACGTCGATGCCGGTCACGGCGCCCATGCGGTCCAGCACCGCGGCCAGTACTTCCAGCGGTGTGTTGCCGGCACCCGCGCCCAGGCCGGCGGCCGAGCCGTCGATCCGATCCGCGCCGGCCTGGATCGCGGCCAGTGAATTGGCCACGCCCATGGCCAGGTTGTGGTGGCCGTGGAATCCGACCCCGGTGTCCGGCGCGAGCGCCGCGCGCAGTGCCGCAATGCGGGCGGTCACATCGTCGGGCAACATGTGACCGGCCGAGTCGGTGCAGTAGACGCAGTGCGCGCCGAAGCTCTCCATGAGCCTGCCCTGGCGCGCGATCGTCTCCGGCGGCGCCATGTGCGCCATCATCAGGAAGCCCACCGTGTCCAGTCCCAGGCGCCGTGCCAGCGCGATGTGCTGCCCGGCGACATCCGCCTCGGTGCAGTGCGTCGCCACGCGCAGCGTGGAAACGCCGCAGTCGTGCGCCATGCGCAGGTGTTCCGCGGTGCCGACCCCCGGGATTAGCAATGCCGAGATCCGCGCCCGCTTCATTCCCGGTACCACGGCGCGCAGGTATTCCTCGTCGGTGTGCAGGGGCATGCCGAAGGTGATCGACGCACCGCCCAGGCCATCGCCGTGGGTGACCTCGATGAGCGGCACGCCGGCGGCATCCAGGGCTTTGGCCACCGAGGTCATCTGCGCGATCGTGATGCGGTGGCGCTTGGCGTGCATGCCGTCGCGCAGGCTCATGTCGTGCAGCGTCACGCGCCGGCCGGACAGGTTCACGGCGCCACCCCCGCTTGCGAGCGCGCCGCCACCATCTCGGCCGTACGCAGTGCCGCCGCGGTCATGATGTCGAGATTGCCGGCATGGCTCGGCAGGTAGTCCCCCAGCCCCTCGACTTCCAGGAACACCGAAACGCGATTGCCGTCGAACACCGGCCCGTTCTTCAGCCGGTAGCCCGGGACGTAGTCCTGCACCCGGAGAATCATCTCCCGCACCGAGCGCTCGACCGCCGCGGCGTCCGGCGCGCCGGCGGTCAGGCAGTGCACCGTGCTGCGCATGACGAGCGGCGGTTCGGCCGGGTTGAGGATGATGATCGCCTTGCCGCGCGCGGCGCCGCCGACGCGCTCGATCGCGGCCGCGGTGGTGCGGGTGAACTCGTCGATGTTTCCGCGGGTACCGGGGCCGGCGGATCGGCTGGCCACCGTGGCGATGATCTCGGCGTACTCCACGGCCTGGACCCGCGCCACGGCGCGCACGATCGGCACCGTGGCCTGGCCGCCGCAGGTGACCATGTTGACGTTGCCGGCGCCGGCGTCGAGCGCGGCATCCAGGTTCACCGGCGGCACGCAGAACGGGCCGATGGCCGCGGGGGTGAGGTCGATCACGAATACGCCGTGGGCCCCCAGCTTCGCCGCGTTGCGTGGATGCGCCGCGGCGCAGGTGGCGTCGAAGGCGATCCGCACGTCGTCCGCCGCCAGGTGAGGCAGCAGCGCGTCGATGCCGTCGTGGGCGGTCTTCAGGCCGCGTTCGCGCGCCACGCGCAGGCCCTCCGACCCCGGGTCGATGCCCACCATCCATAGCGGCCGGATGGCGGCGCTGCGCAGCGCCTTCAGCATGAGGTCGGTGCCGATGTTGCCCGAGCCGATGATGGCGGCGTTCACGCTCACGAGAACCACGCCTCCGCCGAGCCGACGCCGGCGATCGAAACTCGCATGCGATCGCCGGGCTTCACCGGCAGCAGCGGAACCAGGGAGCCGGACAGGACGATATCGCCGGCGCGCAGCGCGATCCCGTAGCGGCCGAGCGCATTCGCCAGCCACGCAACGGTGTTCAAGGGCGAGCCCATCGCCGCCGCGCCGGCGCCGGTGGCAATCACCTCGCCGTGGTTCTCCAGCACGAGCGTGCAGGACGGCAGATCCACGCGCCTGGGATCCGCCGGCGTGTCGCCGGTGACGAACAGGCCGCAGGAGGCGTTGTCCGCGATGGTGTCCTCGATCCGAATCTTCCAGCCTTCGATGCGCGAGTCGACGATTTCGAAGCAGGGCAGCACGCCTTCGGTGGCGTGCAGCACCTGCGCCGCGGTCACGCCCGGGCCGGCCAGGTCGTGCCGGAGGAGGAAGGCAATCTCGCCCTCGACGCGTGGCTGGATCAGCTCGCGCGAGATCGGTACGTCCGCGCCGTTCGGGTGGCGCATGCGGTCGGTGAGCAAGCCGAAGTCGGGCTGATAGACGCCGAGCATGTCCTGCACCGCGCGGCTGGTGACGCCGATCTTGGCGCCGATGACCCGCTCGCCGTCCGCCTCGCGGCGGGCGAGCATGCGCATGGAGACGCCATAGGCGTCGTCAACGCTGATCGGAGCCGGGCGGCCGGTCAGCGGCGGCACCACGCGGCGCTCGCGCAGGGCCGTGTAGAGTTCGTCGCCGAGTGCATCGATTGCGGTCTGCTCCATCGCGGGTCCCGTGTGCAATACGGCGTCGCGCCAGCATAATCCAGCGCACCGTCGCCGTCATCGCGGGCCGGGCTTGCTATGATTCCCCGGTGCAGCACGCCGGCCCGCGTGCGGTCGCATCCTCACCACCGGAGATCCGCATGACCTGGTTCGAACTGACCCAAGACGCCGGCGTGACCCGCCTGCACCTGAACCGCCCCGAGGCGTTCAACACCATCTCCATGCAGCGCCTGTACACGCTGCGCGAGCAGGTGCGCCGCCTGGTGCGCGAGGCGCGCACCCGCGCGCTGGTGATCACCTCCAGCGGCAGGCACTTCTGCGCCGGCATGGACCTGGCCGAGTTCGGCTCGCAGGAAGACACGCTCGACGTCGGATCCGCACGCCGGCGGCTGCGCTTCCAGGCCTTCCTCGCCGATCTGCTCGAGAGCCTGGAGGCGCTCGAACGCGCGCCATTCCCGGTGGTTGCCGCCGTGCAGGGCGGCTGCGTCGGTGGCGGGCTGGACATCATCGCCGCCTGCGACGTGCGCTATTGCAGTGCCGAGGCGTTCTTTTGCATCCAGGAGATCAACATCGGCATGGCCGCCGATCTCGGCGTGCTGCAACGCCTGCCGAAGCTGATCCCGCAGGGCGTGGTGCGCGAGCTTGCCTACAGCGGCCGGAGGATGAACGCGCAGCGTGCGCTCGCGGTCGGGCTGGTGAACGAGGTGCTGCCCGATCCGCAGGCCGCGATCGACGCCGCGCTCGCGCTGGCACGCGAGATCGCCGGCAAGTCGCCGCTTGCGATCGCGGTGACCAAGCGCGAGCTGAACTACGCCCGCGACCACACGCTCGCCGAGTCCCTGGAGCAGATGGTGATGCTGCAGAGCGCGTCCATGGACCAGGCCGAGACCATGACCGCCATCGCCGCGCAGGAGGACAAGCGCCCCGCCGAGTTCCCCGACCTCTGATCCCCGAAACGGGGACGGATTTATTCTCGGGTGTCCGGGCCGGTAGCGTTCGACCGGGCCGACGACCGGGAGGCTCGGTCGGCTACCGCTACGCAGGCCATCCCTGGCCTGCTTCGCTGCCGCGATCGCTGCGCTACGCCATCCATGGCCCGCTTGCGATCGCAGGCCGCCGACCGAGCCTCCCGGTCATCGGCCCTGCGTTTGCGATCCCGAGAATAAATCCGTCCCCGTTTCGGGGATCAGAACAGGTGGCCGTAGCGGCCGATGAAGCCGGCGAACTCGCGCTCGATGTCGGCGTCGGTGAGGCCGTAGTCCTCCAGCCGGTAGCTGAACGCGCCTTCCTTGTGCTGGGGATTGTCGACCTCCCACTTCGCCACCGCGGCGCGGGTGTCGTCGGTCACGCGGGCGCCGGCCACGGCGTAGATGCGCTCGACCACGCCGAGCGAGTCCGCGAGGACGTCGCGGTAGCGCACGTCGACGATCCGGTGCGCGGGGTGCGCGTCGCGGAACTCCAGGAACCGGCGGATGCTCAGCGACAGGATCCGCAGCCACTGGTCGCGGACGAGATCCCGGTCCACCACCGTCGAATTGTTCTGCTGCGCCACCTCCACCAGCTTCAGCATCGAGCCCACGCTGGCCTTTGGATGTCGGTAGGTCATGACGAAGGTCGAGTCGGGGAAGACCTCGGCCAGGGCGCCGAGCGAGAGCAGGTGCGGCGGCGACTTCAGCATCCAGCGCCGCCCGGGCGCCGAGCGGTTCTGCCACTGCAGGAACTGGAGCTGGCGCCGCAGATAACGGTACAGCGGGCGGAAGTCCGCGTTCTCGCACCAGCGCTGGTGGCTGGGGACCAGGCGCGCCGGGTTGTTGGTCATGAAGCACTGCATCATCAGCAGCGCTTCCATTTCCGGCGCATGGACGTCGAAGGTGTGCGCCGCCTGCATCCATTTCACGCTGTCCACCCAGGCCTGCGCGCGCGCCAGGCGCGGGTCCGGCCCGTCGGCGCGCGCGGTGCCGAACGGCACCGGGTACAGGGCCTGCCAGGTGTAGAGCACGTTCCACTGCGGGTCGCTGCCCAGGACCCGGAACAGCTTCGAGGTGCCGGTGCGCTGCAGGCCGATGATCACCACCGGCGCGATCACAGGCTGTTCGGAGATCTCGGGATGGCGGCGGAAGAACGCCTCCATCCGCAGCCGGTTCACGAGCTGATCGAGGATCTCGCGCCGCTGGCGTTCCAGCGCGGCCGGCGTCAGTCGTGCTTCGGTGTTCATCGCCTCGACGAGTACGGACAGCGGCGCGAGGAAGCTCTCGTCCCCCAGTTCCGTCTCGCCGGCTTCGCGGCGCGCGTCGTCCAGCAGCGCCTGTACCGTCAACTCGCTCATGAAGTGCTCTCCGGCGCGAGATCCGCGGGCAGCGGGATCGGGTATTCCAGGAGCTGCTGCGCCTTGCCCTTGGCGAGCGGGTCGATGCGCAGGCTGGCGAGCTGGCCGCCGCCCAATGCATCGGTGCAGAGGAAATTCAATGCGTGCAGGCCCGGCAGCTCGAAGCGTGCCACGGCCGGGCGTGCCCCGCCCTCGAACTCGTGGGCGAGGAACGAACGCACCGCGTCCGCGGTGAGCGCGGCGCGGATCCAGGGCAGGTAGCGTGGGTCGCGGGCAATCACCCCGACGTTGAACGCATCGCCCTTGTCGCCCGAACGTGCCCAGGCGAGGTCGATGAGGCGCCGCTCGACCATGCGCGCGGCCGGCGCCGGTGCCGGAGGCGGCGCGGGGCGTTCCATGGTTGCTGGATCGAAGCGCGCGGGCGTCGATGGTGCAGACCAGCTCCGGTCGACGCCGTCGAGCGAGATCGTCGCCTCGATTTCGGCCCAATCCAGCGCGCATGAGTACACCCGCACCACCGGCGCAATCGCCGGCCGCCCGCCGAACCAGCCCGCGCTGCCGACCGCCATCGACGTGGCCGGCGAGTCGAACTCGCGCAGGAACACTTCCAGGGCTTTCGGGTCCTCGTGCTCGACGGCGATCTTGCATACCACCTCGCGCGTCGCGCGCGCCGCCGCGCCGGCGTGCGCGCCGTAGCTCGCCTCCGCGCCCAGCGTTTCCACCCGCGCCGCGCGCAGCGGCGCCAGGTTGCGCTGGGCCAGCATCTCTGCGACGCGTTCGAGCACCGCGTCCGCCTGGCGCGCGGCCTTGCGCGCTGCGTCGCGGCCGAGCACCGGCATCACCGCGATGCAACGATGGCCGTCGCGCCAGGTCACGCAGATCTTGTAGCGCCCGGTGGGCGGGCGGCCGCGCGCGCCGCTTACGCGGACCCGGCCCGGTCCGGCGCTCTCGACGCGCACGCCGGAGAAGTCGCAGGCCACGTCCGGCAGCAGGTAGGCCTGCGGATCGCCGATCTCATACAGGATCTGCTCGGCCACGGTCGCGGGTACGCACAGCCCGCCGGTGCCGTCGGGCTTGGTGACCACGAAGCTGCCGTCCGCCGTGCACTCCGCGATCGGATAGCCGATGTGCGCCCAGTCCGGCACCTGCTCCCAGTCCGTGAACAGGCCGCCGGTGGCCTGCGCTCCGCATTCGAGTACGTGGCCGGCGAGCGAACCCGCGGCGAGCAGGTCGTAGTCCGACGCACTCCAGCCGAACTCGTGCATCAGCGGTCCGAGCACCAGCGCCGAGTCCACCACCCGGCCGGTGATGACGATTTCGGCGCCGGCATCCAGGGCGGCGGCGATCGGCCCGGCACCGAGATAGGCGTTCGCGCTCAGCACGCGCGCCGGCTCGGGGAAAGGCGCGCCGGTGAACATTTCGGTGAGGCCGCGCCCCGCGATCGCGGGCAGGCGCGGGCGCAGGTCGTCGCCCTCGATCACCGCGATGCGGAAGCTCAGCCCCGCTTCGGCGGCGATTGCCTCCATCCGCGCGCGGCACGCGCGCGGGTTCAGCGCGCCGGCATTGGTGACCAGCTTCACGCCACGGATCTTCAGTTCGCGCAGGTTGTCACGCCAGATCCAGTCGGTGAAGTCGCGCGCGAAACCGCCCTCGGGCTGGCGCGCCTGGCCGCGCGCGAGCAGCGACATGGTCGCCTCGGCGAGATAGTCCAGGACGATGTAGTCGAGGTTGCCGCCGCGCAGAAGCTGCGGCGCGGCGGTGGAACTGTCGCCGAGGAAACCGCCGGCGCCGCCGATGCGCACCGTCTTCATGCCGGCCTCCGTCGCGCAGGGCTCATCGCTTGACCGTGGTGACGGTACGCCCGGAGGCCACCAGTTCCAGGCCGGTGTCCAGGATTTGCACGTCCGAGGTGATGATGGTACCGCCCGCCTTGACGATCCGCGCGCGGACGAGCAGGTCACCGGGCGTCGCGGCACGGTGGAAGTCCGTGCGCAGGTCGATCGTGACCGAGAGCCTGCCGGTCGCCGCCGCGACGCAGAAGAAGCCGCCGACGTCCACCAGCGCCGCCAGGATGCCGCCGTGCGCCCAGGCCGGCTGCGGGCTGCCGACGAACTCCTCGCGCCACGGCACATGGATTTCCACCGAACCCTGCTCGTGGTCCGTCCGCGTGACCGTCAGGCCGAGCCAGCGGTGGAACGCGCCGCGGGTGAGATTGCGATTGAGCCAGTCGGCGTCGCGGGGCTCCGTGTGCATGCGGTCGGCGAACCTCATGGGCTTGGGCGATTGCGTAGCCCTGCATTCTATAATCCCGAACGGGCACGTGGGGCGTCGTGCCGTTCAATAGCGGCGGACGTGGCGCCGCGGCAGGCCGGCAACCTTCAGGAGGCTGATGACTTGTCCCTCATCGAACGCATCGTCCTGGCGCTCGCGGTCGCGACGCTCGCGTCTTCGCCGTGCCGGGCTCGCGAGCCGGTCGACCTGCGGCTGTACGTGCTCGACTGCGGTTACCTGCGCACCACGAGCACGCAGCATTGGGGCGTCACGCCGCAGGAGGCCGGGATCACCGACATGGCCGTGCCGTGCTACCTGATCCGGCACGGGTCCGAATTCCTGCTGTTCGATACCGGCCTGGGCGACGCGCACGCGGGCAGGGCGGACCGGGTCGGCGACATGACGCTCGACGTGCCGGCGACGATCGAGCCGCAGCTGGCTGCAATCGGGATCGCGGCGCAGGACATCGACATGGTCGCGGTCTCGCATTTCCATTTCGATCACGTCGGCAACCTCGCCCGGTTCCCCGCGGCCCGGCTGCTGGTCCAGCGTGCCGAGGTTGCGCAGGTGGCGGCCCGGCCATACCCGTTCACCCCGGCCGATGCCGTGGCGCGCCTGAATTCCGGCAAGGTCGAGGCGCTCGACGGTGACTTCGACGTGTTCGGCGACGGTACGGTGGTCCTGCAGTCCACGCCCGGGCACTCGCCCGGCCACCAGAGCCTGTTCGTGCGCCTGGCGCGCGAGGGCCCGGTGCTTCTCAGCGGCGATCTCTACCACTACGAGGCCGAGCTGGTGCTGAACCGGGTGCCGCCGCGCGAGGCCGCCACCGCGACCCCGCACTCGCGGGCGCGCATGCAGGCCCTGGTCGAGCGTGAGCACGGGCGGATCTGGGTCGACCACGACATGAAGCGTTTCCGGAGCCGCCGCGAGCCGCCGGCGTTCTTCGACTGATCCGCGCGCGAACGACGCCCGATGGCTCGATGCATGTCCGCCGCCGATCCGGCGAATGGGAGGGTACGGTGAACGAACTGGACTGGATGACATTGCGCGAGATGCGCGAGGCATTCGCGGCACGCACGCTTTCCCCGCTGGAAGTGGCGCACCACGCCCTTGAACGCATCGAGCGGCTCGACCCGCAATTGAACGCCTTCGTTACGGTCGACGCGCCCGAGGTGATGGCGCAGGCGCGTCGCGCCGAGCAGGCGCTGTTCGACGACGGCGTCCTGGCGCCGTTGCACGGTATTCCGATCTCCATCAAGGATTCGATTCCCACGCGCGGCCTGCGCACGACCTGGGGCTCGCTGCTGTACGCGGACCTGGTCCCCAGCCGCGACGCGACGCTGGTGGCACGGCTGCGCCGGGCGGGCGCGATCATCCTGGGCAAGACCAATGTGCCTGAGTTCCAGGTGGTCGGCCGCACGCGCAACCGGCTGATGCGTGAATCCTTCAACCCGTGGGACATCCGGCGCAGCGCCGGCGGGTCCAGCGGCGGATCGGCGGCGAGCGTCGCCGCGGGCATCAATCCGGCCTCGATCGGCGGCGACGACGGCGGATCGATCCGCCTGCCGGCCGCCTACTGCGGGATCTTCGGGCTGTGCCCGAGCGCCGGGCGCGTGCCGCGCATCGCGCTGCCGCCGGAAGGCGGCTACCCCGGCTTCGTGTTCCAGAACGTCGGGCCGATGACGCGCGACGTGCGCGACGCCGCGACGATCCTGCAGATCATCGCCGGGCCGGATGACGAGGATCCGTACGCCATGGCGGCGCCGCCCGCGGACTGGCTGGCTTCGATCGAATCGGGCGTGGGCGCAATGAAGCTCGGCTGGGTGACCTTCCCGGCCGCCCGCGTGGAGCCCGATGTCGAACGGCTGGCACGTGCGGCCGCGCGGACGCTGGAAGCGCTCGGCGCGCGGATGGAGGACGCGGGCGAAGCGATCCAGGTGCCGGGCGAACAACTCGGCGCGATCGTGGTCGCCTACCTGGCCGATTGGTTCGAGGCGATCGCCGCCGATCCTGCGCGCCGGCAGAGGCTGGCGCCGTATACGCAGGAGTTCCTCGCCGCCGGGCGCCCGGGCATCGGCCAGGAACGCGCGGCATGGCGGGCACGAAGCGCGCTGATCGCACGCTGCAACGCCCTGTTCGAACGCTTCGATGCGCTGCTGACCCCCACCACCGGCCGCGTTGCGCCGCAGGTGCAGGATGCGTGGGACCTGCCGCATCCGACGCAGGAGTACGCCGCCGCGACGATCTTCGTCAACGCCACCGGACTGACCGCGGCCTCTGTGCCCTGCGGTTTCGTCGACGGCATGCCCGCCGGCCTGCAGATCATCGCCCGGCGCGGTGGCGAGGAAACCGTGCTGCGCATCGCGCGCGCGCTGGAGCAGGCCCAGCCCTGGGCCGCGCGTCGCCCCGGGCTCGCGAGTTGACGACCTGCTGCTAGCGTTCCCGCACCCGCACCACGACCGCGTCGATTGCGTCGAGCCGGATCACGGCGTCGAAGAACTCCTGGCCGCTCAACTCGCCGATCTGCACGCTGGTGCCGTTCACCGTGCGCACGACGCCGGTGAGATCCTGCCCGGCACGCAGGCGCACGGTGACTTTCTTGCCGCTGTGTGCCGCCAGCACGGTGGCGACCGAATCGTTCGCCCCGATCTTCAATTCCGCCGCCGGCAGCGCAGCGGGCAGCAGGGCCAGTACCAGTACGAGCGGGCGCATGACATTACCCATGATCGAGAACCTCCATGACGGATTTCGCACGCGGCCGCCGGGCCGCCGTCTCGCGGATGAACCTCCCGCGGCCGCCACCGGACGGCGCCGATGACGGCAACACAGTACCCGATCCGATGCCGCGACGGCACGGCGGCCCTTCCGCGACGATGCGCCCCGGCTCCGGTTCAGTCGGGCCTGAACGCCAGCGCGCCGCCGTCGATGGAGATCACCTGGCCGGTGATATAGCGGCTGTCTTCGCTCATCAGGAAGGCGACCAGATGCGCGATGTCGATCTGCTCGCCGAGATACGGCGTCATGATCGTCTCCAGCGCCCGCGCCCGCTGGGCCTCGGTCAGGTTCCTGCGGATGCTGTCCGTCATCGTCGTGCCGGGGGCGATGGCGTTGCAGCGCAGGCCCTGCTTGCCGTAGCTGGCGGCGATGTGCCGCGACATCTGCACGATCGCGGCCTTTGATGTCGCGTAGCCGATGCGGACCCCCGCGCGAGGCGCGAGCCCTTCCATCGACGCCATGTTGACGATCGAACCCGCGCCAGCGGCGAGCATGTGTGGTATGACGGACTTGCTGACGATCAGCGTGCCGCGGACGTTGACCTCGAAGATCCGGTCCCAGACGTCGAGATCGATGTCCGCGGCATGCGTGTCCCCGGCGATGATCTCCGGCGTCAGCACGCGCACGTTGTTGAACAGCCCGTCGATGCGGCCGAAGCGCGCGTGCACGGCGGCCACCATGGCCGCCACCTGGCCGGGGTCGGCAATGTCCGCGCACAGCCCGATTGCCTCCGCGCCGATCTCGCGCGCGGCTGTCGCCGCCGCTTCCGCGTCGATGTCGACGATCGCCACGCGCGCGCCGCTGCGAGCCAGGTGTTCGGCGGTGGTGCGGCCGATGTTGCGCGCCGCGCCGGTAATGATGACGACCCTGCCGGACAGATCGGTCATGGACGGATCAGGCGAGTTGGCGGCGCAGGTCGGCGTTCGGCACCGGGCGCGCGGCATCCAGGCGCTCGGCCGCCGCGACCAGCGCAGGCAGGCGCGCGGCAAGGTCAGCCGCGCTCCAGGGACGATCGGTGGTCAGCGTCGGCCCGAGCGACCAGCCCTGAAAGCAGGCGATCGTGCCGCCGCGGACGTGGAATACGCGGCCGGTCGCGGTGCAGCCGGCGCTCGCGAGCCAGGCGACCAGCGGCGCGACTTCGGCCGGCGCCCAGGCGTCGAACGCGGCGGGGTCGTCCGGCGCGCGCATCATCCGCGCCACGGCCGGGCTCTCGCTCGACATCGAAGTGCGCGCCGCCGGCGCGATCGCGTTCAGCCGGATCCCGTGCGGCCGCAACTCCTGCGCGGCGATGACGGTGAACGCCGCCACGCCGGCCTTCGCCGCGCCGTAGTGGGCCTGGCCGACGTTGCCGACGAGGCCCGCGCCGCTGGTCGTGCTGACGACGCTGCCGGCGATCGGCCGCCCCGCGGCCGCCGTTTCGCGCCACCACGCCACGGCGGCCCGCGTCGGCGCCACGGCCGCGCGCAGGTTGCCGGCGATGGCAAGGTCCCAGTCGGTCTCGCTCATGTGCTCGAAGGCGATGCTGCGATTGACGCCGGCATTGTTGACCAGCGCGTGCAGGGAACCGAACGTCCGCACCGCATGATCGACGAGTGCACGCGCCTGCGCCCAGTCGGAACAGTCTGCGTGCAGGGCCACGGCCCGGCCGCCCGCCGCGACGATGGTCGCGACCGTTTCCTCGCAGCCCGCGAGATCGTTCGCGACGACGCACGCGCCCTCGGCCGCCAGGCACAGCGCGTGCGCGCGGCCGATGCCGCGCGCGGCGCCGGTGACGATCGCCACCCGCCCTTCGAGCAGGCCCATCTAGGCCGCGCTCTTGGCGTCCTTCGCCGGCGCGAACTCGCCCTCGTAGCGCAGCACCGGCGGTTGCTCGTCGTTCTCGTAGGCGCGCAGCACGTGCGCGAGCCGGCCACCGGCGAGCGCGCCGGAGACCTGGAAGCCCAGCTCGATGATCTCGGCCTTGGAGAACACCTCGCCCAGCTGCGCGAACAGCGCGTCGTCGATGGCGAAATGGTCGGTGACGAACAGCTCGGCGAACTTCAGCGCCAGCCGCTCGCGCGGGGTGAAGCGCGCGTCGTCCGAGGACAGGCAGGCGACGTCCTCCTCGCTGACCTCGGGCGACTTGCGCGCGATCTTGCAGGCGACGCAGTCGTTGAACGCGGCGATCCGCAGCCGCACCAGCTCGCACAGGCGCGGCTCCAGGATGCCGTTGTTGAAGGAGAGCCTGTAGCGCCGGATCATGTCCTTGGACAGTTCCGGCCGGTAGGCCCAGATGCGGTTCGGGACGCTGGTGCTGAGCATGCCCGAGGCGCGGCTCTCGGCGATCAGATCGCGCAGTTCGGGATCCAGGTGCTCCATCGGCACGGGTTCGATGACCGGCATGGGAGAGGCTCCTATCGCGGATGATGGCGGCCCAGGCTACGCCCGCCACCCGCCGCGGCACAACATTGCGTCCGGGGCGCGTGGTTCGAAGCCGTGCCGCCGGGGTAGCATGTGCCGCTGTCCAGGCGACGGGCAGGCTCACGGGGAAAGGCCATGGCGTTACGCTTGCTGCATTCCGCCGACTGGCAAATCGGCCGGGTCTACGCGCAGTTCGAGCCCGACGACGCAGCGACCTTGTCCGAAGCGCGTTTCCAGGCCGTCGAGCGGCTGGCGGCGCTCGCCGTGGAGCACGGCGTCGACGCGGTGCTGGTCGCCGGCGACGTGTTCGACGCGCAGACCGTCTCGGACAAGACCATCGGCCGTCTCTTCAACGCCATGCAGGGCTATGCCGGACCCTGGCTGCTGCTGCCCGGCAACCACGACGCCGCGCTTGCCGAATCGGTCTGGACCCGGGCGCGGCGCCTGGGTGCGATCCCGGCCAATGTCAGCGCCTGCCTGGAGCCCGGCGTGCGCGTGGTGGGCGAACGGTTCGCGCTGCTGCCCGCGCCGCTGGTGCAGCGCCATACCCACGGCGATCTCACCGAGTGGTTCGCCACCGCATCCACCCCGCAGGGCCTGCCGCGCATCGGCCTCGCCCACGGCTGCGTCCAGGGCGTCCTCGCCGCGGACATCGACTCGCCCAACCCGATCGCCGCCGGCCGCGCGCAAATCGCCGGCCTGGATTATCTGGCGCTCGGAGACTGGCACGGCAGCAAGCGCATCGACGCGCGCACCTGGTACGCCGGCACGCCCGAGACCGATCGCTTCAAGGCCAACGACTCCGGCCAGGCGCTGCTGGTGTCGATCGAGGGCCCGGGTGCCGCGCCCGCGGTGCAGCCGCTGCCCACCGGCCGCTACCGCTGGCAGTCGCTGGAGTTCCAGCTCGCCGTGCCCAGCGACGTGGACGCGGTGTTGCACGCGCTCGCGCAGTCGGGGGCGGACGACGTGCTGCAATTGCGCGTGTCCGGCGTGTGCGACCTGGGTGGGCAGCGGCGCCTGGACCAGGGCGTTCAGTCCGCGCGCGCGCGCGTGCGGGCGCTGGTGCACGAGGCGCACGGCCTGGCGCTTGCGCCCACGGCGGAGGACATCGCGGCGCTGCATGCGGACGGCTACGTCGGCGAGGTGCTGGAACAGTTGCGCGAGGAGCAGGGCGGGCCGCAGTCGCAGCAGGCGCGCGATGCGCTGGTGATCCTGGCGCGCATGCTCGACGAGATCGGCGCGCGACCGGCGCCGGTCCCGGAGTCCGCCAGGTGAAGCTGCGGCGCCTTCGCATCGAGCATTTCAAGCGTTTCCGCGAGCCGCTGGCTATCGAGGGATTCGCCGACGGCCTGAACCTGTTCGCCGCGCCGAACGAGGCCGGCAAGTCGACCGTGGCCGAGGCGATCCGGGCCGCCTTCTTCGAGCGGCATCGTTCCGGCAGCGTCGAGCACCTGCGGCCCTGGGGCGACGCCGGCGCGACGCCCACGGTGGAACTGGAGTTCGAGATCGGCGGCCGGCGGCATCATCTCACCAAGGCCTTCCTGGGCCGCAGGCGCTGCGAACTGCGGATCGACGGCCAGCCGCCGCTGGACGGCGTCGCCGCCGAGGATCACCTCGCCGGCCTGCTCGGCTTCAGGTTCGCCGGCAAGGGCGCGAGCGCTCCCGAGCACATGGGGATCCCTGGGCTGCTGTGGATCCGCCAGGGCAGCGCGCACGAACTCGCGGACGCGGTCGCGCACGCGGCGGACCACCTGCGCCAGGTGCTGGGAGAGTCGCTCGGGGATCTCACTTCCTCGAGCGGCGATGCCCTGCTGCGCGCCGTCGAGGCGGCGCGCAACGAACTGCTCACGCCCGCCACGGGCAACCCCCGCGGCGAGTACGCGGCCGCGCTGCAGCGCAGGGAAGCACTGGTGACGGACATCGACGCGCTCGGCGCCCAGATCGCCGGCTACCGCGACAGCGTCGATCGGCTGACCGCATTGCGGCGCGAGCATCTGCGCGACGGGCAGGAACGCCCCTGGGAAGCGATCCGCCGGCAGTTGCAGCAGGCCCAGGAGCGTCTGGCGGACGCCGAGGGCCTGGAAGGCCGGCTTGCGTCCGCCCAGGCGTCGATGCGCCAGGCCACGGCCCAGGCCGTGGCGCTGCGGTCCGAACTGAGCGCCTTCGAACGCGACGATCGCGCCGTCATCGCGCGCGCGCAGGACGTGCACAGGACCGAGGCAGCCGAGCGGTCCGCGCAGGCGGAAGTGCAGGCACGGGAAATCCGGCACGCCCAGGCGTCCATGACCGACGCGCAGGCGCGGCAGCGCGTCGAACGCGCGCGCGCAGCCGCCGCCCGCGCCGACCTGGCCAGAACGGCCGGCGAAATGGAATCCTCGTTGCAGACGCTGGCCGTCTCGTTGGCAAAGTCGCATGAGGAGCGCGTTCGATTGGTTCGCCTCCAGGCCGAGGCCGAGTCGCTCGCCGTCGCCCCTGCGGATCTGAAGACGCTCCAGGAATGCTCGGACTCGCTGCGCGACAAGCGCGTGCAACTCGACGCGATTGCCACCTCGCTAGAGTTCGATCTGGCCGACGGGCAGTCGGTGCGGGCCGGCGCCGAGACGATCGCAGGCCGTGCGCGTCGCATCGTCGTCAGCCGGACGGAGATCGAGATCGACGGCGTGGGCCGCATCGGCGTCTCGCCCGGCGGCACGGATCTCGGCGCGCTCGCGGCGCAGCGCGACGCCCTGGCCGCGGAACTGAACGAACTGCTGGCGCGGATCGGCGCCGCCACCGTGGCCGAAGCCGAGGAACGTGCGCGCCAGGCGGCGAGCCGGCAGAAGGATGCGAAAGCGTCCCGGAAGCTGCTCGAAGTGCTGGCGCCGCAGGGCGTGGAGGCGCTCGAAGCCGACCATCAGGCGCGCACCGCGCGGCTGGCCGAACTGCGTGCGACGCTCGCGGCATTGCCGGAGCCGGCGGAGGGCGACGGCCCGTTGCCTGCCCGCGCCGATGCCGAGGCCGAAGCGCAGCGTGCGAACGAGGATCTGCAGGCCGCCGCCGCCGCGCTGACCCAGGCGCGCCTGGACGCAGCGCGCGCGCAGGGCGCGCACCTCGCCGCGCGCCAGGAACTGGCGGCGGCGGAAAAGACGGTGAATGACCCCCTGCGCGCGCAGCGCATGTCCGCGGCCCGGGACTCATTGACCGATACCCTCGCGCGCGAGGCCACCATCCGCGAGCAGGCGCAGGCGATCGAAGCCGAGCTGAAGAATGCGAACCTGGCGTTGCTGCGCCAGGATGTCGACCGCCTGTCCACCAGCGCCCGGCAACTGGAGCAGGCGCATGAGCGCCGCCGGCAGGACATCCGGGACCTGGAGATCGCGCTGGAGACGCAAGGTGCGCTCGGCCTGGAGGAACAGCACGCGGAGCTCGAACGCGAGCACGAGGCGGCGTCGCGCCGCGCGCAGGAACTCGCCCGGCGAGCGCAGGCGCTGGACCATCTGCTCGGCCTGCTGCGCGACAAGCGCGCCGCGCTCGCCCGGCGCCTGCGCGCGCCGCTGCAGAAGCACCTGGACCGTTACCTGCAAATCCTCTTTCCCGGCGCCCGCATCGAGGTGGCGGACGATCTCTCCCCCGGGCCCATCACCCGCGCCGGGCCGCTCGGCCCCGAGAGCGGCGAATTCGAGCAACTCAGCGTCGGCACCCGCGAGCAGATGGGCATCGTCGCGCGCCTGGCCTACGCCGACCTGCTGCAGGAGGCCGGCCGCCCGACGCTGCTCATTCTCGATGATGCGCTGGTGAACACCGACGAGGACCGCCTCGGGCAGATGAAGCGGGTGCTGTACGACGCCGCGTCGCGCCACCAGATCCTGATATTCACCTGCCACCCGGCGGCCTGGCGGGACCTGGGCGTGGCGGCGCGGCCAATCGGGTCCTGACGCCGCGCCGGGTGGTCGATCTCGACGACTCGCATATCCTCGAATCCGGCAGGTTGGCGCAGCGCGAAGTTGTCGAGTCCCGCGCCGATGACGACGTACTGGCGTTTTCCGGCACGAACCGCGGCAGCGAGTCGGTCCTACGTATGGCGGGTGCGAACTATGCAGCCGGTATGTATCGCGCGCGTTTGCGCCGTGATGAGTGCGGTGCGACTGATGGCGGCGAGACTCATGGAGGCTTCGTCATCTTGCCAGCGAGGTGGGGTGTCGAACCGGCGCGCAGTTCATATGCGTCGGCGAGACGTTGGATCTGTCTGTTCTCGAGGATTGTTCCGTGCGCGATGTTGTCCGCGCGCGCGCTGGTTTCGAGCATCGCTGCGCCGATCGCGCTGGATTCGATGGCCATGCCCATGGATCCGAACAGACGTTGCATGAGCTTGTGCCCGAAATGCGCGCGCTCGGCGGTCGGCACGATGAAGGCCGGTCGATACAAGATTACGCGCAGTCCGGTGCCTCGCGCGAGCTCGGTCAACTCCCGTTCCGCGCGCGCTTTTTCGCGCGCCCAGTGCATGCGTGAATCGGCCCCCGCGCCCCCGCCGCTGACCAGATGAAACGAAATCGCCGCGTCGCCACGTGCGGCAAGCCAGGCACGCGCGAACGCGAGCGGAAAATCAACGTGGATGACGCCGTACTCGGTATCGCTGACGTTGCGTGCGGAGGTGCCCAATGCCCAATACGCAGCATCGATCGTGGCGAGCGCCGCCGCAATCGGCGCATAGTCGAGAAAGTCGCGGTGCATGTGCACTTCAACACGGCCCGAAGCGACTCCTGCGTCGATGCGGGGCGTCGTACGGCGCGTGACGACGTGGATTTTGGTTACGCCCGTGTCGGCCAGCAGCGCTTTGAGCACGCCGTCCCCGGCCGTGCCGCTCGCGCCGAACAGCGCGACCGTCGCGTGGCGCGAAGTGTCGATGGCTGCGTTCGGCAAAGGATCCTCGCGATCCGAGTTTCGTGAAGACATCAGCACGGCCGCGACTGCGATGACTACGAGAAATAGCCCGTAGCGCAGCCAGCGCGAGCGCAACATCGAGGAATTCATCTTTCAGACGCGCTTGCCCGCCAGCAACGCCATGCGCCACGGTCGCCAGTAGTACTTGGGCCAGCCTTTGCGCACCCCGGCGAGATCGGCGTCGGACACGTCGATCTGTACCAGATCGATGCGCGCGGATTTGGTGGATACAGGCGTGAATGACAATATCAACGTGGAGTCCGGATCGCCCGCCGCGAAGTTCGTCGAGCGCCAGCGTTGCACGATCAATCGGCCCGGAACCGTCGCAAGGATGCTTCCAAAGATCTGGCCGCCGAACGCGCTGAATCGCGCACCTGGTTTGCGCCCGATGGTGACGGGCGCGCCGGTAAACGCTGCATGCGCGCGCGGGCTCAAGTACATGTCGTAGAGCTGCCGGGCGGACGTTGGGAGCGTCGTACTTTGGCGGATGCAACCGGGCATGGGCCGTTCCTCGTTCCGATCGATGTCATGGTAGCGCGGCTATGCGGCGTGTGCGTCGGTTTCCCGACTCGGGAAAATCGAGCGCAAGACCGGAGTCCGCCCGCTGCACGACGCCTGTCTGCTCGCCGGGTATTGCGATGGCGTGGGCGAGTAGGAACTGGCGATCGTCCGCACCATCGCCGGCACCATCGTGCCCGAGGATCGGTGCCCGACGTGCTCGCGTGCCTGAAGGCCTGCGTGGAGTACGAACGCCGCGCCGACAAGCTCTGGGGCCTGACGCACCTGGGTCGACGAATCGGGTGTCAGGCCGCCTTCGCCGGCGCGATGCGCCCGGAGAACAGCCTGAGCAGAACCGTCCCGCCGAGCGCCAGGCCGATCGCGCCGGGCAGCGGCACGGGGCTGGGTTCCACCATTTCCCACGTTCCGGAGAGCACGCCGCGGATATTGCCGGTGGTCGTGCCCCAGTACACCTCGCCGCTGGCGCCGATGGGCGCGAAGGTCGCGCCGGCGGTGAGGTGCAGCAGCATGCTCCCGGCGAGCGGTTCGTTCGATGGGATCTCGGGAAACGGCAGCACGCCGATGTCGCGGCCGATGTAGATCACGTTGTTGAAGCTGGCGCCGATGCCGCTTCCGGCGTCGTTGGCGAAGTTGAAGTCGAAGTCTCCCGCGCTCAGCTCGGAGGAATCGAGGATCGGGTGGTTCGATAGTGGCGCGGGACGTACCGAAAACGGATCGACGAGGTACAGCGAGTGCCGGTTTTCCGCCGGCAGCGTGTCGCCGAGCGTGCCGCTGCCCACGAGGCGGACGTCCGTGTCGCTGATCCGCTCCAGGCGCAGCAGCACCGCAGCGGAAGCACTGGTGAATGACGTCGTGAGCGCGACGGCGAGCAGCCATCGGCCTGCGAACCCGGCAACCGCGGACTTTGCATTCATGGACCTTCCTCCCTGGCCGTCCACGAATCCTAGTCCATGGGCCCGCGCCTGCCAAACCCGGGCCGCCGGACGGTCCTCGCCGGCAGGCTGCCTGGGTGCGCCCGGCCGGGGTGCGTCACGGCCGGGCGCCCGGATCGGGCAGAATCGCCGCACTGCCCACGGCCGCCACGGAACCACCATGCAAGCCCCCATCCTGCTGTCCGATCTCGACGAGCACGGCGTGCTCACCCTGACGCTGAACCGCCCCGACGTACGCAACGCCCTGAACACCACGCTGCAACGCCTGCTCGCCGAGGCCGTGGCGGCGGCGGCCGACGACCCCGCGGTGCGGGTGGTGGTGCTCGCCGGTGCGGGCAAGGCGTTCTGCGCCGGCGGCGATGCGTTCGCCGCGCGCCACGTCGACGAGGGCGATCCGCTGCTCGCGCGCTGGGGCGACAGCCCGCTGTGGATGGATCACGAGCTGCGGGTGCAGCGCCTGGTGCGGGCCGCCGAGGCCGCGCGCCTGCTGCACGACATGCCCAAGCCGACGATCGCGCGCGTGCACGCGGTGGCCGCGGGCGCGGGCATGAGCCTGGCGCTGGCCTGCGATCTGCGCATCATGACGCCGGCCGCGTCCCTGTTGCCGGCCTTCGCGCGCCTGGCGCGCTCCGGCGACTACGGCGGCAGCTGGTTCCTGGCGCGCCTGGTCGGGCCGGCCCGTGCCAAGGAGATCTACATGCTGGGGGATCGGATCGACGCCGATGCCGCGCTGCGACTGGGCATCGCCAACCGCGTCGTGCCGGAGGCGGCGCTGGACACCGAGGTCGCCGCGCTGGCGCGCAGGCTGGCCGCCGGCGCGCCGCTGGCGATGCGCTACATCAAGGACAACATGAACGCGGCCCTGGAGGAGGAACTGCCGCGCTTCATCGAGCGCGAATCGCGCAACATGGTGCGCTGCGCCCTGTCGGCCGATGGGGACGAGGGCCTGGCGGCCTTCAATGCCGGGCGCGACCCGGTGTTCACCGGCCGCTGAGCGCGCCTGTTCGGCGGGTTGAGCGCCACCCGGCGCCTTGCTAGGCTGCAAAGCCCCCACCCGGGCGGCGACGCCCGCGATCCGCAGGAGGTCCGCCATGTCCGAGCTTTCGCTGGTCATCCGCAACGCCCGCATCGTCGACGGCACCGGCGCGCCCGCCTTCGCCGGCGCGATCGGCATCGCCGGGGATCGGATCGCCGAGGTCGGCGCCGTGCCCGGCGCCGGCGCGGTCGAGATCGACGCCGGCGGCCGGGTCGCCGCGCCCGGGTTCATCGACATCCACACCCACTACGATCCGCAGCTGTGCTGGGATCGGCTCGCCAATCCGTCGCCCGAGCACGGTGTCACCACGCTGGTGATGGGCAACTGCTCCATCGGCCTGGCGCCGGTCCGCCCGGCGGATCGCGGCCGGCTGATCCAGCTCTTCGGCTCGGTCGAGGACATGGAGGGCCGCCTGCTGGAGAGCACGGTGCCGTTCCAGTGGGAGACGGTGCCGGAATACCTCGCCTGGCTCGGCCGGGATCTGGGCCCGAACGTCGGCGTGCTGATCGGCCACTCGGTGCTGCGGCTGTACGCGATGGGCGCGGCCTCCCAGGAGCGGGCCGCGACCGACGCCGAGATCGAGGCGATGTGCGCGCTGCTGCGCGAGGCCATGGCCGCCGGCGCGTTCGGCCTGTCCTACACCTACGCGCACCTGGACGAGTGCGGCCGGCCGCTGCCGTGCGAATTCGCCGACCGGCGCGAGCGGCTGGCGCTGATGCGGGTGCTGGCCGAGGCCGGCCGCGGCGTGGTCGAAGTGGCACCGCGGCTCTCGCGCCGGCGCGAGGCGGATGCGCAGATCGACGACTTCGGCTCCCTGGCGCTGGAAACGGGCGTGAAGTGCACGCTGAACGCGATCCTGCAGTCGCCCGCCACCGGCACGCGCTGGCGCGAGCTGCTCGCGCGCGTGAACGGCTGGCGTGCGCGCGGCGCACCGCTGTACGCGCAGGTGCAGACCCGGCCGCTGGACATGACCGTGGAACTCGCCAAGGGCTCCGCGCTGTTCTCCAAGTGCCCGACCTGGCGCCGTGCGCTCGACCTGCCGATCGCCGATCGCGTCGCCACGTTCGCCGATCGTTCCCTGCGCGCGCAGTTGCAATCCGAACTGCGTCCCTACCAGAAGGTGCTGGACCAGTTCACGGTCAGGCAGGTGAAGTCCGGCGCCAACGCGCGCTACCTGGGCGCGCGCGTTGCCGAGGTCGCCGAGCGCGAGAGCAGGTCCTACACCGACGTGCTGCTCGACATCGCCGTCGCCGATGATCTGCAGACGCAGTTCTCCGTCACCGACTACATGCACGCGGACGTGGACGCGGTGGGGGTGCTGCTGGATCACCCGGCGGTGCACATCGGCGCCGGGGACGCCGGGGCCCACATCACCCAGTTCGCCGGTGTCGGGGACACCTGCTACCTGTTCGAGCAATTCGTCCGCAAGCACCGGGTGCTGTCGCTGGAGCGCGCGGTACAGCGCCTGACCGGCGAGATCGCGCGCGACTGGTGCATCGCCGATCGCGGCGTGCTGGTGCCGGGCCGGTATGCCGACGTGGTGCTGTTCGATCCGGACACGATCGCGCGCGGCGAGGAGCAGTGGGTGGATGACGTGCCCGGGGGCAACGGCCGCTACGTGCGCCGCCCGCAGGGCGTGGAGTGCACGATCGTCAACGGCCAGGTCGTCGTGGATCGCGGCCGCTATACCGCGGCGCGGCCGGGGCGGATCATCTGATGTCCGCGCCCGTCATCATCGAATGCGCGCTGAGCGGTTATTCCAGCCTGGGCAGGAACCCGCACATTCCGATCCAGCCGGCGCAGATCGCCGCCGATGCCCTGGCCTGCCTGGGCGCCGGAGCGTCGATCATCCACAACCACATCGACGATCTCGCGCTCACCGGCCAGGCCGCGGCGGATCGCTACATCGAGGGCTGGCGGCCGGTGCTCGCCGCGCGCCCGGATGCGATCATCTACGGCACCACGAACTCGGCACCGGCGATCGCCGCCAAGTGCGCGCACTACGAGCCAAGCGCGCGCGGCGGCATGCGCATGGGCGTGCTCGACCCCGGCTCGACCAACATCGCCGGCACCGGCGCGGACGGGCTGCCCGGCGCGCGCCAGTTCGTGTACACGAATTCCTACGCCGACATCGCCTACACCGTCGCCGAGCTGGAGCGGTTGCGGCTCGGCCCGTCGATCGCGATCTACGAGCCGGGCTGGCTGCGCGTGACGCTCGCCTACCACCGTGCCGGCAAGCTGCCCGCGGGCGCGTTCGTGAAGCTGTACTTCAGCGATCACAGCATCGTCGACGGCAAGCCGGGCCTGACCTACGGCCTGCCGCCGACGCTCAAGGCGCTGGAAGCCTACCTGGAACTGCTCGAGGGCAGCGGCCTGCCCTGGGCCGTGGCCGCCTTCGGCGGCGACGTGCTGGGCTCCGGTCTCGCGCGCCACGCGCTTGAGCGCGGCGGCCATCTTCGCGTCGGGCTCGAGGACTACGCTGGTACGCGCACGCCGTCGAACCTCGAACTGGTCGAGGAAGCGGTCGCGCTCGCGCGCACCGCCGGCCGCCCGGTCGCCGACTGCGCCACCGCCGCGCGCATCCTCGCCCTGCCCCGCTGAGGAACAGGCGATGTACAAGGTGATGCTGTTCGCGCGCCGCAAGGCGGGCTGGACCCCGGAAGCGTTCCGCGAGCGCTACGAGAGCGGCCATGCGCCGCTCGCCGCGCGCGTGCTGAAGGGCCTGCGCAGGTACACGCGCAACTACATCGGCAAAACCAGCGAAGGCTTCGCGCCCGACTTCGACGTGATCACCGAGTTCTGGTGGGAGGACTACGCGGCCTGGAAGGCTTTCCGTGAGTTCTACGCCACGCCTGCCGGGCGCATCCTGATCGACGACGAGGCCGTGTTCATGGATCGCGACTCGATGCGTGTCGCCATCGTCGGCGAGTGCGAGTCGGCGCTCTGATCATCTCCGGGCGAGTGCCCGCGCAGCGACTTTCGAAGCAACGACAGCCACAGGCGCAGGGTCGAGGACCGGCAGGCCCGGCCGGCGGCCTGCGATCGCAAGCGGGCCATGGATGGCACAGCGCCGCGATCGCGGCAGCGGAGCGGGTCAGGGATGACCCGCGCAGCGGTAGCCGGCCGGGCCTGCCGGTCCTCGACCCGGTGGCATCGCTGCAAACGCGCAATTCAAGACCGATTCCACGTGCCGAGCCTGCGCTCGGAACCCAACGCCCGGCGTAATCAAATCACCCCGTCGGCCGCGAGCGAGTCGATCTCCCCGCCGTAGCCGAGCTCGCCCAGGATCTCGGCGTTGTGCGCGCCGATCTTCGGCCCGCGGGCGGCCGGCAGTCGCGCTCCGTCCAGGCGGATCGGATTGGAGAGCACCTTCAGCCCCGGCCGCTGCGGATGGTCGATGTCCTGGAATACGCCGGTCGCGCGTGCGAAGGGGTTGTCCAGCGCCTGCGGCACGTCGTACACCGGCGCGCAGGGGATCTTGCCGCGCAGGTGCTCCATCCAGCCGGCCGTGGTGCGCTGGCGGAACACCGCGTCCAGCGCCTCGGTGAGCTCGGCGCGATGCTGGCGGCGGATGTCGGGCGTGCAGAAGCGCGCGTCCGCGCGCAGGTCCGGCCGGCCGATCTCGTCGGTGAGCACGGTCCAGAACTTGTCCGGCATGCACATGATGAAGACCCATCCGTCGCCGGTCGGGAACAACTGCACCGGCGTCTCCATCGTGTGCGCGCTGCGCGCCAGGCGCCCGGTGACGAACTGCTCGTTCAGGTACCAGGTGGCGCGATAGCTCAGCTGGTGCAGGGCGACGTCGAACAGGCTGACGTCGACGTCGCGGCCGCGCCCGGTGCGTGCCGCGCGCCACAGCGCCGAGAGGGTGCCCACCGCGGCGGTCATGCCGCACATGTGGTCGACGATCGACACGCCGGCGCGCGCCGGCGGCCCGTCCGGCTCGCCGCTCACCATCATCCAGCCGCACTCGGCCTGCATCAGGAAGTCGTACCCCGGCCAGTCCGCCCGGTCGTTGTCGCGGCCGTAGGCCGAGATGTGCGTGCAGACGATGCGCGGATTCACGCGCCCGAGCGCCGGGTAGTCGATTCCGAGCTCGGCCGGCACATTGCCGCGCAGGTTGTTCCACATCACGTCCGCGGTCGCAATCAGCTTGTGGAAGATCTCGCGCCCGCGCGGGTGCTTTACGTTGAGCGTGACGCTCTTCTTGTTCAGGTTGAAGGACTGGTAGTACTGGCCGTCCTGCGCTCCCAGGAAAAACGGTCCGCCGCCCCGGGTCAGGTCGCCGCCCGCGGCCCGGTTCTCGACCTTGATCACCTCGGCGCCCAGGTCGGCCAGGAACATCGAGCCGTACGGGCCGGCGGCGTACTGCTCGATGACGACGATGCGGACGCCTTCCAGGGGTTTGTCGGCAGCGGTGGACATGGCGCGGGGCTCTCCGGATTCAGGTTTCGTGGCAATATATCAGGCTCTCACCGCATCATTCCCGCCCCGGTGCTGCCGCGCGCACGACCCGGGGCCGGACACCTGGAGACCCCCCGCGATGAAACAGCTCACCCAGTCGATCCGTTACGGCGTCGAGGACGGCATCGCCGTCGTCGTGTGCAGCAACCCGCCGGTCAACGCCTTCAGTTCCCACGCCCGCTCGGGGGTGATCGAGGCGCTGAAGCTCGCCGAGCAGGATCCCGGGGTCAAGGCCATGGTGGTGTACTGCGACGGTTCGACCTTCTTCGCCGGTGCCGACATCAACGAGTTCGCCAAGGACGATGGCGTTCCCCGGCTGTTCAAGATCCACCAGATGATCGACGTGTTCCCCAAGCCGATCATCGCCGGCATCCACGGCAACGCCCTCGGCGGCGGCTTCGAGTTCGCGCTCGCCTCGCACTACCGCATCGCCCGCCCCGGCAGCCGCTTCGGCCTCACCGAGGTCACGCTCGGCCTGTGCCCCGGCGCCGGCGGCACCGTGCGCCTGCCGCGCATCATCGGCGTCAAGCGCGCGCTGGAGATGATCACCTCCGGCAGCACGGTCGGCGCCGAGGAGGCGCTGAAGATCGGCCTGGTCGACGCGATCGTCGAGGGCGATCTGAAGGCCCGGACGATGGAGTTTGCGCGCCAGGTGCTCGCCGGCGAGAAGCGCCGCGCGAACATCCGCGACATGACCGGCAAGCTCGCCGAGGCGCGCGACAACCCGGCGCTGTTCGCCGACTTCCGCAAGTCGATGGCCAAGCGCACGCGCGGCCTCAAGGCACCCGAGGTCTGCGTGCAGGCGGTGGAATCGGCGATCCGCCTGCCGTTCGACGAGGCGATCGTGAAGGAGCGCGAGTTCTTCGACTCGCTGAACAACCAGCCGGAGGCCAAGGCGCTGCAGCACGCGTTCTTCGCCGAGCGCCAGGTGACCAAGATCCCCGACGTGCCCAAGGACACGCCGCGCCGGAAAATCGCCACCGTCGGCGTGCTCGGCGCCGGCACCATGGGCGGCGGCATCGCCATGAACTACCTCAACCAGGGCGTGCCGGTGCGGATCGTGGAGACCGCGCAGGAGGCACTGGATCGCGGCCTGGGCGTCATCCGCCGCAACTATGCCAATAGCGTCAAGAGCGGCCGCTTCACGCAGGCCGAGGTCGATGCGCGCATGAACCTCTTGTCCGGCTCGCTGTCGATGGACGCGTTCAAGGACGTCGACCTCGTCATCGAGGCCGTGTTCGAGGACATGGATCTCAAGAAGAAGATCTTCGCCCAGCTCGACGGGATCTGCCGGCCCGGATGCATCATCGCGACCAACACCTCCTACCTCAACGTCAACGAGATCGCCTCGACGACGAAGCGGCCGCAGGACGTGGTCGGCATGCACTTCTTCAGCCCGGCGAACGTCATGAAGCTCCTGGAAGTGGTGCGCGGCGACGCCACCGCGAAGGATGTGATCGCCACCGCGATGGACGAGGGCCGGCGCATCGACAAGGTGCCGGTGCTGGCGCGCGTGTGCCACGGCTTCATCGGCAACCGCATCTTCGCCCGCCGCACCGAACAGATGAACGACATCCTGCTGCGCAACAACGTCAGCCCGCGCGACGTCGACCAGGTGCTGGTGGATTTCGGCTTCCCGCTCGGGCCGTTCGGCGTCAGCGACGTCACCGGCCTGGACGTCGGCTACAAGGGCGACGCGACTCCGGACAAGCCCACCAACTTCAAGTACCAGCTCGTGGTCCGCGGCCGCCGCGGCCTGAAGACCAACGCCGGCTTCTACGACTACAAGGACGGCGACCGCACGCCGATCCACAGCCCGGCGGTGGACGAGGTGGCGCGCGAGATGGCGGCGGCGCTGGGCATCACCCGCACCGACATCACCCGCGAGGACATCGAGAAGCGCATCGTCTACGCGATGGTGAACGAGGCGTCGAAGGTGCTGGAGGAGGGCATCGCGCTGCGCGCTTCCGACATCGACGTCACCTACCTGCACGGCTACGCCTTCCCGCGCTGGCGCGGCGGCCTGATGTTCTACGCCGACCAGATCGGCCTGGCGAACATCGTCGCGGACCTGGACCGGCTGTCGAAGGCCTACGACGAGCGCCTGACGCCCGCGCCGTTCCTGCGCAAGCTCGCGGCCGAGGGCCGCTCCTTCCGCGATCTGGACCGCAAGTAGTACAGGAGCAGCGACGATGACGTCTCCACGACGCGAGGTCTACCGCCACTGGCAGATGCGCCGGCTGATCGCGCCGGAAAGCGTCGCGATCATCGGCGCCTCCCAGAACCCGGCCGCCTACGGCTCGGCCACGTTCCGCAACATGGCGCGCTACACCGGGCGCGTGCACTTCGTCAACGCGCGCTACGACCGGATCGGCGACCTGCCCTGCTGGCCCTCGATCGCCGCCCTGCCGGAGACGCCGGACTGCGTCATCGTCGCGGTGCCGCGCGAGGCGGTTGAGGGGCTGGTCGCGGAGTGCGCGGCGCGCGGCGTCGGCGGGGTGGTGATCTTCTCGGCGGGTTTCGCCGAATCCGGCCGTCCGGAACTCATCGACCTGCAGGCGCGGATCGTCGCCATCGCGCGCGAGGCCGACATGCGCCTGGTCGGCCCGAACTGCATGGGCATCTCCAACTTCCCGCTCGGGTTCTCGGCGGTGTTCATCCATGAGGCCGGCGGCCGCGACGCCGGCACCCCGGCGGTGGGCCTGGCGTCGCAGTCCGGTGCCATGGGCAACGCGCTGTCCCAGGCGCTGCACCGCGGCGTACCGCTCAGCCACGTGCTGACCGCGGGCAATTCCTGCGACGTCGACGTCGCCGACTACGTCAGCTACCTGGCGGAGGATCCTTCCTGCCAGTCGATCGGCTGCGTATTCGAGTGGCTGGCGGATCCGGAGCGCATGCTGCAGGCCGCGGAGATCGCCCGTGTCGCCGACAATCCCGTCGTCGTGCACAATCTCGCGCGCGGCGGGCAGGCG
>JBFXBD010000053.1:0-45737 GCA_050183625.1 Gammaproteobacteria bacterium
CCGATCGAGGATCCCCGGATCAAGGCGCGCGTGATCGACGAAGCCCTGAAGCGATACCTCGACGACACCGCCCAGGCGTGGCTGCTGCAAAGCGACGGCAGCTATCTGCGCGCCGGCGCCCCGGAAGGCGAGGAACCGCGTGGCGCCCAGGCGGGCCTGCTGCGGGATCTGTGCGGCAGCTGAAATGCCTCGCGCCGCGCCGCGGCCCCCGTCAGCGAAACCTGAGCCTGACCCCCGCGGCCTGGAGGTAGTCCGCTTCCTGGGCGAGATCCGCGCGGCTGAGCGGGTGCCTGTCGAGCCAGCGCGCGGGAAATCCGAGCCGCAGCGCGTCCGGCTGCGCTTGCACCTCGATCTTCGGCAGCCGCGCCGTCGAACGCGAGCGATGCAGGGCCACCGCCACCCGCAGCAATACCGCCAGGCAGCGTACCCGGCCGACCGCCGCCGGGGCGACACCGTATTCCTCGAGCACCGGAAACTTGCGCCGGTGCGCGCGAACCAGCGCCGCCAGCTCCACCTGCTCGCCGCTGGAGAAGCCGGGCATGTCCATGTGCCGCAGCAGGTAGCCGCCGTGCTTGTGGTACTGGCCGTGGCTGACCGAGACGCCGATCTCGTGCAGCAGCGCCGCCCAGTTGAGCAGGCGCGCATCGGCTTCCGGATCCAGGCGCCAGCGCCGCGCGACCGCCTTGAAAAGCTCGCGCACCGTGCGGGCGACGCGCGTTGCGTGCGCCACGTCGGCGTGATGGCGAAGGAGCAGATCGGACACGGTGCGTTCGCGCGCATCCTCGTGTTGCATCCGGCCGATGAGGTCGTAGAGCAGGCCTTCGCGCAATGCGCCGCTGGAGGTCTGCATCGTCTCGATGCCCAGCGCCTCGAAGGCCGCGGACAGGATCGCCACCCCGCCGGCGAACACGGGCGCGCGCTCGGGATCCAGGCCGTTCAGGTGCAGCGCGTCGGCATGGCCGGCGCGGCACAGCGCCGACTCGAGCTGCGCGAGCGCCGCGGCGGTGATGCCGTCGTGGCTCCAGCGATGGTTGGCGCAGATTTCGCGTACGGCGAGGATCGTTCCCGAGGCGCCGATGGCGGTGTTCCAGCCGGCCTTGCGGTAGCCGGCCTCGATGTGTTCGAACTCCTGGCGCGCCGCGAGCTTCGCGCGGCGCATCCGATCGGCGTCGATCCGGCCGTCGGCAAAGAACCGTCGGCTCATGCCCACGCAGCCGATGTACAGGCTCTCCAGCAACTGCGGCTCGAAGCGCCGGCCGAGGATCACCTCCGTGCTCCCGCCGCCGATGTCGATCACCAGGCGCCGGCCACGTGCGCCGTCGATGCTGTGCGCGACGCCCAGGTAGATGAGCCGCGCTTCCTCCGCACCGGAGATGACGTCGATCGGGTGGCCGAGCGCGGCCTGCGCGCGAGCGATGAAGGCGGGTGCGTTGCGCGCCTTGCGCAGCGTGTTGGTGCCCACGACGCGCACGTTCTCGGGGTTCAGGCCCGACAGGCGCTGGCCGAACTGCTCCAGGCACTCCACGGCCCTATCCATCACCGCGCGGCCGAGGCGGTTGCGGTCGTCCAGGCCGGCGGCCAGGCGCACCATCGTTTTCATGCGGTCGATGACGCGCAGCCGATCGCCGGCCGCCCGGGCGACGATCATGTGGAAGGAGTTCGAGCCGAGATCGACGGCCGCGACGGTGTTTGGCATTTGCGGGCGATTATACGCGCCGCGCATGCCTATAATGCGGCCGCCGTCGCCGCGCGCCGCCCCGGAGGATCGCCGCCCATGAACGAACCCGCCATCGCCGATATCGATCCCGCCGCCGCGCACGCGCTGCTGCGCGGCCGCCCGGATGCTGTCTTGCTCGACGTGCGCTCGCGCGTGGAGTTCGACTATGTCGGCCACCCGGTCGGCGCGATCCACGTCGCGTGGAAGGAGTTCCCGACCTGGGCGGTGAGTCCGGACTTCGTCGCCCAGGTGCGCCGCGCCGTCTCGCAGGCGCGCGGCGGCGCGGCCGAACAGGTGCCAATCCTGGCGCTTTGCCGCAGCGGTGCGCGTTCGCGCGCCGCCGCCGAGGAACTCGCCCGCCACGGCTTTCGGGAGTTGTACAACGTCGCCGAGGGCTTCGAAGGCGACAAGGACGCCGCCGGGCACCGCAACACGGTCAATGGCTGGCGCGCACGCGGCCTGCCCTGGGAACAGACCTGACGCTGGCCGGCGCGGAGGCTATCGGTCTCGAACGACCCCGGACCGGACGTCCGCAACGCGCGACGCGCGCATGAACCGCTCCGTCATTGCGAGGCCGCGCAGCGGCCGCGGCAATCCAGGCGATCCGAACCAATTCGGCGCCGCGTGGGTCGCTTCGCTGCGCTCGCGACGACGTAGGGGTGGTTCATGGCTTCAATCTGACGGAGCCTGGGCCAGTTCGGCCTCGCGACGATGATGGGCGGTTCAGGGGCTCGATCAGGCGGACTGCGTCGCGCTGCAGCGCCAGCACTGGCTGAACTGCGGTTCGAGCCATTCGCCGCAATCCGCGCACTGCCACTGGCGCTCGTTCAGCGGATCTCCCGCCAGCGCATCCTCGAGGATGCGCTGCGCGCGGTAGGCATCGGCATCGTTCGCGACCCAGATCTCGGGCAGGCACTCCGTGAACGGGATCTGGCCGGCCGCGCCGCCGAGGATCTCGAACGGGGCGATGCAATCGATGCCATGCGCGGACAGCACCGTACGGCAATAGGCGGCGAGCAGCGGATCGTGGCTGGCGAAAACCCGGCGCATCAGCCGCCCGGTGCGCGATCGCCGAACCAGCGCGCCACCTGCTGCGCGGCGCGGGCGCGGATCGCCGGGGTGATGCTGCGCGCCACCGCGGCCGCAGCGGCCGAAAGCACCGCCAGATCGTCCGTGTAGCCGACCACCGGCGTCAGATCCGGTACGAAATCCACCAGGCTGATGAGGTAGCCGAGCGCGCCCAGCATCACCCCCCGCGCCCAGGGCGGCGTGGTCGGAGCCTGGAGGGCGTAGAAAAGCAGCAGAGCCAGTTCGACGAGATCCCGACCGAGGCGGGCGGCATGGCGGCGCAGCTTGTCCCGGAACCGCTCGGAGGAGTACGCCCCGGCAAAGGCGCCGGTGGCGGACAGGGGGACGAGGGCCTTGTCGGGCGTCATATGCGTATACCTCCGCGGCAAGTCTACCCGCAAAAGACCTACGCAGGACGCCGCGCATGCGTATAATGCGCGCCCCGGCACCGCGACGGCTCGCGGTTTGCATGTATCCAACACCATCCGCCGCGGTCGGTGCGCGCGCGGGCAGAGCGTTCCCCCATGATTGAAACCATCCGCAACATCGCCATCGTGGCGCACGTCGACCACGGCAAGACCACGCTCGTCGACCGCCTGCTGCAGCAGTCCGGCACCCTGGCCGCCCGCGGCCCGGTGCAGGAACGCATGCTCGACTCCAACGACCTGGAGCGCGAGCGCGGCATCACCATCCTGGCCAAGAACACCACGATCGCCTGGGGCGGATACCGCATCAACATCGTCGACACCCCCGGCCACGCCGACTTCGGCGGCGAGGTCGAGCGCATCCTGTCGATGGTGGACTCGGTGCTGCTGCTGGTCGACGCGGTCGACGGGCCGATGCCGCAGACCCGCTTCGTCACCCAGAAGGCGTTCGCGCGCGGCCTGAAGCCGATCGTGGTGATCAACAAGATCGATCGCGACGGCGCGCGTCCGAGCTGGGTGCTGGACCAGACCTTCGATCTCTTCGACCGCCTCGGCGCCACCGACGAGCAGCTCGACTTCCCGGTGGTGTACGCCTCGGCGCTGCAGGGCTATGCGAGCCTGCAGGCCGACGCCCGCGGCGGCGACATGACGCCGCTGTTCCAGGCCATCGTCGATCACGTGCCGCCGCCGGCGGTGGATCCCGACGGCCCGTTCCAGATGCAGGTCAGTGCGCTGGATTACTCGAGCTACGTCGGCACCATCGGCATCGGCCGCATCAGCCGCGGGCGGGTGAAGCGCAACACCGGGGTCGCGGTGATCGATCGCGAGGGCCGCCAGCGCAACGCGCGCGTGCTGCAGGTGCTGGGCTTCGCCGGGCTGACGCGCGTGGAACTGGACGAAGCCGGCGCCGGCGACATCGTCGCCGTCACGGGAGTCGAAGGAATTCACATCTCCGACACGCTCTGCGACCCGGTCCAGCCGGAGGCGCTGCCGGCGCTGACCGTGGATGAACCGACGGTACAGATGCTGTTCAGCGTCAACGACTCCCCGCTGTGCGGCCGGGAAGGCAAGTTCCTCACCAGCCGCCAGATCAAGGCCAGGCTGGAACGCGAGCTGGAACACAACGTCGCGCTGCGCGTGGCCGAGACGCCGGACGCGAACGCCTTCCTGGTCTCCGGGCGCGGCGAACTGCACCTGTCGATCCTGATCGAGACCATGCGCCGGGAGGGCTACGAGCTGGCGGTCGGCAGGCCGCAGGCGATCCTCAAGCAGATCGACGGCGTGGCCTGCGAACCGTTCGAACAGCTCGTCGTGGACCTGGAGGACGCCTACCAGGGCGCGGTGATGGAGCGCCTGGCCTCGCGCAAGGGCGAGCTGCGCGACATCCAGCACGACGGCAAGGGGCGGGTGCGGCTGGAGTACAGGATCCCCGCGCGTGGCCTCATCGGCTTCCGCACCGAGTTCCTCACCGCCACCTCCGGCACCGGCCTCATCTACCACACCTTCGAGAGCTACGGCCCGGCCAAGCCCGGCGAGATCGGCCAGCGCACCAACGGCGTGCTGATCTCCAACGGCAACGGCATGAGCCTGGCCTACGCGCTGTTCAACCTGCAGGAGCGCGGACGGCTGTTCATCGGCCACGGCGAGGACGTGTACGAGGGCATGATCTGCGGCATCCATGCCCGCGGCAACGATCTGGTCGTCAACCCGATGAAGGCCAAGCAGCTCACCAACATCCGTTCGGCGATGAACGACGAGAACATCCTGCTCACCCCGGCGCTGAAATTCGATCTCGAACAGGCGCTGGAGTTCATCGACGACGACGAACTGGTCGAAGTCACGCCCAAGACCATTCGCCTGCGCAAGAAGCTGCTCAAGGAGCACGAGCGCAAGCGCGCCTCGCGCGCGACGGAAGCCGCGCTCTGATCCGGGCGCGCCCGTGATTGGCCTGCTGCAGCGGGTGAGCGAAGCCGCCGTGCAGGTCGATGGCGAGTGCGTCGCCTCGATCGGTCCGGGACTGATGGTACTGGTGGGCGTGGAACGCGGCGACGGCGAACCGCAGGCGGCGCGCCTGGCCGAACGCCTGGCCTCCTACCGCGTGTTCGCGGACGCCGCCGACAGGATGAATCTCAGCGTCGCCGACACTGGCGGCGCGGTGCTGCTGGTGCCGCAGTTCACCCTGCCCGCCGACACCCGCAAGGGCACCCGCCCGAGCTTCACGCCCGCGGCCGAACCGGCCGAGGGCGCGCGATTGTTCGAGGCGCTGCTGCACCACCTGCGTGCGCGCATCGCGGACGTGCAGACCGGCCGCTTCGGCGCGCACATGCGCGTGCGATTGGTGAACGACGGGCCGGTGACGTTCTGGCTGCGGGTGGCGCCCGGGGAGGATTGAAGTCTACCCGTCCGCAGCACCTCAATCGCACCCGCCGTACGCGCTCCCGGCCTGGCCGATCCGATCTCCCTGGCGGGAGATCGCCCCCGGTAATTCCGGAGTTTCATTCGCAATGAAACCGGGAGCCTCGGACGAGGCGTCAGGGTGTGGCGATGCTGGCGGGGCCGAAGCGGGCCGGGTCGACGGAATCTACACGCCCGAGGTACGGCCAGGTCGCAAACAGACGGCCGTCGGACGGGGCGCTCCGGATGGTCCATTGATCATCCGTCCCTTTCACGCCCCAGCCATTGTTCAGCGCCATCCGGAGATCCTCGAAGACCCACCAGCCCGCGGGAGACACCAATCTGAGCTGACCGATTCGATCCGGTGCCGCAACCACCCTATACAGTCCGGGACGCGGCGGTGGAAACGCCCCCGCCAAAACCGAAGCCAGCGTCCGGGCGATGACGTCGTAGCCGGGTGCGAGCGGATGACCGTCGGCATCGGCGGGATAAATACCGGCATCGATGCGCCCCGCCTGCGCGAGCGGAGAGAGCAGGTCCACGTAGGTCACCCCCGGGAGCGCGACGACATGGGTGGCAAAGTCCCGAATGCGTGCGGTCTCGTCCCGAACCAGGGCCCGGTACTGCGGGGGAGCGGCGACGTCGTCAAACTCGAGCCGGCGCGCCATGACCAGTTCCTTGGTCGGGATGAGGGTGATGATCAGACGAATGCCTGAACCGCGGTAGGCGACCGCGATTTCGGTGGCCGCACGCTTCATGATCGCCCAGCCCGCGTCCACGGCCCGGTGCGCAGTTGTATTGGAGTGCCGCAGCTGGGGCGTGAAGGTCATCTCGGTGCCGTCGGAGAGCGTAGCGGTCCACTGCTCTTCCCGTGGAGCGGGGAATTTGACCGAGGGGGCATCGCTGGACTTCAGGTCCGGGCTCACCTTGTATTTCGCCCACCTGGGATTGCCGTAGGCCTGGGTGAAGGCGCCCAGGGGGTCGTTGCCGCTGTAGAAGGCGATGATCACGACCCGCGGGCGGAAGGCCATCGCTCGCTCGCTCATGTACAGATACTCCAGCGCCGACCACACACCCGTCGCCGCGTTGTAGACCACGGGCGGGGGATTGCCGACTGCAGCGGCGAGCCGGCTTGGCCAGTTGGATTCCAGAGTGGCGTTGTTGCCGTAGGTTTGGCTGTCGCCAATCGTCACGATGTCCGCCGCGGCGGGGATGGCGCGGTTGCGGAAGCCCAGGAGATCGTTGGGGCCCGTGGTTCCGGCGTCGGGATAGAAGGGCCGGGCGCGAGTCAGCCAGGGGTCTTGAAGCAGGAAGCTGGTGCTGCGGATGTCCTCGGCACGGAAAACGTTATCGTAAAAAGGCGGCACTTCCTTGCTGATCTGGACGAGCTGCAGGTCTACCGGCAAACCAATCAGACCAGGGGCAAGCCAGCGCAGGAGGCCCAGGGCGACACCCAGCGTGACAACCACACTGATGGCGGACAGCAACCAGTCATTGCGGTTCATGGTTTCAGAACAGGGTGTAGATGAACGGCGCAACCGCCGAACCCTGGGCAAGGACGATCAGGGTGCCCAGCACCAGGAGCACGACGATGATGGGCGCGAGCCAGAACTTCTTCCGCGCGCGCATGTAGGCCCACAGGTCCTTGAGCAGGTCGAGCATCAGAAGGGGTGCTCCATGTCGTTGGCGTGTCGCTCTTGCGAAGGGGTCCGATAGGTGGTGACAGTACTGTCCGAGCCGCGCTGCATGGCGTCGCGCCCAAACAATCTCCGCAACAGTTTGTCCTTCAGCCATACTGGCATGGCTATGACGAAACTGGAAAATCCCTTCGGGGCAAACGCGAGATAGGTCTCGAGCAACCGCTCGAATTTCAACAGCGGTTCGTCGTGGAAAACGACTGCATCCAAATCCGTCAGTCGCAGGTTCGCTTCTTCGAGGCAATAACGTGTGGCGTGGGAGGGAAACCCTGCGTCGTGCTTGATTCGTGAGAAGCGTTCTTCCTGTGCGGCGGCGACAATCCGCCCGTCGCTCAGCAAGGCGGCAGCGCCGTAATGGCAATAGGCTGAGACTCCCAGGATCCTCTGCATCTGGCGTAAAGACTGCTCGTGTACCAGCCGATCGGTTGGTTCAGCCGCGCCGCCTGCCTATGTCGGGAACGCAGCGGCGCTTCGGATTATGCCCGAGCGAAGAGCCCTTGGAGTATCGGCGGTACGCGTAGGGAGGTCGGTCTGCCACCGGCAGGCCGAGTCGCCCCAAACCCGGGTCTGATTGCCGTGTCGCAGATGCCGCAGGGTGTCCTTGCAGGACACTTTGGCCGCCGATTGGTTCTTCTTCCCCCGGGGTGGACGGTTCGAACCACCGATGCAGGAATGGAATCCGGCGCGTCCGATCCCGCGGCATCGGCCGCGACGCGCCGGGCGGACCGCTTTGAAGCAAGGCGCGCCTGCGCTCCGCGTCTGAATGGCACGTCGCACCCGTGAAGTCCAAGCACGCTATCGATGACACCCGGCCGTGCTTCCCCGTCCGGCCCGCGGTTGTGGATTCGCCCGCGATCGCTAAAATCGCTGCGATGCTGCTTTTGCTCATCGTCCTGCTGCCGTTCCTGGGCGCCGCACTCATAGCGGCGGTTCCCAACCACCGCAGAGATCGAGCGGCGGCGCTGGCGGGCGTCATCACGTTCGCGGCCGCCGTACCGCTCGCGATCGCCGCCGGCGCGGTGTTCGAAGGCGAAGTACTGCGCGCGAGCTGGGCGTGGATGCCGGCCATCGGCGTCGACTTCAGCCTGAGAATGGACGGGCTCGCGATGATGTTCGCGATGCTGATCATCGGCATCGGCCTGCTCATCGTGCTCTACGCTCGCTACTACCTCGGCTCCGCCGAGGCCTCGGCGCGGTTCTTCGCCTTCCTGCTCGCGTTCATGGGCTCGATGCTCGGCATCGTGCTCTCCGGCAACATCGTGCTGATGGCGGTGTTCTGGGAGTTGACCAGCCTCACGTCCTTCCTGCTCATCGGCTACTGGATGCACCGCGCGGACGCGCGCGAGGGCGCGCGGATGGCGCTCACCATCACCGGCGCGGGCGGCCTGGCGCTGCTGGGCGGCGTGCTGCTGCTCGGCCACATCGTCGGCAGCTACGACCTGGATCACGTGCTCGCCGCCGGCGCGGCGGTGAAGGCGCATCCGCTGTACCTGCCTACGCTCGTGCTGATCCTGCTCGGTGCATTCACCAAGTCGGCGCAGTTCCCCTTTCACGTCTGGCTGCCGCAGGCGATGGCCGCCCCGACCCCGGTCTCGGCCTATCTGCACTCGGCTACCATGGTCAAGGCGGGCGTGTTCCTGCTTGCGCGATTCCACCCGGTGCTCGCGGGTACCGATGCCTGGTTCTTCATCGTGACCACCGCCGGGTTGCTCACCCTGCTCGTCTGCGCCTGGATCGCCCTGTTCCAGCACGACCTGAAGGGCCTGCTCGCGTACTCGACGTTGAGCCACCTGGGCCTCATCACCCTGCTTCTCGGCCTCTACGCCCCGCTCGCCGCGGTCGCGGCGGTGTTTCACATCCTCAATCACGCGGCGTTCAAGGCGTCGCTGTTCATGGCGGCCGGCATCATCGACCACGAGACCGGGTCGCGGGACATGCGCAAGCTGAGTGGGCTCAGGCGCCACATGCCCCATACCGCGGCCCTCGCCATGGTCGCGGCCGCCGCCATGGCGGGCGTGCCGCTGCTGAACGGCTTCCTCAGCAAGGAGATGTTCTTCGCCGAGACGCTGTCCATCGAAGGCTACGGTGCCTACCGCTGGGTGACGCCGATCGCGGCGACGCTCGCCGGGATCTTCAGCGTGGCCTACTCGACCCGCTTCATCCACGACGTGTTCTTCGCCGGAGAGCCCACGGGGCTGGAGCGCACGCCGCACGATCCGCCGCGGTGGATGAAGGTGCCGGTGGAAGTGCTGGTGGTGGTGTGCCTGGCGGTCGGCATCCTTCCCGCGCACACGGTCGCGCCCCTGCTCGACGTCGCCGCCCGCGACGTCCTTGGGGGCTCGGTTCCCGAGTACAGCCTGGCGATCTGGCACGGCTTCAACCTGCCGTTGCTGATGAGCCTGGTCGCGACGACCGGCGGCGTCATCCTCTATTTCCTGCTGCTGCGCTACGCGGGACTGCACCAGCTCGACTTCCGTCCGCACGGCCGCCGAGCCTTCGACGCCATCATGCACTGGCTCACCGTATTCGCCGCGCGACTCGCCGCGGTGGCGTTCGACGTCCGCCTGCAACGCCACCTCGCGGCCCTGATGATCGCCGGCCTGGTCGCGGCCGCCTTCCCTTTCCTGTCGCGGCCGCTCGCCAGCGGCCCGCTCCAGGGCAGCCCCGCGACCGGCGCCGGCTGGCTGATCTGGGCCATGGGCTGCGCCGCGGCCGTGGGCACGGTCGTGATGCACCGCTCGCGGCTCGTCGCCGTTATCCTGCTGGGCGCCGTCGGGCTCATGGTGAGCCTGACCTTCGTACATTACTCCGCGCCCGATCTCGCGCTCACGCAGTTGCTGGTCGAGATGATCAGCATCCTGCTCATGATGCTCGCGCTGCGCTACCTTCCCGAGCACGGCCGGCCCGAGCGATCCGGCGCGCGTCGCGCACGCGACCTGATGCTGTCGGTGGCGGCGGGCGGCGGCCTCGCCGCGCTGGTATGGGCGGTGCTCACCCGGCCGCAGTCGACCATTTCGGGCTACTACCTGGAGAACAGCTACACCCTGGGCGGGGGCAACAATGCCGTCAACGTGGTGCTGGTCGACTTCCGCGGCTTCGACACGCTGGGAGAAATCGCTGTGCTCGGCATCGCCGGGTTGATCGTCTTCGCGCTGCTGCGCGCCTTGCCCATTGCACCGGCACACCGGCGGGAGCCCTCCGCGGACCGCCACCCGGTCATCCTGTCGCTCGCCAGCGACCTGCTGCTGCCGCTCGCGACGCTGGTGTCGGTGTACTTCTTCCTGCGCGGACACAACCTGCCGGGCGGCGGTTTCATCGGCGGGCTGGTGTTCTCGATCGCGCTGCTGCTGCAGTACGTGTCCCGGGGCGCGGGGTTCGTCAACGACAGGTTCGCGCCCCGCTATGCGCGGACCGTGGCGCTGGGGCTGCTCTTCGCCGGGCTGACCGGCATCGGCTCCATGCTGGTGGGCCACCCCTTCCTCACCAGCCACACACCCCACCCCATCCTGCCCATCCTGGGCGAGGTGCCGCTCGCGAGCGCCATGATCTTCGATCTCGGCGTCTACCTCACGGTGATCGGCGGTTCCATGCTCGCGCTGGCGAGCCTGGGGCAGGCCAGCGAGCGCGAGGAGCGCGCCTGATGGAAGCGCTGCTGGCGAGCGGGATCGGCGTGCTGGCCACGGCCGGGATCTACCTCATGCTGCGCGCGCGCAGCTTCGACCTGGTGCTGGGGCTGTCGCTTCTGTCCTATGCGGTCAACCTCACGCTGTTCGCGATGGGCCGGCTGACCGTGGACGCCGAGCCCATCCTGGGCACGGGAAACACCTACGCCGATCCCCTGCCGCAAGCCCTGGTGCTGACCGCCATCGTCATCGGCTTCGGCATGACCGCGCTCATCCTGGTACTCGCGCTGGCGGGGCACTCGTCCGACGGCACCGATCACGTGGACGGGACGGAGCGCGATCCGTGAGCCACTGGGTCATCGCCCCCGTGGTACTACCGCTGCTGGCCGGGGTGCTGCTGCTGTTCGTCGAGCGCGACCGCCCGCGCTGGCAGGCACCCATCAGCCTTGCGGCCACCTTCGGGCTCATGCTGATCGGGGCGCGGCTGCTCGCAGGCGCCGCCTCCGGCGAGTACGCGATCTACCTGGTCGGCAATTGGGCGCCGCCCTTCGGGATCGTGCTCGCCGTCGACCGATTGAGCGCGCTGATGGTGACCCTGGCCGCGGTGGTGGGCCTGGCGACGCTGGTCTACGCCCTTTCCCACTGGCACGCGCGCGGCGCGCACTTCCACGCGCTGTTCCAGTTCCAGCTCATGGGCCTGAACGGCGCCTTCCTGACCGGCGACCTGTTCAACCTGTTCGTGTTCTTCGAAGTGCTGCTGATCGCCTCCTACGGGCTGCTGCTGCATGGTGCCGGCAGGGAGCGGGTACGCGCCGCCACCCACTACGTGACGGTGAATCTCGTCGGCTCGGCGTTCTTCCTCATCGCCGTGGGACTGCTCTACGGCGTCGCCGGCACGCTCAACATGGCGGATCTGGCGCTGAAGGTGGCCGCGCTCGCGCCCGCGGACGCGGCGATCGCGCGCGCGGCGGCGCTGCTGCTGCTGGTGGTGTTCTGCCTGAAGGCCGCCGTGGTGCCCATCGGCCTGTGGCTGCCCTACACCTACGCCTCGGCGACGGCGCCGGTCGGCGCGCTCTTCGTCATCATGACCAAGGTCGGCGTCTACTCGGTGCTGCGCGTCTACAGCCTGGTATTCGGCGCCGGGGCCGGCGACGCGGCCGACGTCGCCGTTCCCTGGCTGCTCGCCTTCGGTGCGCTCACCATCCTGATCGGTGCGCTCGGGGCGGTTGCGGCCCGCAGGCTGCGCGAATTGAGCGCCTGCCTCATCGTCGTCTCGGCCGGTACGCTGCTGACCTCTCTGGGACTCACCGAGCCCGGCAGCACCGGCGGCGCGATGTACTACCTGGTGCAGAGCACGCTGGTCGGCGCCGCGTTGTTCCTCATCGCCGATATGCTCGCTGCGCAACGGGGGAGCACCGAGGATCGCTTCGACACGGGCCCGCGCCTCGCGCAGCCGGCACTGCTGGGCGGCCTGTACTTCTTCGCCGCGATGACCGCCGCCGGCCTGCCGCCCTCGTCGGGATTCATCGGCAAGACCATGATCCTGGCCGGCGCGCTGGGCGATCCGGGCCGGTGGCTGGCCTGGAGCGCGATCCTCTCCGGCAGCTTCCTCGCCGTGGTGGCGTTGTCGCGCGCGGGAAGCCGCCTGTTCTGGAAGACCGCCGACGAAGACGCCGCGGCCGCAGGGCGGGCGGGGCCGTGGACGATCGGCCCGGCGCTCACGCTGATCGCCTGCGGCGTGCTGCTCAGCGTGTACGCGGGTCCCGCGCAACGCTACGTCTACGCGGCGGCCGAGCAGATCCACGCACCGGGCGGGTACGTCGCCGCCGTACTCGGCGCGGAGCCCGTCGTCCGCAGGACGGGCGCAGCGCCATGAGCGGAAGCCGCGGGCTGCTGCCCTCGCCACTGACCAGCGCGCTGCTGCTGGCGGCCTGGCTGCTGCTGCAAGGCTCCATCGCGCCAGGGCAAATCCTGCTCGGCGCGGCGCTCGCCGTGGGCATACCGCTGTTCCTCGCCGATCTGCGCGAAACGCACCCGCCGCTACGCCGACCGCTGGTGGCGACGCGGCTCGCGGGCGTCGTGTTGTGGGACATCGTGCTGTCGAACATCGAGGTGGCGCGCCGCATCCTCGGTCCCGAGAAGAAGCTTGCGCCGCGCTTCGTGTGGCTGCCGCTGGACATCAAGGCGCCCTACGGCATCGCCACCCTCGCGGGGATCATCACCATGACGCCGGGCACGCTGTCCGCCGACCTGTCCCCGGACCGCCGGCACCTGCTGGTGCACGGACTCCACGTGCCCGATCCGCAGGCCCTGATCGCCGGCATCAAGGCGCGCTATGAAACACCACTCCGGGAGATCTTCGACGCATGACCACCGTGCTCTCCATCGTCGCCGGGATGCTGGGGCTGGCGCTCCTGCTCAGCCTGCTGCGGCTGCTGCTCGGGCCCGGGCTGCCCGATCGCATCCTCGCGCTCGACACGCTCTACATCAACGCGCTCGCCCTGCTGGTCGTGCTCGGCATCGCGCTGGACACGACCGTCTATTTCGAGGTCGCCCTCGTGATCGCAGTACTGGGCTTCGTCGGCACCGTCGCCCTGTCCAAGTTCCTGACGCGCGGAGACATCATCGAATGAGCGCACTGCCGCCGTGGGCCGAGGTTCTCATGTCGGTGCTGCTGCTGACCGGCGCCGCATTCGCGCTGATCGGTGCCTACGGGCTGGTCAAGCTGTCCGACTACTATCGCCGCCTGCACGGCCCCACCAAGGCGACGACGCTGGGTGTGGGCGCGGTGCTGGCCGCGTCGAGCCTGTACTTCAGCCTGCGCGATCCGGGGCTGAGCCTGCACGAGCTTTTGATTGCGCTGTTCCTTTTCATCACCGCCCCGGTCAGCGCGCACATGCTCGCGAAGGCGGCCCTGCACCTGGACCCTTCCGCCAGGCCACCGCCGCCGCAATCGCAGCGGCAGGACCCGACCTGACGGGAGGCCGCATCCCCGCCTGGTCAGTCAGAAGCAGGAACGCCTCTGCACGGGTGCCTGCCGTGGCGCGACAGGACGCGCCGGTGGTGCCTTGCGTTCGACGGCAGTCGCCGACACCTCCGATCCCGCCGAAGGCGAGCGGCTGTTCCAGGCATTGGCCCGGCACCCGCGCGAACGCATCGCCGACGTGCAGGCCGGCTGCTTCGGCGCGCACATGCGCGTACGGCTGGTGAACGACCGGCCGGTGACGTTCCGTCTGCGGGTGGCCCCCGATGGCGAGCGAATCCGGCCCGGCCGGCGATCAGCGCGCCGGGACGCAGGCCGGATCCAACCGGCGCCGGATGGCGGCCTCGACCAGCACCATGCGGTCATTGCCGAAGTACATGTCGGTGTCGTCCACGAACACCGTCGGCGAGCCGAACCCCTGGCGCTCGATCAGCTCGTCGGTGTTCGCGCGCAGCCGCGCCTTGACTGCGGGGGTGGCGATCGCGGCGAGGAAGCGCTCCGGATCGCCGCCGGCCCGGCGGCAGAGATCGACCAGCACGTCGTCGCGCGCGAGATCCAGCCCGTCGTGCCAGAGGGCCTCGAACGCGGCGCGCGCGAACGGCACCATCCGGCCCTCGTCCTGCATCACGATGCATCCGCGCATGCACTTGACCGCGTTGACCGGGTGGCCGCAGCGCGGCGGGAAGTTGATCGTGATCCCGGACCAGCGCGCCCAGTCCTGCATGTCCTTGAGGTGGTATGCGGCCTTGCGCGGCACCGGCGGGTTGGCGCGGTCGGCGTAGACCGGCATGTTCACCGCGTTGAACACGCCGCCGACGATGATCGGCCGCCACAGGATCTCGAGGCCGTGCCGCGCGGCGATCGGCTGCAGGTTGTGGAACCCGAGGTAGGTCCACGGGCTGGAGCAGTCGAAGAAGCACTCGAGCTTGATCATCAGGGCCTCCAGGGCACGGCGTCACGCATCGCGCCCGGCCTGCGACGGCCGGCCGCCGCCCGGTACGCATGCGACGCCGCAGGTCCGATCACGGATCCTGCCCGCCGGATCCGCGGTGACGGCTGCGGACGTGGTCGCGGCCGGCGAACAGGTCGCGGCCGGCGGCGATGCCGGCCTGCACCTGCGGGCGGGCGCGCACGGTGGCGAACCAACGCTTGAGCGCCGGATAGTCGTCGAGCGTGAACCCCTGGGCCTTGTGCGTCATCACCCAGGGAAAGCACATGATATCCGCGATCGTGTAGCCGGCGCCGGCCACGTAGGCGCCGGTGCCCGCGAGGCGGCGATCGAGCACGCCGTACAGGCGCACTGCCTCTTCCCGGAAGCGTTCGATCGCATACGGGATGCGCTCCGGTGCGTAGAGCCTGAAGTGGCCGTGCTGGCCGAGCATCGGCCCCAGGCCGCCGACCTGCCACATCACCCACTCCAGCACCGCGGTGCGGCCGCGCAGATCCTCCGGCAGCAGCCGCCCGCTCCTGCTCGCGAGGTAGAGCAGGATCGCGCCGCTCTCGAACACCGGCACCGGCGCGCCGCCGTCCGGAGGATCGTGGTCGACGATGGCCGGGATCTTGTTGTTCGGACTCACGGCGAGGAACCCCGGGGCGAACTGCTCGTCGCGATCCAGGTAGACCGGCGTGATGCGGTACGGCAGGCCACACTCCTCCAGCATGATCGAGGCCTTCCAGCCGTTGGGCGTGGGCGTGAAGAACAATTCGATCATGCTCAGGGCTCCGCCGGGGACGTCGGCCGGCGACTAGCGGCGCTCGAACCTCACGCCGGCGGCCTCGCGATCCCAGGTGCGCGCGGTGCGGCCCTCCTCGCGCAACTGCTCCTTGAGCACCTTGCCGGTCGCGCTGCGCGGCAGCTCTTCGCGGAACTCGACGTACAGCGGCACCGCGAAGTACGGCACGCGATCGATCGACCAGCGGCACAGCGCCTCCTCGGTCACGGCCGCGCCGGGCTTGAGCTCGCAGGTAACCTTGACCTCGTCCTCGCCGAGCGCGGAGCGCACCGAGTGCACCGCCACGTCGCGGATCGCCTCGTGGGCCCGGAACACGGCTTCGAGCTCGAAGGAGGAGATGTTCTCGCCGCGCCGCCGGATGTAGTCCTTCTTGCGATCGACGAAGTAGAGAAATCCCTGCGCGTCGAGGCGGCCGTAGTCGCCGGTGTGGAACCACAGGTTGCGCAGCGCCTTCAGCGTCGCCTCGGGTCGCTTCCAGTAGCCCTGGAACAGGATGTTCGGATACAGCGGCCGGCAGACGATCTCGCCGACCTGCCCGGGCGGCAGCGGCTGGTCCGCCGCGTCGAAGATCGCGACTTCGAAGTCGATGCCGCCGTGTCCGGAACTACCGGGCGGCCCGGGCGGCTCGCCCGGGCCCATCGAGGCGATGGTGGCGGCCTCGGTCATGCCGTAGCCGATCGCGCCGCTGGCGGAAGCGACCCCGAAGCGCTCGCGCCAGACGGCGGCGACTTCGGGCGGGAACGGCGCGGCGTTCACGATCCGGATCCGGCCGCGGCAACGGCGCTCGGCCTCGCACGGCGCGGCCTCGGCGATCAGCGTCGCCATCGAGCCCAGCAGCGCGATCACGGTCGCGCCCGAGGCCTCGATCTCGTTCCAGAAGTTCGACGCGGAGAAGCGCCGCGAGACGGCCACGCGCGCCTGCGCGATCAGCCCGGTCATCACCGTGACCGCGATGGCGTTCAGGTGGAACAGCGGCAACGGCGACCAGAGCACGTCGTCGGCGCGGATGCCGCGGTTGCGGACCGATCCCCAGCCGAGGTTGCAGGGCAGGTTGTGCGGGAGCATGCAGCCCTTGGAAGCGCCGGTCGTGCCCGAGGTGTAGACCAGCATGGCGGTGGTGTCCGGGGCGACGGCGTCCGGGATCGGATCCTCGCGCGGCGCGCGCAGTGCCGCGAGATCCTCGAACGCGGCTCCGGTGCCCGCGGGCGCGCCGCCGCGCAGGTACACCCGGCGCAGGTCGGGCAGCGCGTCGGCGACCGCCGCGATCCGATCGCCGTAGTCGCGCTCGGCGATCACGATCCGCGCGCCGCAATCCGCCAGCTGGCTGCGCAGGTATTCGCCCTTGAACGCCGTGTTCACCGGCGCGCTGATGGCGCCGAGCTTGTTGATCGCCAGCCACGCGGTCACCGCCTCGAGGTTGTTGTCGAGGATCGTCGCCACCGGCTCGCCGGGTACTACGCCGGCATCGAGCAACCCGTGCGCGAGCCTCGTGGCGGCGGCATCGACCTCGGCGAAGGTGTGGGTGTCGCCGCCGAAGTCCAGGAATACCCCGTCCGGCACGGCGCGGACCGCGCGTGCGAGCGCCGCGTTGATGGTGTCCTGCGGGATGTTCCGCTCGAGGGGTACCTGATTCCGCATGCGCCGGGTGCCTGTCGCAGGCCGTCGGGCAAGCTTCCGCAGGGAAGGCGACGGCGTCAAGCGGCACGCGGGGAGACTGACCGCCCGTCCCTCACTCGCCGATGATCTTCACCAGCACGCGCTTGCGCCGCCGGCCGTCGAACTCGCCATAGAAGATCTGCTCCCACGGCCCGAAGTCCAATCGCCCGCCGGTCACGGCCACCACCACCTCGCGGCCCATCACCTGGCGCTTGAGGTGCGCGTCGCCGTTGTCCTCGCCGGTGTCGTTGTGCCGGTACTGGTCGACCGGCGCGTGCGGCGCGAGGCGCTCGAGCCACGCGGCGTAGTCGTGGTGCAGGCCGGGCTCGTCGTCGTTGATGAACACCGAGGCGGTGATGTGCATGGCGTTCACCAGCACCAGCCCCTCGCGCACGCCGCTCTCCGCCAGGCAGCGCTCGACCTCCGGCGTGATGTTCGTGAAGCTGACGCGGGCCGGGGTGTCGAACCACAATTCCTGGCGATAGCTCTTCATCCCGGCACCTCCGCCTCTGCCTGGGGCACGACCGTCAGGTTGCGCGCGGCTTCACCCGCCCCCTGACCAGCGAGAACAGGAACGCCGCGGCGCAGGTCGCCGCCGCGACGTGGAAGGACGCGCCGATGGCCCGTTCGAGCGCATCGAAGTGGGCGGCGTCGATCGGGGCGCGGCCCATGGTGAGCGCGAAGGCCACCGTCACCACGGTCATGCTGCCCATCTGGCCGAGCACGCGCACCACCGAGACGGTGCCGGCCGCGGTGCCGAGGTGGCGCGGATCCACCGCGCCCATGATCGCGTTCATGTTCGGCGCCGAGAACATCGCGAACCCCAGGCCCACCAGCGCCAGCGCGCCGACTATCGCTTGCAGGGACGTTTCCGCATGCAATGCGGCCAGCATCAGCAGCCCGGCGAAGCTCGCCGCCGTGCCGGCCGAGGCGATGATGCGCGGCTCGACCGTGTCCGCGAGCCGACCGGCAAACGGCGACAGCAGCGCCTGGACGATCGGCTGGGCCATGAGTACGAACCCGGCCTGCTGCGGCGACATCCCCTTCAGGTGCTGCAGGTACAGGCTCATCACGAACGAGATGCCCCAGGTCGCGCAGTACATCGCCAGCGCCGCCAGGCAGGACATCGAGAACACGGCGTTGCCGAGCAGCAGGCGTACGTCGAACAGCGGTTGCGCGCGCGTCCGCTCGAACGCGAAGAAGGCGACGAAGCCCAGCGCGCTTACGCCGACCAGCGCGTAGCCGGCGGCCACCGGCAGGACGGACGCGCCGTATACGCCGGCGCCGATCGCGGCCGCGAACAGCAGCGCGCCCGGAACATCGAACTTCTGCCCGGGCGGGCCGATCCACTCGGTACGCAGCAGCGTGGCGGTGATGGCGATCGAGATCAGCGCGAGCGGCAGGTGGAACACCAGCACCCAGCGCCAGCCGAGGTGGCCGACCACCCAGCCTCCGAGCATCGGCCCGATGGTGAGCGAGAAGTACACCACCGAGGCGGTGAGCCCGATCGCGGCGCCGCGCCGCTCGGCCGGGTAGACCGAGGCCAGGATCGCGACGTTGGTCGCGAACAGCATGGAGGCGCCCAGCCCTTGAAGGATCCGCAGCACGATCAGCACCGGCAGGTTCGGCGCCGCGGCCGCGCCGATCGAGGCAATGGCGACCACGATGGCTCCCCAGGAGAACACGCGCTTGCGGCCGATCATGTCCGCCAGGCGGCCGAACGGCAGCAGGAACACCGCGCAGGCCAGCAGGTAGGAGGTCGCCACCCAGCTCACCTGCACCGCGCCGGCATCGAAGGCGCGCGCGATCTCGGGGATCGCCACGTTCACCGGCGTCAGGAGCAGCGGCGTCAGCAAGGCGGTGAGCATCACGGCGACGAGCGCACCGCGGCGTTGGCGGGTATCGGCCATCGCCTGGGGCGCTCCCTGCGGATCGGGCGCGGGCGTCATGCCGGTGCGAGTCGACGGGTCACGAACTCCAGGCCCCACGCTCAACCGTAGCGCGCGCCCTGGACGCGCGCGGCGAGCGTCTCCAGGCGTTCGGCCTCGGCGCGCGAGAGGCTCACGCCCTCTGCGCCGAGGTTGTTCTCCAGGTTGGCCAGGCGCGTCGTGCCGGGGATGATGTGCACGTCCTCGCCGCGGCCCAGCACCCACGCGAGCGCGATCTGGCCGACGCTCCCGCCCTTGGTCGCGGCAATCGCCTCGATCTCGCCCACCAGGGCGAGGTTGGCGGCGAAGGCCTCGCCGCGGAAGCGCGTGGAACCGCGGGCGCGGAAATCGGTGGGGTCGAAGTTCCGATCCTCGTTCATCGCCCCCGTGAGCAGGCCGCGGCCGAGCGGCGAGTAGGCGACGAAGCTCACGCCCAGTTCGCGGCAGGCCGGCAGGATCTCCGCCTCGACCTCGCGCGTGAAGAGCGAGTATTCGGTCTGCAGCGCCGCGATTGGGTGGACGCTGCACGCACGCCGCAAGGTGTCGGCATCGACTTCGGAGAGCCCGATCTCCAGCACCTTGCCTTCCTGCACCAGCCGCGCCATCGCGCCGACCGTTTCCTCGATCTCGATCGCGGGGTCCTTGCGATGCAGGTAGAACAAATCGATGCGATCGGTGCGCAGCAGGCGCAGCGACTGTTCCAGCGCCCGCCGGCAGTTCGCCTCCGAGCCGTCCATACCCTGCACGGCACCCGTGGCCGGATCGAGCCGGAAGCCGAACTTGGTGGCGATGAAGACGCGATCGCGCCGGTCCGCGAACGCCCGGCCGAGGATGCGCTCGTTGGCGCCGTTGCCGTACAGCTCCGCGGTGTCGAAGTGATCCACGCCGCGGTCGAGCGCGGCATGCAGCAGCGTCACGCCATCGGCGTCCGCGATCGGCTTGCCGTAGAACGCCGACATGCCCATGCAACCCAGGCCGATGGCGTTGACCGTGCGGCCGTTGCGGCCAATCCTGCGTCGAATCATTCGTGCTCGCCCTTCGTGTCAGACGCCGGCGGCCTTGAACGCGGCGGCGACGATCGCCTGCGCCTCGGCCTGGATCCGGCCCAGGTGCTCGCGATCGCGGAAGCTCTCCGCGTAGAGCTTGTAGACGTCCTCGGTGCCCGACGGCCGGGCCGCGAACCAGCCGTTGTCGGTGACCACCTTCAAGCCGCCGATCGCGGCGTCGTTGCCCGGCGCGCGCGTGAACATCGCCCGGATCGGCTCGCCCGCGAGCTCGGAGGCCCTGACCGCCTCCGGCGAGAGCTTCGACAGCACCGCCTTCTGCGCCGGCGCGGCAGGCGCGTCGATGCGCTCGTAGACCGGGTCGCCGAGCGCGGCCGCGAGCGCGCGGTACTGCTCGTGCGGATTGCGCCCGGTGCGCACGGTCATCTCGATGGCGAGCAGATCCATGATGATGCCGTCCTTGTCGGTGCTCCACGGTCCGCCGTCGCGGCGCAGGAACGAGGCCCCGGCGCTCTCTTCGCCACCGAAGCCCAGGCTGCCGTCCGCCAGCCCCGGGACGAACCACTTGAAGCCCACCGGCACCTCCACCAGCCGGCGCCCCAGCTTCGCGGCGACGCGATCGATCATGCTGCTGGAAACGACGGTCTTGCCGATCCCGGCGTCCGCGCGCCAGCCCGGGCGGTGCGCGTACAGATAGGCGATCGACACGGCGAGGTAGTGGTTCGGGTTCATCAGCCCGGCCGGGGTGACGATGCCGTGGCGATCGTTGTCGGTATCGTTGGCGAACGCCACGTCGTAGCGATCGCGCAGCGCGATGAGGCCGGCCATGGCATGCGGGGAGGAGCAGTCCATGCGGATGCGGCCGTCCCAGTCCAGGCACATGAAGCCGAAGCGCGGATCCACGCCCGGGTTGACGATGTCGATGGCCACGCCCAGCCGCTCGCAGATCGGGCGCCAGTAGGCCACCCCCGAGCCACCGAGCGGATCCACGCCGATGCGCAGCTTCGCGCCGCGAATGGCATCCGCATCGATCACCGATGCCAGGTCGGCGATGTAGGCGCCGGCGAAGTCGTGCGCGTGCATGCGCGGGTCGCGCCGCGCACGCTCCCAGTCCGTGCGCTTCACCTCGCGCAGGCCGCCGGCCAGGATCTCGTTGGCGCGGTTCTCGATCCATCGGGTGACATCGGTGTCGGCCGGGCCGCCGTCGGGCGGGTTGTACTTGAAGCCGCCGTCCTCGGGCGGGTTGTGCGAGGGTGTGATGACGATGCCGTCGGCCAGGCCCGAGGCGCGGCCGCGGTTGTAGCCCAGGATCGCGTGCGAGATCACCGGCGTCGGCGTGTAGCCGTCGTCCCGATCCAGGCACGCATCCACGCCATTGGCCGCCAGCACCTCCACCGCGCTGCGCAGCGCCGGAGCGGAGGCTGCATGCGTATCCCGGCCCAGGTACAGCGGCCCGCCGTAGCCCTTGCCTTGGCGGTAGTCGCAGATCGCCTGGGTGGTGGCGAGGATGTGCGCCTCGTTGAACGTGGACTTGAGCGGCGAGCCGCGGTGGCCGCTGGTGCCGAACGCCACGCGCTGCGCCGGCAGCGCTGGATCGGGGCGGTTGTCGTAGTAGGCGCGCTCGAGCGCGGCGGGATCGATCAGATCCGCGGGCTGCGCCGGCTGCCCGGCTCGGGGGTGGTTCGGCATCGGCTGGCCTCGGGAGGGCGCTGCTATACTCGCGCCGGAATCCCCACGATACCAATCCCGCGCGATGGCCATCAATCCCGCGCCGGCCGGCTGGCCGCGGCGCTACACGCTCGTGCTGCTGTGTTTCGCGGCCTCGTTCATCTGCTACATCGATCGCGTCAACCTCTCGGTCGCGATCCTGCCGATGCAGGACGAGTTCGGCTGGAGCGACACCACCAAGGGCCTGGTGATGTCCTCGTTCTTCGTCGGCTACCTGCTGCTGCAGGTCGCCGGCGGCTGGCTCGCCGGGCGCTACGGCGGCCGGCGGGTGCTCGGGCTGGCGGTGATCTGGTGGTCGGCGTTCACCATGCTCACCCCGGCCGGCGCGTTCGCCTCGCTCGGCATACTGTTCGCGGTGCGCGCGGCGCTCGGGCTGGGCGAGGCTGCCGCCTACCCCGCGACCGTGAGCCTGTACGGGCGCTGGGTGCCGCCGGCCGAGCGCACACGGGCGATGACCATCATGCTGAGCGGCGTGCCCGCCGGCACCCTGTTCGGGCTGATGACCACCGGCTGGATCATCGATCACTTGGGCTGGCCCGCCGTGTTCTACGCCTTCGGCGTGGTCGGGTTCGCCTGGGCGATCGTCTGGTTCGCGATGGTGTCGGACGATCCGTCCCGCGATCCGCGCGTCGCCCCGGCCGAGCGCGCGTTGATTGCAGCGCAGTGCCTGCCGCCGGGGCCGGCGCCGCAGGTACCGTGGCGGCGCCTGCTGTCGAGCCCGGCCGTGCTCGCGCTCATCTTCAATCATTTCTGCAGCAACTGGACGCTGTACATCATGCTCGCCTGGCTGCCGAGCTATTTTCGCGACGCGCACCACGTGAGCGTGGCCTCGGCCGGGCTGCGCTCGGCGCTGCCGTGGCTGTCGATGTTCGTGATGTCCAACGCCGCCGGCTGGATGGCCGATCGGGCGATCGGTGCCGGCGTATCCGCGACCCTCGTGCGCAAGATCATGCAGAGCGTGGGCCTGCTCGGTGCGGCCGCCTGCGTACTCGGCGCGCGCCAGATCGGCTCGGTGGACGAGGCCACCGCCATCATGTGCGGGACCATGGCCTTCCTGGCCTTCACCTGGGCCGGGTTCGCACCCAACCACATGGAGATCGCGCCGCGCTATGCGGACGTGCTGTTCGGCATGTCCAACACCGCGGGCACGATCCCCGGCATCGTCGCGGTGGCGGTGACCGGCTGGCTCGTCGACACCACCGGCACCTACGCCGCGGCCTTCGTCACGATCGCCGTGGTCAATATCGCCGGCACGGCGGTGTGGCTCGCGTTCGGCACCTCGAAACGGGTGATCGACTGAGCCTTCGTAAGCGGCACGGCGTTCCGAGTCTGCGGTCACCGGATGCATCACGTTTGACGCTGCTTGGTGCCTTCGGTTCGGGCCGAGGACCGGGTGGGTCGGTCGGCTACCGCTGCGCAGGCCATCCATGGCCTGCTCCGCTGCCGCGATCGCTGCGCTATGCCATCCATGGCCCGCTTGCGATCGCAGGCCGCCGCCCGACCCACCCGGTCCTCGGCCCGTAGGCGCGGTGAAGTTCAAAGCGTCGAGATTTCGTTCGCGGGCTGAACGACGCCCGTCGGGGCGTTCAGATTGGCGTGGACTCACCGCGCCTTTGGCGCAGGGTCGGGGGCCACGGGTATCTTGCAGGAGGCAAGATACCCGTGGTTCCCGAGCCGGATCGAAGCCACCGGGCAGCGCCAAACGTAATGCATCCGGCGACCGCAGACTCGGACGATCTTCCCAAACGCGATGCACCCGGCGACCGCAGACTCGGAAAGCGTCATCGAGGCCGGCATGGCCAAGCTGCTCTCGGCGCGCATGGCCCGGTCGTGCGCGGACAACGCGCTTCAGATCCACGGCGGCAACGGCTACGCGGTCGAGTTTCCAATCCCGCGAGTGTTCTGCGACGCGCGCGGCTCAGCGCGGCCTGCGCGTGCCCGGCGTGAGCGCGGTGCGGCCGCCGTCGACCGGGATCACGGCACCGGTCACATAGGACGCGTCCGCCGAGGCGAGGAAACGCACGACGGCGGCGATCTCGTCGAAATAGCCGGGCCGCCCCAGCGGCGTGTGCGCCAGCAGCGGCGCGAACATCGGATTGGGCTCCGCGCCCCGTTCCATGGCCATGGCGCGGGCCACGCAATTGACGCGGATGCCGTACGCGGCGAATTCCTCCGCCATCACGTGCGTCAGCGCGACGATGCCCCCTTTGGACGCCGAGTACGCGGGCAACTGCGGGTTGCCGAGCACGCCGTCGACCGAGCCGACGTGGACCACCGAAGCGCCCTCGCGCCCGCGCAGCAACGGCAGGAACGCCTTGGCCGCGAACACCGGGCCGAGCAGGTTGGCGGCGACGATCCGCTGCCAGGATTCGGGCGCCGAGGCTTCGATCGTGCCCAGTTCCATCGCCATCGGGCAGGTCACGAGCACGTCCACGCCGCCGAACTGCGCCCGGCATTCGCCCGCCGCCGCCAGGATGGCCGCGGCATCGGCCGGATCGGCAGCGATGGCGCACGCGCTGCCGCCACCGGCACGGATGCCGTCGCGCAGTGCTTCGATCGTGGACCGGTCCGCGTCGATGACGACCACCGCGGCGCCCTGGCACGCGAACTCGCGCGCGCACGCCAGGCCGACGTCGTTCGCCACGCCGGCGAACACGACGACCCTGCCGTTCACGCCCGCTGCTCCCCGCGCATGCGCCCGGCCGGTGCGGCGCTAGCGCGCCTGCGCCGCCGCCATCTTGCCGTGGTCCCAGGAGAACACGTTGACCGGGTGAACGCGGATCGCGGTGCGCTTGGCCGCCTCCACCATCAGCGCCTCGCGCGTGATCGCACGCGCGGCCGCGGAGGAGCCGGTGGCGCCCGCGTAGCGCGGCGAAACGTGCATCATGATGTCGCACACCGCGTCCGTGTCATCGATCAACTCGGCGGTGCCCTGGATCACCAGGCCTTTCAACGCGTCGTACGCGCGGCCCGACTCGACCATCACCGTGATCTTCGGATCGCGGCGCAGGTTGACGATCTTCTGGCTCTTGCTGCGGGTGGCGAAATGCACCAGGCCGTCGATCACCGCGAACCACATGGCGACCATGTGCGGGTATCCCTGCGGACCGTTGGTCGCGACCTGCAGCGTGTACTGCGACTCCAGGAACGCAAGCTGCTCGGCGGGAGTCAGGGCGATGTGCGGGCGGAGGTTGGGCATGATGGATCCTGCGCAGGAATGACGAGATGGGCGCGGGCCTGCGTCGCGGCGCGAGCCCGCACCCGGAGTATATGCCAACCCCGCAATCAGCCGCCCTGCGCCCCCAGCTTGCCGTCGCGGTAGTCCGCCAGCGCCCGCTCGATCTCCTCGCGCGTGTTCATGACGAACGGGCCGTACTGCACCACCGGCTCGCGCAGCGGCCGGCCGGCGAGCAGCAGGAAGCGGGCACCGCGTTCACCGGCTTCCACGTGCATAGCATCGCCATCGGAGAGCAGGCCGGCGGCGCGGTGTGGCAGTGCGCGCCGATCCTCGCCGACGGTCGCATCGCCCTCGTAGAGATACAGGAAGGCGTTGTGGCCGGCCGGGATGGGCGCGGCGAACGCGCCGCCCGCGCCGAGGCGCACGTCGAAGTACACCGGCCCGGTGCTTCCGGCCGCGATCGGTCCCTGGATCGCGCGCCCGCCCTGCACGAGCGTGCCTGCGATCACGCGCACCTCGCCGCCGCCGTCGAGCGCGAGCGACGGGATCTGGTGCGCCGGGATGTCGCGGTACGAGGCCGGCAGCATCTTTTCGCGCGCCGGCAGGTTGATCCAGAGCTGGAACCCGCGCATCCGCCCCTGGGTCTGGCGCGGCATCTCGGAGTGGACGATGCCGCGCGCGGCACTCATCCACTGCACGTCGCCGGGGCCGAGATCGCCGCGGTTGCCCAGGTTGTCCTCGTGGCGCATGTGGCCGTCCAGCATGTAGGTCACGGTCTGGAAGCCGCGGTGGGGATGCGAGGGGAATCCGCGCAGGTAGTCGTCCGGGTCGTCGGAGAAGAACTCGTCCAGCATAAGGAACGGGTCGTGGCGCAGCGCCTGCGAGTTGCCCAGGCTGCGGCGCAGGCTGACGCCCGCGCCGTCGGAGGCGGCGACCGAGGGAACGATGCGATCAAGCGTTCGCGTAATCATGGGATCTCCGTGATGTGTGAGCCCTGATGGGCGACCGCCCCATTTAACGATTGATTGGATGGATAAGATAGGAGAATATCTGGCTGTATTTAATCGATGGATTCGATTGATATGGCGGCCCAGCCGAGAATCTCGCTCGATCAGTGGCGCACGCTGGTGGCGGTGGTCGATGCCGGCGGCTATGCCCAGGCGGCGGCCCGGCTGCACAAGAGCCAGTCGACGCTCACCTACGCGATGCAGAAGCTCCAGCGGCTCCTGGACGTGGAGGTATTCGAGATCCGCGGCCGCAAGGCGGTGCTCACCGCCGCCGGCCAGGTGCTCTACGGGCGTGCGCGGGCGCTGATGGAGGAGGCGGCGCGCCTGGAGCGCGCGGCGGCGACCCTCGCCGCCGGCTGGGAACCGGAACTGCGCCTGGCGGTGGACACGGTCTTCCCGTCCTGGCTGCTGCTGGAATGCTTCGAGCGCTTCGCCGCGGAACAGCCGCAGGCCCGCATCGATCTCCTCGAATCTGTCCTGGGCGGCACCGACGAAGCGCTGCTGGAGGGCCGCGTCGATCTCGCCATCGGCACCTCGGTGCCGCCCGGTTTCGTCGCCAACGCGCTGATGCGGGTACGCTTCATCGCCGCGGCGCACCCGGGCCATCCCCTGCACACCCTGGGCCGCGATCTGACGCTGGAAGACCTGCGGCCACACCGGCACCTGGTGGTCCGCGACAGCGGCCGCGAGCGCAGCCGCTGCGCGGGCTGGCTGAACGAACTGCGCTGGACGGTGAGCGAGAAGGCGACCTCGATCCGCGCCGCCGGCATGGGCATGGGCTACGCCTGGTATCCCGAGGACGGCATCCGGCGCGAACTGGATGCCGGGCTGCTCAAGCCGCTGCCGCTGCGGGAAGGCGCCGAGCGCTGGGCGGTGCTGTACCTGATCTTCGCCGATCGCGATGCCGCGGGCCCGGGGACGCTGCGGATCGCGGCCATCCTGAGAGATGCGGTCGACCGGGAATGTCCACATGCGACCCTGTCCGCGACCGGCTCGGACGCGCCGGCGCGTTGAACGCGGCCAGGGGTGGATCGTGCGGTTGGCAGGCGCCGGGGACGGTGGTTTACTGGCCGCGGTTCAATTTGGAACGATCGCCATGGCCGCAGGAAAGCCGCCGGCAAAGGGCCGGGATCTCGACCAGGTGGTCGCCGCCGCGCGGCGCCAGCGCGAGGCGCGCGAGCGCGATTACCGAGAGCAGGCGCTGAAGCTCTACCCGTGGGTGTGCGGCCGCTGTTCGCGCGAGTTCACCCGCGAGAACCTGCACGAGCTGACCGTGCACCACCGCGATCACGATCACGACAACAACCCCGCCGACGGCAGCAACTGGGAGCTGCTGTGCCTGTACTGCCACGACAATGAACACATGCGCCACTTCGGCGAGCTGCGCCACAGCGACGCGGTGTTCGAGAAGGATCGCGCGCAGGCAGCGACGCACCAACCGTTCGCCAACCTGCGCGACGCGCTGGGCAGGAAGCGCGGCGACTGAATGCATCGGAAACGATGCCGTCGCCGCAAGCCGGCCGGGCGTGGATCGCTTCGCTGCGCAATCCATGAACCACCCCTTCGTCGTCGCGAGCGCAGCGAAGCGACCCATGCGGCGCCGAACTGGTCGAGGCCGCGTGGATTGCCGCGGCCGCGGCGCGGCCTCGCAATGACGGGGTGCGGTTCATGGAAAGCCCGCGCAGCGGGAGCGGCAACCCAAGCCCCCTCGACGATGTCGAGGCCGCACGGGTCGCTTCGCTGCGCTCGCGACGACGAGGGTCCATCGCTCCAACCGGCCGGGCCCGGACCCGTTTCGGCCTCGCGATGATCGGCGCAGACGACACCGATGGGGATCGCAACGAAGCACCGGCCGAGGGCTGGCAGGGCTGGGACGACTACGCGCCGTTCTACGACTGGGAAAACGCGCAGACCATGGGCCAGGCGGACGTCCCGTTCTGGTGCGAACGCGCTCTGGCAGCGGCAGGCCCGGCGATCGAACTGGGCTGCGGCACGGGCCGGGTGACCCTGCCGCTGGCCCGCGCCGGCGTGGACGTGGTCGGCGTGGATCGCTCGGCACCGATGCTCGCGCACGCGGCGCGCCGCGCCGCGCGCCTGAAGGCGCAGGCGCCACCGCGCCTGGTCCGCGCCGACATCCGCCGCCTGCCCTTCGCCGCAGGCACGTTCGGGCAGGTCCTCGCGCCGTACGGCATCCTGCAGTCGCTGCTGTCGGAGGCGGATCTGGACGCCACGCTCGCCGAGGCCGCGCGCGTGTGCGCCCCCGATGCGCAGTTCGGCGTCGAACTGGTCGCGGACCTGCCGGCCTGGCGCGAGTACCAGGGCCGCGTGCGGCTGCGCGGCCGGCGCGGCCGCAACGGCCCGCACGTCAGGCTCGTCGAGTCGGTACGCCAGGATCGCGACCGCGGCCTGACGCTGTTCCACCAGGAGTTCATCGAGCAGGACGGGCGCGAAATCCGCCGCGCGGCTTTCGACCTGACGTTCAGGACGATACCGATGCAGGCGATGGCGAAGCGCCTTGCGAGCGCAGGCTTCGCGGTCGATGAGCTGATCGGCGACTACGACGGTCGCCCGTGGTCTGCACGTTCGGAAGTGTGGATTCTGATCGCGCGCAAGGCTCCGTGATCTGCGACGCCGATCAGAACAGGCTCTTGGTATACCCGCCGTCGAGCCGGATCACCTCGCCGGTGAGGAAGGCGGCGCAGTCCGAGCACAGGAAAGCGGCGAGGTAGCCCATCTCGCGCGGCTGGCCCCAGCGCCGCACCGGCAGCATCTTCAGGAACCACTCCTCGGTCTTCACCGCCGGCTTGGTGGCGCGGTAGTCGCGCGACAGCTCGCTGTCGAACGGTCCGGTGGCGATGGTGTTGGCGGTGATGCCGTACTCGCCATACTCGTGCGCCACGATCTTCTGCAGCGGCGCCACGGCGATGCGCACGTCCTGCGCCGGCATCGGGTCCTCCTGGTGCGGCGTCTTGAAGGCGATCGAGCCGATGTTGAGGATGCGGCCCCAGCGCCGCGCCTTCATCGCCGGCAGCAGTGCGCGCGTCAGGCGCACCGCGCTGATGACGTGGCTGTTGAATACGTCGAGGTAGTCCTGGTCGGCGCAGGCCTCGAAGCCGCGCCGGGCGCCGGTTTCGGCATCGATCATCGGCCCGGGGGAGTTGACCACCAGGATGTCCGGATCGCCGAACGCCGAGCGCGCCGACGCGACGATCGTCGCCACGCCCGCCTCGGTGGTCATGTCGGCCACCACGCCGGCGACCGCGCCGCCCCGTTCCCGGATCGCGCGCTCGGCAGCCTCGACCGCATCGCGATTGCGGCCGGTCAGCACCACGCGCGCGCCCTCCTCGGCCAGCACCTCGGAGATCCCGCGCCCGCAACCGCGGCTGCCGCCTGCCACCAGCGCAATCCTGCCCCTGAGCCCCAGATCCATGACCGCCTCCGCGCCCTGCGTCGATGAGCCGATGCTAGTGTTTTGCGCCGCCGCCGCCAATCACGCGCCGGCGCCGGGTTCCCCCGCGCGCCGATGTTTCGATTAAGCTAATCCGCCGCTGGCACGGCCGCGGACACCGGCGCGGGTGCGGGGCGGTGCCGGCCGCCGCCGCCGGCCACCGGCCGCGGCTCGTCCGCAGCCCGATCCCACCTGCAGGCCGCGACCGCACCCTCCATCCGCTTCGATGAACCGCCCGCCTTCCAACGCCGATGACCCTCGCGTGGTGCTGCGCGACTTCGCCACCGGGCGCTGGCTGGACTACGGCCGCCCGCGCAGGATCGTGCAGGCCGCGAGGATCGAGGACGTCGCGGCCGCCGTGCGCACGGTGCAGGACGAGGTCGAGCGCAAGTCGCTGCACGCCGCCGGCTGGCTGTCCTACGAGGCTGCACCGGCGTTCGCGCCCGCGCTGCGCACCCGTGCGCCGGACCGATTTCCGCTGCTGTGGTTCGGCCTGTTCGATCCGCCCGCGGCGTCGGATGCGCTGCCGGATCCGGCGCCGCCGCCGCAGGCGCCGCTACATTGGCAACCGTCGATCGACGCCGCGGATTACCGCCGCGCCTTCGAGGAGATCCGCACCCGCCTGCGCGACGGCGATTCCTACCAGGTGAACTACACCCTGCGCATGCGCGCGCGCGTCGAGGAGGATCCCTGGCAGTTGTTCCTGCGCCTGGCCGACGCCCAGGCCTCGACCTGCGGCGCCTTCATCGATGCCGGGGATTGGATCGTCTGCAGCGCCTCGCCCGAGTCGTTCTTCCGCCTGGACGGCGAGCGCATCGAATCGCGGCCCATGAAGGGCACCGCCGCTCGCGGGCGCTGGTACGCCGAGGACCGGCGCCGGGCACGCGCATTGCGCGAGTCGGTGAAGCAGCGCGCCGAGAACCTCATGATCGTCGACATGGTGCGCAATGATCTCGGCCGCATCGCCCGTACCGGCAGCGTCGCGGTGCCGACGCTGTTCGCGACCGAGCCGTACCCGACGGTGTGGCAGATGGTGTCCACGGTGGCCGCGAGCACGGATGCCCCGCTCGATGAAATCCTTGCCGCGCTGTTTCCGGCGGCATCCATCACCGGCGCACCCAGGCGCAGGACGATGGAGATCATCGCCGACCTGGAAGATTCTCCGCGGCGGATCTATACCGGAGCAATCGGCTGCCTCGCGCCCGGCCGCAGGGTGCAGTTCAACGTCGCGATCCGCACGGTGCTGATCGAGGCGGCGACGCGGCAGGCGGAATTCGGCGTCGGCGGCGGCGTGGTGTGGGACTCGCGCTGGGAGCGCGAGTGGGAGGAGTGCCGGACCAAGGCGCGTATCCTGAACCTCGCGCGGCCGCGTTTCGATCTGCTCGAAACGCTGCTGTGGCAGCCCGGATCCGGCTTCGCGCTGCTCGGCCGGCACCTGCGCCGGCTGGCGGACTCGGCACGCTACTTCGGCTACCCGTGCGACACACGGGCGATCCGACGCGCGTTGCGTCGGGCAGTCGGCGAGTTGCCGCAGGAACCACATCGGGTACGGCTGACGCTGGCGCGCGACGGCGCGGTGCACGTAAGTTCCACCTCGCTCGCCGGCGTACCGGCGGGATTTGCGGACTTGACGCTCGCGCGCGCACCGATCGATGCCGCCGATCCGTTCCTGTACCACAAGACCACGCACCGGCGCGTGTACGAAGACGCCCTGCGTGCGTGCCCCGGGTTCGCCGACGTGATCCTCTACAACGCGGACGGCGAGGTGACGGAATCCACGATCGCCAACGTCGTGGTGGAAATCGACGGCAGGCTTTGCACCCCGCCCCTGCGCTGCGGGCTGCTCGGCGGTACGCAGCGCGCGGCGCTGCTCGCCGCCGGAAGGATCCGCGAGCGGGTGATCAGGGTCGACGAACTGCTCGCCGCGCCGCGGATCCTGCTGGCGAACTCGGTGCGCGGGCTGCACCCGGTGCGGTTGATCATGCCGCCCGGGCCCACCGGCGGCAGCGACGGCCCCGTGGCCGCGCCGACCCGCGGCGCTCAGTAGTTCGGCTGCGGACTGGCCTCGTTGAAGCGCTTGAGCGAGGCCCGGATCTCGCGCTTGGCGGCCGCCGCGGTACGCCAGCCGCGCAGCTTCACCCACTTGCCCTTGTCCAGATCCTTGTAGTGCTGGAAGAAGTGGGTGATGCGCTCGATGAGGCCGGGGGACAGGTCGGTGTATTTCTGGATGTGCCCGTACTTGGCGTAGACCTTTTCGATCGGCACCGCGAGCACCTTGGCGTCGCCGCCGGACTCGTCCTCCATCTCCAGCAGGCCGACCGGCCGGCAGCGGATCACCGAGCCGGCGATCAGCGGCACCGGCGTGGGGACCAGTACGTCGACCGGGTCGCCATCCTCGGCCAGGGTGTGGGGGACGTAGCCGTAGTTGCAGGGATAGACCATCGACACTTCCAGGAAACGGTCGACGAAGATCGCGCCGGTGGCCTTGTCGATCTCGTACTTCACCGGCTCGCCGCGCATCGGGATCTCGATGATGACGTTGATCTCATCCGGCGCGCGCACGCCCGGGCCGACACGGTCGAGAATCATGTTGCCTCCTCGTGAAAAAAAACCCCGCGGCCGTCGCCGGCCGCGGGGTCCAGGATAACGCCTGCCGGCGCCGCGGTTACAGCAGCGGCACGATCAGCAGCGCGACGATGTTGATGATCTTGATGAGCGGGTTGACCGCCGGGCCGGCGGTGTCCTTGTACGGGTCGCCGACGGTATCGCCGGTGACCGCGGCCTTGTGCGCCTCGGAGCCCTTGCCGCCGTGGTGGCCTTCCTCGATGTACTTCTTGGCGTTGTCCCAGGCGCCGCCGCCGGTGCACATGGAGATCGCCACGAAGATGCCGGTCACGATCGTGCCCATGAGCATGCCGCCGACGGCCATGCGGGCGGCGTCCTCGCCCATGAGCTGGCGGATGACCATGGCGAGGACGATCGGCGTCAGCACCGGCAGCAGCGACGGCACCATCATCTCCTTGATGGCGGCGCGGGTGAGCATGTCCACCGCGGTGCCGTACTCGGGCTTCGCCTTGCCCTCCATGATGCCCGGGATCTCCTTGAACTGGCGCCGCACCTCGACCACCACCGAGCCGGCCGCGCGGCCCACAGCCTGCATCGCCATCGCGCCGAACAGGTAGGGGATGAGGCCGCCGACGAACAGGCCGATGATGACGGCGGGCGTGTCGAGGTTGAACTCGACCAGCTTGTTCGCCGCCTCCAGGCTGTGGGTGAAGTCCGCGAACAGCACCAGCGCGGCCAGGCCCGCCGAGCCGATCGCGTAGCCCTTGGTCACCGCCTTGGTGGTGTTGCCGACCGCGTCCAGCGGGTCGGTGATGTTGCGGATGTCCTTGCCCAGCTCCGCCATCTCGGCGATGCCGCCGGCGTTGTCGGTGATCGGGCCGTAGGCGTCCAGCGCGACGATGATGCCGGCCATGGACAGCATGGAGGTCGCGGCAATCGCGATGCCGTACAGCCCGGCCAGGGTGTAGGAGCTCCAGATCGCGCCGCAGACGAACAGCACCGGCCAGGCGGTGGAACGCATCGACACGGCCAGGCCGGCGATGATGTTGGTGCCGTGGCCGGTGGTGGAGGCTTCCGCGATGTACTGCACCGGGTGGTAGTCCGTGCCGGTGTAGTACTCGGTGATCCAGACCATCGCCGCGGTCAGCACCAGGCCGATGAGCGCGCAGTAGTAGTACGCCATCGAGCTGTGCTCGCCGACGCCGGTCATCATCCGCTGCGTGACCGGGTAGTAGGCGATGGCCGCCAGCACGCCGGCGACGATCAGGCCGCGGTACAGGGCGTTCATGATCTTGCCGCCCTCGGAGGCCTTCACGAACAGCGCGCCGATCACCGAGGCGACGATCGACACGCCGCCGAGCACCAGCGGGTACATCACCGCGGAGGCGGCGCCGCCTTCCTTGAACAGCAGGCCGCCGAGCAGCATGGTGGCGACGATGGTCACCACGTAGGTTTCGAACAGGTCCGCGGCCATGCCGGCGCAGTCGCCGACATTGTCGCCGACGTTGTCGGCGATCACCGCCGGGTTGCGCGGGTCGTCCTCGGGGATGCCGGCCTCGACCTTGCCGACCAGATCCGCGCCGACGTCCGCGCCCTTGGTGAAGATGCCGCCGCCCAGACGGGCGAAGATCGAGATCAGCGAGGCGCCGAACGCCAGGCCGACCAGCGGGTGCAGATCGACGTCGGCGGGGTTGGCCACGCCCTGCGACAGGTACCAGTAGTAGGCGGCGATGCCGAGCAGGCCGAGGCCGACCACCAGCAGGCCGGTGATCGAGCCGCCGCGGAACGCCACCTGCAGCGCCGCGTTCAGGCCCTGCTTGGCGGCCTCGGCGGTGCGCAGGTTCGAGCGCACCGAGATGTTCATGCCGATGTAGCCGGCGGCACCTGAGAGTACCGCGCCGATCAGGAAGCCGATGGCCGTCTGCCAGTGCAGCAGGAAGCCGATGATGACGAACAGCGCGACGCCGACGATGGCGATGGTCGTGTACTGGCGGTTCAGGTAGGCCTGCGCACCCTGCTGGACCGCCGCGGCGATCTCGCGCATGCGCTCGTTGCCTTCGGGCTGTTTCAGGATCCAGCCGGTCGACCACGCGCCGTAGACGATCGCGAACACGGCACAGCCGAGCGCGAACATGATCTCTTGAGACATCGGTATCCCCCTTGGCATGTGCCGGCACCCGCGCCGGCGGTTCTTGTCGCGGCGCAGGGAGCGCCGACGGAATGCCGCCGGCCGGGGAACCCCGGCCGGCGGGCGTTATCAAAGCGCCGGATTCTACTGAGTTACGACTTCAAGGCAAAGCTGGTGCCGGTCTTTTTCGCCACCGCGGCGTTCTTCAGGCGCACGTAGGCGGGCAGCCCGTTGCTGCCGTACGGCGGGTAGTCCTCGCCCTGGATGAGCGGCTGCAGGTAGCGCCTGCCGGCCTCGGTCACGCCGAATCCGTCCTCGGTGATGAACTCGCGCGGCATCTTGCGCTCGCGGTTGGCGACCTGGTCCAGGGCCGCCTCGCCGATTTCCCAGACATAGGGTTCGTCGGACTTGCGGACGATGGCCGGCATGACGGCGTTCCTGCCGGCAAGCGCCATCTCCACCGCCGCGCGGCCGACCGCATAGGCCTGCTCGACGTCGGTCTTCGAGGCGATATGCCGGGCCGCACGCTGGAGGTAGTCCGCCACGGCCCAGTGGTACTTGAGCTTCAGGCCGGCGCGGACCATGTTCGCCACCACCGGGGCGACGCCGCCGAGCTGGGCATGGCCGAAGGCGTCGCGCAGGCCCTGGTCGGAAAGGAACTGGCCATCGGCGCCCTTCACCCCCTCGGACACCACCACCGAGCAGTAGCCGTGCGCCTTGACCAGCTCGTCGACGCGGGCCAGGAACCGGGCCTCGTCGAACGGCACCTCCGGGAACAGGATGATGAGCGGGATCGGGGTGTCGGCGTCGGAGGCCAGGGCACCGGCGGCGGCGATCCAGCCCGCGTGCCGGCCCATGACCTCGGCGACGAACACCTTGGTGGAGGTCTTGGCCATCGAGGCCACGTCGAAGCTCGCCTCGCGCATCGACACCGCGACGTACTTGGCCACCGAGCCGAAGCCGGGGCAGACATCGGTCAACGGCAGGTCGTTGTCGACGGTCTTGGGGACGTGGATCGCCTGGATAGGGTAGCCGAGCGTGGCGGAGAGCTGCGAGACCTTCAGGCAGGTGTCGGCCGAGTCGCCGCCGCCGTTGTAGAAGAAGTAGCCGATGTCGTGGGCCTTGAAGACCTCGATCAGCCGCTCGTACTCGGCGCGGTTCTGGTCCAGGCCCTTCAATTTATAGCGGCAGGAGCCGAACGCCCCGGCCGGCGTATGCCGCAGCGCCGCGATCGCCTCGGCCGGTTCCTGGCTCGTATCGATCAGGTCCTCGGTCAGCGCGCCGATGATGCCATTGCGCCCGGCATAGACGGTGCCGATGCGATCCGCGTGGCTGCGCGCCGTCTCCAGCACGCCGCAGGCGCTGGCGTTGATGACGGCGGTGACCCCGCCGGACTGGGCATAGAAGGCGTTGCGCTTGGACATCGCGGGTACTCTCCTTGAACGGGGCGGGCCGGCATCGTACCGCCGGCGGGCGAGCGGTGGAACCGGCCTCGCCCGCGCAGTGCATAATGACCGGCGCCGGGAACCGGCCCGGCCCGAATCGGGTCTAGATGCCAGTGAACACCACTCCCGCCACCGCCCTCGCAGGGGCGACGAACCCAGCCCCGCACCGGGCGCGCGCGCCGCGCGGCGGCGCCTGGCTCTGGACCCTGCTGCTCGCTCTGGTCATCCCGATCGCCGCCGGCGCGGACGATCTGCCCGACATCGGCGACTCGGCCGGCGCCCTGGTTTCCCCGGAGCAGGAGCGCCGGGTCGGGGAAGCCTTCCTGCGCGAGGCCTATAAATACGGCGTGGTGATCGACGACCCGGAGGTCGAAGCCTACTACCAGGGGCTCGGCCAGCAGCTCGCCGAGCATGTCGAGGGCTATCACGGCAGCTTCACTTTCTTCCTGGTGGATTCCGACGTCATCAACGCCTTCGCCGCACCGGGCGGCTTCATCGGCATGCACAGCGGGCTCATCGTCAACACACGCAATGAGAGCGAGCTGGCCTCGGTGCTGGCGCACGAGATCAGCCACGTCACCCAGCGCCACGCCGTGCGCGCGAACGAGGCCATGGCGAACATGTCGCTGCCGATGGCGGCGGCGATGCTGGGAGCCATCCTGGTCGGCATCGCCAACCCCGGCGCCGCGCAGGGCGCGATCGCCGCCGTCGGCGCCGTGCAGCAGCAGTACGCCATCAACTTCACCCGCGCCAACGAGCAGGAAGCCGATCGGATCGGCATCCAGCTCCTGGAACGATCCGGGTTCGATCCGCAGGCGATGGCGACCTTCTTCGAGCGCCTGCAGACCGCGAACCGGTACAGCGATCCGAAGAGCTTCCCGGAGTTCCTGCGCACCCACCCGGTGACGGTGAACCGGATCGCCGAAGCCCGCGAGCGCGCCGAGAAGATCGGCGAGAAAACCCATGCAGACAGCCCGAACTACAGGCTGATGCGCGCCAAGCTCCGGGTGCTGACGGCACGGGACACCAATCGGCTCCTGGACGAGATGGAAACGGCGCTGCGCGAGGGCCAGTACGACGACGAAACGGCCGCGCGCTACGGCTACGCGCTCGCGCTGACCGAGGCGGCGCAGTACGGCAAGGCGCGCCAGCAGCTCACCGAGCTCGCACGGCGCGATCCCGACCAGCCGGCGTTCCGGCTCGCGATCGCACGGCTGGAGCAGAAGTCCGGAAACTTCGTCGGCGCGCTGGAGCGCTACGACGAGACCCTGCGCCTGTACCCCGGCTACAAGCCCGCGCAGCTCGGCCACATCGAGGCGCTGCTCGCCGCCCGGCGCGGCAGTCAGGCGCGCGAGGCACTGCGCGAATATGCCTTCATCCATACGCCCGACGCGCGCTACTACACCCTGCTCGCCGAAGCCGAGGATCAGATCGGATCGCAGGTCGAGTCGCACATCGCCCTGGCCGAGAAATACTTCCGCCAGGGCGAGACCGAACTCGCGCTGCAGCAGCTCGAGCTGGCCCAGCGCCAGCCGCAGATCGACAACTACCAGCGCGAGCGGGTGCTGGCTCGTATCGACGAGATCAAGAAGGACACCGAGGACGACGAAAAATCCCGGCGCCGGCGTGGCGGCTAATCGCGGTGCAGCGCCGCGGCTGACGCGCCGCGGCACACTGACGCTGTTCGCCGGCGGATCGATCGCCGCGGCAGCGGGCATGCTGGCGCGACCGGCGCGAGCCGACACCGATCCGCGCGCGGGGTTCGCGGCGGGCGACCTGCCGGCGGCGCTCGCGGCCCTGTTCGGTTCGCGTGCGATCCTCGCCAGCGATGCGGTGCGGATCGCGATGGTCGACATCGCGGAGGACGGCGCGATCGTGCCGATCGAAATCGAGGCCGACTTACCACGCGCCGAGCGGATCGCAATCCTCTGCGGCGTGAACCCCGTACCGCTCATCGGCCTGTTCGAGCTCGATCAGGCGCTCGCCCCCTACCTGTCGACCCGCATCAAGCTTGCCGGGAGCGGCGAGGTCATGGCCGTCGTCGACACGGGCGACGCGCTGCTGGCCGGGCGCCGGACCGTGCGCGTGATGCTCGACGGCTGTCGCTGATCAAGGTCATGCCCGGAATTCGCATGCGCACCGAATGGTCCGGCTCGCAGGCCACGCTGCGGATCGTGATCCCTCATCCGATGCAGACCGGTCGCCACGCTGGTGACGACGGCGTCGTCGTGCCCGCGCATTTCATCGAGGAGATCACCTGCGAGCACGTCGGCCGCGTGGTGCTGCGCGCACGATGGGGCAGCGGCATCGCCCGCAATCCGTCGCTCGGCCTGCGCCTGCGCCGCGCCGCGCCCGGGGACGAGATCAGGATTGCCTGGGTGGACAACCTCGGCGGCCGGGACGTGCTCGTCACCCGGCTCGAGTGATTCCGCGCGGCGCCGTCGCCTCCCGGCGACAGGATCCGCGCCAGCGCCGCCTGCGGGCCAGCGTACCGCCCGCGCATTTGTAACCAAACGTCTCGCGCTCGAACCCGCCTGTGATTGCCATCACGCTCCGCGGCGCGCGGAGCGCGAAGGTCATCACACTCGACCCCAGGTTTCGTAGCCAAGTGTGACAAATCTCAGAGCATGGCACCGTGGTTGCCTTAGTATGCGCACCCGCCAACGATGATGCATAAGAAAGGCAGAAGTACATGAACCTGATTTCCCGGACCCTGGACTACGTCGGCATCGCCCTGCTCGCCGGCACCGCCCTCACCCTCGGCGGCGCCCTCTGGTTCACCGACGAACTCGTGTCCGCGATGCTGATCCGAAGCGTTCCCTCCTGCCTCGCCGCCACCGTCGGCGTGTTCATGCTGGCCCGCGTCATCGACCTCGTGCAGTTCGCCGCTTCCAATCCCGGCGCCGGTTACCAGCGCCAGCCGGAAGTCGCGATGCGGCGTTCCGCCGATGTCATCCCGGCTCACTGGGGCCGCGCACCGGCCGCGGCCGATGCGGCGCAGTTCGACAACGCCGCCTGAGACTCATTCACGGCAAGCGCCGCGCGCAGCACGCGGCGCACAGGGAAGTGAAGCGCGCCCTGCGGGGCGCGTTTTTATTTCCGGAACAGCCCCGCGTAGGCCTGCCGCAGCAACGCCTTCTGCACCTTGCCCATGGTATTGCGAGGCAACTCGTCCACGAACACCACGGCCTTGGGCACCTTGTATCCGGCCAGGTGTTCGCGCGCGGCGCGGATGATCTCCTCCGGGCCGGTGCCCGCGCCGGCCCCGGTGCGTACCACGGCTGCCGTCACCGCCTCGCCGAAATCCGGGTGCGGCACACCGAACACCGCCGACTCGGCGACGCCGGGGATCCGATCGACGACATCCTCGACTTCCTTCGGATAGACGTTGTAGCCGCCGCTGATGACCAGATCCTTGGCGCGGCCTACGATCGCCAGGTAGCCGTCGGCGTCGAATCGCCCGATGTCCCCGGTACGGAACCAGCCGTCGGCGGTGAAATCCTCGGCGGTGCGATCCGGTTTGCGCCAGTAGCCGGAAAAGACGTTCGGCCCGCGCACCTGCACCATGCCGGCCTCGCCGGCGGGGAGCACGCAATCGCGCTCGTCGGCGATGCGCACGGACACATCCGGCAGCGGTGGACCGACCGTGCCCGCCTTGCGCGCGCCGCGCAGCGGATTGGACGTGTTCATCCCGGTCTCGGACATGCCGTACCGTTCCAGGATGACGTGGCCGGTGCGGGCGGCAAAGGCATCGAAGGTCTCTGCGAGCAGTGGCGCCGAACCGGAAATGAACAGGCGCATGTGGGCGCAGGCGGCGGGCGTCAGGCCCGGCTCGGCGAGCAGGCGCGTGTAGAACGTCGGCACGCCCATGAGCACCGTGGCCTGCTCGAACAGCGCGACGACGGGCCCGGGCTCGAAGCGCGGCAGGAAAATCATCCGCGCGCCGCTCAACATCGCGCAATGGCAGGCGACGAACAGGCCGTGGACGTGGAAAATCGGCAGCGCGTGGATGAGCACGTCGTCCGGACCGAAACCCCACAGATCGATCAGGGTACGGGCGTTGGCGGCGAGGTTGCCGTGCGTGAGCATCACGCCCTTGGGCCGGCCGGTGGTACCGGAGGTATAGATGAGCGCGGCGACATCGGCCGCTTCGCGTTTCACCGTGGGGGGTTGTCGTGTCGCGGCGCGCGCCGCGCCGGCCAGCGTGCCGCTGCCGTCGGCCTCCAGCGTGAACACCCGCGGCGCGTTCCGGCGGCCGGCGCACAGGGATTCGACCATGGCGGCCAGCGCGCCGGCGGCGACGACCACCGCCGGCTCGGCGTCGTCCAGGAAGTATTCCACCTCGGATCGGGTATAGCCGACGTTGAGAGGCACGACGATCGCACCCGCGCGCAGGCAGGCGCCGTACAGGAACAGCGCCTCGGGCGACTTGTCGACCAGCATCGCGACCCGATCCCCCGGGCGCGCGCCGGCTTCAGCGAGCACGCCGGCGAGGCGGCCGCACTCGTGCACGTACTGCGCATAGGTGCAGCGACGGCCGCCCGGCGCGTCGAGCAACGGGTGTTCCGGCGCACTTGCGGCGCGCGCCTCGATGAGCGAGAAGAGGTTGGCGGACATCGGTACTCCGGTACCTGCGATGATGGTTGGGCGACGCCAGGATCGCCTCCCGTGCCGTATGGCGACGGGATCCTCGCGATGCGCGTGCATTTCAACAGATCCGGGCGGCGCGGAGAATCGCCACGCGCTTTGGCACCCGCGGGCGGCCGGGCATAATGACGGCCCGGCCGGCGGCGACGCCGCCTGCGTCGCCGGCAATTGGATTCGAACGAGGAGAACGCGATGGCTTTGACCATGTACCAGGTTTCCGTGCCCGTGCTGGCGCGGGTGCTGGAAAACCTGATCGGCATCCTGAACAAGGCCGCGGCGCACGCGGCGGCGCGCAAGATTGACCCCAGCGTCCTGCTGAATTACCGACTGGCGCCGGACATGTTCCCGCTGTCGCGGCAGATCCAGGTCGCCTCCGACCAGGCCAAGGGTGGCGCCGCGCGGCTGGCGGGCGTGGAGCCGGTGAAGTTCGAGGACAACGAGGCCGGATTCGACGAACTGATCGAACGCCTGCGCAAGACCATCGACTACATCCGAACATTCAAGCCGGAGCAGATCGACGGCGCCGAGGACCGGGCCATCGCCTTCAGGATCGGCGAGCACGCGCTCTCCTTCAGGAGCGGGCTGACGTTCCTGCACGGGTTCACGCTGCCGAACCTGTATTTCCATGCCGCCACCGCCTACGACATCCTGCGCCACTGTGGCGTGGAACTCGGCAAGCGCGACTTCATCGGCGGTCTCCAATAGGCCGGCGGGCCAGCCTGCCGCCAGCGTACTGTTGGCGTAAACGATGACCGAAAAGAACATCTACGACGAGATCGCCTATCCGGGCTTTCCGTTCTCGCAGACCCACCCCGATGCGCTCGCGGTGCTCGCGATGCTCGCCGGCATGCAGCCGGCGCCGCCGGCGCAGTGCCGGGTGCTGGAACTGGGCTGCGGCAACGGTGCCAACCTCATCCCGATGGGCTACGCGTTGCCGCACAGCCGGTTCGTCGGCATCGATCTCGCGGCAGCGCCGATCGAACGCGGCCGGCGCCTGGTCGCCGATTGCGGCCTGGCGAACGTGGAGCTGGCGCAGATGGACGTCATGGACATCGGCCCCGCCTTCGGCACCTTCGACTACATCATCGCCCATGGCCTGTACTCGTGGGTGCCGCCGCCGGTGCGGGCGCAGGTGATGCGGATCTGCAGCCGGAACCTCGCCCCGCACGGCGTCGCCTACATCAGCTACAACGCCAACCCCGGCGCGATGCTGCGCGGGATCATCCGCGACGCGATGCTGTTCCACGGGCGCGATGCAGCCTCGGGCATGGACGCCGTCCGCAAGGGCCTGGAGATGCTCGGCGTGATGACGAGCAGCCCGCCACGCGACAATGCCTACGCAGCACTGCTGCGGCTGGAAGTCGAACGCATCGGCAAGCGGCCGCTGGCCTCGCTGATCCACGACGAGTTGTCCGCGGACATGCACCCGTTCTACTTTCACGAGTTCGCCGCGCATGCGCGGGCCGAGGGGATGCAGTTCCTGTGCGAGGCGCGCCAGCGCGGGCTGCCGGTTTCGGCTGAAGAACCCGATATCGCTGCCGCCTGGCGCGGGCTGGGCGGGGAAGATCCGATCGCGCAGGAGCAGTACCTGGACTTTCTCTCGCTGCGTATGTTCCGGCGCTCGCTGCTGGTCCACGACGGCATCGCCATCGACCGATCGCTGCACCTGACCGGTCCGGGCCGGTTCCGCTTCGCGGCCTGGGCGCAGCCGCTGGCACCGGCGCCGGACCTGCGTACGCCGGGCGTGGCCGAGCAGTTCCGTGTTTCGGAGATCTTCGACATGTCGGTCGACGCGCCGCACACCAAGGCGGCGCTCGCGGTGCTGGCCGGCCACTGGCCGGAATCGATCGACTTCGACACCCTGGTGGACGAAACACGCGCCCGGCTGGCACCGCGCGAGGTGGAACGCGAGGTCGACGCACACAACATCGAAGCCGCGCTGGCGGAGTGCTACGATGCCGGCGTGGTGGACCTGCGCCTGGCGCAGCCGGCCGTGTCGCGTACGCCCGGTCCACGGCCCGAGGCAAGCCGGGTCGCGCGCGTGCAGGCGGCCCATGGCGAGCCGGTGGCGACCATCCTGCATACCGCATTCGAGGTGAAGGACGAACTCATCCGTACCCTCATCATGCGCATGGACGGCACCCGGGACCGCGGGCAACTACTTGCCGAAGTGCGTGCCGCGGCCCAGGCGGCGGCCGGCACGAAGCTGCCTCCGGAAATCTCGCCACAGTCGCTCGACATGCGCATCGCCGACCTGGCCGGGCTCGGCATCATCGAACGCTGACCCCCGCCGAAACGGGGTCGGAGTGATTTTCGGACGAAAATCACTCCGACCCCGTTTTGCACCTATCCGCGACGAAGGCGATCGGCGGCACGCCGACAGGCGAGAATCATTCCGGTGCCCGGCACGGCATTGCAGCCGCCACGGGGGTGCTACATTGTCGCGACACGCGGGTTCCGATTGCGTACATCGCACGGACCACCCGCATACTCGCGCACCGACCGGACGCACGGAACTCCCATGCTGCTCGACATCATCGTCATTCTCGCGTTGATCGCCTGCAACGGCTTCTTCGCCATGTCAGAACTCGCAGTCGTATCCTCGCGCAGGCAGCGCCTGGCTGAACTTGCACGTCGCCGCGTCCACGGAGCGCGCGCCGCGCTGGATCTGGCCCAGGATCCCAGCCGCTTCCTGCCGACGGTCCAGGTCGGCATCACCCTGGCGGGCATCTTCGCCGGCGCGTTCGGCGGCGCGAAGCTCGAGGAACCGCTGGTCGCCCTCTACTCGCGCGCGGGCCTGCCGTTTGCCGCGGCGGACGCACTGGCGATCGCGACCATGGTGGTGGCCATCACCTACCTGTCGCTGATCCTGGGCGAGCTGGTCCCGAAGCAGCTCGCGCTGCGCAATCCGGAGCGCGTGGCCGCTACCGTGGCACCGGCGATGGAGCTCGTGGCGAGGTCGGCGGCACCGTTCGTGTGGTTCCTGGATCGCTCCACGCACCTGGTACTGCGCCTGTTCCGGGTGGCACGGACACCGCGCGACACGGTGACCGACGAGGAGATCAAGACCGTGATCGCCGAAGGTGCCGCCGCCGGCGTGCTGCATCCGCGCGAACGCGACATGCTCTCGGGGGTGATGCGCCTGGCCGACTGGCACGTACGCGCGCTGATGACGCCGCGCTCCGATGTGCATTGGATCGATCTCACCCAGCCCGAGGCGGTGCTGCGCGAGGAGGTACGCAACTCGCGCTTCTCGCGCGTCGTCGCGGCGCGCGGCAGCCTGGCCGATGTCGTGGGCGTGATCGAGGTGCGCGAGTTCCTGCGCAGCGACCGGCCGGACGCCTGCGTGCAGGACTTCATCCGCCGCGTGCCCTCGGTGCGGGACACGGCCCCGGCGTTGTCGGTGCTGGATCCGATCCGCGAGTCGCTGCACCACACGGTGCTGGTGCGGGACGCGGACGGCGCGTTCATCGGCCTGGTGGCCGCGACCGACGTGCTCAAGGCAATCGTCGGCAGCATGGCCGGGCTGACCGAGATCGGCCCCCAGTGCATCTGCATCGGCGAGCACGAATGGCTGATCGACGGGGAGATGGCGATCGACGTGGTCGCCCATCTGTTGGATCTGCGCCTCGCGGATGCCGGCCAGGACTACGGCACGCTTGCCGGGCTGATTCTGCACAGGCTCGAACACGTCCCCACCCCGGGCGAAGCCGTGAGCGAGTCCGGGTTCCGGTTCGTCGTCGAAAGCGTGGACGGCACTCGGGTGCGCAAGGTGCTGGCGACGCGCGAGGCGCAGGAGGCGTCGCCGCCGGACGACTGAAGCGCCCCGGGTGGGCACGCCGTTCGCTGACCGCGCGCGTATCGATTGGAGTTTGCGGTTCACCTATACTCGGGCGCATGGAAAGCCTGCTCATCGACCATCCCCACCCCGGCGTCACGCGCATCACGCTGAACCGCCCGGAGAAGCTCAACGCAATTGAGGGTCTTCGTGAAACCGTGTGGGTGATTTTACGTCCTTGAGAGCGCTGCGAGCCTGGAATATCCAGGGTTTCGTTGCTGTCTGGGCGCCCGCGGTTTCTGGCATGCTTTTCCGATGGCCAGAAAACGCACCCCGGCTCGGCGGTTGACCGATGCATGTACCTTCAAGGGCTTTCGTCCACGGCAGCTCGTCAAGGGCGTGTTCGGCGACCCGTACGCCCGGGTCGTCACGCTCGATCGGCGCTCAAAAAAACTCGCTGCGGAGTCTGCGACACGGTCCATCAGGGCTGGTACGACCGCAAGACCCGCCTCGTGCGCGACCTGCCGGTGGGCGACACCCGCGTATACCTGCAGGTCGAGATCCGACGCGTGCAGTGCCGCCGGTGCGGTTCGGTGAAGCGCGAGGGACTGGACTGGCTGGCCAGCAACCCCGGCTACACCCGACGCTTCGCCTGGTACGTCGGGCGGCGTTGCCGCAACGAGAGCATCAAGACGGTGGCCGAGGAGCTGCTGCTGGACTGGCATACCGTCAAGGCGCTGGACACGCAGTACATGCAGGCCCAGCTCGAGCGCGCCGGCACGCCCGGACCCAAGGTGATCGGGATCGACGAGATCGCCATCCGCAAGGGTCATGTCTACCGTATCGTGGTCAGCGATCTCATCCGCGGACGGCCGATCTGGTTCGGGGGCCAGGACCGCTCCGAGGCGAGCATGAAGGCGTTCTACAGCTGGTTGGGACCGAGAAAATCCCATGGGATCCGCCTGGCGCTGATGGACATGTGGAAGCCGTTCCGCAACGTCGCCCAGGACGAGGCACCCAACGCGGCGATCCTGTTCGACAAGTTCCACGTCATGCGCCACTTGGGCAAGGCGCTCGACGAGGTGCGCAAGAGCGAGTACCGTCGCCTGAGCGGGCCGCAGCGGCGGTTCATCAAGGGGCAGAAGTACGCGCTGCTGTCGAACCGGGAGCACCTGACGGTGGATGGCCGCAAGGGGCTCAAGCTGCTGCTGGCGGCCAACAAGCGGCTGAACACGGCATACCTGCTCAAGGAGTCCTTCGGACAGTTGTGGAGCTATCGTAGCCAGGCATGGGCCCGGCGGTTCTTCGAGCACTGGCGCGAGAGTCTGAAATGGCAGCGGCTCAAGCCCTACGAGAAGTTCGCCGCGATGATCGATCGGCACTGGGATGGGATCGCCGCGTACTGCCTGCCGGAGAACAAGGTATCGCTGGGGTTCGTGGAGGGGTTGAACAACAAGATCCGCGTGATCCAGCGTCGGGCGTACGGGCTGCGCGACGAGGAATACCTTCGGCTGAAGGTCCTCACCTGCATGCTGCCGAAGCTGTGAAAACGTCAAAATCCACCCACTCGATTACACGAAGAGCC
>JBFXBD010000054.1:0-45571 GCA_050183625.1 Gammaproteobacteria bacterium
GTTGACCGCCACGACGCCCGTGCCGGTGAACTGCGAGCCGGCGTTGAAGGTGGCGTTGTTTCCGTTCAGGGCCAGTTCGCCCTCCACGTCGATGGTGGCGTTGTTGATGAACTCCACGGTACCCATGGAGAGCGTCTTGCCGGCGGCGACGCTGAGCACGCCGTTGTTCTCGAAGGTGGGCAGCGTGCCACCGTTGTTGACGATGGTCATGCTCTCGGCGGCGTGGAAGGTGCCCTGGTTGTCGAAGTCGGTGGCCGACTGCAGGAACAGCGAATTGCCGGTCTCCCAGTTGAAGGTGCCCAGGTTGGTGAAGGCGGCACCGCTCAGGATCTTGCTGGCACCGTCGCGCGCGGTGAGCGTCTGCCCCGCCGCCAGGGTCCACTGGCCGGTGATCGTGCCGCCGAGGAACTCCGGGTTGCCGCCGATGGAGAAATCATTGGCGCCGGTGAAGATGCCGCCGCGCAGGGACAGGGTGGGCGAGGCGGTGATCGCACCGTTGAAGGTGGCGTTGGTGTTGACCGCCACGACGCCCGTGCCGGTGAACTGCGAGCCGGCGTTGAAGGTGGCGTTGTTTCCGTTCAGGGCCAGTTCGCCCTCCACATCGATGGTGGCGTTGTTGATGAACTGCACCGTGCCCATGCTCAGGGTCTTGCCGGCCGCGACGCTGAGCACGCCGTTGTTCTCGAAGGTGGGCAGCGTGCCACCGTTGTTGACGATGGTCACGCTCTCGGCGGCGTGGAAGGTGCCCTGGTTGTCGAGGTCGGTACCCGACTGCAGGAACAGGCTGTCGGTGGTCTCCCAGTTGAAGGTGCCCAGGTTGGTGAGCGTCGCGCCGCTCAGGATCTTGCTGCCGCCGGTGACGCCGTGCAGCACCTGATCCGCCGCGATGGTCCACGTCCCGCTGAATGTACCGCCGGTGAAATCGACATCGCCGTTGATGACGGCGCCGCCGCCACTGAAGGTTCCGCCCGTGAGTTGCAGATTCGTGCTGGTGAGCGCGCCATTGAACGTGGCGCCGGCGAGGATCCGGGTCGTCCCCGCGCCGGTGAATTGCGAGCCGGCGTTGAAGGTGGCGTTGGCGCTGGTGAAATCGATGGTGCCGGCCTGCGCTTCGATGATGCCCGAGTTGATGAATGCCAGGCTGCCGATCTGGGCGGCGCCGCTACCGGCCGTCTTGCGGAAGACCCCGGTGTTGGAGAAAGTCGGCGTGGTACCGCCGTTGTTGATGAGCGTCAGATCGCCGCCGATATTCCACGCGCCGCCGTTGAGCACCTGGGTGCCGCTCTGCAGGAACAGCGAATCGGCGTTCCAGTTCACCGTGCCCAGGTTGGTGAAGGTCACGCCGTTGAAGATCTTGGTGCCGCCGGTCGTGATCAGAAGCGTGTCGTCGGCCCCGAGGGGCTCGGGCGCCGTGACGCCGGGCACGTAGTTGCCCGTGGTGTAGACGTAGTCGACGGCGGAGGCGAATGGACTGAAGGACAGCAGGATGGCGAGGTGGAGGGCCGACTGGCGTGCGTTCGTCATGAAATTCTCCCGTTGGCGGATGGTCAGCCGCGACGGCACCAACGCGGCGGGATTCCGGCCGTTTTTACATTCGTGGCGAAACCAAATGCTGAAAATCGTGTTAGGCATGGACCGTGCCGGACTTCGTAACAGAATGATTTTATTATCGATAGATTGATGCGAAGCCGGCGCCCAGGCGGCGGGTGTAAATATCTTTGAACAAATCGATTCGGCCGTGCCCGCACCCGGGCCGCGGCCGCGGAGCCCGGCCGGCAGCCGCATCAGGCCGGATTCCCGGAGTGCGTGCGACGGATTCGCGTACTGGTGATATGGAATGTGCCCGGCGAGACGGTCAAAGCCGCGCCCCGCCGGTGGTCTCGATGACCTGGCCGGTGATCCAGCCGGCGTCCGGCGAGAGCAGCAATGCGACCGCGTTGGCCATGTCCTCCGGCAGGCCGGGACGACCCAGGGCGGTCTGCTTCACGATTGTGTCCAGCATGCCCGGAACCTGCTTCAGGCGGGCGACGAAATCGGTGTCCGTGTAGCCCGGCATGATGGCGTTCACCCGGATCCGCCGCGGGCCGAGGTGGCTCGCGAGCGCCAGCGTCAACGCGTTCACGGCGGTCTTGCTCGCGGCATAGGCGGGAAACGACGGGCCGGCGCCGCGCGCCGTCAGCGACGAGACGTTGACCACGCAGCCGCCATCGGCGAGGCGCGGCAGCGCCTGCTGGCAGACGAAGAACAGCCCCTTCACGTTGGTGTCGAAGACGCGATCGAAGTCCGCCTCGGTGGTCTGATCGAAGCTCGCGGACAGGCCGATGCCCGCATTGTTGACCAGGATGTCGATGACGCCGCGGCTGCCCTGGCGCGCGAGCTCGGCGTCCAGTGTGTCGAACATCGCCCTGATGGCATCCACGCGGGCCAGATCCGCCTGCAGCGCAAAGGCGCGCCCGCCGCCGGCACGGATCGCGTCCACCACCTCGCCCGCGGCGTCGCCGCTCGCGCCGTAGTGGACGGCGACCAGGGCGCCGTCGCGCGCCAGGCGCATGGCGATGGCGCGGCCGATGCCGCGGCTGGCGCCGGTGACCAGGGCGATCTTGTCCGCGAGTGGTCCGGGCATGGTCGGTGTCGTCGCCGGTGCGCGTTCGCCGGGGGTTGGGGATCAGCCCAGCTCGCGCGCCAGCCCGGCCATCGCCTCGATCTGGGCGAGGTAGAGTTCGCGGGTATCGTTGCGCAGCGCCGGAACCAGCGCGGTGACGCCGGCCGCGGCCAGCGCACGCATGTATGCGCGGGCTTCGTCCGGCCGCTGCAACGGATCGAAGACCTGCGCGGCACCGCTGGTGACCACGACCACGTCCAGGGGGCGTTCGCGCCGGGCGCGCAGCGCGGCGAGATCCGGATCGCGCAGCACCGTGAACATCTCCTGCTCGGACATCAGCACCGGCGCCCAGGCGTCGCCGAATTCGATCGCGCGCCGGTACGAGCGCGGCGTCTTGCCGCCGATCCAGAATTGCGTGTCCGCGCGCAGGCCTGGATCGACGCACATGCCGTCGAAGCGCCAGAACCGGCCCTCGTAGCGCGGCACGCGCACCCCGCAGGCGGCACGCAGCGCGCGCAGCCCGTCGTCGGCGCGGGCGCCACGCTCGTCGAAGCGCGCGCCGAGCAGATCGAATTCCTCGTTCAGCGAGCCGACGCCGATGCCGATGATCACGCGCCCGCCGCTCAGCCGGTCGAGGGTGCCCATGCGCTTGGCGATCTCCAGCGGATGGTGGTACGCCATGACGAACACCAGCGGCACGAGCGCGATCCGACGCGTGCGCGCGGCGACGAACCCGAGCGTCGACACCGGATCCCAGTACACCTCGCCGCGCAGGTGCGACTTGGCCATCGGCAGCGCGATGTGCTCGGGCGCGCACAGGAATTCGTAGCCGCAGGCCTCGGCGGCCGCGCACACCGCGGCGATGTCCTCGCCGCCGCCGTCGCGCTCCCAGTCCGGCGCGACGTAGGGCGGGGTGCGATGTACCACCGGCAGCCACAGTCCCAGGCGCATCGCGAAATCCTCGATATCAGGCGCGGCGCGGCAGGCGCACGTGGGCCGTGGCCAGGGTCGAGCGCGTGCCGTCGCCGTTGGCGACCCACAATTCCAGCGTGACCGCGCCGCCCGCGGCGCCGGGCTCGCAGCGCGCGACGCTGCCGCCGGCGGTGAGCGTGTCGCCTTCCAGGCTGAGATCCTTGTAGGCGCAGTCGATGCGCACGAGTTCGCCGCTGCCGCCGAGCCAGCGGCCGACGAGCTGGCCGAGCATCGCAAACTTGTAGGTGCCCTGGATCGGCGTGCCGGGCAGCTTCATGCGCGCGGCCACGCGCTCGTCGTAGTGCAGGTGGTAGTAGTCGTTCTCCGCCGCGCACCATTCGACCAGGTGCTGGCGGGTTACCGGGCCCTTGGTCAGCGTCGGCAGGGTGTCGCCGGCCTTCACGTCATCGAAGTACGGCATCAGGAACCCCAGCGCATGCTCTTGGCGCGGCCGATGCCGACGACCTCGCCGTGCTGGTTGCGGAAGGTCGCCTCGGACACGATGAGGTACATGGTCCCGCGCCGGCCCTGCTTGACCTGGATGTCGGCCAGGCGCTGCTCCACGGTCAGGGTGTCGCCGACCCGCACCGGCGCGTGGAATTCGTATTCGTCGCCGGCCTTGACCGCGCTGCCGGCGGAGGGCTGCGGCCGCCGCGTGCGGCCCAGGGTGAGCAGGAACAGCGGCGGGACGATCTCGCCCGGGCCGACCTCGGCGGGTTCGTCCATCGCCAGCAGGTAGTCGCGCACCCGGCCCAGTTCGATCGGCTCGGTACGGGTCACGTCGTAGCGCGCGTGCATTTCCGCACGCAGGCGTTCCAGGACTTCGTCCACGGGGGTCTCCGCAGTGTCGGTGGTGCAATGGGGCGTGCCCGTACGCCGGCCGGGCAGGGCTTCATCACCAGCCGATGCTATCGACTGCACGGCGGTGCGGCAAGGGCGGCCGGGCGACCCGACATGCGCTATGCTCGGGCGCATGGAAACGATGAAGGGCAGTGCGGCCGTCGTCACCGGCGGCGGGAGCGGCATCGGCCGCGGGATCGCCATCGCGCTCGCGGATGCTGGCGCCGACGTCATGGTGGCCGACATCGACGCCGGTGCGGCGCAGTCTACGGCGGCTGCCGTCGCCGCGCGCGGCGTGCGCAGTGATTCGATGCGGGTGGACGTCGTCGATCCCGAGAACGTCGAGGCCCTGGCGCAGGCCGCGTTCGAGCACTTTGCCGGCCTGCGGATCCTCATCAACAGCGCCGGGGTGGCGGTGCGCCGTCCGCTGCTGGAGGCGACGCAGCGCGACTGGGACTACGTCATGGCGGTGAGCCTGTACGGCATCGTCAACTGCTGCCGCAGCTTCGCCACGCGCTGGAAGGCCGCGGGCACGCGCGCGCAGATCGTCAACAATGCGTCGATGGCGGCGCTGCTGGCGCAACCGATCGAGGGGCTGGGGATCTACAACGCGGTCAAGCACGCCTGCCTGGGTTACTCGGAGTCGCTGCGCAACGAACTCGCGCCGCACGGCATCGACGTCGGCGTCCTGTGCCCGGGGTTCGTCGTGACCGATCTGCAGAACAACTCGCTGCGGCACCGCCAGGAGCGATTCGGCGGGCCGGAGCAGGCCAGCTACGAGGCGCCGTCGCCGCCGGCCGGCACGGCGGCGATGACGGCCGGGCGCTGCGGCGAAATCGTGGTGCGCGCGCTCGCGCAGCGGCGCCTGCTCATCCTCACCCACCCCGAGCGCCGCTGGCAGGTCCAGGCGCGCCACGCCGCGTTCATGGAGGACTTCGACGCCGCGGAGGGCTACGTTGGCGCCGATTGACCTAGACGCGTGCGATGGCGGTCAGGCGCGATCCCAGACCAGCGGCAGGCTCGACAGGCACACCAGGCCGCCGTCGTAGCGCAGCTTCGCGCCCGGCCGGATCCGGAACGGCGGCACGCGCTCGAACATCTGCGCCACCGCGACCCGCAACTCGCGCCGCGCCAGGTGCGAGCCCAGGCAGCGGTGCACGCCGCCGCCGAAGGCGAAGTGCGGATTGGACTCGCGGTGGAAGTCCACCGTGTCCGGATGAGGCGTCTCGCGCGGATCGTTGCTGCCGCGGTTGGTCAGGATGAACATCGTGTCCCCGGCGTGGAGCTGCACGCCGTGGAAGGGCGTGTCGCGCGTGACCGTGCGCACGGTGGAGATCCAGGAGTGGTAGCGCAGCAGCTCCTCGTTCGCGTCCGGGATCTTCGCCGGGTTGGCGCGCAGCTCGGCCTGCGCCTCGGGGTGCTCGGCCAGCCAGCGGAAGATGTGCCCGAGGGCGCCGGTGACGGTGTCCAGGCCGGCGATGTAGAGCAGGAAGCAGATGTCCTCGAGCGGCTCCTGGCCGATCGGCGCGCCGTCGACCTCGCAGCCGATGAGGTAGCTGATGACGTCGTCGGCCGGCTTCTCGCGCTTGCGGCGGATGAGATCGGACAGGTACTGCGCGACCGCGACGCCGGCCACGCGTCGCTTGTCGATGGTCTCGCCCTGGAACATCTCGTGCTCCCAGGCCGAGAACTGCGGGCGTTCCTCCAGCGGCAGGCCGAGCAGTTCCATGACGATGGTGACCGGAAACGGCCGCGCGAACTCGGCCATGAAGTCGCATTCGCCACGCGCCGCGAACTTCTCCACGAAGCCGCCGGCGAGCTTGAGGATGTGATTCTCCAGCCGGTCGATCGTCATCGGCGAGAAATAACGCGACAGCAGCGCCCGGTACTTGGCGTGCTCGGGTGGATCCAACTCCAGCGGCACCAGCCGCCGCGGCCAGATCCGCGCGCCGCCGGCGGCGCCGGTGGACGCACTGGAGAACAGCTCGGGGGTCTGGAACACCTCCCGCACCAGCCCCGCGCCCTGCACCACCCAGTGCCCGGGCGAGTTGTCGTAGGGACCGACGTAGAACAGATCCGGTGCCTCGCTGCGCACCCGGCGCCAGAACCCGAGCGGGTCCTCCACGACGTCGCCCCAGATGGACAGGTTGTAGCTGCGGACCAGGTCCCGGGGCACGTGCGCGGGGATCGATTCGGCGGCGGACTGGACGGTGCTGGCCATTGCGCGGACCTCGGAATGATTTAACTGAATACCTCGACCCGGCGGGTCGCGGGGGCAACGTCGATTGTCCTCGCGTACCGCAGTGCTGGCAATAGGCGGCTTGCCAGCGGCCGGTACCGCGTACAGGATCGGCCCTCGATTGATCTGTCAGGGCGGGGGGAACGATGCAGCTTCAAGGCAAGCGGATCGTCATCACGGGCGGGGCGAGCGGCATGGGCGCGGCGGTCGTGCGCGCGTACGTCGCCGAGGGCGCGAGCGTGGTGTCGATGGACGTCAACGACGAGGATGGGATCGCGATCGCGCAGTCGGCGACGCAGCACGGGCCCGGGCGCGCGCACTACCGGCACTGCGACGTTTCGGCGAAGGCCGAGGTTGACGCCGCGGTGGATGGCGCGGTCCGGGACCTGGGTGGCCTGGACGTGCTGGTCAACGCCGCGGGCATCGAGCGCACCTCGTGCGCCGAGGACATCGACGTTGCCGAGTGGGAACGGATCTGCGCCGTCAACGTGACCGGAACGATCCTCACCAACCAGGCCGCCTTCCGGCACCTGAAGGACCGCGGCGGGCGGATCATCAATTTCGGCTCCGCGGCCGGCGTGTCCGGGATGGTCGGGGCCGCGCACTACTCGGCGAGCAAGGGTGCCGTGCTCGCGTGGACCCGGACCTGCGCGCGCGAGTGGGGGCGCTACGGCATCACCGTGAATGCCATGGCGCCGTGCATCTGGACGCCGATGTACGACAGCCACCGCGCGCGAATGACGGCCGCGGAACTGGCCGCCCACGATGCGGCGATGGCCGCCGCGATCCCCATCGGCGGCAGGCTCGGCGATCCGGATCGCGACTTCGTGCCGATGATGGTGTTCCTCGCCGGCGACGGCGCGCGCTTCATCACCGGCCAGACGATCGCGGTCGATGGCGGCGCCCTGATGCTGTCGTGAACCTTCGCGGGCAGGTTGCGACGCCGTCCATGGCCGCCGGCAACCGCGCCCGCCGAAAGCGGCCGAAGCAAGGTTTCGAGCGGGCGATCGGATGCAACCCGGGCGGCGTGCTGCGCCTCAGGAAGCGGCGCGTTCGCGCAGCAGGAACTTCTGGATCTTGCCGGTGGAGGTCTTGGGCAGCGGCCCGAAGATCACCGTGCGCGGCGCCTTGTAGTGCGCCAGGTGCGCGCGGCACCAGGCGATGATCTCGTCGGCCGTCGGCGCCGCGGCGCCGGGCCTGACGGTCACGAACGCGCAAGGCGTCTCGCCCCACTTCGGATCCTGGCGCGCGACCACCGCCGCTTCCATGACGGCGGGATGGCGATACAGCACCTCCTCGACCTCCAGGGATGAGATGTTCTCGCCGCCGGAGATGATGATGTCCTTGGAGCGGTCCTTGATTTCGACGTAGCCGTCGGCGTGCCGCACGGCCAGATCGCCGGTATGGAACCAGCCGCCGGCGAACGCCTCCGCGGTCGCGCGCGGATTGTCGAGGTAGCCCTTCATGACCGTGTTGCCGCGGACCATGATTTCGCCGATGGTCGAGCCGTCGGCCGGGACCGGTTGCAGGGTGCGCGGATCGGCCACCATGACCTCGGCCAGGGTCGGCAGGCGCACGCCCTGGCGCGCCATGAAGGCGGCGCGTTCCTCCAGCTTCAGGCCCTGCCAGCCGGGCTGCGGCGTGCACACCGTGGCCGGCCCGAAGGTCTCGGTGAGCCCGTACAGGTGGGTCACCCGAAAGCCCATGCGTTCCATCGCGGCGATGATCGGGCTCGGCGGCGCCGCACCGCCGGTGGCGACCTGCACGATCTGATCGAACCGTACCTTCACTTCCTCGGGAGCGTGCACGAGCAGGTTGAGCACGATCGGCGCGCCGCACAGGTGCGTCACCCGGTGGTCGCGGATCGCCGGGAAGATGAGCGCAGGATCCACCCGCCGCAGGCACACGTGCGTGGCGGCCATCGCGGTGACGGCCCAGGTGTAGCACCAGCCGTTGCAATGGAACATCGGCAGCGTCCACAGGTACGCCGAGTCGCCGTTCACGCCGAAGACCAGGGCGTTTGCGAGCGCGTTCAGGAACGCGCCGCGGTGGTGGTACACCACGCCCTTGGGGTTGCCGGTGGTGCCGGAGGTGTAGTTGAGGGTGATCGCCTGCCATTCGTCCGTGGGCGCAGACCACGCGAATTGCGGATCGCCCTCGCGCAGCAACGCCTCGTAGTCCGTCTCGCCGAGCAGATCCCCGCCCGGGCCGAGCGGGTCATCGATGTCGATCACGATGATCGGGCGGCCGAGACGCGCGAGTGCATCGCGGATCACCGTGGAGAATTCGGTATCGGTGATCAGCATCTTCGCCCGGGCGTGGTTCAGGATGAAGGCGATCGTCGCTGCGTCCAGGCGGATGTTGATTGCGTTCAGCACCGCGCCTGCCATCGGCACGCCGTAGTGCGCCTCGAGCAGCGCCGGGGTATTGGCCCCCATCACCGCCACCGTGTCGCCGTTGCCGATGCCGCGCCGCACGAGCGCCGAGGCCAGGCGCCGCGCGCGCTCGTGGAACTGGCGGTAGGTGTGGCGCAGATCGCCGTGGATGACGGCGACCTTGTCCGGGAACACGGCCGCGGACCAGTCCAGGAAGGTGAGCGGGGTCTGCGCGGCGTGGTTCGCCGCGCAGGTTGTCAGGGCGTCGTAGGGGTTCGGATTCGTCATCGTCGGATCAGGTCCAGGTTCCGGCCAGCAAGCGCTCCATGCGGCCAGGCTGCGCGGATCGGGGCGCTTCATTCACGAACCACCCCGTCATTGCGAGGCCGCGCAGCGGCCGCGGCAATCCATGCACCGCACCCCGTCATTGCGAGGAGCGGAGCGACGAAGCAATCCATGCGCTGCCGGCAGCATCGAGGCCGCGTGGGTCGCTTCGCTGCGCTCGCGACGACGAAGGGGGCATGGCTTGCATCGGCCGCGCGGTCACGATATCGGTGCGGCGTGCGTCAGCGCAGCGGTCGGAAGAATTCGCGGATTTCCCCGACCACCGTCGCCGGCGCTTCGAGCGCGGGAAAGTGGCCGGCGTCGATCTCGGTCCAGCGCCGAACGTCGAAGGCGCGATCGGCGCGTGCGCGCGGCGGAGCGCCGGTGCGTGGTGTGCGCCAGGAGGGTGGCTCGTCGGCGAGCGCGGTGTCGTAGGCGCGGCGTTCGAGCAGGAAGGCGCACGGAACCTGGACCCGCTCGCCGGGGGCCAGGCGCACGGGCGCGCGGCGCGATTCCAGGTACAGGCGGTTGGCGCTGTTGATCGTGCCGGTGAACCAGTACAGGCTGATGTTGTCGAGCAGGGTGTCGCGGCCGATGACGGCGTCGACGTCGCCGCCGCACTCGGTCCATGTGCGCCACTTTTCCAGCAGCCAGGCCGCCAGGCCCACGGGCGAATCGTTCAGGCCGTAGCCCAGCGTCTGCGGCTTGGTGCCCTGGATGGCGATGTAGCCGCGTTCCTCCTCGTCCCAGCGCCGCGCGCGCTCGGCATAGCGCCGATCGTCCGGCGACGGTGCATCGCCGGGTGCGCGCGGCGCGGACAGCGCCACCATGCCCATCTGGCATCCGGCGACCGCCTGCGGAAAATCCAGGCCGAGCAATGCGGTGACGTACGCGCCCCAGTCGCAGCCGAAGGCGGCGAAGCGCCGGTAGCCCAGCGCCTGCATGAGCCCGTGCCAGAGCGCGGCCATGCGCCGCGGCGTCATCCCCAGGTGCGGGGGGATGTCCGAGAATCCGAATCCGGGCAGCGACGGAACGATCACGTCGAAGGCGTCGGCCGGGTCGCCGCCGTGGGCCGCCGGATCGGCGAGCGGGCCGATGACGCGCGTCCACTCGATGAACGAACTGGGCCAGCCGTGGCTGAGGACGAGCGGCATCGGCGCCGGGCCGTTGCCGCGCACGTGGATGAAATGCAGCCCGTGGCCGTCGATCACCGCGCGCCGGTGCGGGAGCCCGTTCAGCAATGCTTCGCGATCGCGCCAGCGGTAGGTATCCAGCCAGTACTGCACGAGATCACGCAACGCGCCGGCTTCGGTGCCGAGCGACCAGCCGGCATCCGCGGGCTGGTCCGGCCAGCGCGTTGCGCGCAGGCGGGCGTGCAGATCGTCGATGGCGGCGTCGGGGATAGCGATCGTGAACGGCTGGATTGGCATGTTCGCTGCTCGCGCGCGGGGTTGGCCGGATCATACCCCAGCGCCGGCGCGTGGCCGGCGCCGGTATACTGCCGCGCTCGCATCGATGGAGGAGACCGGTTCGATGAGCGCAGGCATCCGCGCCGTGCTGTGGGATCTGGGCGGCGTCGTGTTCGCCAGTCCGTTCGAGGCATTCAACCGCCTGGAGGCCGAGCGCGGCCTGCCGCGCGATTTCATCCGTCGCGTCAACAGCACCAATCCGCACGCCAACGCCTGGGCGCGCCTGGAGCGCGGGGAACTGGACCCCGAGTCCTTCGGCAGCGCGTTTCGCGCCGAGGCCGAGGCGCTCGGCCATGGGATCGACGGCCGCGAAGTGCTGGGCGTGATCCAGGGCGACGTGCGCCCGCGCATGCTGGCGGCGCTGCGGCAGGTCCGCTCGCGCTACAAGACCGCCGCGATCACCAACAACATGAAGTTCGATCGCGCCACCGAGGTGGCGGTCAGCGCCGAACGCACCCGTGCCGCCGCGGAGGTGATGGCGCTGTTCGACCTCGTGGTCGAGTCGAGCAAGGCCGGGGTGCGCAAGCCCGAGCCGGCAATCTACCTCTACGCCTGCGAGCAACTCGGCGTCATGCCCGCCGAATGCGTGTTCATGGACGACCTGGGCGTGAACCTCAAGCCGGCCGCGGCGATGGGCATGCGCACGATCAAGGTCGTGGATCCGGACCGCGCGCTGGCCGAGCTGGGCGCCATCATCGACATGCACTTCCCCTGAAAAGGGGACATTCATCATTTCCACGGAAATGATGAATGTCCCCTTTTTCAGGGGGGGCGGGGGTAGAGGACCATCTGGGTGCAGCGGAACAGGGCGATGGTGCGGCCGCTCTCGCGGTGGGTCACCACCGATGCCCAGACCTGGGTGTTGCGGCCCTGGTGCTCGGCCCGGGCAACGCACTCCAGCGTGCCGTCGCGCGCGGTGGCCAGGTGGTTGGACTTCAACTCGATGGTGGTGAATCCGCTCGCCTCCGCGGGCAGGTTCGCGTGGCAGCCGTAGCCGGCACAGGTATCCGCGAGGGTGACGACGCTGCCGGCGTGCAGGAAGCCGTTCGGCGCCATCAGGTGCAGGCCGATCGGCAGCTCGCCGCGCGCCTCGCCGGCGCCGATGTACGTGATCACCAGGCCGAGCCGGCCCGGCAGTCGATCCGCGCCGGCGGTATTGAAGTACTCCGGCGTGAGCACGGCGATCAGCGCGTCGAGCGCAGCGCGTCGACCATGCGCACGAAGTGATCCGGGCGCCAGACGTCCTGGTCCTCGCCCCAGCCGACCTTGCCGTCGAACTCCCAGCGCATGAGGGCGTTGGTGCCGTAGCCGGTCTCGCTCATGCGGCTGACCGCGAACCCTTCGGCCTGCATCGTGCGGCCGAGGTGATCCACCACCTCGACCTGCATGTGCTCGCTCCAGCCGTTGCGCGGGTTGCGGAAGTTCAGCATCCGGCTGCGGGCCTTGTCGAGGTGGCCGAACACGCCGTCGCGCAGCAGCCAGCCGACGTTCATCGGCGACCAGCCGTCCGCGGTGCCGTCCTGCGGGCGCACGAAGCCCAGGAATCCGGTGTTCGCGTCGGCGTGGCCGAAGATGTACTGGATGCGGCCGCGGCCGCGCTCGCGCTCGATCGCACGCCAGCGCGGCCCGCCGGGGTGCAGCACGCGGATCTGGTTCTGCCGGTACTCGGCCTTCTGGCTCGAGGAATGCGGTCCGCCACGCGGGCCCCAGGTGCGATCGCGCACGCCGATGCCGTCGATGCGGATCTTCTCCCCGCGCAGGGTCATCTCGCCGACGATGTGGCCGAGCTGATCCAGGTGCGGGTTGTGCATCATCGGCGCCTCGCCGGGCGTGAACCGCCGCGGCGGATGCGTGCCGCGATGCTCGAACTCCAGGGCGAAATTGCGCGCCTCGTCGCGGTAGGCGACGTGGTAGTCCATCAGCGGCCTGAGCATCTTCACGCTGTAGCCGCCGCCTGGAAAGGCGATGTCGCGCAGATCCGGCGCCGGGGGCATCGGTACTTCCTCCGCGCGCCGGTAGTAGGCGAGCTGCGCGGGTTCCACGCCATCCTCGTTCCAGACGAACACGCGCCAGGTCACCGCGTTGCGGTTGGGATAGTAGGGCGCGTGGAGCCAGCAGCCGATGCGGCGCTCGGGGATATTGAACGACCACCAGTTGGTCTCGGTTTCGAAGGGGTCGTCCGATAGCTTGTGGTAGCAGTCGTCCTCGATGGCGAACGGGGTGTCGGCGGTGATGGCGGTCGACATGCGGGTCTCCAGGTGTGCAGTGGCGTGTGCCGGAAGCGGCGCGCCGCGAGCGCCGTACTGTAGCGGCTGGGGCTGCGTGCCGGAAGTCCCCGAATCGCTATAATCCACCGGCCCGCCGGCGCCGCGAGTCGCCTGCGCGCTTCATCGCCAGACGAACGCAAGCACGAGGACGCATTCATGAGCCAGGGTTCGACCGAAGCCGAAGTGGCATTGCCCGCGCAGGTGCACGCATGGGTCGAGCGCACCACCGGCGGCACGATCGTCAAGGCCGATCGACGCCCCGGCGGCGGCCGGCGCGAGGCCTGGTTCCTCGACGTGCGCGCGGCCGACGGCGCGGTGGCCGAACTGTTCATGCGCCTGGATCGCAGCCCGCCGGGCAGCCGCGATCGCTACGACACGGTGCGCGAGGCGCAGGTGTACCAGGCACTGCACGGCGCCGGTATGCTCGTGCCCAAGGTGCTGGGCGTGCATCCGGCGCCGCAGGCGGTGCTGTCCGAGCGCGTCACGGGCGAGACCTGGTTCTCGCGCCTGAAGGATCCGGCTGCGCAACTGAGCGTCGCGCAGGACTTCATGCGCTGGCTCGCGCGCCTGCACGCCATCCCGGCGCAGTCGCTGTCGATCCCGGCCTTCGCGCCGCTGGCGGACATCCCTACCCACGTGCTCCAGGAACTGGATGCCTGGGAGGAAACCTATCGCATCGATCCGGCGGTCACCGACCCGCTGATCGAGTTCGCATTCGCCTGGCTGCGCGCGAACGTGCCGCAGGTGAAAGGCCCGGTGGTGCTGGTGCAGGGCGACACCGGCCCGGGCAATTTCCTGTACCAGGACGGCCGGGTGAAGGCCATCCTCGACTGGGAGCTGTCGCACTGGGGCGATCCGATGGACGACATCGCCTGGCTCTCGCTGCGCGCGGTGCAGGAGCCGTTCACGCACTTTCCGGAACGGCTGCGCGAGTACGAGGCGCTGTCCGGCATCGCGATCGACGAGGCGCGGGTGCGCTACTACCGGGTGTTCGCGGAACTGCGGATCGTGATCATGGGCCACGGCCGCGGGCGCGATCGCTCCGGCCGCGGCGAGGTCGGAAACGGCCTCATCTACGGCGCGCTGCACCACCGGCTGCTGGTGGAGACGCTGGCCGACGTCATGGGCGTGACGCTGGAGCCGTTCGCGCTCCCGGGCGGCGAGGAACGCGATCACGCCTGGATCTACGACGCCGCGCTGGCGCAGATCCGCGACGTGCTCGTGCCGCTGAGCACCGATCCGTTCGTGGTCCAGCGCGCCAAGGGGCTGGCACGCCTGCTCAAGCACCTGAAGGACTGCGACCGGCTCGCCGCCGCCTTCGACGCGCAGGACCTGGACGATCTGGCGGGCCTGCTCGGCGCACGGCCGGCGTCCATTGATGCCGGTCGCGATGCCCTGGTGCCGCTGGTGCGCGAGCGGCGCGTGGATCCGGTCGCGGCCCTGCGCTACTTCCATCGCTGGACCACGCGCCGCACGGCGCTGACCCGGGATGCGATGGGCGTGCTCGCCGATCGGCACTACCCGCCGCTGCGCTGACGGGGATCGCGACGCCATGACCCAGGCCAGCCCGAGTCCGGTCGAGGATTCCAGCCAGGCGCCGCCGCCGTTCTACGTTCCGGAAGGCGGGCTTTACCTGCCCTCGCCGGTGACCGCGAGCCCGTGGGACAAGAGCCTGCAGAGCGGGTTCGCGATGGCGGGCCTGCTCGCCAGCGCCCTGGAGCGGGTGCCGGCGCCGCAGGGCGCGTGCCCGGCGAGCTTCAAGATGGACGTGCTGCGGCCGGCGCCGCGCAAGCCGTCCACGGTGATCACGCGGGTGCTGCGCGAGGCGCGCAAGTTCCAGCTCGCGCAGGCGGTGATGCAGGTGGACGGCGTCGATGTCGCCACCGCTACGCTGGTACGTTTCCGGCATCTGGCAACGCCGGTGCCCGGGGAAGGCCAGGGGTTGCAGAGCTATCCGCCGCCGCAGGCCGGTGTGCAAACGCCGGGCTCCGCGCGCAATGCGCACCTGCGCCCGAGCACCGAGATGCGCTTTCTGCGCGGGGCGATCAAGGAGCGCGGCCCGGCGACCGTCTGGCTGCGGCTGGCGCAGCGGATCGTCGCCGATCGGCCGACCTCGCCGTTCGTCTGCGCGGCGGTGTTTTCCGACTATGGCAGCGGGTTGTCGAACGTACTCGACGGCCGCCAGTTCATGTTCGCCAACGTCGATCTCACCCTGCATCTGAATCGCCAGCCGGTGGGGGAGTGGATCCTCATCGACTCCACCACCGCCACGGGCGGCGAAGGCTATGGCCTGACCAGCAGCGTGCTGGCCGATCTCGACGGCGAGTTCGGCCGCGCGCACCAGACGCTCATCGTCGATCCGGTCGGGCGCCCGGGCTGATCCGCGCGCCGGTGCGGGTGGAACCGGGCGCGGCAACGCAGACTGCCTCGACGATATCGAGGCCGGCGTCCCCCGTCATTGCGAGGAGCGAAGCGACGAAGCAATCCACGTGCTGCCGGTGGCATCGAGGCCGCGTGGGTCGCTTCGCAGCGCTCGCGACGACGATGGATGTGCAATGACGGATCCGGGCGGGAGGAGAAGATGAGCGAGGATGCGGGCGGGTACCTGTACAGCGAGGCGGAGCAGTACGAGGCGTTCAAGGCGACCGCGCCCGGCGTGCCGATCCTCATGGTCAATCTGATCCGCTTCCACGCCCTGGCACGTTATCCGGCCGGCCATCCGGATGCCGGCGCCGGCCGCAGCGGCGCGCAGGCGTTCGCGATCTACCGCCGCGAGGTCGCGCCGATCATCGCCCGGGTGGGCGGCCGGCAGAGCCTGTCGGCCGTCGACGGCTTGACCCTCATCGGCCCGCCGCGCGAGCGCTGGGACTGGTTCGCCGTCAACGAGTATCCTGGCGTGGAGGCGTTCCTGGCGCTGATGCGCGACCCGGGCTACCGTGCGGCTTCAGTGCACCGCGCCGCTGCAATCGCCGACACGCGCACGATCCGCTGCCTGCCCGCGCGCTGAGATCCGGCCGCGCTCAGGCGTTCCACACCAGCGGCAGGTTGTGCACGCCCCACACGCCCAGGGCGTGGGTCGTGATTGTCGCGCCTTCGGCGATGCGGAACGCGGGCACGCGCGTGAGCCACTCCTCCAGGGCGATCTTCAATTCGCGCCGCGCCAGGTGCGAGCCGATGCAGCGGTGCGGCCCGACCGAGAACGCGGTGTGGCGCACGTCCTGGCGGTCGACGTCCAGCCGGTACGGATCCGGGAACTCGCGATCGTCCAGCCCGGCGAGCGCGGTGATCAGCGAGACCACGTCTCCCTTCTTGAAGAACACGCCGTGGAAGTCCATGTCGCGCGTCACCGTGCGCCCCGAGACGATGATCGAGTGCGTGCGCATGATCTCCTCGATGGCGTTGCGCTGGGTGTCGGGCTCGCGCCGCAGGCGCGCCTGCAGCGCCTGGTCGCCGGCGAGCTCGCGGAAGATGAAGCCGAGCGATGCGGCAACGGTGTCGAGCCCGGCGACGAAGAACAGGTAGCAGATCCCGAGGGCCTCCTCGTCGGTGATCGGGCGCCCGTCGAAGCGGGTGGTCATGACGAAGCTGGTGATGTCGTCCTTCGGATCGCGGCGCCGCTCCGCCATGAACCGCACCAGGTAATCCTTGATCTCGCGCGCCGCGCGTGCCCGCACGGCCATGTCGGCGCTGTGCAGCAGGCCGTCCTCCCAGGCCAGGAAGGTGGCGGTCTCCTCCAGCGGCAGGCCCATGAGCTGCATGAAGATCGTCACCGGAAACGGGCGGCCGAAATCCTGCGTGAACTCGCAGCCGCCGCGGCCGCGGATCTTTTCGATCAGTTCAACCGCCAGATCGCGGACCACCTTCTCCATGGTCGCCATGCGGTTCGGGCCGAACAGCGGGTTCAGGAGCTGGCGCCAGTGGGTGTGGTTCGGCGGATCGATCTCCAGCGGTATGAGCGGCCAGTCCTCCCCTAGCAGGCGGGAGAAGTCGGCGTTGTGGTGGCTGGAGAAGCGCTCCGCGTCCTGGTAGACCTCGCGGATGAGTGCCGCGCGGGTCAGCATCCAGGTGCCGCCGCCCTGGCGTCCGTGCGGGGCATAGAAAATCTCCGGGCCGTGGTAGAGCCAGGCGATGGCCCGATGCGGATCCTCGCCGACGCCGGGCAGCGTCTCCAGTTGGATGTCGCGCACCAGGTGTGCGGGGACGTGATCCGGAATGACGGTCTGTTGTTGCGCTGCGTTCATGTTCGCCTGCCTGGCGTGCGCGCCGTTCGCGCGCCGGCATTATGCCGGCGCCGCGCGTTGCGCTTCAAATGCGCGCCGCCCTCGCCTGCACGGCCCGCTTGCGCGCAGGCGCCGGCATTGGTCACGGCCGACGCGCTGCGATGCGGCGCATCCGCCGGCGGCGGTTCAGTCCAGATCGAGCAGGCGACGCACCAGCACCGCGGCGTCGGCGACATTGGCCGCGACCTTGCGCTTGTAGCGGATCACGGCGTCGCGATCGACGTCGAAGAACGTATCCTCCGGCCAGCTGCGCCCGAACACGTCGTGCAGCAGCGCATGGAACTTGCCCGATGCATCGCCGCCGCCGCCCTCGCGCTGTTCGCGGTAGGCGACGCGCTCGGCGCTGGTCAGCGCGCACAGCAGCGGATGCACGCGGGAGGAATGCACCTGCCGGTAGCTCTGGATGGTCTGGATGGTGCGATCGAGCGGCAGGTCCTGCCAGATTTCGGCGCCCACGGACAGGCACTCGGCGCGCGTGCCGCGCGCGAGCGGGAAGGCATGTGCCAGCCAGTCGCCGAAGTGTGCCGCGTTCGCGCGCCCGCGCCCGTACAGCAGCAGGTCCTCCTCGTAGCGGCCGAGCCAGGCCGAGAGCCGGTCGAGCACGGCATCCAGGCGTGTCCGATCGATGCCGCGGCGGTACTGGGTGCCGAAGATGCCGATGCTCGCCGGCGTGCGGTCGAGCAGTTCCAGCAACGCATCCGTCAGCAGCGGGCCGAACAGGCTGTTGCCGGCGCCGACGACCACGAGATCGAAATCGCCGGCCGGCACGTCCCAGGGGTCGAAGTGCGCGTGCACGACCTCGACCTGCGGCGGCAGCAGCGACTGCATCAGGTGGTAGCCGAGCCGGTCGCCGAAATTGCCGACGTTGTTGTATGACAGCACCAGCGCGCGGCGCCGGGCGAGTGCCGGCCTGGCGCCCGGTTCCAGGCGCAGCAGCACCTGGCGATCGTCGATGCGCTCGCCCGCGCGCAGTGCGAACCCGGCCCGGTGTACGCATGCGGCGAGTTCGGCGTGGGTGAGATGGTTCACCCAGCCCAGGCCTTCGCGATCCAGCCCGGGGTCCAGATCGGCTGGGCAGTAGCTCAGGATCACCGGGCAGTCGCAGGCGCGCAGGCGCGCCAGGAAGGCGTCCGGATCGTAGAGGTATTCGAGCACGCCGAGCGCAACGAGGTGCGTCGCGCCGCGCGCATCCGGAAAGCCGCCGGCGTTGAAGTCGCACACGGCGGTACGTGCGTCGCGCGCCACCAGGTCGCAGGGCCGGTATTCGCAACCGGCCGGCAGGTGCCGTTCCAGCGCCATCGCCCCGCAGCCCAGGTCCAGCACGGTCGCGCCGGCCGGCAGGAACCGGCCGGCAAGCGCCGCGCGCAGTTCCCAGGCGGCTTCGAGCTGGGTGGGATCGGACCAGCGCTCGATGTCGGTCCGGCCCTCGCGGATCCGCGCCTTGCGTCGATCGCGTTCGCAGGGCCCGGCCTGTGCGAGCGGATCGACACAGGCGTACAGCGCTCCGGCGTCGCCGTCCTCGCAGGACTGCACCTGCCAGCCGGCCGCGGCGAGCAGCGCGTCCAGTTGCTCGCGGTTGAAATCGTTGAACCAGCCCTGCGCGCGCCTTCGCTCGATGTCGCCATCGCCATCGCGCAGCAGCGGATAGGTGAGAATCAGCCGCGGCGCGGCGGCGCGCGCGCGCACCAGGAACTCGCCGGGCGCGTGCAGGAAGGCGAGCAGGTCGAGCATTGCCACGCAGTCCCAGCTGCCGGGCGGGAATGCGCCCTGGTTGAAGTCCATGACCAGGGCATCGGCGCAGCGCGCGACGAGGTCCACCGCCTGGTATCCGCAGTCCGGCGCGATGGCCGCGCGCAGCGCCATGGCGCCGGCGCCCAGGTCCAGCACACGGCTTCCGGCCGGCACATGGCGCGCCGCGCGTGCGGCGCGTGCGCCCGCGTCGGCCGGCAGGTTCACGGGATCGGCCCAGCGGCCGGCGTCGGTCGCCCGCGCGAGCAGCAGCCGTTGCGTGAACGCCGCCCCGCGGTCCCCGGGCAGTGGATCCGGCGCGCGCGGTACCGGCGGCGCCAGTGCGCCGGGCGGCTTGTCGTACAGCGGCGCGGGTTCGAAGCCCGGCGCGAGCAGCAGTACGTTGCAGCGCTCGTCGTTGGCGAGGTAGGGCAACAGCGGCCCGCCCGCGTTCTCGTGCGCGAAGCGCCACGCACTGAAGCCCGCGTCGAAGAGCGCCGCCAGCGCGTCGAGCAGCCGCGCCCGGCCGGGCGCGTCGTCGTACGCGGCGCCGCGCTCGACGATGACGGCCGCCACGCGGCCGCCGGCCAGCGTCTCGCGCGCGCCTTCCAGCACCTGCGGCTCTGCGCCCTCGACGTCGATCTTCATGAAGATTCGCCGGCCCGCCAGGCGCGGGCGTGCGCGCAGCAGTGCGTCGATGCTCGTCACCTCGACCTCGGCCGTTCCGGCGTCGCCCGTCGCGGCCAGCCGATGTCCCATCGACGTATCCTCCGCCAGCCAGCCCCGGCCAGGCGCGTTGGCGCAGGCGGCGGCGACGATCTCCACCGTATCGCGCAGGCCGTTGTGCTCGATGGCCGCGCGCAGATCGCCCAGGTTCTGCGGGTCCGGCTCGATGGCCAGCACGTCGACCGCGCCGCGGTGGATGGTGGCCGCGCCCAGGGTGAAGATCCCGCAGTGCGCGCCGACGTCGATGAACACGTCGCCCGGCGCGAGGTGCCGATCCAGGAAGCGCCGGGTCGGGAATTCGTAGCCGCCGAAGCGGGTCTCGTGCTCCACCAGGTAGGCCAGCCCGGGATCGCGCAGCCGCGACGCCGGCAGCGGCAGTACGAAGCGCGGCCTGCCTTCGGCATCGCGCAGCGCGCCCGGGACTGCGACCGAGGCATCCAGGCCGGCCGCGGCGCGCAGCGCCTGTGCCATGCGTTCCAGCACCGGCCGCCAGCGGCCGGGCTCGCGGCCGCGGAACAGGCGCATCTGTGGATACCAGGGGCTGTCCTCGCGGTCGAGCATCCAGCGCCAGTCCGGCACCGGCGGGATCATCACCCACGCGGGCTTGCCGAGCGCGCCGGCCAGGTGCGCGACGGCGCTGTCGACGCTGATGACCAGGTCCAGGTTCGCGATCAGCGCGGCGGTGTCGGCGAGATCGCCCAGGAGTGCACCGGCATCCATCACTTCCAGCCGGGCCTGCGCAATCTGCGCGGCGGCCGGGCCCTTCTGCAGGCTCACCAGCCGCACCGCGGGCAGGGCGGCGATGGGCGCGAAATCCTCCAGGCGGCAGGAGCGGTTGCGGTCGTTGCGATGCGCGGGGTTGCCCGCCCAGGCGATGCCGATCCGCAACTCGGGGCCCGCGGGGAGCAACGCGGCGAAGCGCTCGCGCAGCGCTTCGTCGACCGTCACGTACGGCGTGGTGCGCGGTATACGCTCCAGATCGGGGGAGAACAACGCGCCCAGCGCAAGCAGCGGCAGGTGCAGATCCGCCTCGACCGGTGCGCCGCACGGCGATACCTCGTCGATGCCGGCCACGCCGTAAGCACACAGCCGGGCCAGTTCGGGCGGGCACACCAGTACCAGCCGTCCGACCCGTTCGCGTGCCGCGGGCAGGTAGCGCAGGAACTGGATGGCATCGCCCAGCCCCTGCTCGACGTGGACGGCGAGCGTGTGCCGCGGGCGGATGGCGCCATCCCAGTGCGGCTGCGGCGGTTCAGGCAGCGGCTCGTCCTGCTTGCGGAACCGGAAGGCATAGTCGCGCCAGCCCTCGGCGAGCCGGCCGGCGAGCAGCAACGTCAGGCCGCGGTTGTAGCGGGCATTGGCGTTTGCCGGGTCGAGTTCGAGGGCCCGGTCGTAGGCCTGCAGCGCCTCGTCGAGGCGGCCGGCATCGCGCAGGGCGTTGCCGAGGTTGTAGCTGGCGGCGGCATGCGCGGGCGCCGCGCGCAGGGCCTTGCGGCAACGATCTGCCGCCTCCTCCCAGCGGTCCCGGGCCAGCAGCACGCTGGCGAGATTGCAATGCGCATCGGCGAAGTCCGGACGAAGTGCCAGCGCGCGCTCCAGGCTGCGCGCGGCTGCGTCGAGTTCGCCCTGGCGCTGCTGCACGACGCCGAGCGTGTTCCAGGCTTCGGCGAGCATCGGGTCGAGCGCGACCGCGCGTTCGAGTTCGGTACGCGCGTGTGCGTCATCGCCGCCCAGGTGCAGGCACAGGCCCAGGGCCGCATGCGCGCCGGCGTGCCCGGGATGCCCGGCAATCAGCGCGCGCAATGCGGCCTCGGCTTCGCCCGTGCGCCCGCCGGTGAGCGATTCGAGCGCCAGCCGGTACAACGCGCCCGCGCGTGCATCGTCCTGGCGTGCCGCCTGGCGCGCCCGCGCCGCCGCACCGGCCGGATCCACGCCCGTAGGCGCCTGATGCAGGATTGCGTGCGATTTGCGCCGCTCGCCGCGCCGAATGCTTCTCATGTACCCGCTCCGGATCCGTCGATGCCGGCGTCGTGGCGGCCGGCGACGGCTAGACGCAAAATCGAGGCCAGCCGCGTTCCGGCGGCCGGGCGGACCACTCCGAGGCGGGGCTCAGGCCGCGGCGGCGGCCGGATCGGCGGCCGGGGCATCGGCGCGCAGGGTCACGCACACCTCGTTGCCGCAGCCGAAGTACTCGACCCGGTCGAAACTCATCGCGCGCGACATGGCGATGCCCCTGCCATGGCAGTCGAAGGCCCGGTCGGCGTCGAATTCCAGGTAGCGCTGCCACTGGAATCCGCGCCCCTGGTCGCGGATGCGGATCCGCACCTCGTCGCCGTCGCGGCTGAAATCCACGCGGACCTGCTTGTCGCGGTTGCCCGCCTCGGCCAGCCGTCGATCGATCTCCTCGTACAGGGTGCCGGCAGCGATCAGGCGCGACTTCTCTGCGTAGTGGATGCCGAGGTTGCCGTGCTCGACGGCGTTGATCAGCAGTTCGTTCAGGCCGAAGGCCGCGCGCTCGGGCTGCGGGCATGCCTGGGCGAGGAAGGCTCCGAGCACGCGCACCTGCTCCAGCGTGCGCACGTGGAACGTTGCATGGGTCAGGAACCCCAGGGCGCGTTGCCCGGAATGAACGCGTTCCTGCAGCTCGCGCGAGGCGACCGCGTCGTGCTCGGCGGCGGCGACGATGGCGCGGAACTCGTCGTAGTCGAACGGCTTGGTCAGGTAATAGCTGGCGCCGGCCTTCAGGCCCTCGATCAGGTGCGCCTTGTCGGTGTAGGCGGTCACCATGATGACGGGGCGGCTGCGCAGGACCGGATCGGCCTTGATCCGCGCGAGCAGCTCCATGCCGTCCGGCGCGGGCATGCACCAGTCGAGCACGATGATATCCGGCATTGCGGAGCCGCTGCGCAGCGCCTCCCACGCCGCGCCGCTGTCGGTCTCGCAGTCCACCTCGTAGCCGGCGTCCTGCAGCAAATCGCGCAGCACGTCGAGAAACAGCGGTTCATCGTCAACTGCAAGGACACGGCACGGCATGGGCAGACTCCTGTCGATTCGTCATTGGGCAATGGCCGCGGTTCGCCCGCCACCCCGGCGCCGGTTGCAGACCGCGTTCCGGCGCCGTATCGACGTGCGCCGCCGGCGGCTTGACGCCGGCAGGACGATTTTTCGCCCGATCCGCGCAGGATCGGGGATTGCCCCCGGGCAAATCAGGAATTCCCTGATCCATGGGGTCGCGCGCGCGGCCGCAACGCTGGCAGCCGGGCGATGGTGCGCCCGGGTTGCGGATCAGTGGTAAGCATGTTCGGTTTCGTCAGAGGATTGGCGTTCCTGCTCGGCGCCGCCGGTGCGGCCGCGGCCGCGGCCGTGCCGGCCTCCACGGTGGTCTCCGGCGAGTCGTGGATTGCACTGTCGGTGTGCGCCGCGGCCGTGGCCCTGGGGGCGCTGGTGCTGGCAGCGCGGTTGCTGCGGCGCATGGCGGCGCAGGTCAAAGCGGCCCGGCGCGAGGCCGCGGACGCGCAGCGGCGCGTTTCCGAAGCGGCCGCGCAGCGCGCACTGCTCGAACGCGCATTCGCCGCGCGCGGACAGGATCTGGAGGCCGCCAGCCGCAGCATGATGGCCGGAAAGCGGCGGTTTCGCGACTTCGTCGCCGCTGCCACCGACATTCTCTGGGAAACCGATGCCGAGCATCGATTCGTGTACCTGTCCGATGCTGCGGCCCAGGTGCTGGGCGCGTCGGCGGGCGAGCTGATCGGCGAGGTCTGCCATTACCTGCAGCCGCCCGCCGCCGCGCCCGCGGCGGACAAGTGGGCGGAGCACCTGCAGGCAGTGGCGGGCCATGCGCCGTTCCACGGCTTCGAGATCGGGTTCACGCGCGCGGATGGCCGCCCGATCTGGCTGTCGCTGAGCGCGGTGCCGTACTTCGATCCGTCCGGCGCCTTCGCCGGCTACCGCGGGGTCGGCCGCGACATCAGCCGGCGGCGTGCGGCCGAAGTCGATCGCGAGAGCACGCGCATGCTGCACGCGGTGGTGTTCGATACCGCCCAGGACGGCATCGTCGTCGCCGACGAGCGCGGCATCATCCTGGCGGCCAATCCGGCGGTGCAGACCGTGTTCGGCCATGCGCCGCAGGCGCTCATCGGCCGCAACGTGTCGATGCTGGCCGGGGCCGAGCATGCGTCCAGGCACGACCGCTACATCGCCGACTACCTGCGTACCGGCGTCGGACGCGTAGCCGGCGGACCCGGGCGCGAAGTGCAGGCGCTGCGCGCGGACGGCACCCTGCTGCCGGTGGAACTGCGCATCGCCAGCGGGCGCACGGCCGAAGGCGTGCGCCTGGTGGCATCGATCCGCGACATCAGCGTGCGCAAGGCGGCCGAAGCCGAAAGCGCCGAGGCCCGCGCGCGCGCGGAGCACGCGGCGCGCGCGCGCACCGAGTTCCTGGCCAACATGAGCCACGAACTGCGCACGCCGTTGAACGCGGTGATCGGCCTGGCCGACCTGCTGCTGAAGTCAGGCATCGACGCCCGCCAGCGCGAATGGCTGGGCAAGCAGCGCGCGGCCGCGAGTGGGCTGCTGGCGAGCGTGGACGACATCCTGGACATCGCCGAGCTGGAAACCGGCCGCCTCGCGCTGCGGCCGTGCGCCTTCGATCTCGATGCGCTCCTGGCGCCGGTAGTGGCCGAGGCCGGTGCGCGCGCTGCCGCCAAGGGCCTGGAGCTGTGCCATGAACCGCCGGCAAGCATGCCGCGCCTGCACGGCGACCCGCGCCGCCTGCGGCAGGTGCTCGCCGGCCTGCTGGGCAATGCGGTGAAATTCACCGCGCGCGGGCGCGTCAGCCTTCGGGCCGCAGTGCAGGCCGCCGAAGACGGACGCGCGCGCCTCGCATTCACGATTGCCGACACCGGCGCCGGCATGGACGACGCGACCTGCATGCGCGCGTTCGAGCCGTTCGAGCAGGCCGACGGCTCGCATGCGCGCCGTCACGGCGGCACGGGCCTGGGCCTGGCCATCGCCCGGCGGCTGGCGCGGATGATGGATGGCGACGTCCGCATCGCGAGCACCCCCGGCGCGGGGAGCACGGTCGAGTTCACCGCGTTGCTCGGCGTCGAGCATGGCGCGGACGCGGGCGCCGCCGGCACGCAGAGCCTGCGGGGCCTGCGCGTGCTGCTGGTGGACGACAACGCGCTCAACCGCGAAATCGGAACCGAACTGCTCGCCGGGCACGGCGCGTGCGTGACGAGCGCCGGGGACGGCGCGGAGGCGGTGGCGCGCGCGACCGCGCCCGGCGCCGACTTCGACTTCGTTCTGATGGATGTGCAGATGCCGCTGATGGACGGCTACGAAGCCACGCGCCGCATCCGGGCGAGTGCGCGCGGGCGGGCGCTGCCGATCCTGGCGATGACGGCGCACGCGCTGCCGGAAGACTTCGAGCGCAGCCGCCAGGCCGGCATGGACGCGCACCTGGTCAAGCCGTTCGCCATCGATGCCCTGTGCGCGGCGCTCGGGCGGCTGGCGCCTGCGAGTCGCGCCGATGCACGGCCGGCGCTGTCGCCGGCGGTATCGTCGCCGCAGGATGCCGCGCCGCCGTACGCCGCGTTGTCGCCCGAGCTGGCGCGGTCGGCCGGCATCGATCTCGTCGCGGCGCTGCGGCGCATGAACGGCAAGACGGCCCTGTACATGAAGACGCTGCGCGGATTCCTCGAGCAGCATGCAGGGGCGGCCGGGGAGATCCGCGCCGCCCTGGATCGCGGCGATGCCGCGGCCGCCGCGCGGCTCGCGCATACGCTCAAGGGGGTGCTCGGCTATGTCGGCTCGGCCTCCTGCCAGGGGCTCGCCGGCGAGCTCGAAGCGGCGCTGCGCGCCGGCGACCCCGCGGCGCAGGAACTGCTGCGGCGGTTCGACGACGATTTGCAGGCGCTGTGCGCCGCGCTCGCGCCCGCGGTCAGCGCCGCGGCGTAAGCCGGTTCCCGCCCGCGCCGTTCAGCAGTTCGAACGCACCTCGATGAGGTCGAGGACGGCCTCGGGTGGTACGCACAGGGCGTTGACGATCACCTCGGCGGTGATGTTCGGATCGATGGCCTTGCCGGTGTAGTTGAGGTGGCCGGTGGCGACCATCTGCTGGTAGAAGGCTTCGCCTTCCTTCGGTTCCCAGCCCTGGCTGAAGCTGCTGCCGCTCATGCTGCCCGAGCGCAGGGTGACGATGCGGATGCCGTCGGCCTTGTAGTCCCACTTCATGCCGCGCGCCAGCGCCTCGACGGCGGCCTTGGTGGCGTTGTAGAGGTGGATGCGCGGGAACGGGTGGTGCGCGGCTTCCGACGACACGAATACGACCGTGCCCCTGGAACTGCGCAGATGCGGTATGGCCGCCCGCGTGCACCAGATCGGCCCGAGCAGGTTGGTGCCCACCTGGCGCAGGATCTCCTCCTCGGTATTGTCCTCCAGCAGCTTGGGCAGGCCGATGGCGGCATTGTTGATGAGGAAATCCAGGCGCCCGAAGCGTTGCACCAGGGTCTGCACCGCCGCGTTCACCTCGGCGACGCGGGTCAGGTCGCAGGGCAGGGGCGTGACCGCGGCGCCGAGCGCGGCGACGGTTTCATCCAGTGCCGGCGACGGCCGGGCCACCAGCCCGACCCGTGCGCCCGCGCGCACCAGCGCGCCGGCGATGCAGCGGCCCAGTCCGCGCGACGCGCCGGTCACGAACGCGACCTTGCCCTCCAGGCGATTGTCCATGCTTGGGTCCCCCCGGTTGTTCACTGCGCGCCGGCGTCGGCGGCGAACAGTTCGCGCACGCCCGGCAGGCTGACCTTGTACGACGGCGTGCGCGGCAGCTCCGCCACCACCTTGTAGCGCACCGGAAGCTGGTAGGGCAGCAGGCGTTCGCGCAGGAACGCGCCGATCGCCTCCTCGCCCGGCCAGGATTGACCGGGCTCGATCACCAGCGCCGCCACCGGCACCTGCCCCAGGCGCGGATCGGGCACGCCAGCCACGCCGGCCTCGCGGATCGCCGGGTGCTGCTCCAGCGCCTTGACGACGTCGTCCGGGTGCACCTTGAAGCCGCCGCGGATGATGGCGTTGTCGGCGCGGCCGCGGATCCAGAGGAACCGATCCGCGTCCAGCGCCGCCCGGTCCGTGGTCCGCAGCCAGGACCGGCCGTCGCCGATGTGCGGCGCGCGCAGTTCCAGCAGGCCTTCCTCGCCCGGCGGCAGTTCATGCCCGTCCGCCGGGTCGACGATGCGCGCTTCGATGCCCTGCTGGATGCGGCCGACGCTGCCGCGCTTGTCCAGGCGGTGCGCGCGGTAGTCCGCCAGCGTCCACCCGCCCACGGTGCCGAACTCGGTGGCGGCGTAGTTCTGCAGGACGGCGATGCCGTAGCGCTCGTAGAAGGCGTCCTCGACCGCGGGATCCAGCGGCGCGGCGCCGGTGCGCAGTGCCACCAGGCTGGAAAGATCCTCGCGCGGGACGTTCGCGTCCAGGATCATGCGCAGCGCCGCGGGCGGGCCGCCGGAGACCTTGGGCCGGTGCCGGCGCACCGCGTCGAGCCATTCGTCGACGTTGAACTTCTCCAGCAGGCAGGCCTGGCGGCCGGCGAGCGCGACCGTGAACAGCCCCCACAGCCCGCCGATGTGCACGAAGGGCTGGGCCAGGATCTGCACGCCGGGCCGCAGCCTGGGCGGATCGTCGGGCTTGCGATCGCGCTCGTACATCAGCGTGTCGAGCATGCTCTTCTCGAACCGGCTGGCCTGCAGCGGGACGCGCTTGGGCGTGCCGGTGGTGCCGCTGGTGAGCATCTCGAACACGATGCCGGGCGCGTATGCGCGATCGAGTCCGCAAGCCGGGCGCTCCAGCCCGGGCAGCGTGCGCGCCGGAACTGCGGGGTCGCCGGTCAGCGCGATGGCCATCGCGCCGATCGCGTGCGCGGTGTCGGCCAGGCCGGGACGCTCCCAGTCGGCGGACTCGGCGATCAGCGCCGGAACCTGCAGGCTGCGCAGGTCGGCGCAGAGCTTGTCCTCGGGCAGCAGCGGGTTGACCGTCACCATGCAGCGCCCCGCGACGCACAGCGACTGGACGGTGGCATACATCCCGGGCGAATTGCGCAGCAGGGCGCCCACGCGCGCGCCCGCGCCGAGGCCGGCCTGCTGCAGGAGCGCGTCGATCGCGGCGTGGATGCCGGCGAGTTCGCCCCAGGTGTGCCAGCGGTGCTTGAATTCGATGGCGTCGGCGGCCGGATCGACCGCCCAGACGCCGCTCAACATCTGCGCGAGTCCGGTCATGATTGTTCTGCGTCGTTGACGATGTGCGGGCGCGGCGATTGCGCCGCGCGTTCCGGGCGCCCCGCGGCCGCGAGCGCGACGGCCGTTGCGGCGCGCCCGCCCGCCGCACCCGGCGCCGTGCGCGGCTAGTGTATCGGACGCGCCGCCTTTGTCACCCGCCGGCATCGTTGTTCCTAATCGCGGCGCCCCGTGGTAGCGTGCCGGCGCAACGGCCGCCGGCCGCGGCCGCGCCGCACAACCACAGGGGAACGACAATGAGCTACAGCACGGTCATCTACGAACAGGGCGACGATCACGTCGTCACGCTGACCATCAACCGGCCCGAGGCGATGAACTCCTTCAACGCGCAGATGGTGCGCGAGTTCGGCGAGATCTGGCGCCGCATCTCCGACGACGACTCCGTTCACGCGGTGGTGGTGCGGGCGTCGCCCGGGCGCGCGTTCTGCCCGGGCGTCGACGTGAAGGAGGCGACCTCCGCCTCCGGCTCCGGCAAGCCCGATCCGGTCATGATGAGCGACAACATCTGGCAGCAGGCCGACCCCGGCGAGCGCCTGTCCCCCAAGCAGCAGAAGTGCTGGAAGCCGGTGATCTGCGCCGTGCACGGCATGGCCGCCGGCGGCGCGTTCTACTGGATCAACGAGAGCGACATCGTCATCTGCTCCGAGGACGCCACGTTCTTCGATCCGCACGTCACCTACGGCATGACCGCGGCCCTGGAGCCGATCGGCATGACTCGCCGCATCCTGCTCGGCGACGTGCTGCGCATCGCCCTGCTCGGCAACGACGAGCGCATCAGCGCGCAGACCGCGCTGCGCATCGGCCTGGTCAGCGAAGTGGTGCCGCTCGACCGGCTCTGGCCGCGCGCCCATGAACTGGCGGCCCAGATCGCGGCCAAGCCGCCGGCGGGCATCCAGGGCACGGTGCGCGCGATCTGGGAGTCGCTCGACGTCGGCCGCAACGCCGCGCTGTCGATGGCGCTGAAGTACTGCCAGCTCGGCAACCCGGTCGGCACGGCGCAGGTGGACCGCTGGGCGATCATGGGCAAGGCCAAGAAGTACGACGTGCGCTGACATGCGCATCGTGATCGGGCGGGAGTTCGGCCCGCCGGAGAGCTATGCCATCGAACACCGGGATCCGGCGCCGCCGGGTCCCGGCGAGGTGCGTATCGCGGTGCGCGCGATCGGCGTGAGCTTCGTCGACGTGCTCACCGCGCGCGGGGGCTACCAGGTCAAGCCGCCGCTGCCGTTCATCCCCGGCAGCGAGTTCGCCGGCGAGGTCGCGCAGGTCGGCACGGACGTGACGCACCTGCGGCCCGGCGATCGGGTCTGCGCCGTGGGTTTCGGCGGGGTGTTCGCCGAGTCGGTGACCGTGCCCGCGGCCGGTGCGGTGCGGATCGCCCCGGCGATGGACTTCGACGCCGCCAGCGTTTTCCTGGTGAGCTACGGCACGGCGTACCACGCGCTGGTGCAGCGCGCCGGGCTGCGCTCGGGCGAGACCGTGCTGGTGCTGGGCGCCGGCGGTGCGGTGGGCGTGGCGGCGATGCAGGTGGCGCGCGCGCTCGGCGCGCGCGTGATCGGCTCGGCTTCGACCCCCGCCAAGCGCGAACTGGTGCTAGCCGCGGGGGCGCACGAGGTGCTGGACACGCAGGCATCGGACTGGCGCGCGCAGGTCAAGGCGCTCACCGCCGGCCGCGGCGCGGACGTGGTGGTGGACCCGATCGGCGGGGCGATGACCGAGACCGCGTTCCGCTCCCTGGCCTGGGGCGGCCGGCACCTGGTGATCGGATTTGCCAGCGGCAGCATCGGCTCGGTGCCGGCGAACGTCGCGCTGCTCAAGGGCGCGGCGCTGGTCGGCGTGGACATCCGCCAGTTCCTCATCCACACGCCCGCGGTGCACGCGGACAACGTCGCCGCCCTGATGCGCCTGCACGAGCAGGGGCATCTGGCGCCGGTGATCGGCGCGCGGTTCGCGTTCGAGCGCTACGTGGATGCGATGAATGCCGCCTACGGCGGTGAGGTCGCCGGGCGGGTGGTCCTGACGGTTCCCTGAAGCCCACCGCTGGCCGGGGCGGCGGTGCGGTCGCGCTACAGGTTCGGCGGAATCAGCAGCATCGCCGCCGCGCTGACGGCAAAGCAGGCGCACGCCACCAGGAAGGTGTAGCCGACCACGTCCCCGAACCGCAGCCGCATCATGGTCAGGATCGGGATGGCGAAGAATGGCTGGATGAGGTTGGTGGTCGAATCGCCGTAGGCATAGGCGAGCATGACCGTGGTCGGCGACACCCCCAGTTCGCCGCCGGCCGGGATCAGGAACGGCGCCTCCATCAGCCATTTCGAGCCCCCCGAGGGCACGAACAGGTTCATGAACGCCGAGTACAGGTAGACCACCAGGGCGAACGTATCGGTGGTCGCGATCGACGCGAACAGCATCCCCAGCCAGTGGCCCAGGTCGGTGTGCTGCAGCAGCCCGAAGATGCCGCCGTAGAACGGGAACTGCACGATGATGCCCCAGCTGCCGTCGACGCCGGCGCGCACCGCGCGCAGGAACGGGCCGGCGCGCCCGTGCAGCAGCAGCGCGCAGATCAGGAACACGGCGTTGTAGGCATCGATGGTCCAGGTGGCGCCGAAGCCGCGGGTCAGCAGCGAATGGCCCAGCGGCCAGGCGAGCAGGAACGCCGCGAGCCAGATCCAGGCGCGCAGCGCGTCGATATGCTCGGCGGGCGTGCGCGGCGCGGGATCCGTCGCCGGCATCGCCGGCAGCAGGGCGTCGATCCGCTCCGGCGGCACGCGCACCGCGCCGCGCGCCGGGTGCAGCAGGCAGACGGCCGCGAGCGACACGGCCGCGATCACCGCCAGGTAGACCAGGTTGAAGCGATTGAAGAGCGTCTCGGTGATCGGGTACAGGCGCTCGACGATCGGCGTGCCGACCGCGGGCGCGAGCAGCGGATTGCCGGGCGTGGCCAGGATGAGCGGCGCGGAGCCAGACAGCCCCCCGTGCCAGACGGTACCGCACCCCAGGTAGCCGGCGGCGACCAGCACGCGGACGTCGACGTTCGGGTTGCGGCGCAGGACGAAGGGCGTGAACAGCGCGCAGGCGACCAGGCAGAACGCCCAGTTGATGTAGGCCGTGGCGAGCGAGAATGCGCCCGCCAGCGCCACCGCCTGCACCGGGCGGGCGGGATCGGGCAGCGAAGCGAGCCGATCCATGAACCGGTACATCGGCGCCGCGGTCACGCAGGCGTGGGCAGCGACCATGGCGATGGTGAACTGCATTGCCAGCGTCAGCAGCGACCAGACGCCCTTGCCCCAGGCCAGCACCGCCGCATCCGGCGCCGCGCCCGCTCCGGTCGTGGCCAGCACCAGCGCCAGGGCGGTCAGGCCCATGCAGATCACCCAGGAATCGGGTACCCAGCGCTCGGTGAAGATCGACAGCTTCGCGCCCAGCGCGCGCAGCGCATTCAGCATCGATGGCATCCTCCGGTGGCGCCCCGCGTGCGCCGGGCGCGGGCGCGATGGTACGCGAGCGGGTGCGGCCGGTCACGGCACCGCCAGCGTCGCGGGCGGATCGCATCGCTTCCACGCGCGGGGATCGGCCAGCCGAAGGCGATCAATCGACAGGCGCCGGCAGGTCGCGTTATACAATGCGGCGCCGCCGGCCGCGGGGTTCCGATAGCGACCCCGCGCCGCGCGGGCGGCACGGCAACTTCAGATCGAATCGACATCCCAGGAGAACGGCATGGGCACCCAGGCGGGCGAGAGCACACCCAGCATCCAGGTCCGGCGCGACGGCGCCACCGGCGTGGTCACGATCAGCAATCCGGCGCGGCGCAATGCGTTCACGCCGGACATGCGGCGCGCGCTGACGGCGGCCCTGAACGAACTGGCCGTGGACAGCGCGGTGCGCGCCATCGTCCTGCGCGGCGACGGCGAGCATTTCTGCTCCGGAGCGGATGTCTCCAGCCCGTCCGGGGCGGCGCCGCGCACGCTCGTGCAGCATCGGGAGAACAACAAGGAGATCAACCGCCTGACGCAGGCGCTGGCGGCCGGGCCCAAGCCCGTGATCGCCGCGGTCGAAGGCGCGGCCGCCGGTGCCGGCATGGGCATGGTCTGCGCGTGCGACGTCATCGTCGCCGCACGCAATGCCAAGCTGGTGCCGTTGTTCTCGCGCCTGGGCCTGGTGCCGGAGATCGGCATCCTCTACACCCTCGCGCAGCGCATCGGCGTGGCGCGCGCGCGGCGCCTGCTGATGTCTTCAAGGGCGCTCGGCGCCGAGGAAGCCTACGCCATGGGCATCGTCGACGAATTGGTCGAGCCGGGGCAGGCGCTTGCCCGGGCGCTGGAAATCTCGCGCGAATACGAGGACTGCGTGCCGCTGTCCGTGGCGCTCATCAAGGAAGCCTACGCCGCCGGGGTGCCCAACATCGCCGAGGCCGGGCGCATCGAAGCGGACTTCGTGCCGCTGCTGGCGCGCACCGACGACATGCGCGAGGGCATGGCCGCCAGCCGCGAGAAGCGCAAGCCGAAGTTCACCGGGTACTGATCGAACCGCGGCCCGGCGCGCGTGGCCGCGGCAGGCCGCCGGCGGCGCGCCGGGATTCACGCGCGCGCCGGATCGACCTCCATGCAGGCGCGGATGAAGGCATCGACTAGTTCGCCACGGTAGACGTCGTTGCGGGTGATGATGTTCATCGTCCGTTCGAGCGCGACGCCGCGCAGCCCGATCGTCGCCAGTTCCCCGCGCCCGATCTCGGCGGCGATTGCCAGCCGCGACAGGCAGCCGATGCCGGCTCCGGCCGCGACTGCGCGCTTGAGCGCCTCGGCGTTGTTGCTCTCCAGGTGCGTCCGGATCTGGATCTGCGACGCGCTCAGCGCCGCGGACATGCTGTAGCGGGTGAATGATCCGAGCGCCGGCAGGCACCAGCGCGCTTCGCCCAGTTCGGCGGGCTCGACCAGCCTGCCGGCGAGCGGATGATCCGGGGCGCAGAAGACCACCATCTCGTCCAGGAACCAGGGCGTCAGCCGCAGTGAGGTGCGGTGCGACATCGACTCGATGATGCCGACGTCCTGGCGCATGCTGTCGACCCGGTCCAGCACGTCGGTGGAACTCGTCACGGTGAGCTTGAGCACCACGCCCGGGTAGCGCTCGGAAAAGCGCGCGCAGATCGCGGGCAGTAGGAAGGTGCCGCAGGTCGTGCCGGCGGCGACGCGCAGGGTGCCGGTCAGCGCGGCATTCGCGGCATATCCCTCCAGCTCCAGCACCTGCTGCATCACCGCGCGGGCCCGCGGCTGCAGGCGCCGGCCGTTTTCGTTCAGGGTGAGCCGCTTCTTGTGGCGTTCGAACAGCAGCACGCCCAGGCCGGATTCCAGTTCCTTGAGCGCGACGCTGACCGCGGACTGGCTCAGGGCGATCTCCTCGGCGGCGCGGCCGATGCTGCCGGTGCGCGCCACCGCGTCGAAGACCTGAAGCTGCTTGAGGGTGACGCGCATGTGGCCGGACTCCGATGCAAGCCGGCGCAAGGATGCGGCAGCGCGTGCACGGGTGCAAGGGATGATGAACCAGACCGAAATCGGAATTGCAAACCTTTCAATACGCCACCGCCGGTGCGGCGTTAGGATCCTCGCCGTTCGGAGCCGACGGTATGCCGCGGCTGCCGGACGGACAGTCCGTGAACCGCACCCCGTCATTGCGAGAACGAACCGGGCCGGGGCTCCGGCAGATTGAAGCCATGAACCACCCCTACGTCGTCGCGAGCGCAGCGAAGCGACCCACGCGGCCTCGATGCCACCGGCAGCACGTGGATTGCTTCGTCGCTTCGCTCCTCGCAATGACGAGGCGGATTGGGCCGCACGCGCGGAGCACGCGATGGCGTTAGAATCGCAGCTCCGAACCATCGACGGGAACCGACACGCACCATGGGCAAGTGGCTGAACGATCCGCAGGCAATCACCTTCGAAGTGCGCGGCGCGGTCGCGTACGTCACCATGAACCGGCCGGAGAAGCGCAACGCCATCAACAACCGGATGATGACCGAGCTGCGCGCGGCGATGCTCGAGGCCGACGACCTGCGCGCGGTGCGCTGCGTCGTGCTGCAGGGCGCGGGCAAGGACTTCTGCGCCGGCTACGATCTGGCCGGCGGCTACAATCCGAATGCGCCGCCGGACTTCGACCCCGAGCAGTACCGCGGCCGCAAGAATTTCGACGACGACCTCTGGCACCTGCGCATGAGCAGCGAGATGCGCGTGCTGCTGTTCGACATGTTCAAGCCGGTGATCGCGCGCGTGCACGGCAACTGCCTGGCCGGCGGCACCGACTTCGCCCTGATGTGCGATTTCGTCATCGCCGCGCACGATGCCCGCATCGGCTTTCCAGCCACCCGTGCCATCGGCTCGCCGGCCAACCACATGTGGCTGTACCACGTTGGCCCGCAGTGGGCCAAGCGCCTGCTGTGCACTGGGGACGCGATCCGCGGCCGCGAGGCGGCGAAGATCGGGCTGGTGCTGAAGTCGGTCGCCAAGGATCGGCTCGACGACGAGGTCGCCGAGCTGGCCCGGCGATTGTGCGCGGTGGACGCGGACCTGCTCTCGGCGCACAAGCGCATCGTCAACCTGGGCATGGAGCTCATGGGCGCGCGCACGCTGCAGCGCCTGGCGAGCGAGAACGACGGCCGCGCGCATCTGTCGAACGGCTTCAAGGCGTTCTTCGACAACGTCGACCAATACGGCCTGAAGGAGGCGCTGAAACTGCGCGACGCCCCCTTCGGCACCGGCGACGTCGAGGAACTGGAATAGACCTCTGCCGGGCGCGCGTCGCCCGGGCGCGCAGACGAAACGACGGGGCAGCCACCATGCAGAACGTTCAATTCAACCAGCCTGCGACCGAGCCGTTCCACGGCCGCATCCTCGACACCGACGGGCACATGTACATGCTGCCGGAGGTCATGCAGGAGGTGGTCGGGGAAGTCGGCGGCGGCCCCATCCAGGACTTCCTCACGCGCTATTGCGCCAGCGCGGAGTTCCCGGCCGCGCGTGCCCGCAATCGCGCCGAACTGTGGCAGACCAAGGGCATCGGCGCGCTGGGTGCCTACGATGCAGCCGAGCGCGTGGAAGCCCTCGACGCCCTGGGCATGAAGGCGCAGTTCCTGTTCAGCAACACCTTTTCCGCCGAGCTCCGCATCGATTCCGACGCCGCGCGGCGGGTCTGCGCGCGTTACAACGACTACGCGCTGGACTTCTCCCGCCGCACCGCCGGCCGGGCGCGCGCCGCCTGCCAGATCAACATGGCCGATCGTGCATGGGCCATGGCCGAGCTCGCGCGGGTCATCAAGGCCGGTGCCCGCTGCGTGGTGCTGCCGTGCAACGAGCCGCCCGGCGGCGTGTCCCCCGCGCACGAGGACTGGGACCCGTTCTGGGCGCAGCTGGAGGAGGCCGACGTGCCCGCGGTGCTGCACCTGGGCGGTGCCGGCGTCCTGGCGTGCCGGCAGCCGCCGGACCTCATGTTCCCTTCCACGGCCTGGGGCGAGGCGCGCACCCTGCGCAACAAGCCCGCCGAGCGCGCCGGCGGGGAGGAGGCCATCAGCCCGTATTTCATGCTGGTGGCGCACGTGGCACCTGAGATCTACCTGCAGACCATGGTGATGGGCAAGGTGTTCGAGCGCTTCCCGCGCCTGCGCTTTGCGATCATCGAGTTCGGCACCACCTGGGTCGGGCCGGCCTGCGAGCGCATGGACCTGTGGGCGAACTTCATGAACCGGGTCGGCGTGCGCTACGACATGAAGCCGAGCGAGTACGTGCGCCGCAACGTGCGCGTGGCGCCGTTCTGGCACGAGGATCTGCCGCGCATGATCGATCGCTACGGGCTGAAGGAGATCTACTGCTTCGGAACGGACTACCCGCACTTCGAAGGCGGCAAGGATCCGATCCGCAGGTTCCGCGGCTACATCGATGAGATCGATCCGGCGTGGGATCGGGCGTTCTTCATCGACAATGCGCGCTGGCTGTTTCCGGACGTGGCGGCGTAGCGCGCGCCTTTGCCTCCGATTCATCCGGTCGACGGCGTCCCGCGGGGCGCACGAGGGTACGGGCCATGAGCGCAGTGCCGAACGACGGTCCCGGGGTTCCGGTCCCGCCGCACGTCGCGCCGGATCGGGTGGTGGACTTCGATTTCATCGCCGACTCCCGCTACCGCGCGGACGTGCACGACGGCATCCTCGGTTTGATGCGTGAGGCGCCGGGCATCTTCTGGACCCCGCGCAACGGCGGGCACTGGGTCGTGGCGCGCCACCGCGAGATGACCGATGTGTCGCGTGATACCGAGGTGTTCTCCAGCCGCCGGATGGGCCTGCCGCCGATGCAGGACGAGCCGGTGCAGATCCCGATCAACCTGGACCCGCCCGAGCACACGAAGTATCGGGCCGTCCTGAATGCCGCCTTTGCGCCGCGCGTGATCGACGCGCTGGAAGCCGACGTGCGCGCGCTGGCGGGGCGGCTGATCGACGCGGTGGCCGATCGCGGCGGCTGCGACTTCGTCACCGCGGTCGCCGAGCCGCTGCCGGTGTCGATATTCATGCAGATGATGGGCATTCCGCTGGATCGGCTCGCCGATTTCCGGCTGTGGGTGCGCGAGATCCTGGGCCAGGAGGGGCTGGATCGACGCACCCACGGCAAGGACTGCGTAATGTCCGAGTCGGCCCGCCTGCTCGACGAGCGGCGCCGGCAGCCGCGCGCGGATCTGCTCAGCCGGCTGCTCGCAACCCGGGTCGACGGCCGGGAACTGGCCCAGGAGGAATTGCTCGGCTTCTGCCTCCTGCTGGTCATCGGCGGCCTGGACACGGTGATGAACGGCATGTCCTTCGGCGTGCGGCACCTGGCGCTGGACCAGGCGGCACAGGCGCGCCTGCGCGCCGAGCCCGCGCGGGTGCGCGAGGCGGTGGAGGAACTGCTGCGGCGCTACACCTTCACCGCGCCGGCCCGGATCGTGACCCGCGACGCCGAGTACGGCGGGGTCCGGTTCCGTGCCGGCGATCGGGTGCTGTTGCTGCTCGCGGCGGCGGACCTGGACTCGCAGGCATTCCCGCAAGCCGACCGGTTCGATCTGGACCGCGCCAACAAGACCCACATGGCGTTCAACGTCGGCCCGCACCGCTGCGTCGGCTCGCACCTGGCGCGCCTGGAACTGCGGGTGCTGTACGAGGAGTGGCTGCGGCGCATTCCCACTTTCCGGCTCGACGCCGCGCACCCGCCGCGCTACCACGCCGGGCACGTCATCGGCATCGATTCGCTGCCGCTCGCCTGGCAGGCGTAGCGGCGCCTGCTATCCGGTCGAGCCCGATCCGGGGCGCCGCTCAGCCGCCCCAGGCGGCGATGATGTCGGCGCTGGTGGTGACCGTCGCCAGCAGCCCCAGGCTGTGATCGATCATCGGATCCTTGAATTCGCGCGGCGTGCCTGTGACGCAGTCGCGCGGCAGCACCACCTGGTAGTTGCGGTTCGAGGCGTCGATCACCAGCGCCGGGATGCCGACGTTGATCGACACCCCCGCGGCGATCACGGTGGAGATGCCCATGTTGCGCAGGGCCGAGTCCAGGCCGGTGTCGTGGAAGCCCGAGACGCCGTGCAGGCGCGGCATGATGAGATCCGAGGGTTCCGGGCCGAGCTCGGGCAGGATGCGCCCGGTGACCTCGTCCAGCGGGCGCTTGGAGAACGTGCGCGCGGACACCGCCATCAGCAGGGTGTTGCGGCTGGAACCCTGGCGGTCGGCACGGTGCGCCGCGGTGCCGAAGCACACCCGCGCACCTGCGCGGCGCGCGGCACGCAGCAGCTCGGCGATGCGCGGGACGATGCCGTCCGCCTGCACCGCTTCCGTCAGGGCCGGGAACGGCCCCCCGGGGCCGACGATCCCGACCTGCATCTCGAACACGACCACCGCGGTGCGTGCGGGGTCCACCAGGTTCTTCAGATCCACTGCCATGTCTGCTCCGCGATGAACGCCATCGTCTGCGCTACCTGCGCAGGGTGAATTCGGTGGTCGCCGCTGCCAGGCGGCCGAGGTCGATGCCGGCGTCGCGCGCGGACTCGCGTGCGACCTCGACGTCCTTGTCGATGTACTTGCGCAGCCCCTCGAAGAGCTGGGCCGGCGTGGCCGCGCCGCCGAACATGTTCAGCGCGTAGCTCGCCCCGCTGCTCGCCATCAGCGCAGGCACCAGCACGTGCCGCGGCAGGCCCTGGCGCTCGGCGATGTTCACCGCCTCCATCGCCAGCAAGGTGTGGGCGCCGAACAGGATGTTGTTCAACAGCTTCATCCGCTGGCCCATGCCCACCGGGCCGGCGTGGACGATGTTGCCGCCGTAGGTGCCGATCACCGGCCGCGCGCGTTCGAGCGCCTCGTTGCTGCCGCCCACCATCAGTGTCAGGCGGCCTTCGCTTGCCTGCTGGGCGGTGCCGCTGAAGCAGGCGTCGAGGAACTCGACGCCCGGCGGCGCGCGGCGGGCGATCTCCTCGGCCAGGCGCGGGCTGCCGGTGGTGTGCGTGAACACGACCGCGCCGGGCTGCATGGCCGCCAGCACGCCTTCGGGCCCGAGCAGCACCTCGCGCAACTGGGCGTCGTCGAATACCGCCACGCCGAGCATGTCGGCGCCGCGCGCGGTCTCCACCAGCGAGCGGGTGAGCGTGACGCCCGCGGCGCGCAGCGATTCGCGGCCGTCGTCGCGGCGGCTGTGGCCAATCACCTCGTGGCCCGCGGCGCGGATCCGCAGCACCATCGGGGTGCCGATCTGGCCCAGTCCGATCCAGCCGATGCGCATGATCCGGGTCTCCCGTGAAATCGGTGTTTCGGCGCGTTTCAGAACGCCGTGCCGCCATCGGCGTTGATCGTCGCCCCGGTCATGTAGCCGGCGCGCCCGGAGAGCAGGAAGGCATACAACTCGCCCAGTTCCCGTGGGCGGCCGCAGCGCTTCAAGGCCACGTTCATGCCGAAGCGATCGCGCATCAGCGCGTATACCGGATCGGGCTCGTCGGCACCGTATGTCTGCTCGGCTTCGCGGCGGGCCTCGTCGAGCGCCTCGGTGGCGATCGCGCCCGGGCACACGCAGTTCACGCGGATGCCGTCCTTGCCGAATTCCACCGCCAGGTTCTTCGACAGGCCGGCCACGGCCGCCTTCATGGTCGCGTAGGGGACCAGGGTCGGCTTGGGCGAGCGGATCGAATACGCCGCGGTGACGGCGATGTTGCCGCCGCCGGCGCGCTGCAGGTGCGGGATCGCGGCGCGACAGGCGCGCACCGTGCCCATCATCTGGGTCTGGAAGTATTCCTCCCAGTCCGAATCCAGGTAGGCGGTGAAGTTCGTGACCCGGGCCATCGGCCCGGCGGTGACCGCCAGTCCGTTCAGGGCGCCGAGGCGGGCTGCGGCGTCATCCACGGCGCGCTCCACCGAACCGGGTCGCAAGGCATCGGCCGACAGGCCAATCACCGTGGCGCCGGTCTCGCGTGCGATCAGCGCGGCGCGTTCGCCGGCCCGTGCCGCGTCGCGGCCGGTGATCGCCACGCGCGCGCCTTCCTCGGCCAGCACCTGCGCCGTCGCGAACCCCATGCCGTTGGTGCCGCCGATGACGATGATGGCCTTGTCGCGCAGTCCGAGATCCATGTCAGCCTCCGGTAAGTCGGTAAACGGGCACGCGGTACGAGCCGCCGGGCAGGTCGATGATCTCGGCCTGGACCGCGGCGCCCACGCGCACCGCGCCGGGCGGGCCGAGCACGCGCCCCGGAACGTGCAAATCGGGGGATTCCTCGGGCTCCACCAGCGCGATCGCATACGGGCGCAGATCGTCGTAGCCGGGCGCGACCGGATGCTGCTGCACGATGTAGGCATGCACCCGGCCGCGACCGCTGACCGGCTCCCAGGCGAGCGTGCCGCCGCAGTGGCGGCAGGTCTCCAGGGCCGGAAACTGGTAGCGCCGGCAGGCGGCGCAACGCTGCAGCGCGACCACGCCGCGCGCGGTGTGTTCCCAGTAGCCGCGACTGTCCGGGTCCGGGTTCGGCTGGGGCGGTGGGATCGTGTTCATGCCGGGTTCCTGTGGGTTGGCAGTGGCGCGATGCGGGCCGGTTCAGTCGCGGGCATAGACCACCGCGCCGCCGTAGCCCAGCGCTCCACCGGAGACGAGGGCGAGCCGCGCGTCGGGCACCTGCCTGGCGCCGGCGCCGCCGCGCAGTTGCAGCACGGCCTCGTAGTGGTGGTTCATGCCGTGGATGTAGGCTTCCGAAAGCAGGCCGCCGTGCGGATTGATCACCACGTCGCCGCCGTAGGTGGCGCGGCCGCTGCGGTAGAAGTCGCCGGCCTCGCCCTTGGCGCAGAAGCCGTAGTCTTCGGTCGTCACCAGGCCGGTGTAGGTGAAGCAGTCGTAGAGGCAGGCGAAGTCCATGTCCGCGGGCTTCACGCCGCTGCGTTCCCACAGCCGCGGCGCGACGTGCGCGGAGTACATCTCCTCCATCTTCGGCCAGGCGTCGTTGTAGCCCCCGGCGCCCATGTACTCGGCGGTGCCGAGCATGCGGATCGGCGGGTGCGGGAGATCGCGGGCGCGCTCGCGCGTCGTGACCACCACGGCGACCGCGCCGTCGGCCTCGCGGGCGCAGTCGTAGACCCGGAACGGGTCGTTGATCCAGCGCCCGGCGAGATAGCCTTCCAGCGTCAGCGGCTCGCGGCTCAGGGCGTGCTCGTTGCGCTCGGCGTGCCTGCGGTAGCTGATCGCGACTGCGCCGAGATCCTCGTGCGTCGTGCCGTACTTCGCCATGTGCCGGCGCGCCCACATCGCGATCCACTGGCCGGGGACGAGGTAGCCGTGCGGGCCGGGAAACTGGGCGACGCCGTCGCATTCCATCGCCCCGGTGACGGTGCCGAAGCGCTTGCCGGAGCGCGAATTCAACGAGCGGAACACCAGCACCGTGTCGCAGATGCCGGCCTGCACCGCGTACATCGCCTGGGTGACGACGAACACCGCGATGTTGCCGCCGCCGTGCAGGTCGAGGTTGAAGATCGTCCCCGGCAGGCCCAGGCCGTAGCCCACCTGGGCGCAGGTGGCCGAGTCGTTCACCGCGAACGTTGCGACGCCTTCGACGTCGGTGGGGGCGAGCCCCGCGTCCGCGATCGCCTCGCGGCCGGCCTGCACGGCCATGCCCAGCGGCGTGCGCCCGGAATTCTTCGAGTAGGCCGTGCGGCCGATGCCGACGATCACCGGTTCGCGTGGGTTGCCCATCGTGCTGCTCCCGTGCCGGAGGGATCTCCGCCGCCGGTAGCGTAAACGTAGCGCCCGGCGTTTGGAAGGTGATAGCTTGTCGGTACCTGCAACGACCGCTCGAGGGCGCGCAGAACGCCCGTCGAACCGACCGAGACTTCACGATGCCGGCCATCGCCTTCGAATATCCCGACCACATCCACGCACTGCGCGACGGCATCGCCGCCTTCATCCGCGCCGAGGTCGTGCCGCGCCACGAGCGCAATGCCGAACTGCTCGAGGATCCGCGCAGGCGCTACGACGATCGCGGTGCCTTCGTCCCGCGCGTGCTGGAACTCGTCCGCGAGGTCCGCATGGCCGCGGCGCAGGCGGGCTACTACGCGCTGGCGGCACCGGCCGAGCATGGCGGCGGGGATCTCGGCCACCTGGCGTACTTCGCGGCCTGGGAGCAGATCTTCCGCCTGTGCGGGACGCGGCACTGGCTCGGGCACTACACGGTCAGCCACTGGGCCAAGGGACCGAGCCCGGTGCTGCGCGGCCTGTCGCCGGCGATGCAGGAGCAGGCATTGCCGAAGCTGATGTCGGGGGAGCATTCCATGTGCTTCGCGCTCTCCGAGCCCGGGGCCGGATCGGACGCGGCGATGATCCGCACCCGCGCCGTCCGTGACGGCGACGGCTGGCGCCTGAACGGCTCGAAGATCTGGATCACCAACAGCCCCTATGCGCAGTACGCGCTGGTATTCGCGGTGACGGATCCCGAGCGCGCGGCGCGCCGGAAGGGCGGGATCAGCGCCTTCCTGGTGCCGACCGATGCGCCGGGTTTCAAGGTCGATCGCCTCATCAACATGTTCGGGCACGTGGGCACCGACGAAGCCGAACTGCGTTTCGACGAAGTGCGCGTGGAGCCGGCGCACCTGGTCGGCGAGCTCGACAACGGCTTCCGGATCAGCATGCTCGGCGTCGGCCTGGGCCGGGTGTACAACACCGCGCGCGGGGTGGGGCTGGGCCGCTGGGCGCTGGAGCAGGCGCTGCAGCACGTGCAGATCCGCGAATCGTTCGGCCGGAAGATTGCCGACTACCAGGGCGTGACCTTCCCGCTCGCCGAGTCCGCGACCCACCTGCACGCCGCCCACCTGATGGCGCTGAACGTGTGCCAGCTCCTGGACCGCGGCCTGCCGGCGACCAAGGAGCTATCGATGACCAAGTCGTACGCGGTGGAGCGGGGCAAGCAGGCGGTGGACCAGGCGATTCAGGCCTTCGGCGCCATCGGCTTCACCAACGAGATGCACCTGACCGAGGCCTACATCTACCTGCGCAAGGTGAACGTCGCCGACGGCACCAACGAGATCATGCGCCACCTCATCGTCAAGCAGCTCCTGTCCGGCGACACCGATCTCTGACCCCCAAAAAGGGGTTACCAGACCAGGGGCAGGGCGGCGACGCTGATGTGGGCGGCGGTGTCGTACTTCACCGCCGCGCCGGGGGCGACGCCGAAGTCCGGGATGCGGGCAAGCCACTCGCGCAGGAAGATCTGCAACTCCAGGCGCGCGAGCGTGGAGCCGATGCAGCGGTGCGGTCCATGGCCGAAGGAGGCGTGCTGCAGGTCGGGTCGGTCGAAATTTACCGCGAGCGGATCCGGGTGCAGGCGATAATCCAGGTTCGCGAACGGCCGCGGCAGGCTGATCCGATCCCCGGTGCGCATCTCCACGCCGTGGAACTGCAGATCGCGGGTGAGGATGCGCGAGGGCCCGTGGCTGGTGGTGGGGAAGCGCCGCAGAAATTCCTCCACCGCGTTCGGCAGGATCGCCGGGTCGTCGATGAGCCGACGACGCAGCGCAGGGCTGCGGGCCAGGCAATGGGTGACGAGCCCCATGGTCGACGCGACCGAATCCAGCCCGCCGATGACCAGCAGCGTGCCGATGCCCAGCAGTTCTGCGTCCGACAGAGGCCGGCCGTGCAAGCGCGCCTGTGTCAGGCGGCTGAGCAGGTCCTCGCCCGGCTCGACCTTGCGCGCGGCGAACAGCGGCGCCAGGTAGCGGGCGATGCGCCGGCGCGGGTCTTCGGGGTCCGCGGTGTCGCGGTTGAGCAGCCGGGCGACGGCGTCCAGCAGTTCGAGCCGGTCCCTATCCGGGATCCCGGCCAGGCGCAGGAAGACGTGGATCGGCAGCCGCTGGGCGAAGTCGGCGACGAACTCGCACTGGCGCGCGGCGCGAAAGTTCTCGATCAGCTCGATTGCCAGGTCGCGGATCCCGCCGGCGAGCGCCTCGACGCCGCGCGGCGAGAAGGCCGGCGCAATCAGCGCGCGGTACTCGCCGTGCGCGGGCGGGTCGATCTCGATCGGGATCAGGGGGCCGACACCTTCGCCGCGCTGGATCGTTTCGAGCCCCCGCGTATTGGAGAACGAGCCGAAGTCGTTGTTGATCTCGCGGAAGTACTCGCCGCGGGTGACGAGCCAGTGGCCGCCGTTGTGGCGGGTCCAGGCGATGTCCGGCGCGCCGCGAACGTGCAGGCCGGTATAGTCTTCGTAGACGCGCTCGTCTTCGGCGCCCGGATTGAAGACGTCGAAATCCAGTACCAGCGACGCGGGCACGTGCGGCGGCGGCGTCGGGCGGAAAAACCGGCTCGTATCCACGCGGTGAACCCTCCCTCATCGCGTTCCAGCCCCGGTATTATCGCCACCGCCGCCAGCCCCCGCCATCGCCGGATGCGTTTCCTTTTGGGACGATCGTCCGAGTCTTCGGTCACCCCTTTCATCGCGTTTGGCGCTGCTCTTTGGCTTCGTTTCGGGCCGAGGACCGGGTGGGTCGGTCGGCTACCGCTGCGCGGGTCATCCATGACCCGCTCCGCTGCCGCGATCGCTGCGCTATGCCATCCATGGCCCGCTTGCGATCGCAGGCCGCCGCCCGACCCACCCGGTCCTCGGCCCGAAGGCAGTGAAGTTCGATGCGTCGAGACTTCGTTCGCGGGCTGAAGGTCGCCCGCCGGAGCGTTCAGATTGGCGTGGACTCACCGCGCCATCGGGGCAGGGTCGGGGGCGCGGGTGTCTTGCAGAGGGCAAGATACCCGTGGTTCCCGGCCCGAATCGAAAGCGTGATGGGGCAGCACCAGGTGGTGGGTTACAGTGGCGGTGCCGGGTGCGCTTATCGACCGCCCGTGCAGAGCAGAGGTGGAAGCATCCATGAACGAGATGCCCGCATTCACGCTTCATGCCGAGGATCTCTGGATCAGCCCGTACGTCTTCTCCAGCTTCGTGGCCCTGCGCGAGAAGGGCGTGCCGTTCGCGGTGGAGACGATATCGCTGGCCGGAGGCGATCAGCACCGCCCCGCCTACCGTGATGTGTCGCTCACCGCACGCGTGCCGGCGCTGACGCACGGTGGTTTCCATCTCTGCGAGTCGAGCGCGATCGCGGAGTATCTCGAGGAGATCCTCCCGCCGCCGGCGCACCCGGCGCTCCTTCCCGCCGACCCGCGGTCACGGGCGCGTGCGCGGCAGGTCATGGCCTGGTTGCGCACCGATCTCGGCGCATTGCGCACGGAGCGGGCGACGGTGCGGATGTTCTACCGCTTCGGGCCGCAGCCGCTGTCCGCCGCGGCGCAGGCCGATGTCGACAAGCTCGTCCGTATCGCCGGCGCGCTCGTCGGCGATGGCGCCGGGCACCTGTTCGGCCCATGGAGCCTGGCTGACAGCGAGATGGCCTTCATGCTCCAGCGCCTGGTGCTGAACGGCGACCCGCTGCCCGCGCTGCTGCGGGACTACGCCGTGGGGCAGTGGCAGCGCGCGTCTGTGCGCGAGTTCGCGGGCCAGGCACGCCCGGCGTCGATCCCGGAACACTACTGGCAGGCTACCGGCACGCCGCGGCCGGCGCCGACATGACGCCCGGGGCTTGCCCGGTTTGTCCGTCCTCCGTTGCCGGCGCCGTATGTCCCCGCGTGGTTTGGAAGATCGTCAGCGTCTGCGGTCACCGGATGCATCACGATTGGCGCTGCCCGGTGGCTTGGATCCGGGCCGGGAACCACGGGTATCTTGCCTCCTGCAAGATACCCGTGGCCCCCGACCCTGCCCCGATGGCGCGTTGGATCCACGCCGACCTGAACGCAACTGGAGCCGTCGTTCAGCCCGCGAACGAAGTCTCGCCACTTTTGGACTTCACTGCCTCAGGGTCGAGGACCGGGTGGGTCGGGCGGCGGCCTGCGATCGCAAGCGGGCCATGGATGGCATAGCGCAGCGATCGCGGCAGCGGAGCAGGCCATGGATGGCC
>JBFXBD010000055.1:0-44612 GCA_050183625.1 Gammaproteobacteria bacterium
TGGGTCGGGCGGCGGCCTGCGATCGCAAGCGGGCCATGGATGGCATAGCGCAGCGATCGCGGCAGCGGAGCAGGCCATGGATGGCCTGCGCAGCGGTAGCCGACCGACCCACCCGGTCCTCGGCCCGCAACGAAGGCACAAATCGGCGCCAATCGCGACCCATCGGGTGACCGCAGACTCGGAACGCCGTGCCAGGCACGCGGAACTTCGGCAACGGTGGCCGGGAGCAAAGCGTCAGGCGGAACCGAACCGCTCCGGCGGGCGCAGCAGGCCCTTGGCGATGACCTGGGCCTGGATCTCGGCCGAGCCCTCGAACACCGACAGGATGCGCGCGTCGCAGAACACGCGCGAGATCGGAAACTCGACCGCGTAGCCGTTGCCGCCGTGGATCTGCAGCGCGTTGTCCGCGCACGACCAGGCCATGCGCGCCGAGAGCAGCTTGGCCATGCCGGCCTCGATGTCGGCGCGCGCACCGGTATCCTTGCAAATCGCCGAATGGTAGGTGAGCTGGCGCACCATCATCTGCTCGGCGATCATCCAGCCGATCTTGGCCGCCACGCGCGGGAAGGCAACCAGCGGCTGGCCGAATTGCACCCGTTCGCAGGCATAGTCCAGCGCCAGTTCCAGCGCATTCTGCGCCACGCCGACCCCGCGCGCCGCGGTCTGGATCCGCGACACCTCCAGCGTGCCCATCACCTGCTTGAAGCCGTTGCCCTCGTTCGCGCCGAGCAGCGCGCCTGCCGGGACTTCCAGCCCGTCGAACTGCAGCGCGTATTCGCGCATGCCGCGATAGCCCAGTACCGGGATCGGGCTGCCGCTCATGCCGGGCAGCGGGAACATGTTCTCCTCGGTGCCGCGCGGCTTGTCGACCAGGATGAGGCTGATGCCGCGGTAGGACGGATCCTGCGGCTGCGTGCGCGCGAGCAGCGTGAGCAGATCCGCACGCCCGGCGTGCGTCGCCCAGGTCTTGGCGCCCGTGATGCGGTAACGGTTCCCGCTGCGCACGGCGCGGGTGCTCACGCCGGCGAGATCCGATCCCGCCCCAGGCTCGGAGAACAACGCCGCCGGCAGGATCCTCCCGGCGGCAATCGGCGGCAGGTAGCGATCGCGCTGGACATCGGTGCCGCCCTGGATGATGAGGGTGGCGGCAATCTCCGATCGCGTGGCGATGGATCCGACGCCGATGTAGCCGCGCGAGAGTTCCTCGGTGATCACGCACATCGCGCGCTTGGACATCCCGAGCCCGCCCCAGCGCTCGGGCAGGCTGATGCCGAACACGCCCATGTCCGCCATCTGCGCCAGCACGGCATCGGGTACCAATGCGTCGGCGCGATGCCAGCCGTGCGCGTGCGGGGTCACCTCGCGATCGACGAAGCGCCGGAACTGCGCGCGGGTGAGCGCCAGGGTCTCGTCGTCGCCGTCGTCGCCGAAGCCTGCGCGCGTGCGCCGTGCCAGCTCGGCGATGCGCAGCCGCGGCTCCACGCCGCCGCCCTCGCGCACCAGCGCCGCGACCGCCGGATCCGCCAGCAGCTGCGCGGCGGCGGCGGCGGCACCCATGTCGGCCGGGCGCACGATCTCGTCCTGGCCCATCGGGATGCCGGTACCGAGCTGTGCCAGGTAGCCGCCGAAACCCGCCAGCAGGATCAGCGACTCCATCTCTCCCAGCCGCCCCGCCGCGGCGAGTGCCGCGCCCCAGCGCTGCAGTTCGCGCAGCGCGTGCACGTACGAAGCACACCAGGCATAGCCGTGGGCGTGGAACTGATGCCGATCGAACGGATCGCCCGCTTCGGCGCCGGCGCCGAACAGGCGGTCGCTGGAGATGCGGGTGAGCGTGGCCAGATGACGCTCGGCCGCGGCAACCGCGGCGGCGCAGCGTTCCAGGAGGGCGGGCTGGGAGTTCATGCGGAGAGCGTCATGTCCGTGAAAAGTCGCGAGCCCGACATTATCGCGTAGGAACGCCCCGTGCCGGAACCAGCGTGCGGAGCGCGAACTTCGTCGACGCCGGCGGCCATGGCGTCGCGCCCGGCCCGCACCACCGGCTCGGCGCAGGCCAGCCCCGGCCCGGGTCCGGCGCGGTCCGCCCCCTGCGGCGTTCGCGCCGGACCGCTACCGGCGCGCCCGTCGCGCGGACGATCGATGCGCCCGCCGGCCGGATCGCCCCGGCCGGGCGCCGTCGCGGCGGTTGGATCCGCGCTCGCGAACGGCGTAGGCTGCACCGGTCCGCGCCGCCATGAACCGCTTCGACCGCATCTTCGAGCTGCACAGGATCCTCGCCGGGCGGCGCACGCCGATCTCGCGCCGGGACATCGAGGAGCGCCTCGAGTGCTCCCGGGCGACGGTCAAGCGCGTCATCGTCGAACTGCGCGACTACCTCGGCGCGCCAATCGCCTACGACCGCGACAGCAACGGCTACTACTACGCCCGGGACAAGGGCGTCTACGAGCTGCCAGGCCTGTGGTTCAACTCGCAGGAAGTGTACGCGCTGCTTACCACCGCCCGGCTGCTGTCCGGCGTGCAGCCGGGCCTGCTGGAGCCTCACGTCGCGCCGCTGCGCGATCGGGTCGAGCGCCTGCTGGCGGACAAGCGCGCCGGCAGCGCCGAGATCGCCGCGCGCATCCGCATCCTGCAGAGCGCGACGCGCCCGCTGGATGCGGACACCTTCCGCCGCGTCGCCGGCGCGCTGGTCCGGCGCCAGCGCCTGCGCGTGCTCTACCACGGCCGCGAGCGCGACGAGACCACCGAGCGCTGGGTGTCGCCGCAGCGCATCGTCTACTACCGCGACAACTGGTACCTGGATGCGTGGTGCCATTTGCGCCGGGCGCTGCGCAGCTTCGCGCTGGAGCGCATCCACGTCGTCGAGCAGGGCGGCCCGGCGCAGGATATCGACAGCGCTTCGCTCGACACGCACTACGCGTCTTCCTACGGCATCTACGCCGGCACGCCCCGCCACGAGGCGCTGCTGCGCTTCACGCCCGGCGCGGCGCGCTGGGTCGCCGACGAGCAATGGCACCCGCAGCAGCAACGGCGGGTGCTGCGCGACGGCGCGCTCGAACTGCGCATCCCCTACTCCGACCCGCGCGAACTGGCGATGGACGTGATGCGCTACGGCGCCGAGGTGGAAGTGCTCGCTCCGGCGCAGTTGCGCAACCTGGTCGCACAGCGCCTGCGCGCGGCGGCCGATCAGTACCGCACACCGTCCCGGCGCCGGCGCACGGATGCCGATCCGGAACGAAGCGGCACGGAGGATGCCTGATGCCCGGCCGGGCGCGCCGCGGGTGCAGCCCGGCAGGGACCTTCCTATAATCGGCGCGCGCCACCGGCGCCCGAAACCGGAACCAGCCGCCATGTCGACCGTGGACTCCCGCCCCAAGATCACCCTGAACACGTTGCAGCGCATGAAGGAGCGCGGCGAGAAGTTCGCATCGATCGCCGTCTACGACGCGACCTTCGCCGAGTTCGCAAGCACCGCCGGCATCGAGGTGCTGTTGGTGGGCGATTCGCTCGGCATGGTGGTGCAGGGCCACGATTCCACCCTGCCGGTGACGATGGAGGACATCCTCTACCACCTGCACGCGGTCCGGCGCGGCAACCGCGGCGCCCTGCTCATGGGCGACATGCCGTTCATGAGCTACTACTCGGAAGGACTGACGCTCGAGAACGCCGGCCGGCTGATGCGCGCTGGCGCGCATATCGTCAAGCTCGAGGGGGGCTCGTGGATTGCCGAGTCCACCCGCCTGCTGGTCGAGCGCGGCATCCCGGTGTGCGCGCACATGGGGCTGACGCCGCAGTCCATCAATCGCTTCGGCGGCTTCCGCGTCCAGGGCCGGGATCCGAAGCAGGCGCAGAAGATCCTCGACGAGGCGCGCATGCTGGAGGACTCCGGCGCCAGCATCCTGCTGCTGGAGGCCATCCCCGCCATGCTCGCGCACCGCATCACCGGGGCCCTGCAGATCCCGGTGATCGGCATCGGTGCCGGGCCGCATACCGACGGCCAGATCATGGTGATGCACGACATGCTCGGCATCACGCCGCCGGACATCAAGGTCCCGAAGTTCGTGAAGAACTTCCTGGCGCCGAGCGCGACCGGGATCCGCGGCGCATTCGAAGCCTATGCGCGCGCGGTGAAGTCGGGTGAATTCCCCGGCCCCGAACACAGCTACGACTGATCCGAAGCGCGGCCGCGACTCACAGCAACAGCAGGTCGATGCTCCCCAGGCCGCCATAGTCGGCGCGCCAGGCACCCGGTTCGACCGGCAGCGGCGCCGCGAGCGCGCCGGTGATGAACAATTGCCCGGCTTCGATTGCCCAGCCGAGCTTCAGTGTCTGGTTGATGAGCCACCTGAGCGCGTGCATCTGGTTGCCGAGCGCGGCGTCGCCGCGCCCCTGCGCCACCGGCGTGCCGTCGCGACTCAGGGTGACGGTGAGATCGTCGACACGGTCGAGCGCGTCCGCGGGCAGCGGATCGCCGGTCACGAACAGCGCCGAGCCGCCGTTGGCTGCGACGATGTCCACCCCGGTCAGCGCCTGCGGCGTTCGGAACCGGATCCGTGGAAGCTCGATCGCCGGTACGACGGCGCGGATCAGGGGCCGCAGCGCGGCGATGTCGTGCACCGGCGCGGTGATATCGCGATCGACGACGTAGCCGATCTCGATCTCCAGCGTCAGCCCGGGGAACCGGCGCGTATCCACGGCGCGGCCGCCGGGCAGCGCGCCGCCGGGATACAGCACGCCCGCGAACGGCCGATCCAGCCCGAAGCGCTGCTGCGCGGCGCGGCTGGTCAGCCCGGCCTTGAATCCGGCCACGCGTGCACCACGAAGCTTTTCCAGTACGAACCTGGACTGGATGCGGTAGGCCGCCGTCACATCGAGTCCCGGTTGCAGTTGCGACGCCAGCGGCAGGGGCTCGTCGCGGCGATCCGCATCCCCCAGCAGGCCGGCGACGTCGCCCGCGGGGCAGGCCGGTCCGGCTCCGAGCAACAGGGCGAAAAGGAACATCGCGGACATCGGCCAGCGCGCCGGCGCGCCGGCGACGGCCCGCCCGCCCGATGCGTCGCCCGCCACCGGATCGGGATCGACAGGCCGCGCGACACCGGCATCGCCGCGGTGCGCCGCCCCCCGTGGGGCCGGGTGTATGATGGCGCCGGACCCATCCCGGGTTAATGACGGGTTCAGGTTGATCCGCATAAATTCATTTCAGTTTTGGACCAGTGCGTGCGATACACCGCAGACGGCACCCGATGGGCGCCGCAACGCAAGCGCCGCATCGAACCCATCGAGGTCAGAGAGAGAGCCAACATGACACGACGATTCCCGCGCACCCGCATTGCCATGGCCGTGGCCCTGATCGGCGTCGGCCTGGCGGCCGCACAGCCCGCCGCCGCGCAGGCGGGGCTGCGTGCGTATCCCAACGCCGGTCAAAACCAGGACCAGCAGGCCAAGGACCGGTTCCAGTGCCACGAGTGGGCCGTGCAGCAGAGCGGCTTCGATCCGACCACGGCCGACCCCGTCGCGCAACCCCCGCCGCAGCAGGCCTACTATCCGCCTCCACCGCCGCCTCCGCCCCAGCAGCAGTCGAGCGGGGGTGGTTTCCTGGGCCTGGGCCAGGGCGGGCTGTTCAAGGGCGGCGGCATGCTCGGCGACGCGGCCACCGGCGCCGGGCTGGGTGCCGCGGGCGGTGCGCTGGCGGGCAACGCCGGCCAGGGCGCGGCGATCGGCGCGATCGCCGGCACGGTGCTCGGCGCGATTTCGCGCGGCGGCCAGCAACAGCAGCAGCCGTCCACCTCGGACCAGTACGCATACCAGCAGCAGCAATACCAGCAACAGCAGTATCAGCAGCAGCAGTACTCGCAGCAACAGGCGGACCGCGCCTACATGGAGCGCCGCGAGCAGACCGAAAGCTACCGGCGCGCGTTCAGCGCCTGCATGGCCTCGCGCAACTACACCGTGCAGTAGGGTTCGGCAGTCGAAGTTACGGAAAGGCCGCCTCGCGCGGCCTTTTTTTTTCGACCGGCAGCGCAGGCGCGATCGGCATTTCGAGGCGCTCATCCCAGTTGGATCCCCTGCCGTGGCCGCCAGGTTCAGTGGCGGTGCGCGCGGACGACGAAGTCCGCCGTGCAGTACCCGGCCGCGGCGGAATTGGTGTAGCTTGATCGTGGGCCGTCGCCCGGGAGAGTGCACCACATGCGCCTGGAGCCGTTCGCACTGGCCGCGATGCTGGTCGCCGCCGCGCCGGGATCGACATGGGCGGGGGACGCCTCCGCGCCTGCCGTGCATGTCGGCGACCAGGAGCAGTCCCACCGGGTCGAAGTCGATGCGGCGAGCGAGTACCGGCATGCCGTGGCCGCACTCGAGCAGGAACACGGTGCCTACGATCCGCGCCTGTCCGAGTCCCTGCTCGCGCTCGCGCAGGTCCAGCGCGCGCGCAAGGACTACCGCCAGGCAGCACAATCGCTGCAACGCGCCCTGCACATCACGCGCATCAACGGCGGCCTGTACGATCTGGCCCAGGTGCGGATCATCGACGCGCTCATCGACCTGCAGTCCGAGCGCAGGAAGTGGAAGGACGTCGACCGCGCCTACGCGCTGCTGCACTGGATCTACCGCCAGAACTACGCCGCCGACGATCCGCGCCTGCTGCCGGCGCTCAAGCGCCTGCGTGCCTGGCACCTGGGCGCCTACGGGCTGGAGACCGGCGCCGGCCTGGACGCGCATTTCCGCATGCAGACCGCGCTCTACGAGCAGGGCATCGCAATCGTCGAACGCCAGACCGGGGACCACCGGCAGGCGCTGTGCTTCTGGTACGAGGCCTGCTGCAGCGACTCGCCGAACAAGGCCTACCACGCCTGCCCGAAGGAACTGGCGGGCGGGACGGGCTGGCGCTGAGAGCGCGGATCGATGCAAATCCGCACGGGCACTGCACGCGGCCGGATCGCGCGCATCGCAGCGCGGGCGCGCGGTCGGGCCAACCTTCCGCTGGCCGCGGCGTTGGTATTGTCCTGCCTGGCGGGCGCAGCGTGCGCCGCGGAGCCGACGGCCGCGGCCTGGCGGCCGGTGCAGATGAAGTTCCGCCTGTTTCCCGGCAATACCCTCTATGCCTGCGAGCCGCTGGAGGACAAGCTGGAACTGCTGCTCGTCGCAGCCGGCGCGCGCGATGACGCGAAGGCGCAAGTCTGCAACCGCCACTCCGCCACGAACATCCTGCTCGCGTTCTCGGTCGCCGTTCCCAGCGAGGCGGGCCCGGTCACCGAGGCCTTCCCTGCGCAATGGACCCCGGTCACGCTGGAACGCCGCCACAACCTGCGTGCCGGCCGGCGCCGCCTCGCCCTGGACCCCGGCGACTGTGATCTCGTCGAGCAGTTCGCGCGACAGGTACTGCCCCAGTTTCCCATCCGCGACCTGAAGGCGCGCAGCGTGTGCACGCCCGGCGGCCTGTCCTCGCCGTTTCGCATCACGTACAGCGTACTGGCGCCCGCGCCCGGTCCCGAGGCGCGGCAGTGACCTGGGTTGCGAAGAGCGTGGCGAACGCGGCTCGCCGGCATGCAGCAGGTACCTTTCAGTCAATCACCGCCGCGCTGGTTGCGATTGGCGTCGGCGACGCGCATGCGCAGGATCCGCCGGCCGCGCAATGGCAGCCGCAGCAGATTGTGTTCCGGTTCCGCGGCCACGATACGTTCTATTCCTGCGAGGCCGTGGTCGACAAGCTGAAAAAACTGCTGGTGGCGGCAGGCGCACGCGCGGATGCGAACGCCAGCGCGCGCTGCCCGCCGCAGGCGACCCAGGACTTCTCGCGGCTGCCGCCCGGCATGGACATTGGCACGGCGATCCGCTGGGGAACCGGGCTGGAATCGCGCTACGACATCACGCTCGGCTTTTCGACCGCATTGCCGGCCGCGAGCGGCCCGACGACCGAGACCTTTGCCGTCGCCTGGCGCACGGTCACGATGCGCGAAGGCCGCCCGCGGTTCCTTGATCGCGGGGACTGCGAACTGGTGGAGCAGTTCGCGCGCGCGGTGCTGCCGCTGTTCCCGCTGCAGGCGCCGCCGAGGGTCCGGGCCTGCCTGGCCGGCGCGGCGCCGCGGCTCGAATTCACCGTGCTCGCGCCCGTGGACGGCACGGAACAGGGCAAGGAGGAACACCGATGACGCGTACAACCATCGCCGCCGCGACAGTGCTTGCCGGTCTGGCCGGTGTGGCGCCGGCCCAGGACGCACCCGCGGCGCGCTGGGAGCCGCGGCAGGCGCAGTTCCGCTTCGTCAGCGACGTGCTTTACAGCTGCGAGGCGCTGGAGCGCAAGATCCGCGCGCTGCTGCTGGCCGCGGGGGCACGCGACGACGCGGTCGTCGACGTGTGCGACCAACCGACGCTGCTGCACATCAAGCTGGGGTTCTCTGCCGCGGTCCCGGCGCAGGCGGGGCCGACCACCGAAACCTTTCCGGCGCAGTGGAGCCGGGTGGACGTCAACGGCCTGCGCGCGCGCGAACTGGATCGCGCCGACTGCATGCTGATGCGCGACTTCGGGCGCCAGGTCCTGCCGTTGTTCGCGGTGCGGGATCTGCAGCCATTGCCATCGTGCGGGCCGGGGACGATCAACCCGTCGCTGCGGTTCACGGCGCTGAAGCCGGCGCCGCCGGCGAAATAGCGCCGTAGGCCGTCATCGCGCGCACGAAGCAGCCCCTGCGGCTTCGATGCCGCCCGCGCCGCATGCGGCCGTACCCCGTCATTGCGAGGCCGAACCGGACCTGGGTCCGGCCGATTGCGGCTATGAACCATCCCTGCGTCGTCGCGAGCGAAGCGACCCACGCTGGCCTCGATGCCGCCGCCAGCGCGTGGATTGCTTCGTCGCTTTGCTCCTCGCAATGACGGGGTGCGATTCATGGATAGGCCGCGTAGCGGCCGCGGCAATCCGCGCGGCCTGGACGAATCCGGCGCCGCATGGGTCGCTTCGCCGCGCTCGCGACGACGAAGGGGTGGATCAGCAGCCGGCAGGGTCCGCGGCGGCGCAGGCCGCGGCCGGTGCGGGCGCCGGCGTACCCTGGACGATGGCGCTGGTGTCGCCGCCGATGGTCTGCGCGAGTTGATCGGCCATGCTCTGGCAGGCCGCGGACTGCACCCGCGCCAGCAGCGGGATCGGGATGATGATCGCCGGCATGTACGAGGTGCCCTTGGTCTCGGCGCTGATCTTTCCGGCGAGGTTCAGGTTCCTGAGATCCCAGATGCTGGCCTCGTACTGCGCCGCATCGTCCCAGCGCGCGAAGCCGAAGCAACCGCCGCCGCCCGGACCCACCGCGCAGGAGATGCTGCCCTTCCTGTCCACCGTCTCGGTGTAGCCGTCGAGCCAGACGAAGTAGCGGATCCGAAGCTCGGCGAACTTGCGCGCCAGCGCGGAGTTGGTCATCAGCTTGTCGAGATTGCGGACGTCGGTCGGCGCGGTGCTGGACTCGAACCACGGGTACACGGCGTCCAGGAAGGTGCGCTCGGGAACCACGGTCACGCCGCGGGTGCCGGCGATCGCCTTGCCGACGCAGGTGACGAAGTCCTCCTCGGTCTGCTTGTGCGCCGAGGTGCGGCGGCCGAGCACGACCACCGCGTCGCCGGCGGTGACGTTCACGGGCTCGACCGCGTACTTGTCGATCACCGTCGTGCTCTTGCAGCCCGCGACTGCGGCGCAGGCGAGCAGCGCCAGCAATGGCGCGATGCGCGCCGGCCGCCGGCCCGCGATGCCGGCGGCGTTCACGACGAAGTGCCTGCCGGCTGCGCGTGCCCGTCCAGCCAGGCCTTGACCTCGGGCAGGCTGGCAAAGCCGGTGGTGAGCTTGGCGCCCACGTCGCGCAACGCCATCTGCACGGCGGCAGTGAAGGCATCGTCCGCGCTGCGCATGAACTCCGGCTCGGACTTGCCGTACGCGGTGAGGAACCATTCGCCGATCAGTGCGCCGTCGGGCTGGTAGAGCTTCAGCCGGTACTTGAACCAGGCCTCGTAGAAGCCCAGGCGCGTCTCCTGCGGCGTGGAGAACTGCGCTTCCTCGATCGACGGCACCAGCACCGCGTCCACGCCCGCGGCCGGCGGCGGCCCCGCGACCGGGACCACGCGCTCGAACATCGAGCCCAGGACCTTCTCGAAGGTGGCGACCTGCGACTCGCCGGTGTCGATCGACCAGTCCTTGCGTTCCTCGGAATCCTCGCGGTAGACGTAGCCGCGGAAGGCCGGGTCGTACCAGACACCGATGGTGACCGGCAGCCGGTCCACCAGCGCCTGCGGCACCTGCGACTGGACCTTGATCGCGACCGTGTCGGTGCAGCCGGCCAGCAGCGCGAGCACGAGCGCGCACAGTACCGCGGCGGCGGCGCGGGCCTTCATTGGAAGTCGTTCAGGGCGACGAAGGTGCCGCCATTGTCGTGGCAGACCTGGCGCATGAGCTGGGCGAAGCGGATCCCGGTGCCCTGCAGATGCGGCGGGTTGGCGAGCTGGGTCGGAAAGCCGACGGCGTGGATGCGCACCCGCCGGCCGCCGTCGCGATCGCGTCGATTCAAGAGGTTGATCATGCGCACCGCCTGGTCGATCGAGGGGCCGGGCGCGAATTCATCGCCCAGGACATAGATACTAATCTTCTTGTCCGGGCTGTAGAAGGTCCGGATCGCCTCCTCGATGCCGCGCACCGGGCTGGACGCCGAGAACGGGTTCCAGCCCTGGAGCCGGTCGACGATGGCCCGTCGCCGGGCGGGCGTATCCGGGATCCACTGCCCGCGGTATTGCGGAAACATGTACGCGCCCTGGTCGCTCATCACCTGGATCCCCTTCAACGCCGGGTAGATGTTCAGGGTCTGGATCATCACCTGGATCATCCGCCCCCAGGCGTACTGGAACATGCTGCCGGAGGTGTCGATGACGAAGATGACGTATTCGCTGTCCACCGGGATGCCGCCGACCAGGTCGTTGCGGGGGCGGTTCTTCTGCGCCAGCAGGCGCTTCATCTCCTCGGTCAGGCTCTGCCGGGCGAGCTTCATCTGCTCGATGATGGCCGATTGCGCGGCGGCGTCCTGCGCGGCGCTGGCCGCGCGGCGCTCGTTGTCGCGCAGTTCGTGCTCCAGGCGCGCGACCTCGTCCCGGTAGCGCGAGACCTGCTCCCGGCGCGCGTTCAGATCCCGGTTCAGCACCTTGACCGTGCCGCGGATCCGGAACAGCTCGTCCTCCAGCTTCGCCACCGTGCCGGTCAGCTCGGTTGGCAGCGGCTCGAACACCGGGCGCACGCCGATCGGCGTCAGCGCCAGCAGCAGCACCAGCGCGCCGAAGCCGCAGGTGATCACGTCCAGGAACGAGACCGAGATGAACTCGATGTTGCGCTGCCTGCGCCGCATCAGGGCCAGTCCGAGGCCGGGGCCAGGAATGCGCCGCGGGTCGCGTAGGCGACCTGCCAGAAGGCCGACGCCGCGCGGGGATCGCCCTCCATCGGCAGCAGGATGGTGCTGATCGGGACGTTCCTCGGCAGTAGCCGAAACGCCTTCTCGAACAGGCGCAGCCGGTCCGGCCCGGAAATCGCCTGCCCGCGCGGCCCGCCGGCACCCTGGGTCGGCAGGCCGTCGGTGATGAGCAGCACCGTGTCCGGCGCCGGCGCCAGCCGGCCTATGGCGGCAAAGGCCCCTTCCATGTTCGTGCCGCCCGCGGGGACGATCTTCTTTACGTTCGCCACCGCCTGCTCGAGCTGGCTGCCGCCGCTCACCGGCAGCCAGCGGCCGTCCGTGCCAGGCACCGCGGCGGCGACGCCCTCGGCGAAGGTGTAGATCTGGAACTGGCTGGTGCGCGGCAAGCGCGCGGTGAGCCAATCCACCGTGGCCACGGCCTGGCGCCATTTCTCCGAGCGCTTGCGGACGTCTTCGCTCATGTTGCGGCGGCGGATCACGTTGACGATGGTGTCGGCGAGCATGCTGGTGGAGGCGTCGAGCAGGATCAGCACGCGCTGGCCGCCGAGCTTCAGCCCGGTGAGGTACTCGCGCGTGCCCTCGCCGGCGAAGCTGCGCACGTCGGCGGCCCGGGCCTGGATCTCGCGCTGGGTGGCGTCCTTTTCCTGCGCCAGGCGCTTGAGATCCTCCTGCAGCAGCCTGACCTCGGCCTTTCCCGCCGCGGCGTCGGCATCGGTACGCGTGCCCTCGGTCTCGCCCACCTGCTCGCGCACCTGCCGCGCCAGGCCCTGGGCTGTGATCACCTCCTGGTCGATTTCGGAGATTTCGTTGCGCAGGCGGACGAGATCCTCGTTGCCCTGCCGCACCTGCTCCTGCAGCAGGCGCACCTCGGAGCGCAGATCCGGGGGCGTGGCCTCCTGCAACGGCGCGCGGCCATCGTGCCGGAGCACCAGGTACAGCATCAGCACCGCGCCGAACCCGCACGACATCACGTCCAGGAAGGACATGGTGAAGAACTCGGTCTGGCGTCGTTTACGCGCCATGCGCCGGCACGGCGGCGATGAACCGGTAGGCGCCGGCCCCACCCGCGAACGCGAGTTCGTCGCCGGGCGCGAGCGTGACCACGCCGCGCACCGGTTGGCCGTTGACGAGTGCGTGCACGCCGGCATCGGCACGCAGCAGCGCGTTCAGGCCGCTGCGCACCACGTTGCAACCGGCGACTGGCGGCGCCTCGCGGTGCATGGTGCCGGCCGGATCCAGGTACAGCGGCAGGGTCCCGATCGCCCACGCGCGATGGCCGGCCAGGACGTGCGTCACCCGCTCCTCGCCCTGGCCGCGCGGCAGGACGATCGGCGCCGGGGCCGCCTCCAGGCGGGTGAGGAAGTGCACCGCGCCGTCGGCGGCGCGCAGCCGATCCGCCTGCCGCGCCACGCCCTGCATCAGCGCCTCCGGCGCGAGCACCGCCAGCGCCGACAGCGCCTGGGCCAGGCCCGGCAGGCGCCCGGCGCGATGCGACAGCAGCGTGTTGGCGTCCTGCGGTATGCGTGCGCGGATACGCGCATGGAACGGCGCGAGCACTTCGTGCAGCGCCTCGCGCGCGAGCCGGGCGCGGTGCTCGCCGTGCATGTCGATGCGCGCCTCGACGGTCGCCGCCTGCTCCAGCGCCGCGAGCCAGCCCGGCAGTGCGTCGTAGACGGCCTGGTCCGACTGCGCGTGGTGCAGCGGATCGAAGCGCGTCTGCTGGATGAACTGCTCGGCGACGTGGGCGGCGCAGGCATCGATCAACGTTTCCAGGCCGCAATCGCCGATGACTTCGACGTCCAGGCGACGCACGTGCTCGCCGACGCCCAGGTGCGTAATCACGGCCTCGTGCACGCCGATGTCGACGTGCGTGTAGCTGCCCGGCCCGGCCGTGCCGGCGAGCGCGGCGACCGCGGCATCCACCAGCCCGACGGGCCGGAACGGCGCCGCAGCGCAGATCCCGAGCAGCAGCGCGAGCTGCTCGCGGCTGAAGCTGCCCGGCACCGCGATCACCAGTTCCTCCGGTCCGCCGCCGGCCCGGTGCAGGTCCAGGAGCTGGGCGTAGGCGAGATCGGCATGGTGCCGTGCGTGGCGCGACGGCGCCGGCAGCGGATCCTGGCTCAAGCGGCTCCAGTAGCGATTCACGATCCGGCGCGGGTTCAGGCGCGACTGCCGCGCGGCGGCGCTGCCGACGACAACCCGGTCCGGCTCCAGGCAGGCCACGCCCGGCGCGCAGGCGAGCACCTCGGCGCCGCGCATCAGGCGCAGTTCGGTATCGTTGATTTCCAGGACGTGCACGGCCATGCGCAAGCGCTCTGCAAGTGCGGCCGGCGGCAGCGCCGGCACGCGGGGGTCAGATGTCGACGGGAAAGGACACGGAGCTGTCGTCGGAGATGTGTTCGCTCGGGTTGAAGGTGTCGGGCGTGCGTGCCTGCGGCCGGGCGGCGGGCGCCGCGCTGGCCGGGGCAGCCGCAGGCGGCGCCTGCGCCGGTGCCGCGACGGCCGGCGCGCCCGGTTTTCCGGCTCCGGTACCCGCCGGCTCGGCGGCGCCAGCCAGGCACGACACCAGCATCAGGGACCAGATCGGCAGGCGGTGCATGGCGCCTTCACTCCGCGTAACGGGCGATGCGGAAGCCTAAATCGTTCCGCGGCGCGTTGCCATAATCGCGGAAGCTCGCGCGCAGCTCGGTGACGCTGCCGTGCGCCCAGCTCGCGCCGCGGATCACGTGGTGCTCGCCCTGGACCGGGCCGAGCGGATCGGTGGCCGGCGCGCCGGCGGCGGGTACGTCGTAGAAATCGTGCGCCCATTCGGCGGCATTGCCGGCCAGATCGAACAGGCCGCGCGCATCGGCCGCGAAGCTGCCCACCGGCGCGGTGACGCCGAACCCGTCGTTGTAGCCCGGCAGCGTGCGGCCGACCAGCAGCTCGGCCACCTTGTCGGCGAAATTGCCGGCGCCCGACGGCGGCGGGAACGCCTCTCCCCAGGGAAACTTGCGCGTCCTGCCGTCGGCACCCACGCGCGCGAGCCACTCCCACTCGGCCTCGCTCGGCAACCGGTAGCCGGTGGAGGAAGGATCGAAGCCGACCACCCGGTCTGCCTCGACCTTGTAGAACGGCGCTAGATCCTCCTTCGCGCTCAGCCAATTGCAGTAGCGCGCCGCCGCATCCCAGGAAATGCCGACGACGGGCTGGTTCTCCCCGTCCAGGGACTTCTCCTGCACGCGCCCGGAGCCATGCTTCGGATCGAACTGCCGATATTCCGCGTTGGTGATCTCCTTCACGCCGACGTAGAACGCGCGGCCGAGCACGACCTCGTGCAAGACCTCGTTCGCGCGCCGCCCGGGCTCGCGCCGCGAGGCGCCCATGGTGAACCTGTCCGGACGCTGGAGCCTCAACACCTGCCCGGCGCCGGTGCGGATCTCCGGCTTCATCGCCGCCTGGCGCGCCTCCTGCGCGGTCACGAGCTGGGCATCCACGCGCTGGGTGACGCCGGTACGCGGGCTGACGTTGGCGCGGTAGGTCACGAAACCGGCGCGGCGGATCTCGATCGCGCGCTTGCCGACCGGCAGTTGGAGCGTCTGCGTCGCGCTGCCGCGCGCGGCGCCGTCCACGAACAGCTCGGCGTCCGCGGGATTGGCATTGAACACCACTTCGCCGAGTTCGGCCGCGAGCGCGATGTCGATGCGCTGCGCGTCGCGTTCGATCGGCACGCGCCGGCGCACGGTGGCGTAGCCTTCCTTGTAGACCGAGATTTCCACCGAATCCACCGGCGCGAATGCGACCGTGAGCGGCGTGCGGCCGCGATACACGCCGCCGACGGTGACGCTCGCCCCCGCGGGGCTGCTCGCGACGTCGAGCGTCACGTCCGCGGGCGCCATGACCACGGCCGGCAGGGTGAGCGGCTGGCCCGCGACGACCTGCACGACCTGCTGCCACGCCTTCCTGCCCTTGGCGTGCAACTCCAGCGTGCTGGCTCCCTCCAGGATCTCGGCGGTCAGCGGCGTGTTGCCGGCGACGACGCCATCCACGCTCAATTCGGCGCCGGGCGGCTCCGAGCTCACGCTTACCGGCGCCCAGGCCGGTTCGAGCTTCACGGCGAGCGCCTGTGTACGACCGCGGCCGGCAATCGCGACGCTGGCCTCGTAGGGCCGGTAGCGCGGCGCCTCGACCCGGATCCGATGCGTGCCGGCGGGCAGGTCGCGCACGGTCGCCGGCGTGGTCGCACGCCGGACGCCGTCGACCATGACCGCCGCGGCCACCGGCGCGGCCTGCACCCGCAGGTGTCCCGGCAGCGGCACGAGGGTGAAGCGCCGGGTCTGCACCGCAGCCTCGTCCACCGTGAGCGCGGCCTGGAACGGCTCGAAGCCGGGCGCATGCGCCTGGATCCGGTACTCACCGGCGCGCATCAGATGGCGGCCGGCCAGCGCGAGCGCGAACCCGCCCCGGATCGTGGCCTGGACCTGCGCATCGGCCGGCGCCCACTCGATCACCACCGTGCGCGCGACGGTCACGAACCACACCGCACCCAGGGCCGCCGCAATCACGAGCGCGCCCGCGATCCGCAGTGGACGCAGGCGCACCCGCGCGCGCCGCTGCGGCGCGGCGAGCGGCTCGAACGCGATCGGTACGATCGGCTCGGCACCGCCTGTGGCCGGCTCCCGATCGCCCCCGCTCATCTCCGCCCCGCCCCGCGCACGGCGTTCATCGGGCGCCGAACGCCAGCTTTTCCGTGCACTGCACCGTCACCGCGGCCGGAGGCGCGTCGTGGCCGACGGTGAACTCCACCTGCACGTCCCGATAGCCCTCGCGGCTGCCGACGGCAAGGTAACGGCCGGGAAGAATGTCCCTGGTCAGGGACTGGAACCTGCCGAACCTGCCGACGCGGTAGACCTGCACCTCGGTCTGCTCGTTGGACTGGAATTTCACCGCCACCGGGATCAGCGCCTGCTTGAGCAGCAGGCTCAGGCGCGCGATCTGCTGGTCCAGCTTCGGGCCCGGCGCGGCGATCTGCACCGCGCGATCGCGCAGCGCGGCGGCCTGCTTGCGCACCTCCTCGGCCTGCAGGCGTTCGGGATGCTCGATCGCCTGCGCGAGCTTGACGTCGAGTTCGGCACGCTGGCGGGCGCGGGTGGCGCCGTCGCGGGCGGCGGCGGCGCTGTCGTCGATCTTCAGCGCCTCGTCGTACCTGACCACCGCCGCCCACCAGTCCTCCTTTGCTTCCAGCACCTGCGCATCCGCGATCGCCTGTGCCAGGCGGATGCCGCCCTGGCGGCGATCGATCTCGGCGAGCGCCCCGGCGGCGTCGGCGGCCTGCGGCCGCAGCGCGAGCGCGCGCTGGAACGCGGCCCGGGCGGCGCCGAGGTCGCCGCGGTCCTGGGCGGAGAACCCGGCCGACATCGCGGCGGTGAAATCGCGCTGGTTCACGGCGGCGTCGATGCGCTGCAGACCGGCACGGGCAGCGGCAGTCTCGGAGTCGATTTCCAACGCCCGGCGGAACTGCGCGCGGGCCGCGTCCCACCGCGACTCACGCTCGTACGCCTGCCCGGCGGTGACCAGCGCCCGGACCTCATCCAGGGTCTTCGCGCGCCCCAGCCCGCGCTTGCCGGCCTCGTTCGCCGGATCGATCGCCAGCGCCAGTTCGAATGCCTGGGCCGCGGCGGCCGCGTCGCCGGCCTCCAGCGCCTGCGCACCGCGTGCGAGCGCGTCGGCGAGCACCGCCTCCGATCGTTGCAGCAGCGCTTCGAGGATCGAGCGTGATTCGACATACCGATCGCGCGCGGTGGCGTAGTCCAGGCGCAGATAGGCCGCCTCGCCCTCGGCGCGGGCCCGGGCGGCGCGATCGCGCTCGGCGGCGCCCCAGCGCTCCACGGCGCGCGCGGCGAGTTGCGGTTCGAGTTCGCGGATCTTTTCGAGCGCGTCCTGGGCTTCGGCGCGCGCGCGTGCCAGCGCCGGATCCTCCGCGGCGCTCTTCGCCTCGGGCGCCATGTCGGCATCCGCGGCCCGAGCAGTGGCGGCCGCCGGCCCCGCCGCGGCAGCGGCGGGCACAGGCGCCGGTGGCACATGCGCGGTCCCGGCCGGCGGCGTGGATTGCGGCACGCCCGTCCCGACCAGCTTCGGCAATACGACGACCGCGAACACCAGCAGCCCGAGCAGCAGCAGGCCGGCGGCCGCACGCGCCAGCGCCGCCCACGGCACGCCACGGCGCCGCGCCGTGCCGGCCTGCGCCTGCGACAGTGCCACCTGGGCGGGCTCGATGCGGATGACGTCGTCGTGCTCGGTCATGGCACGGCGTGCGGGCGGGACATGCGGGCGGCGGTGGCTCCGGCGTTCAGTGCTGCAACGCCGGCGCGGGGGCGCCGGTCTGCGCGCTCCAGATCTCGGCCATCACCGAGCGCCACTGGCGGTACTGGTCGTCGACCGTGCCCTTGAGGGTGACGGTGCGATCCTCCAGCGCGACCGTGTGCGGCTTGATCTCGCCGTTGAGCGACTCGGCCATTTCCTTGAGCGACTCGGCGTGGATCTTCGACTGGGAGTACTTGTCCCAGGCATCCTTGCTGAGCATCCCGCCGGCGATGATCCCGCCGATGCCGGCGGTCTGCACCGCACGGTTGTCGCTACCCTGGGCGTAGATGCCGGCCCCGATCGCCGCCAATCCGAGCACACCCTGCAGGACCGCCTGCGATCGCTGTTCCTTGAGCGCCTGCGCCTCCCGATAAGCCTCGCTGCGCCATTGCCGGTAGGGCCCCTGCATGCGGCCGACGAACTCTCCGTAATGATCCTGCAGCGTGTCCACGAACTCGTAGTCGCGCTCGCGGATGCGTTCGACCCGCGCCATGATCGGATCGTTTTCGGCCGGCAGCCGCGCGACCCGCACGCGGCCGCGGCCATCGTCGGCGAGGTGGCCGGCAAAGGCCTCGGGCGCGAATCGGCGCGCGAATTTCAACTGCGCCGCGGCGCGCACCTCGGCCACGTCGGCGACGGCCATCTGCCGGCGCCACTGGAGCATGTCGTTGGCGATGCGGTTGTAGATGTCCTGGAAGGGCTCGCCGCTGGCGTTCAGATCCTCGTCGTAGGCGTACTTGCTCACCACCGACTCGTAGGTGCGCGCGAACCACTCCCGGCCGGTGGCATCCTGCACCGCCACCGCGAGCTTCAGGCTCGCGCCGTCCGAGTACAGCACCTTGCCGCTGACGTAGACGTCGGTTTCGCTCTGGCGCTTGGGCACCACCCGCACCGCGCCCCAGTTGCCGGTGCGCTGCAGGGTCTGCACGAGCTGCCAGGCGACGAAGCGGCCCTCGGCCATGCGCACCCCCGGCGTACTGATGAGTTCCTTGCGGCCGAGCGTATCGAGGCCGGGGTCGAACACGTCCACGCCCACGTCCAGCAGTTCGCTTTCCGGAATGTTCGCGAGATCGGTCCGGATCGGCGCCTGCGACATCGTGCGCACCGTCTGGGTGTTGCAGCCTGCGAGCGCCAGCAGCGCCGCGGCCAGTATCGTCTGCAGCGCGGTTCTTGCGTTCATCGGGTCGCGATCCCCTTGTACTTGCGGTATTCGTTCCAGAGCTTCTCGCGCAGGGTCGGATCCACTTCCTGCATCGCCGCCTCGCGCAGTTGGCGCGCGACGATGTCGTCGCCGCTGGCGTCGGGAATGTCGGGCGGCAGCGGCTGCGCGGCAGCGACGGACGTGGAGTTGTCGAACTCGCCGCGGCGGCCGCTGCCCGGTCCGGAGGGGCGGTTCCCGGTGCCCGAGTCGCGTTCGTCGACTTCGCGCGCTTGCGGACCGCCCGGCTCGCCGGCGAGCGCACCCGCCCCGCCGCGCGCGCCCGCCGTGCCTTCGAACCCGCCGCGCTCGCCCCCCTCGACGCCGTCTGCGTCCTCGAGCCCGCCGCCGCGCATTGCGCCGGCGCCGGAGCCGGCGCCGGGCGGATTGTCGCGCTCGCGCGCGCGCACCGCCTCGCGCTCGCGTGCCATCACGCCTTCGAACTGCGACAGGCCGGCGGCGAGCTGGGCATCGAGCTGGCGCACGCGATCCTCGCTGGTCATTGCCCCGCCGCCGGCGGATGCACCACCCGCCCCGGCAGCGGCGCCGGGCGGCCGGCCCTCCGGCCCGCCGAACGATCCGCCGGCCTGTGCCTGCGCACCGGCCTGGCGCCCGCCGGCAACGCCCGCGGCCTGGGTGCCGGCGCTTGCGCGTGCGCCCGCGCCCCCACCCATGGCACCGCTGGCGATCTGCTCGGCCTGCTCGGCATCGCCGCGCGCCGCGGCGGCCTGCTCCGCGGCTTGCACGGCCTGCTCCGCCGCGCGCTGCGCTGCTTCCAGCGCCGCCGCGGAGTCGGCCAGCGACTGGCGCACGGCGCCAGCGCGCGCGGCCGCAGCACCGCCGGGCGATCCTTGCCGCGCATCGGCTCCGGCGTCGGACGTGGCGCCGGTCTGCGCCGCATCGCCCTGCGCGGACTGCGCCGCGGTCGCGGCCGCGACCGCGGCGGCGGCCTTGGAACTCGCCAGCTTCGAGGCCGCGAGCGCAGCCGCGCTGCCCTCGGCTGCCGCCTGCGCGCGCGACATCGTCGCCGACGGCTCGCCCGCGGCCCGCGCCGCCTCGGCTGCCGCGGCGGCTTCGATTGCGGCCGATTGTGCCGCGGCCGAGGCAGCGGCGGCCCCCTGCGCGGCTGCTTCAGCCAGCGCCTTGCGAGCGGCGGCTTCGGTTCCCCTGGCGCCCGCCGATCCGGTGGCCGCCGTGGCGGCCTGGATCGCGGCCGACTGCGCCGCAGCCTGCGCGGCGGCAGCCTGGCGCGCGGCCTGTGCCGCTGCGGTCTGCGCGGCCCGGGCCTTGGCAGCGGCGTCCGCCGCGGCTGCATCGGCGCGTGCGCGGGCCTGCTGCGCGGCGCGTTGCGCTTCGGCCCGCGACGCCGCGGTCGCGGACGAGGACGCCGCCCCGGCCGCCTGCTGCGACCGGGCCTGGCTCTGGGATTGGGATTGGGATTGGGATTGGGATTGGGATTGGGATTGGGATTGGGATTGGGATTGGGATTGGGATTGGGATTGGGATTGGGATTGGGACGCCGACTGCGGGCGGCTCGCGCTGGTCGAAGCGCTGCTGCTCGGGCTGCCGGACGCACCGCTCGAAGAACTGCTGCTGGAACTGCTCGACGAACTCGGGCTGGAGGGCGCGCCGCTGGAGGACTGCTGCGTGGTCTGGCAACCCGCGATCGCCACCGCGCCGAGCAGGAACGCGAGCCGCCGAACCCAGGGATGCACGATTTGCATGTTCATTTCTCCGCCGTCTCCAGGGTGTGCGCCGGGAAGACCTTCTCGAAGCGCAGATCGGACACGGCGCGCGGCCGGCCGTCCTGCAACGCCGGCCGGAACCGCGTGCCCCGCAGCGCGCTGCGCGCCTGGCGCCGCAGTTCGTCGTCCGCGACCGATTCCTCCTCGACCACGCGCGGGCGCGAGGGCACGCCATACTCGTCGACGCCGTGCACCAGCACCACGCGCGCCCCGGCGACCGGCGTTTCTACCGGCACGACCGGGTCGACGTAGAGGTTGTCGATGGGGCGCGGCGTGCCGAGCAGCGCGTCGATCTCCGCCGCCGCGGTCCCGCCCGCGACGAGCGCGGCATGGGCGCGCGCGTAGGCGTCGCGCGCCTGCGAGTAGCGGAAGAACTGCAGGTTCCAGTCGCCCAGGTCAAGCAGGGCCCGGGCAATCTCGCGCGCCGAGCGATCCGGGCGCGACTGCTCGATCCGGACCACGCGCTCCAACGCCTTGGTCCCCTCGGCCTGGGCGACGAAGCGGTGCTGTTCCATGCGAATCCGCTCGAAGTCGCTGCTGCCGCGGTACCGTGCCAGCCGATGGATGGACGGCTCCTCGGCGAGCCCGGCCTGCATCATCTCGGCGATGCGGAACTGCACCGCCGCATCCGCGCGCAGCGGGCCGAGCAGGCGCGGATCCTCCGGTGCCCAGAAGCGGGCGCTGTTCTGCAGCGAGTAGGCCAGCAGGTGCCTGGCGGTGGCGATGTGTTCGCCGGTCCGGGACGGTGCATCGAGCGCGGTCGCCTGCAGATGCCAGCGCCCGATCCGATCCGCGGCGAGCATCAGCCGCGGATCGCCTGCCGGATAGCTGCGCCGCAGCACCCAGAGCATGTAGTGGAAGGAGTCGTCGACTCCGCGCCAGTCGCCGAGCCGGCCCTGCGCTTCGATGATGCGCTCGAGCAGGTCGACCTGGCGCGGGTGGTGCAGGCCCTCGTTGATCCGGCTCACGTACAGGGCCCGGCGCAGCGCCGCAAGCGACCCGGCATGATTGCCGGCCGCGCGCTGCGCCAACCCCAGGCCGACCAGCGCTTCGACCGCTTCGGCGCCGTAGGCACCGCCGCGGGCCTCGGCCTCGGCCACGGCGTGCTCGTAGCCCGCGATGTCGGCGGCGGAGTCGGGCGGAGGTGGTTCCACGGGCGTGGATTGCGCGTCACCCGGCGACGCCTGTGCGTCATCGGGTGCAGTCGGCGAATGAACGGCCGGCGCGGGGAGTTCCGCCGGGGCGGTTGATTCGGCAGCGGCCTGGGCGGGCGCCCGAGTCCACGCGACCGCCGTCAGTACCAGGATGAGAATCCGCCACGCGCCCATGCAACCGCCCGATTCGCTCCCCGCTGCAGGAGCGCCGATCGGATCTTTCGATTCCGCGCCCCGCCGATCGTTCCGGACGCGCGCCCCCGCGCGCCTCCAACCATCCGATTCATCCGCCCGCCGGCGGGCCGCGTTCATCATCCCGCGCAGGCCGTCGATGCTCGCGCCGATGCCGTGAACCGGTCCTGAATTGTACCCGCGGCTTACGCGCTGCGCGCCGGCGGGCTAGGATGCCACAGGTACATCGCCCCGGACGCCGACCCGATGCGCAATATCGAACACCTGCTGGTCCTGGCCTGGCTGCTGACCGCCGGGCTGGTGCTGTTCGGCACCTGGGTCGTCGTCGACCAGGGCCTGATGCGCGATTTGCTGCAGACCGATCGCAGCCACGTCTCGGCGCTGCTCATCGCGATGTACGCGGCCGGCGCGGCGCACAGCCTGGCCCGTACCTGGCACCTGTCGGTGGAACTCGGGCGGGCGGCGCAGGCCGAGCGGCTGGTGAGCCAGGCGAAGGCCGGCCCGTTCCGGCTCGTCGACGGGCGCGTCATCACCCCGGCCGGAGCAGCCCTGCCACCCGGGTTCGTGTCCGGGTACATTGCCGATCTCGCCCTGGCACGCATCGGCGGCGGGCGCGATCCGCGCCCCGGCGAAGCGGGCGGCGACCTGCTAGAGGCGTGCGCGGCGCGGCTGCGCGGCAGCCATGAGTTCGGATGGTTCCTCATCGACCTGATGCTGAAGATCGGCTTTCTCGGCACGCTGATCGGCTTCATCTGGATGCTCGCGTCGGTCGCCCAGCACCCGGTGATCGATGCATCGACGATGCAGGTCATCCTGCGCGACATGAGCCACGGCATGAGCATCGCGCTCAATACCACCCTGACCAGCCTGGTGACCGGCACGCTGCTCTCGTTCCCGTACTACCTGCTCGGCCGTGGCCTGGACGAGCTGATCGAATGCACGGTGCGCATCGCCCAGGTCGAGGTACTGCCGCGGCTCGCCGCGGCCTGAGCCATGCGCGCATCCCGTTCCGCGCCGGGTCGTTCGTGACGCAACCGCCATGGCGCTGCGCCTGGGTGCGAGGTCGAAGTTCCAGCAGCCGTTCGATCCGATCACGGCGGTGCTGTTCAAGATGATCCAGGCGCTGACGTTCTTCTTCGTGCTCGCGGTGCTGTTCATGAACCCGCAGGCGAAGAAGGGCATCATCGATCCGAAGGCCGAGTACATCATCACGGTCAACTGGCCCGACGACAATCCCGATGACATCGACACCTGGGTGGAGGACCCCTCCGGGGGGCTGGTCTGGTTCCGCAGCCGCGAGTCCGGGCTCATCCACCTGGATCGCGACGACCGCGGCATGTACAACGACACCATCGAGATCAATGGCCGGACGATCACCAACCCGCTGAACCAGGAGGTGGTCACCATCCGCGGCGTGGTGACCGGCGAATACGTCGTGAACCTGCACTACTACGCGACCAAGACCGAAAAGCCGGTGGAGGCCACGGTGCGGGTGGACAAGGTCAACCCGGCGCTGGAAGTGATGTACTACGGCAAGGTCAGGCTGGAGCGCAAGGGCGACGAACAGACCGCCGTACGCTTCAGCATCGGTCCCGACGGCCGCATCGGCGCAATCGGGCACCTGTTCAAGCAGCTGGTGACGTCGCAATAGCAGGCTGCCGGGAAAGAACCTCGCGGCCTTCCCCGGCAGCCTGTCCGGGCGCGGTCAGGCGATCTTCTCCGCGAGCGTGGACAGCGTCTTGGTCAGGGTCGCGTTCACGGCGACCGGCACGAACGGGTTGCCGTCCAGTTCCTTGACCAGGGCGTCGGTCTCGAGGAATTTCAGGTAGCGGCCGATGATCGTGCGCGCCTCGCCGTGCAGGCGGTCGTGCTCGGCGGCATCGGCGTTCAGCGCCTCGTCGAGCTTGTCGACCAGCGACTCGTCGAAGTTCTCCAGGATCGTGTCCAGCTTGCGCACCGCGCGCTTGACCTCGTCGGCGACGCCGTGGCCCTCGTACATCTCCACGATGGACTTCTCGAGCTTCTGCAGATCGTCCGCCACCTTCTTGCGCGTGGCGATCCAGGCCAGGCGCGACTGCGTGAACAGCACCTTGGGCGCGACCTTGGGGGCCTTGGGCCCGGCGGTTGCGCCACCCTCGGGCAGCATGCCCTCGATCTCGTCGAGTAGTGCCAGGGCCTCGGCGAAGCGCTTGGCGCGCCCGAGCGCGCCGAGTTCACTCGCCTTGAGCTTGAGTTCCTCCGCCCGCGGGCCCTTGCCCGCGATGGCCGCATCCAGGCCGGGCTTGAGTGCCTTGAGCCGGGCGGCAAAGGCCGCGGCGGCGTTGTCGTCCGGCAGCGGCGGAGCCACCGGGATCTCGCCCTCCTCCGGCTCGTCGACATCCGGCAGATCCTCGACCTCGTTGCCTTCTAGCATGATCATGACCTGATCGAAGGGCAGAGGCTTCCAGTGCTTGAACATCTCGCGGAACTTCTTCTTCAGGCCCGGGAGCTGCTTGCCGTCGAGATTGAGCACCAGGACATTGGGCTTTTCGGCGTGCGCGCCGGCCACGCCGAAGGTCAGGGCCTTGAGCTTGGTATCGCGCTTGATGACGTTGGCGAGCTGCTGGCCGCCCTTGGTCTTGTGGAACAGGACGCGATGCTGATCGGGCTTCTTGCCCAGGCCGACGCCGAAGGTGAGCGCCGCCTTCTTCAGCTTCGTCATATGCATCTTGAGGAACTTGCGGTAGCGGTCCTCGTCGTCGAGCAGGCCGGATGAATCCGCATCCTCCGCTTCGCCTTCCTCGTCCCCGACGTCGGCGGCGGCCTTCTGCGCCTCCTTGGCGGCGACGTCGATCAGCTTGCCGGCCTTCTTGAGCGCATCGACCGTGTTCTGGTAGTCCTCCGCGGTGCCGCCCTTCTTCGGCGGCGCCTTGGCGGCCTTCTCGGCCTCCGCGCGCAGCTTGTCCGCGGACTTGGCGAGCGCGGCGAGCGCCGTGCCCAGGGCTTCGTGCGCGTCGGCACCGCCCGACTTCCTGGCTGCGGCCGCGGCGATTTCGTAGGCGGCGAGCGCCTTGGCGAAATCGTTCGCGCTGGCGAGGGCATCGGGAAGGTTCGAATTCCACCATGCCGCCGTCAGCTGCGGCGTCGCGTTCTTCTTCATGCTCGCGGCTCCTCTGGACTGGAAGGGGGTGCGCCGCAACGGCCGGACGGCGCGAGGGTCGGCGAGGATTGTAAACCAACCGGCCGCTCAGGAATCGTCGAGCAGTTCGCGCGCCTGCGCGGTGATGGCGGCAATCGCGGGATGGCGGATCCGGCGCTCGACCGTGATCGCGTAGTATTCCTCCGCGACCCCCTCGGCCCGACCCAGGGCGCGCGCGCCGTACTGGGCGACGACCTGCGGCTCGATGATCGTCGACGCCGCGAACACGCCGACGCCCGCCGCGCCGAAGGTCTTGAGCAGGGCACTGTCCTCGAACTCGCCCTTGACCAGGGGCGCGATCCCGCACCGCTCGACCCAGCGATCGATGGCGCGGCGCACCGCCGTGGTGCGCCCCGGCAGCAGCATGGGAGCGCCGTCCAGGCAGTTCGGGAAATCGCGCTTGTACCGCAGCGCGAGCGCACCGGCCGCGAACATCCCCACCGCGCTGCGGCCCAGGCGGTGGCTGAAGACCCGCATCGCGGCGGCATTGGGCGCCACGCTGTCCGAAAGCACCAGATCCAGCCGGTGGCGCGACAGTTCCACCAGCAGTTCCTCGAGCTTGCCGTCGCGGCAGCTCAGCCGCACCGGCGGATCGAGCTTGAGCACCGGCTCCAGCACCCGGTACGCGACCAGCTTGGGCACCACGTCGGAAATGCCGACCCGCAGTTCCCCGGCGCCGGCCGGCAGCCGCCCGCGCACCACGTCGGTCAGCTCGGCGCCGATGCGGAACATCTCGTCGGCGTAGCGAAACACGATTTCCCCGGTATCACTCAGCACCATGCGCCTGCCGCTGCGCTTGAACAGCTTCTCGCCGACCGACTCCTCCAGCCGCGCGAGCTGCCCGCTCAGGGTCTGCGGCGTCAGGAACAGGCGCTCGGCGGCACGGCTGATGCCGCCCTCGCTCGCAATGACCCAGAAGTAGTACAGATGCTTGTAGTTCAGGTGCCGCATGCTCGCTGCCTCCTGCGCTTCACGCGCGGTCCGGGGCGGCCGCCGCGCGGCCGCGGGTCTTCCACAGGCTGAACGCCACCGGGGTCGCGATCCGCGTCAATACGACCGCATGCCTCGATCGTTGCCTGACGCTTGGAGCGAAAGCCGGATTCTGGCCGCGCGTCGAACAGAGATTCTCGAATTATGGGATTTTAACATTCGTATTTGTGGATGGTTCGCCGGGCCCGTGGACGGACCTCGGCGCCGGCGCCGGCAGCGCGCGGTGGCGGAGGTTTACCGCCGCGGTCGCCGCCGCTAGACTCGCTGGGCTTTTGAGCGGGGACGACCAGCATGCAACTCGACAGCGACACAGCCGCCGCGGTACGCGAAGGATTCCAGTTCGACGTCGAGCGGCTGGAGCGGTGGCTGGGCGCCCATGTGGAGGATTTCCGCGGCCCGCTCCAGGTCCGCCAGTTCGCCGGCGGGGAGTCCAATCCGACCTACCTCCTCGTGGCACCGTCCGGCCGCTACGTCCTGCGCCGCAAGCCGCCCGGGCAGATCCTCGCCAGTGCGCACGCGGTGGATCGCGAATACCGGGTGATGACGGCGCTCGGCACGCACACCGACGTGCCGGTGCCGCGCACCCGGGCCCTGTGTACCGACGAGAGCGTCATCGGCACCTGGTTCTACGTGATGGACTGCGTCGACGGCATCGTATTCCGCAACTCGATGCTGCGCGAGGCGGCGCACGCCGACCGGCGCCGGTACTTCGACGCCATGAACGACGGCATCGCGCGCCTGCACAGCGCCGACTACGCGGCCATCGGGCTGGCCGACTACGGCAAGCCGAACGACTACGTGGCCCGGCAAATCGCGCGCTGGACGCGCCAGTACCGCAGCGACGAGGCCGCCGGCAGGGTCGACGCGCTCGAACGGCTGATCGAATGGCTGCCGCAGCACGTCCCGCCGGACGAACCCCCGTCGATCGTCCACGGGGACTACCGCGCCGAGAACATGATCTTCCACCCCACCGAGCCGCGGGTGCTGGCGATCCTGGACTGGGAACTGTCGACGATCGGCAATCCGCTGGCCGACTTCGGCTACCACGTGATGACCTACCGGCTGGCGCCGATGAGCGTGACCGGCCTGCGCGGCCTGGATCTGGCGCGCGAGAACATCCCCACCGAAGAGGAATACGTCGCGGCATACTGCGCCCGCACGCGGCGCGAGGGCATCGCCGCGCTCGACTACTACATCGCCTTCAACATCTTCCGCCTGGCGGCGATCCTGCACGGGATCCGCGGCCGGGTGCTGCGCGGCACGGCGGTCGGCCCGGACGCGCGCCAGCGCGCCGCCGAGGTCGAGCCGGTCGCCGAACAGGGCTGGGCGGCCGCCGAACTCGCCATGCGGCGCTGACGCCGCCGGCGGCATCTGCGGGCGGCGGCCATCGGAACCCGCACATGGACGAGGGCCGCGATTCGTTCCTGCGCGATCTATGCGCGTTGCGCTGGCTGGCCATCGCCGGCCAGTCGATATCGATCGCCGCGGGACTGTGGTGGCTCGGCCTCGCCCTGGAACCCGCGCCGCTGTATGGCGGCGTCGCCGTGCTGGTGCTGTTCAACGCCTGGGCCACCTGGCGCACCGCGGGCGCGGACACCGCGGGCGCGCCTGAGGCCTTCGCTCACATCTGCATGGACATCGCCGTCCTGGCCTGGCTGATCGCCTGGAGCGGCGGGGCGATGAATCCGTTCGTGTCGCTGTTCCTGGTGCCGATCGCGCTCGCCGCGCCGGCCCTGCCGCTGCGCTGGGTCTGGGCCACGGCCGGTGCAAGCGCGGTCGGCTACCTGGCGGCGGTCGGTGCCGGCCACCGTGTGCCGATCGACGCCGCGCACCATCACTCGGAGGTCGCGCTGCACCTGTGGGGCATGGGCGTGAACTTCGTGATTTCGGCGGCGATCTTCCTGTACTTCCTCTCGCGCATGGCCCGGGCGCTGCGCACCCGCGAACGCCAGCTGGCCGGCCTGCGGGAACAGAACGCGCGCGACGAGGCGATCATCGCCCTGGCCACCCATGCCGCGGCGGTCGCGCACGAGCTCAACACCCCACTCGGCACGATGACGCTGACGCTCACGGACATCGCCGAGGACTACGCCGCCGACCCCCGGCTCGGCGCCGACGTCGCCCTGCTGCAGCGTCTGGTGGCGAACTGCCGCGACAAGCTCAAGCGGCTGGCCATGCAGGCCGATCCCGCGGCGCAGGAACCGCAGCCGCTGCCGGCCTACGTGGACGACATCGTCGAACGCTGGAAGCTCATCCGGCCGGTGGTCGATCTGCGGCGCGAACCGATCGCGCTGCCCGGCGTGATGGTCAAGCCGGATCCGGCGGTGTCGCACCTGTTGCAGGCGCTGCTGAACAACGCCGCGGACGCGAGCGCGAGCCTTGGAACCGAGCGCATCGACCTGCGGCTGGCGGTGACGGACGGGGCGTTGCGCGGGGAAATCCGCGATTTCGGACCCGGAATGTCCGACGACGCGCACCCGCGCCCCTGGGCACGGTTCCGCAGTACCAAGCCCGACGGCATGGGGGTGGGCCTGGCGCTGTCGCATGCGACCGTGGAACGGCTCGGCGGGTCGCTGTCGCTGGAAGCCGCCGGCGACGGCGGCGCGATCACCCGCTTCGAACTGCCGCTCGCCCGGCTGCAGGCCGCATGATGCGCGGACTGGTGGTCGAGGACGATGTCCTGCATGCGCAGGCGCTCAAGCGAGCCCTCGAAAGGCGCGGCATGTCGATCGCCGTCGCGCACGACAGCGCCGGCGCACTGAACGCGGCGCGCGCGGACCCGCCCGAATTCGTGCTGCTGGATCTGAAGCTCGGCACTGAATCGGGCCTGACGCTGATCGAGCCCTTGCTCGCCCTGCGTACCGACACGCGCATCGTCGTCCTCACCGGCTACGCGAGCATCGCCACGACGGTGGAGGCCATCAAGCGCGGCGCCCACGACTACCTGCCGAAGCCGGCGACCGCCGAGCAGATCCTGCGCGCCCTGGATGCGCCACAGGAATCGGCGCCCACTGCCGCGCCCGATGTCATGCTGCCGCTGCAACGCCTGGAATGGGAGCACATCCAGCAGGCGCTCAAGGACTGCGGTGGGAATGTATCGGCCGCCGCGCGCCTGCTCGGCATGCATCGCCGTTCTTTGCAGCGCAAGCTGTCCAAGCGCCCGGCGGCGCAACGTCCCGGCGGCCCTGCCGGCGCGGGCTGATCCGCGCCGGCCCGGCGTCAGATCACGATCTCCCACGGTCCGCGCGCGACGTGCATGCGCCAGAACTCCCCGGCGAGATGATCCGACGCGTATTGGGGGTCCCCGCCGTCGACCGCACCGCAGACCTGCAGCGTGCCGACGAATATCCCGCGTTCGTCCAGCACATGGCGCAGGTTGTCGGTGAAGCCGCGCAGCGCGACCTTCGACACGCCCAGGGACGCCCACTGCGGCATCACGTGCATCGCCAGTCCGCCACCGGTCACGAGGATCGACGCGGCGCCGGGCCGCATGGCATCGACCACGGCACGCACCGCGGTCAGCACCGCGGCGACATTGGCGCGGAAATCCGCCGTGAGCGAGTCGGCATCCTCATCCAGCAGCAGCCCCTGGCGGATGTTGGCGGCATTGAACAGCAGGACCTGCGTCGGCCCGAGTTCGCCTTCGAGCGCCGCGATCGCGGCGCGCAGTGCCGGCGCGTCGGCTGCATCCGCGGATGCGACGGCGCAGCGCCGGCCCAGGCCCCGCACCGCCTCGACGGTCGGCGCAAGCTTTCCGACGTTGCGCGCGACCAGCCCGACGTCGTATCCCTCGCGCGCGAACCGGTGTGCGACGGCGTTGCTGATGCCCTTGCCCGCGCCGACGATCGTCAACACCCTGTCGTTCATCGCTCGTACCCCCGTTGAACGGCGCCGGACGGCGCCGCAACGCACCTTAGCACCGCCTCGGGCGCAATCGCGACCGCCCCTTGCGGGCGCATCGCGGCGCGCGTATACACGCCGGTCCGGACCGGTTAGCATTGCGGGCCCGGCGCGCCGGGCCGTTGCGCGCCCGTCCGGACGCGGCCATGGCCGGCCTGCCGCTCCAGGGCCGGAAATCCTCCAGGACGAAACCCGCTTCCGGCATCGCGACCCGAGGTTGCCGTAGATGACGATCGCCAGCATTCCAGAAATCCTCGACGAACTGCGCCGCGGCCGGATGATCATCCTGGTCGACGACCCGGACCGTGAAAACGAGGGCGATCTCGCCATGCTCGCCGAGCACGCGACGCCCGAGGCGATCAATTTCATGGCCGCCGAGGGCCGTGGGCTCATCTGCCTGGCGATGGCGGGCGAGGACTGCGACCGGCTGCGCCTGTATCCGCAGACCCAGCGCAACACGAATCCGCTCTCGACCGCCTTCACCGTCTCCGTCAATGCCGCCCACGGCATCACCAAGGGCATCAGCGCAGCCGACCGCGCGCACACGATCCGCGTCGCCTGCGATCCGGCGTCCACGGCCGCGGACGTAGTCCGGCCCGGCCACGTGTTCCCGCTGCGCGCCCGCGACGGCGGCGTGCTGGTGCGCCAGGGGCAGACCGAAGGCATCGTCGACCTGGCGCGCCTGGCCGGCGCGCGCCCGGCAGGGGTCATCTGCGAGATCATGAACGAGGACGGCACGATGTCGCGGATGCCGGAACTCGAGACGTTCGCGGATCGCCACAACCTCAAGATCTGCACCATCGAGAGCCTGATCGCCTGGCGGCGCCGCAATGAACTGCTGATCGAGCCGGTGGAGACCGACGTGCCGCTGCCGACCGAATACGGCGAATTCAAGGCACACGTGTTCCGGTCCAAGATCGACGCCAAGGAGCACGTGGCGCTGACCATCGGCATGCCGGCGCCGGACGTCTACGGGCGGCGCGAACCGGTGCCCGCGGAATGCCACGTCCGGGTGCATTCGGAGTGCCTCACCGGCGACGTCTTCCACTCGTTGCGCTGCGACTGCGGGCCGCAACTCGACAAGGCGCTGGAGATCCTGGCCGCCAAGCCCCACGGCGTGCTGGTCTACATGCGCCAGGAAGGCCGCGGCATCGGCCTGGCGAACAAGCTGCGCGCCTACCGCCTGCAGGACGGCGGCCTGGACACGGTCGAGGCCAATCAGGCGCTGGGCTTTCCGGCCGATCTGCGCGAGTACGGGATGGGCGCTCAGATCCTGCACTACCTGGGCGTGCGGCGCATGACGCTGCTCACCAACAATCCCAAGAAGATGGTCGGCCTCGCGGGATACGGCCTGGAACTCGTCGGCCAGGCGCCGCTGGAGACCGAACCGAACGCGGTCAACCTGAAGTACCTGCGGGCCAAGCGCGACAAGCTCGGGCATACGATCCGCAGCCTGGACGCCGACGCCGCACCCGGCTGATCGGCTGCATCGCTCTTCGGGCAGGCACCCGGACCCGACGCACGAAGCCGCGCGCCATCGGCGGCGGCTGACACCGGTCAATGAACGCAGCCCGTGCACCGGGCACAGTACGCGGCGATGGTTCCCGGTAAACGATCCCGCCGCGCGCGAATTCGACCCCGGGCGGTCGACCGCATGCGCGCCCGCCAGGACCAGCGCGCACGGCGCGCGATTCTCGCGATGATGACTGCCGCCGCGCTTGCGTTGCTGCTCGCAGCGGGGGCGCGGGCCGAGCAGGTGGAGGTCTTCGTCCGTGCGGGCTGTCCGCACTGCGAGGCGGCCCACCTGTTCCTGGAGACGCTGCAGCGCGAACGGCCCGATGTCCGGATCATCGAGCGCGACGTCGGGCGCGAGCCCGGCGCGCTCGAACGCCTGCTCGAACTCAGTGCCCGGCACGGCGAGGCGATGCCTGGGGTGCCGTCGTTCCTGATCGGCGGGCAGTTCATCGTCGGCTACGAGTCCGACGCCACCACCGGCGCCCACCTGCGCCGGCTCCTCGGGCCGGCACCGGCACCCGACCCGGCCCCGGCTACGCCGACCTGCCCCGCGACCTCCACGACCGACTGCGATCCGTCCGAAGAAGGCGCATTCACCCTCTTCGGGCGGACATTGAGCGCCGGCGAGATCGGCCTGCCGCTGTTCAGCGTCGTACTGGGGCTGGTGGACGGGCTCAATCCCTGCTCGATGTGGGTACTGGTGTTCATGCTGGCGATCCTGGCGCCGATGCGCGATCGGCGCCGCATGGTGGCCATCGCCGGCACCTTCGTCGTCGTGGAGGGCATCGCCTACTTCCTGTTCATGAGCGCGTGGCTGAATGCCTTCATGCTGGTGGGCGCCTCGCGGATTTCGGAAATCGCGATCGGGCTGGTCGGGTGCGCCGCCGGCGCCATGAACCTCAAGGATTTCGTCGCGCCCGGGCACGGACCGTCGCTGGCCATTCCTGCCGGCGCCAGGCCCGGCCTGTACGCACGCCTGCGCGGCATCGTCCGCACCCAGGCGCTCGTGCCGGCGATCGCCGCGACCGTCGCGCTCGCGATCACGGTGCAGATCGTGGAGTTCATGTGCACCGCGGGCATCCCGGCCCTGTATACGCGCATCCTGACGCTGCACGCGCTGCAGCCATTGGAGTACTACGGGAACCTCGTGCTGTACAACCTGGCGTACATGCTCGACGACGCGATCGTGCTGGCCGTCGGCGTGGCCACGCTGAACACGCGCCGGATGCAGCGCCGCGAGGGTCGCTTACTCAAGCTCGGCAGCGGCCTGACGCTGATCGCGCTCGGGATCTGGCTACTTGCGCCGGGCCGCTGACCGGCCAGCGGTTCAGCGCGCCGCGCGGCTGGCGGCGGGGAACACGCCGGCGCGGGTCAGCATCGCGGGCACGGCGATGCCGAGCGGTGCTTCGATCCAGCGCGCCACGTCGATCATCGCCTCCAGCGAGATGCCGGTGGTGTGGCCCATGCGGTGCAGCACGTAGAGCAGATCCTCGGTGGCGATGTTGCCGGTCGCGTTCGGCGCGAACGGGCAGCCGCCGATGCCGCCGCAGCTCGCATCCAGGATGCGTACGCCGGCCCCCAGCGCCGCGCAGGCGTTGGCGATGCCGGTGTTGCGGGTATTGTGGAAATGGCAGCGCAGTGCGATCCCTGCGATCGCGGAACGCACCCCGGCGACCAGATGCGCCACCTGCGAGGGTACCGCCACGCCGATCGTATCGGCGAGGGCGATTTCGTCCACGCCCATGTCCGCGAGCCGCTGTGCGATGCGGATCACGCGCGCCGGATCGACCTCGCCTTCGAACGGGCAGCCGAACGCGGTCGCGATGGTGACGCCGCAGCGGATGCCGCCCGCCCGCGCCCGGGTCGCGATTTCGCCCGCGCCCTGGAGCGCCTCCTCGATGGTCTGGCGCTGATTGCGCATGCCGAAGGCGTCGGAGGCGATCACCACGCAGTTGACCTCGCGCAGGCCGCATGCGGCCGCGCGCTCGAATCCGCGCCGGTTCAGCACCAGCCCGATATAGGCGACGTCGTCGCGACGCGGCAGGGCGGCGACGACTTCTTCCGCGCCGGCCATCTGCGGCACACGGGACGGATTGACGAAACTCGCGACCTCCAGCCGCCGGACGCCGGCACCGATGAGGCGTTCGATGAAGGCGACCCGGGTGGCGACATCCAGCGACGCGGACTGGCTCTGCAGGCCGTCGCGCGGACCGACCTCGACGATCTGGACGGCATCGTTCATGCGGGCAGTATCTCCAGCGCTGGAACCGGGTCTCGGGCCGGGATCGTATACCACGGCCGCGGCATTTTCCGGGCGGGTACGATTGCCTACGGCTTGCCCGCGCGAGGAGGCATCCGCGCCACGATCTTGCTGCGCATGGCGGGAAGTGGTGCTACGATGGTTGCTCCTACAAAACACCTATCGAGGAGTCCAAAGATGAGGATGGAAAGCAAGGCTGTCCTGGCCGCGGCGTTCGTCGCCGTGATGCTCGCGGGATGTGGCAAGCAGCAGGCCGACTCGGCGGCCACCGACGAGGCTGCGGCCCCGGCGCAGGAAGCTGCGGCTCCCGCGGCTGGCGAGGAAGCGGCGGCCAGCGATGCGGCGGCCGGCGAAGCCGCGGCGGGTGATGCTGCTGCTGCGGCGGGCGACGCAGCGGCTGCGGCCGGCGACGCTGCTGCGGCGGCGGGCGACGCGGCAGCCGATGCGGCCCAGGCAGCGGGCGATGCGGCGGCAGGTGCTGTGCAGGCTGCCGGTGATGCAGCGGCCGGTGCGGCCGCAGCCGCAGGCGAAGCCGCCCAAGAAGCGGCTCACTAAGTCGCGCTTCACGGCCCTCGAAATCGCCGGGAGGTGTGACCCACCTCCCGGCGTCGTTTTTATCGGCCCTGCCACCAGGCGGGCACATGCCGATTCCTCTAGTTGCCCTCATAGGCTTCCAGCCTGGCGGCGATGAACTCCGTCAGTGCGGGGGCCAGTTCCCGGCTCGCGCCGGCGAACAATGCCTGTACGGCCCGCTTCGCGAACGATCCGCCCACGGCGAGCAGCGGCGTCTGCTTGTAGGTGCCGCCGCCGGGCTCGCCGTCATCCACCGACGAAACCCGGTAGCCGGCGCCGCAGTCCCACTCGATCGCCTGCTCGACCGTGCCCAGGCGGCAACAAAGCTGGAACCGCTCGACCGTGCCGCCCGCACCCTCCCACACGTAGAGATCCATCACCGGATCAGTGAACCAGCGCCGGCCCGCGGCGGCCCTGCCGTGATTGGCGATGACCTCGCGCAACATGCGTGCATGGTGACAGAAGGTGCCACGGCGGCGCGCGATGCGCGTCGCAATCCGGCGCCGCGGCAACCCTTGCGCCCCGTGCGCCGTTGGCGCCAACATCGCGCCAATGCGCCGGCTCGTCATCGGTCTCATCGAGGTCTACCGCTACCTGGCCAGCCCCTGGCTGGGCAACCAGTGCCGGTTCGCGCCGACCTGCTCGGTGTACGCGATCGAGGCGATCCGCCGCTACGGCACGCTGCGCGGCGGGTGGCTGGCGCTGCGCCGGATCGGCCGCTGCCACCCCTGGCATCCCGGGGGCTACGACCCGGTGCCGGACGATCCGCGCTGACCTGCCGCGGTACCGCCGCTGCCGCCCCGTTTCAGCCGCCGCCGGCGGCCACGCTGAACGCAATCGCGAGCTGTTCGCCGTCGACATCGAAGCTCTGCGCATGCGCGCCAACCGGCGACTGTGCGGGTTCGAGCGCCACGGCCAGCACCTCGCCGCGGATCCACTCGGCATGCGCGGCGATTGCGCCGGCGAGCCGACCGCCGGCCTGGTACTGCACGCGGATCCTATCGGTGAGATTGAGGTCCGCGGCCTTGCGCATGCTCTGGATCCGGTTGACCGCCTCGCGCGCATAGCCACGCTCGACGAGCGCGTCGGTCAGGCGCGTGTCGAGCGCGACGGTGACGCCGTCGGCGCTGGCGACCAGCCAGTCGCCAATCGCCTGGCTTGCGATATCGATATCGCCTGCGCCGAGCTCGATCGCCTCCCCGGCGACCAGGATTTCGATCCGTCCCTCGCGCAGATAGCGCGCGATCGCCTCGCCATCCAGGGCCTTGATGACCTGCCCGGCCGCCCCCATGCGCTTGCCCAGGCGCGGACCTAGTTGAGGGAAATTGGGCTTCGCCGAGCGCTTGACGATCGAGGACGAATCGTCGATGTACTCGATGTCCTCGACGTTCAGTTCCTCCAGGATCGGGCCGCGCACGCGTTCGACCGTGTCGCGGTCCACGCGCCCGCCGGCCACCAGCATGATCCGCGACAGCGGCTGGCGCACCTTGATGCGTGACTCGTTGCGCAGCAGCAATGCCTGTGTGACGATCGTACGCGCGAGTTCCATGCGGCGCTCGAGCTCGGCGTCGACGTCCTGCTGCGTCGCTCCCGGGAAGTCGGTCATGTGCACCGATTCGGCCGGGTCCAGGCGCGCGACCTCGTTCAGCGCACGGTACATCCACTCGGAGAAGAACGGCGCGATCGGACTCATCAGCCGCGCGACACCCGCCAGTACCTCGAGCGTGGTCTGGTAGGCGCAGAGCTTGTCGTGGTCGCTGACCGCGAGATCGAGCCCGGCCTTCTTGCCGGTCCAGAACCGCGGCCGCGAACGGCGGATGTACCAATTGGACAGTTCGTCCACCAGGCGCTCGATCGCGCGCGCCGCGCGGGTGGCGTCGTAGGCTTCGTAGGCGGCGTCGGCTTCGCGGATCGTGCTGTTCAGGCGGCTGACGATCCAGCGGTCCAGTTCGCTGCGGGCGGCGACCGGCACGCGTTCGCCCGCGTTCGAGAAACCGTCGATGTTCGCGTACGAGGCAAAGAACCTGTAGCAGTTGTAGAGCGTCTCGAAGAATGCCGCGGCGGTCTCGCGCAGGCCGCGCGCGGAGTACTTCAGGTTTTCCCACGGCGGCGCGTTGGCCATCATGTACCAGCGCACCACGTCGGCGCCGTTGGCGTCCACGGCCTTGAAGGGGTCCACCGTGTTGCCGCGGGTCTTGGACATCTTCTCGCCGCGTTCGTCGAGCACCAGGCCGTTGACGACGACATTGCGGAAGGCGACGCCGTCCATCACCAGCGCCGCGATCGCGTGCAGGGTGTAGAACCAGCCGCGGGTCTGATCCAGCCCCTCGCAGATGAAATCGGCGGGGAAGTGACGCTCGAAGCGTTCCTTGTTCTCGAACGGGTAGTGCCATTGCGCGAACGGCATCGCACCGGAGTCGAACCAGACGTCGATCACGTCGGGCACGCGGCGCATCGTGCCACCGTCCGGTGCCGGCCAGGTGATTTCGTCGACGTACGGCCGGTGCAGATCGATGTCGCCGTCCGCCGGCAAGGGCTGCGCACTTTTGGCGCGCAGCTCGGCGATCGAGCCGATTACCTCGAAGTACTCGGAGCCGGGCGCATCGGACATCCACACCGGCAGCGGCGTGCCCCAGTAGCGGCGCCGGGACAGAGCCCAGTCGACGTTGCCTTCCAGCCAGTTGCCGAAGCGCCCGTCGCGCAGCGCCGGCGGCTGCCAGTGGATGGTCCGGTTCAGCTCCACGAGCCGATCGCGGATCGCCGTGGTACGGATGAACCAGCTGCGCACCGGATAGCTCATGAGCGGAGTGCCCTTGCGCCAGTCGTGCGGGTAGTTGTGCCGGTACTGCTCCTGCCGGAACAGCAGGCCGCGTTCGCGCAGATCGCGGCAGATCTTCTTGTCCGCCTCCTTGAACCAGAGTCCCTCGACCAGCGGCGTGCCGGGCAGGAAGCGGCCGTCCGGCGCCACCGGGTTCAGCAGCGGCAGTTGCTCGCGCCGGCCGGTTTCGTAGTCCTCGGCACCGAAGGCCGGGGCGGTATGCACGATGCCGGTGCCGTCCTCGGTCGATACGTAGTCCGCCGCCACCACGCGCCAGGCGCGCGTCAGGTCGTGGCCGGCCTCCGGCAGCGCGTACAGCGGTTCGTAGGCGCGCCCGACCAGTTCACGCCCCTTCCACGCGCGGACCACCTCCACCTCGCCCTTCAACACCTCCAGCCGTGCCCGGGCGAGGATCAGCCGTTCGCGCGCGGGCGCGCCGGCATCGTGCAGCACCTCGACGTACTCGATGTCCGGGCCGACCGCGAGCGCGGCATTGGACAGCAGCGTCCAGGGCGTGGTGGTCCAGGCGAGAAAGTACGTGTCCTGCGCATCGCGCGCGGCAAAGCGCACATACACGCTCGGATCATCGACTTCCTTGTAGCCCAGGCTGACCTCGTGCGAGGACAGCACCGTCCCCGAACCCGGGCTGTACCACTGGATCTTGTGCCCACGGTAGAGCAGGCCCTGGTCGTGGATGCGCTTGAGCAGCCACCAGATCGACTCGATGTAGCCGGTGTGGCAGGTGACGTAGGGATGTTCGAGATCGACCCAGTAGCCGATGCGGCGGGTGAGTGCGTTCCAGTCGCCGGTGTAGCGATCCACGCTGGCCCGGCAGGCGGCGTTGTAGCGCGCGATGCCGAAGGCCTCGATCTCCTCGCGGCTGCCGAGCCCGAGTTCCTTCTCGACCTCGATCTCCACCGGCAGGCCGTGCGTGTCCCAGCCCGCCTTGCGCTCGACGTGGAAGCCCTTGAGCGTCTTGTAGCGGCAGAACGTGTCCTTGATCGTGCGGGCGATGACGTGGTGGATGCCCGGGCGGCCGTTGGCGGTCGGCGGGCCTTCGTAGAACGTGAACTCGGGCCGTCCGGCACGGGCCTGCATGGAGCGGCGAAACACATCGCCACGCTCCCAGTAATCGAGGATTTCCTGTTCCAGCGCCGGTAGATCGAGCGCCTTGCGTTCTTTGAATCGTGCGGTCATCGGGCTTTCCATGGGGGCGTCGGGACGGGCGCGCCATGGCGCTCCGTCCGCCGCGGGGAGCCGGAAACTATATGATTTTCACGCCTGCATTGGTAGGCCGTGGAGAACGCCGATCACGGCGGAGACACCCCCACCGCGAGCTCGGGGTCGATGCGCGTGTCGTACAGGTTGATGCGCCAGTCCAGGTGCGGGCCCGTGGCGCGGCCGCTGCGTCCCGACTCGGCGACGATCTGGCCCTGGCGCACGCGCTCGCCGGTACGCACGCGCAGGCGCGACAGATGCAGGAAGGCCGAACTCAAGCCATGCCCGTGATCGATGAACAGCGTGCCGCCGGTGAAATACAGATCGGACTCCGCCAGCGAGATCACCCCGTCGGCGGGCGCGCGTACCGGCGTTCCCACCGGCACCCCGAGATCCACGCCGTAGTGCGGCTGCCGGGGCTCGCCGTTCAGGATCCGCTGGCTGCCGTAGACACCCGTGATCGGGCCCTCGGCAGGCCACGCCAGGCCGCGTGCGTAGCCGTCCTCGTCGCTGTCGCGCATGCGTGCGGCATCCACCCGCGCCTGCTCGGCGGCGATGCGTGCCGCCACCGCCGGGGGCGGGGTGACCATGGCCTGCGGCAATCCGTCCAGGCGCTGGATGCGCCAGCGGCGCGGTTCGATCGCCAGGGTCCGGCGCTCGACCCCGCCGCCGGGCAGCCGCACTTCCAGCGCCGCGGTCGGCGCCGCATCGCGGCCGAAGCCGAGCAGGAACCGGCCGTCGCGGTCCACCCGCACGGCCCTGGCGTCCAGCCGCACCTCGGCGCCGGGCTCGGTGCGGCCGAAGACCAGCCCGCCCTGCGCCATCCGGCCGGCAAGCTGCGGCGGCGCGGCGGCCGCGGCAGCGCTCGCGCATGCCGGGACGAGCACCGCAGCGGTCCACAACGCGCGGGCGAACCACCCGCTCAATCGCGCAGCTCCGGCAGGTCGCGGAACCAGTCCAGCGATTCGGGATTGGCCAGCGCATCGCGATTGCCGATGGGCCGGCCGTGGATCGCGTCGCGTACCGCCTGCTCCACCAGCTTGCCGCTCAGGGTGCGCGGCAGGTCGGCGGCCTGGAGGATCTTCGCGGGCACGTGGCGCGGGCTGGCATGGCGGCGCAGTGCGTCGCGGATCCGGTCGCGCAGTGCGTCGTCCAGCGCCAGTCCCTCGCGCAGGCGCACGAACAGGACGATGCGCTCGTCGCCGTCGAACGCCTGGCCGACCGCGATGCATTCGACGACCTCGTCGATCGGCTCGACCTGGCGATAGATTTCGGCGCTGCCGATGCGCACGCCGCCGGGATTGAGCACGGTGTCCGATCGACCGTGGATCACGAACCCTCCGGCGGCCGTGCGCTCGGCGAAGTCCCCGTGCGCCCAGACGCCGGGGTAGCGATCGAAATAGGCCCGGCGAAACCGCGTTCCGTCCGCATCGCCCAGGAACCCGAGCGGCATCGACGGGAACGGCGTCGCGCACACCAGCTCGCCGGTGCCCGTGGCCAGATCGCGACCGGCGGGATCGAACACCCGCACGTCCATGCCCAGTCCCGCGCACTGGATCTCGCCCCGATGCACGGGCAGGTTCGGATGCCCGCACACGAAGCAAGATACGATGTCGGTGCCACCGGACATCGACGCCAGCTGCGGCTGCTCGCCGAAGACGCGGTAGAACCAGTCGTATTGCGCGGGAAGCAGCGGCGAGCCCGTGGACAGCACGGTGCGCAGCCTGTCGAGCCGGTAGCCCGGCGCCGGCGGCGCGCCGGCCTTTTCGAGCGCGGCCAGGTAGCGCGCGCTGACGCCGAAGATCGCGATCGACTCCTCGCGCGCGACGTCGATGAGTACGTGCGGATGCGGCCAGGACGGATGGCCATCGTAGAGCGCCAATGTGGCGCCGCTCGCCAGGCCCGACACGAGCCAGTTCCACATCATCCAACCGCAGGTCGTGTAGTAGAAAAGCGCATCGCCGGCACGCAGGTCCACGTGCAGCCGATGCTCCTTCAGGTGCTGCAGCAACGTACCGCCGGCACCGTGCACGATGCACTTGGGCTTGCCCGTGGTCCCGGAGGAATACAGGACGTAGAGCGGGTGATCGAACGGCAGTGCGGCGAAACCCGGCGCACCGCCGGTCGCATCGAGCGCCTCGAAGTCGACGATGCGAGCGCCGGCGAGCGGTGCGAACGCCGGATCGTTCACGGCCACGATCGCGGCGAGACCCGGCAGCGCGGTGGCGATCCGCGCGATCTTCTCACCGAGTTCGAAGCTGCGTCCGCCGTAGCGGTAGCCGTTGGCGCACAACAGCACCCTGGGTGCGAGCTGGCTGAACCGATCCACCACCGCCGCGGCCCCGAACTCGGGCGCCGCCGAAGACCACGTCGCGCCGACGGCGGTGGCGCCGAGCGCGCCGATTACCGCCTCGGGCACGTTCGGCATCAACGCCGCCACGCGATCCCCGGGCCCGACGCCGAAATTACGCAGTGCCGCGGCGAACCGATCGACGGCGGCGCGCAGTCCTGCGCGCGTCAGGACACGGCGCCGGCCGGATTCGTCGCGCGCGATCAACGCCGGATCGCCGGCGTCGCCGGCACGCAGGAGGTTCTCGGTGAAGTTCAACTCGGCGCCCTGGAACCAGCGCGCGCCCGGCATGCGATCGCCGCCTTCGAGGATCCGATCGGCCGCCCGCCGCGCATGCACGCCGGTGAACTCCCACACCAGCGCCCAGAACTGCGCGGGCTCGCGTACCGACCAGCGGTGCAGCCCGGCGGGGTCGGCGGCGTCGATGCCGTGGCGTGCGGCGGCCAGACGCGCGAAGGCGGTCATCTGCGAGCCCTGCACCCGCGTGGGTGTCGGCCGCCAGATTGGGAGCGCGTCGGTCATCGGCAGGATGCGCACGGCATGTGCGCCCGAAGTATACCGTGCGGGCTACGCCGTCGCGCCGCGGTCGAAGTGCAGCGAACGGCTCCGCCGGCGCGGGCCGGCGCAGCACCCGTCGCCCCGGCGGATCAGGACTTGATCTTCACGTAGCTGCCCGGCGCGTCCTCGATGATGGCGAGCGCACCGGCACCAGGCTGCCGGGCCGGTACGCTGCCGCCGGAGAACTGCGAGACCCATGCGTCCCAGTCGCTCCACCAGGAGCCGGCGTGCTCCTCGGCCGCGGCCAGCCATGCTTCCGGCTCGGCTTCGGCGACGCCGTCGCGGGTCCAGTATCCGTATTTCTTCGCATTGGGCGGGTTGACGATGCCGGCGATATGGCCGGACATGCCGAGCGTGAAACGCACCGGGCCGGAGAACAGCCGCGCACCGGCGTAGGTCGACTTCCACGGCGCGATGTGGTCCTCGCGCGTGGAGACGAAGTAGGAAGGCGTGTGCACGGTGGACAGATCGATCGGCACCCCGCCGATGGACACGCCGCCCGGCTCCCTGAACAGGTTCTTCTGGTACATATTGCGCAGGTACCAGCCATGCATCTTCGCCGGCATGCGGGTGGAGTCCGAGTTCCAGGCCAGCAGATCGAACGGAAACGGCTCCTTGCCCATGAGGTAGTTGTTGATTACGAACGACCAGATGAGATCGTTGGCGCGAAGCATGTTGAACGTCATCGCCATCTGCTTGCCTTCCAGATAGCCGCGCTCGTTCATCTCCGATTCGAGCACGCGGAGCTGATCCTCGTCGATGAACACGCCCAGGTCGCCGGGCTCGGCGAAATCGAGCATGGTGACGAAGTAGGTCGCCGAGACGATGCGCGAGTCGTTCCGCGCGGTCATCCAGGCGAGCGTCGCCGCCAGCAGCGTACCGCCCAGGCAATAGCCGATGAGATTCACCTCGCGCTCGCCGGTGGCGCGCTCGATGGCGTCCAGCGCGGCGAGCGGCCCTTCGAACATGTAGTCCTCGAAGGCCTTGTCGCGGTGGCGCTCGTCCGGGTTCACCCAGGAAATGACGAACACGGTGTGCCCCTGGTCCACCGCCCACTTGATGAACGAGTTCCTCGGCTGCAGGTCCAGGATGTAGAACTTGTTGATCCACGGTGCCATCACCAGCAGCGGCCGGCGCCGTACGTCGGCGGTCGAGGGCTGGTACTGGATGAGCTGCATCAGATCATTCTGGAACACGACCCTGCCCTGGCTGCGGGCGACGTTGCGTCCGACCTCGAAGGCATCCGGGTCGGTCATCCGGATCCGCAGCTGTCCCTCGCCGGCTTCGAGATCCTCGAGCATGTGCGTCAGGCCCGAGAGCAGGTTCCGGCCGCCGGTGCGGGCGGTCTCGGCCAGCACCTCGGGATTGGTGAGCGCGAAATTGGTCGGCGCCATCGCGTCGATGTACTGGCGCGTGAAGAAGTCGATCTTGTGCGCGGTCTTTTCGTCCAGGCCTTCGACCTCGCTCACCATCGCCTGGATTGTCCGCGCGGCAACGAGGTAGGACTGCTTGACGAAGTCGAATACCGGGTGATCCTCCCACGCATCGTGCTTGAAGCGCCGATCGCCCGGCTCCTCCTTCACCGGCGCCTGCGACGGCAGGCCGAGCATGCGCCGGGTCGCGTGGTGCCAGAGGTCGATATAGCCCTGCCAGGCGTCCATCTGCGCCTTCACCACCACCTCGGGCTGGGCGATCATGCGCGCGGTCAGGTCCATGAAGGCGCTTGTCAGCCCGAGTGGATCGGTGAAGGCCGCGGGCCGGGCGGCGGACTGCTTGCGCACGAACTGCTCGACCAGCCGCTGGCTGCGGGCGCTGATGTCGGCGACGATGGCCGCCAGTTCCTTCGGGTCGGGGGCGGGAGCACCTGTCGGGGCATCGGTCATGGTGTCGGTCCTCTTTGGAAGGTTTCTATGCTGCATTGCAGCAATCGCGCACCACGTTAGCGCATCCAGAGCCTCCCGTCAAAGATTTCAAACAGATGCAGCACCCTGCCCGGCCGTGGCAGCGGCCGCCTGCCGATCGGCATGATACGAGGAACGTACCATCGGCCCGCTGGCGACATGCGCGAATCCGAGTTCTTGCCCGTACGCGCCGAGACGTTCGAATTCCATCGGCTCGACGTAGCGCCGCACCGGCAGGTGGTGCCGGCTCGGCTGCAGGTACTGGCCGAGCGTGAGCATGTCGCAGCCGTGCGCGCGCAGATCCCGCATCACCGCCCGGACCTCGTCGATTTCCTCGCCCAGCCCGAGCATCAATCCCGACTTGGTGGGCACCGCCGGATACGCCGCCTTGAAGCGGGCGATGAGTCCGAGCGACCAGGCGTAGTCGGCGCCCGGGCGCACCTCGCGGTACAGGCGCGGAACGGTCTCGAGGTTGTGGTTGAACACGTCCGGCGGCGCGCCGCCGAGCGCGGCGAGCGCGACGTCGGCGCGGCCGCGAAAGTCCGGGACCAGCACCTCGATGCGGGTATCCGGGCTCGCCCGCCGCACCGCATCGATGCAGGCGGCGAAATGCCCGGCGCCGCCGTCCCTGAGATCATCGCGATCCACCGAGGTGACGACCACGTAGCGCAGGCGCATGCGGACCACGGCATCGGCAAGGTGAACGGGCTCCTCGGGATCCAAGGCGAGCGGCATGCCGTGGGCGACGTCGCAGAAGCCGCAGCGGCGGGTGCAGATGTCGCCCATGATCATGAAGGTGGCGGTGCCGTGGCCGAAGCACTCCGGCAGATTCGGGCAGGCGGCTTCCTCGCACACCGTGTGCAGCCGGTTCTCGCGCAGCAACGCGGTGACGCGCTCGATCTCCCCGCCAGCCGGCAGCCGCACCCGGATCCAGGGCGGCTTCGGCAACCGTGCCGGCGCGTTCTCGACCCGCACCGGGATCGCGCGCAGCTTGTCGGCACCGCGCAGCTTGACGCCGGGCTGCTTGCGTCGCGGCGGGTTGGGAGTTGTCTCGGTCATGGACGGCCTCAGTCGAGTGCCTTGAGCACGCCGTCGACGCTGGCCTTGGCATCGCCGAACAGCATGCGGGTGTTTTCGCGGTAGAACAGCGGATTGTCGACGCCTGCATAGCCGGTGGCCATGCTCCGCTTGAGCACCACGGCCACGCGCGCCTTCCATACCTCCAGCACCGGCATGCCGGCAATCGGGCTGGCGGGATCCTCCTGTGCTGCCGGGTTGACGATGTCGTTGGCGCCGATGACCA
>JBFXBD010000056.1:0-43897 GCA_050183625.1 Gammaproteobacteria bacterium
CACCATCCGCGCAATGCGCGCCTGCTTCGAGATGGACGAGCCGTGCTACAAGGGCGAGTTCCACGCGTTCGGGCCGTTGGGCTTCGAACCCAAGCCGATCCAGAGGCCTCTGCCGATCCTGATCGGCGGCGGCACGCCGCCGGCCGAACGCCGCGCCGGATACCTCGGCAACGGCTGGCACGGCCCGGTGTCCTCGATACCGGCGATCAAGGCGCACCTGGCGGCCGCCGGCCGCGAACGCGAGCCGTTCCAGTTCTCCTCGATCACGCTCGGCCCGGTCCGCCGCGAGGAACTGGACGCGATGGCCGCGCAGGGCGCGACGCGCGCGGTGGTCACGCCCTGGGACGCGCGGGTCGGCGAGGTGGGCGAGGAGGGGTTCGCCGTGCTGGAGCGGTACGCGCGCGCGATCGGCCTGCACTGAATCGGCGTTTCGCGGCCGCCCCGCGCTCCCGCGCGCCGCTGCGTAACGAAGCCGCGCCGGATCAGCCCAGCCAGCGCATCGCGCCCCAGGCCAGCGCCGCGACCGCGGCGCCGAGCACGCCGATGATGACGTAGGCCCCGCGCGTCATGCCGGCGATCGCCTGTTTCACCTGCGCCCGATCGTTGACGTTCGGGAACGGCGCTTCCGGCACCGGCAGGCCGAGAAAGGCGCACAGCGGCTCCCAGCCCTGGTCGACCGAGTAGACCAGCAGGCGTTCCGGCGGCACCGCGGCCTTCACCTCCTCGACGTGGCGCTGGTAGTGCGCGATCGCGGCGGCGCGGTCGTTCATGGTGCCGCGGTGCGAGCGCTGCCAGATGAGCTTGTGCGCCATGTCGCCGAACCTGCGGCCGAACGGCGTGAACCATTCCAGCACCTTGAACTGCCACAGCGTCTCGGTGAAGTAGATGGTGTCAATCGTGCTCTCGTACCAGGCCTCGGCACCCTTGGGGTGCAGGGTGAGCAGCACCCTGGCGTCCGGATAGGCGGCCATCAGTTCGCGCCAGACGCAGCAGGCGGGGTTGTCGACCGCGGCGCGGTAGTTCGCGAATACCCGTTCCCAGTCGTGCTGCGTGCCGGCCGGCGCGTTCGCGACGCGCTGCCAGAACTCCAGGTGGCCCTTGTTCTGCTTCGGGCCGATGACTTCCACCATGTGATAGCAGGGCAGGCCGAGCTGGCGCAGCGCCTCCCAGGTGGACATCGTTCCGGTACGGCCGAATCCGGCCCCGATCACTTCCAGCGGCATCGCGTCGTCCTCGAGCGTTCAATCCTCAAAGCCGGCCGCGCAGGATCATGTTCACCTGCGTCCCGGTTCAGGCGCAGGCCCATGCGCTTGTCCGGCGTGGCGAGGCTACTGCGCTGCCGCGCCCCGTACCTCGGCCACCGCGGCGCGCATCGGCGCGCAGCCTGCCCAGTGCAGCACCGCCGCCGCCGGCAGCGCCAGCGCCATCAGCAGCGCGATCGACCAGCCGACCTTCGCGGGATCCTGGAACAGGAACTCGGTGAATACGCCGACCAGCACCGAGCCCAGGCCGGTACCGACGAGGCTGGCGAAGAAAATGCAAACCGAGACGCTCTGCCCCCGAAGCTGGTTCGGCGCAACTGAAACCAGCGAAGCGCTGCCGGCGGCCGGGTAGGTCGTCATCAGGATCTGGTACAGGAACTTGCCGCCGAGGAAAATCCAGGGATCGTTCGCCAGCAGCATGATCATGCCGATCGGGAACGCGAGCCCGGCGCACAGCGCGTACATGCGCATCGGCGCGTCGTCGACGCCGCGCGCGGTCCAGCGATCGATCGCGCGGCCGACCAGCCACGAGCCCAGCACGCCGCCGGCGACGATCGTCAGACCGAGTGCGACGCCCGCCTTTCCGGGCGCCCAGTCGAAGGTACGGATGAGGTACGACGGCCCCCAGAGCGTCACCCCCGAACTGACGACCACGAGCAGCGTGTAGCCGGCGTGGTGGCAGACATAGAACCGCGCGTGGCGGCGCATGAAGGCGAACAGCTCCGCGAACGGCAGGTTGCGCGGCCGGTCGGCCGCCGGGCGCAGGCCGCGCCGCAGCGGCTCCGGGATCGTCAGCATCAGCAGCGCAAACAGCAGCCCTGGCAGGCCGACGGCGATGAACACGCCCTGCCAGGGCCGGATCTCGCCGAACACCGGCAGTACCAGCGTTCCGTGTCGGCCGATGACCTCGATGATGAGTCCGCCGAATGCGTACGCGAAGCCGGAGCCGAACACCGCGCCCAGCGCGAATACCGCCATCGGCAGCGCCATGCGTTCGCGCGGGAACATGTCCGCCAGGATCGAGTAGGCCGCCGGGTTCAGGGCCGACTCGCCCGCGCCCACCGCCACGCGCGCGGCGAACAGTTGCCAGAAGCTGCGCGCCAGGCCGCAGGCGGCGGTGGCGATCGACCAGAACATCACCGCGCCCAGGACGATCCAGCGCCGCGAGAAGCGGTCGATCGCCCAGCCGATCGGCAGCCCGAAGACGGCGTAGAAGGTCGCGAACGCCACGCCCTGCAGCAGGCCGATCTCGACGTCGCCGATGCCCAGGTCGGCGCGGATCGGATCGACCAGGAAGGCGATGATGTAGCGATCCAGGATCGACAGCCAGAACAGGAAGCACAGCAGTCCGGTGGTGTACCAGGCCACCAGCGGGCGCGGGTAGGCAGGCGATGCCGTGCCGGGGGTGGTCGGTGCCGGGGTCATCGCCTGGGGTTTCCTCAGTCGTGTCGTGGGTTCATGTGCACGAAGCCGCCGCGGCATCGATGCCGAGCAGCACGGTGACGCGGGTGCAGCCGAGCGCGCCGGTGCGCCATGCATGGTGCACGGCCTGCAGGACGACGCTGTCGCCGGCGCCGAGCGGGTGTTCGCCGTCGTCCAGGACCAGCACGGTCTGGCCGTCGACGATGAACTGGTAGTCGATGGTCGCGGTGCGGTGCATCGGCGTGGCCACGTGCGGGCCGAAGCGGGTGAGCAGGAACTGCGTGCCGCCCGGTACGCCCTCGATCCGGAACCGGTCCGGATCGGCCGCTTCGCATGGCGCCGGAACCGGCGGCACGGCGTGCGTGCTCCACAGCCGCGTGACCCGCACCTCGCCGGGCCCGGGCTGCGGCTCGTGCGCGAGCGCGAGGCGATCGATCGACCCGGTGGCGCCGTCGGCGCCGTGCCGTACCTGCTGGTTGGAGAATGTCGGCGGAGGCGGTGCCCCGTCGAGCGCGCGGGAGCGGCCGTCCGGATCCGAAACGGCGATCAGCCGGCGCGCCATTGCGCGTGGGCCGTGTTCGATGGCGTCATTTCCCGACGGCCGCTGGCGCAGGTCCTGCGGGGTGCCGATTCACGGGTGGCCTTGGTCGAGCGCACTGGGGTTCCATCGCCTGCGGATGCGGGACGCAGTGTAACCCACGCTCGCGCGGCGCGAGCGGAAGCATCCACGCGCACCGCGGTTTGAGCCGGCCGGGCACGGCCCTCTATGATGGCCCGGGCATGCGCGCCGCGGCCCGAGGCGCAGGAGATTGGCCATGGACATTCCCGGGGATCCGCCGTTCATCGAACTGTCCGACTGCGCGGATGTCGCGGCGCAGAACGCGCGCCTGGCGCAGTTCCGGCAACGGCACTGGATCGCGCGCAGCGCGCGCGGCTACGAGATCCTGACGTACGACATGTGCGAGCGCGTGCTGCGCGATCCGGCGTGGATCCAGGGTGTATCGGAGAACCTGAAGAAGTACGGCGTCCGGGTTCCCGGCGGTGCGCAGGGGCGAACGCTATCACGCACCGAGGGTGGCGAGCACGAGCGCCTTAGGCGCATCGTCCAGCCCTGGTTCGCGCCGCGCCGGCTCGACGAGCTGCGCGCGCGCACCGCGGATCTGGCCGCGCGGCTGGTGGACGCCGCCGGCTCAGGCCGCTGCGATTTCCACCGCGACATCGCCCGGCGCATCCCGCCGCGGGTGTTCTGCTGGATGGTCGGCGCGGACGAAGGCGATGCCGACCGGATCGGCGCGTGGTCCGAATCGGCGATCAAGGCCTTCGACGCCCAGCCGGAGGAGTTCGCGGAAATCGGCGCCGCCATCGCCGAACTCGCCCGGTTCGTCGGCGAACTCGTCGAGCGCAAGCGGCGCGCGCCGGGTGACGACCTCATCTCCCACCTGCTCGGCGCGACACGCGACGGCACGCTCACCGAGCGCGATGTCGGCAGCCTGGCGCTGGAAATGCTCGGCGCCAGCTCCGACAACACCGCGCACACCGCCTCGATGACGATGTACCTGCTGTGCAGGAACCCGGATCAATACGCGGCGCTGGCCGCGGATCGCACGCTCGTGCCGGGCGCCATCGAGGAATCGATGCGCATCCTGCCGCGGGTGCGGGCTCTGTTCGACATCAATCCGGCGCCCGCGGAGATCGGCGGAATCGATTTTCCCGCCATGAGCAGCGTGTACCTGCAGTTCGCGTCCGCGAACCGCGACCCGGCGGTGTTCGAGGATCCGGACCGCTTCGACGTGACGCGCCGCCCGGCGCGCCCGCACCTGAACTTCGGGCTCGGGCGGCACGTGTGCCTGGGCGCCGGGCTCGCGCGCATGGAACTGCAGGAACTGCTGCGCGTGGTGCTGGACCGCTGGCGCAGCGTCGAGCTCACCGCCGAGCCGCGCATCCGCCTGCTGGACGACATGGCCGTGCACGAGATGCCGGTGGCGATGCGCAGGCATTGATGGGATCGATCGTGCAGCCGGCGGCGCGAATTTCGTCGGAACCCGCACAGGACTTTTTCGCCCGGCGGAACCTGGGGCGCGATCGCGCTGCTATAGTCCCGGCCTTCCGGCCGCGACGTGTCGATACGCGCACCGGTCGCGTCCATTGAAGAATGCGGGATGAAAAATGATGAAACGCAAAGGCACGAAGGGCAGCGGCGCAGGCGCCGGGCCGGAGAACCCGGGCAGGCGACGAATCATCGCCGCGTCGTCGTCCGCGATGGCCGTGGCGGCCATGGCCGCGGATCCCCCGGCGGCCCGGCCCGACGCGGCAAGCAGCGGCTCGGCCGTCCTCGACGCCGCCTGGGCGAGCTACTGGGGCGACTTCGCGAAGATTCGCGCGATGGTCCATGACAATCCGCTGTACGGCCACGACGAGGGCACGCGCACCGACGCCAACCACTGGCTGCACCAGATGCTCTACGTGGGGCACAGCCTTGCAGTCCAGCCGCGCCAGCTCTATCCGATCTTCTATTCCACCGTCTTCCAATATCCGCTGCACAACACCTTCGGCATGCCCGCGCCGGACAACACATTCGGACTGGCTTTGATCGACGGCACGCGGAAGTACCGCATCTGGGGGCGGCGCAACAACGTCCACTCGGTGACCATCGTCGTCCACCACGGGTTCTGGGGCGACGCCAATTCGGACATGATGAAGGAGTATCAGCTCGACGACTTCGAACTCGCGGCCGACGGCAGCTACGAGATCATCGCCTCCGCGCAGCGGGTGCCGGGCAACTGGATCGAAATCGACCCGGCCTCGCGCAACGTGGCGATCATCGTCCGCCACTCGCACCTCGACTGGGAGAAGGAGCAGAAGGCCGAGATGCACATCGAGCGCGTCGATCTCGACGACGACCGGCCGAACCCGCGCCTGGGCGAGGCGGAACTCGCCGCACGGATCGTGACCGCGGGCCGGGTGATGCTGCGCATGGCGCACATGAACAACCTCGTCCCCGGGGCGATCCTCGGCAATACCGGGGGTGCCTACAACACCTTCGTGGACCTGAACGGTCCGGCGGTGAACAAGTTCGGCACGTTCTCGCGGGCGCACTACTGCAACGCCGTGTACGAGTTCGCCGCCGGCGAGGCATTGATCATCGAGGCCGCCGATCCCGGCCCGGAGACCTGGTTCTTCAATTTCCAGCTCGGTGACATCTGGTACCAGACCGATGACTACGTGTTCCACCAGACCTCGCTCAATTCGTCCCAGGTTGCGCGGGACGCCGACGGTGCAGTCCGCGCGGTGATCGCCGAGCGCGACCCCGGGGTGCCTAACTGGCTCGATCCGCTCGAGCGACGGTTCGGCGTGGTGGTGTTCCGCGTCTACGGGCCGGCGCAGGTGCGGATGCCGGTCGTGAAGCGGGTGCCGGCCGCGGACTTACGTGCCCACCTGCCGGCCGATACGCCGGTCGTGACCGGGAATCAGCGCCGGGAGGCGCTGAGGCGACGGCGCCAGGGCGCGATGCGGCGCTTCGGCTTCTGATGTCGCACGAACGGGATCCGGCCTGGAAAGGGGCATCGGTGGACGCGGCGCAATCACTGGATCCGGGCGCGTTGATGGCCGAGGCCGAGCGCCTCACCGGCCTGGCCGACTGGGGCGGAGACGACTTCCGCTGGCCCTTCGAGCGGCTCGCGAGCGCGATCCGCGACCAGGCCCAGTTGAGCGACATCGGCCGCGTGCGTGCCCGCTACTGGCTGCTACACCGCCTGTGCCAGCGCCTGAAGCTGTTCGATGATCGCAAGCGCCATCCCGCGATCGCGGACCAGCGCGTCGAGCGCCCGATCTTCGTCACCGGCCTGCCGCGCGCGGGCACGACCTACACCCACGCGCTGCTCGGCGTGGATCCGGCGCACGTGGCCCCGGCGCTTTGGCAATGGATGTCTCCGTCCCCGCCGCCGAACCTGCCCGGCGTCGATCACTCCAACGCGATCCGCGATACCGAGCGGTTCATCGAGGTGCTGGGCTGGAACAATCCCGCCATCCTGGCCACCCACGATCTGCACGCGCGCGGCGTGGAGGAATGCCAGTTCGGGTTCGAACTTTCCTTCGTCACGATGGAGTTCACCGGCTCGTTCCAGATCCCGGGATACCTGGAGGTACTGGCGGCGGGCTTCGGCCCGGCCTACCGCATCCATCGCAAGGTCCTGCAGGCGATGCAGATCGGTGCCGAGGGACGGCGCTGGGTCCTGAAGGCTCCGGAGCACGTCACGCACCTTGAGGCGCTGTTCGAGGAATACCCGGACGCCTTCATCGTCCAGAATCATCGCGACCCGGCCAAGGTGATGGCTTCGCTTCTCAGCGTCGTCGCCAACCTGCAGAGCCAGTTCACAGAACGCGCCATGAAGGTCGATCGGAACATGGCGCTGCACTTCATGTCGGAGTACGCGCGCAGCCTGGCGCACGTGGTGCAGATGCGCAGCGATCCGGCGATGAACGCGCGCTTCGTGGACATCCACTACCTGGATCTGGAGCGACGCCCGCTCGAGACGATGCGCCGCATCTACGAGCACGCGCAGGCGCCCCTGAGCGACGCGGCGGTGGCTGCGATGAGGGGCTGGATCGAGACCAACCGCAAGGGCAAGCACGGCAAGCACCGCTACCGGCTCGCAGACTACGGCCTCACGCAGGAGGAGGTGCGCGCCGCGTTCGCGTCCTACCTGCGCGCCTTCGACATCGAGACCGAGTCCGACGGCAACGAACGGTGACGCGCCGCCGCGGCGCCGGACTGGCAAACAGCAGAGCACGGGAGAGGCAACATGGCGACGACCCTGGAAATCTGGTTCGACCTGCGCGTGCCGGGATGGACATCCCAGCCGGTACGCGAGAACTACGCGGCATGCCTGGACATGTGCGAATGGGCCGATGCCAACGGTTTCCAGGCCGTCACGCTCGGCGAGCACCACGGCATGGATGACCACTATCTCAGTTCGCCGGTGCAGATGGCCGGCATCATCGGTGGGCGCACGCGCAGGCTGCAGTTGCGGATGATCATCCTGACGCCGTTCTACGATCTGCTGCGTTTGGCCGAGGATCTCGCCGTGCTCAACCTCGCCACCGGCGGCCGCGCGTTGCCGGTGTTCGCGGCGGGCTACGTGCAGGGCGAATTCGACATGTACGGCCGGCTGCGCAACGACCGCGTCAAAGCGGTGGAGGAGGCCGTCGACCTCTGCCGCAACGCCTGGAGCGGCAAGCCGTTCAGCTACCGCGGCCGGCCGATCCGCGCGGTCACCCCGGTGCCCGATCCCGTGCCGAGGCTGCTGCTGGGCGCATCGGGCCCGCTGATGGTGCGCAAGGCCGCAAAGATCGCCGACGGCCTCTCGCCCGCGGAGTCCAAGCTGTACGAGCAGTTCCGGCAGGAATGCATCAAGCTCGGCAAGCCCGACCCCGGCCCGTTTCCAAAGCAGACGCCGGCCTTCATCCACATCACCGAGGATCCGGAGAAGGCCTGGGAGGTGGTCGGCCCGCACTGGTTGCACACCACCCAGAGCTACCTGAAGCTGTCCGCCGATGCGGTCGGGGGGCGGCTGAACGACAAGTTCCCGCTGGTGCGCAGCGTGGACGATCTGCGGGGGAACCCCGGCTACCGGATCGTGACCCCGGAGCAATGCCTGCAGATGGTGGCCGAGATGGGCGACGACGTGCAGTTCCACTTCAATCCGATGCACGGCGGGCTGCACCCGCGGCTGGGCTGGGAGAGCCTGAAGCTGTTCGAACGCAGGGTGCTTCCATATCTGCAGGTCGAGTTCCGGGACAACCTTCTCTACTGAGCGCGGCGCGATTTGCCGCCTGCCAGGAAATGCTATGAAACCGGGTGATACGTACACGGCCATGGTCTATCCCTCGCCGGGCGCGGCGCTGGTGGCGCAGCGGCGCGTGGTGCCGGCGCCGGGACCGGGCGAACTGGTGGTCCGTCTGCGCGGATCGGCGCTCAACTACCACGACGTGATGGTGGCGGGCGGTGCACTGCAGGGCGTGTTGTTCCCGCGCGTGCCGATCTGCGACGGCTGCGGCGAGGTCATCGCCGCGGGCGCGGACACGGCGCCGTTCGCGGTCGGCGATCGCGTCGTACCCGCGGTCATGCCGCTGTGGCAGGCGGGGCCGGAGACGGCCGCCGCCAGCCGCATCATCCGCGGCGACCAGATCGACGGCTGCCTCGCGCAGGTCGCCGTGTTCAGCGCCGCGACGGTCGCGCGCGCCCCCTCGCACCTGGACGACGTCGAGGCCGCGACGCTGTGCGGCGCGGGCATCACCGCCTGGCGCGCGATCGCGGTGGAGGCGGACGTGCAGCCCGGCCAGGTCGTGGTGCTCCAGGGCACGGGCGGGGTGGCCCTGTACGGCCTGCAACTGGCCAAGCAGCGCGGGGCGATCGCGATCGTGACCTCGTCCTCGGACGCCAAGCTCGAGCGTGCGCGCGCCCTGGGCGCGGACCACGTGATCAACTACCGCCGCGAGCCGCAATGGGGCGAGGCGGTGAAGGCGCTGACCGGAGGCGAGGGCGCGCACCTGGTGCTCGACGTCGCCGGCACGGCCACGTTCGGCCAGTCGTTGATCGCGGCCCGCTTCGGCGGGCGGGTGATTCTTGTCGGTGGCGTGGGCGGGTTCGATCCCGCGCCGCTGTCGTTCTTCGAGGTGATCTCGCGTAACCTGTCCATCAAGGGCATCACGGCGGGAAGCCGGGCGGATCTCGATGCGCTGTGCCGTGCCTTCGAGGCCGGCCGCCTGCGGCCGGTGGTCGACGTCCGGATCGCCATGGCCGAGGTCGAGGCGGGCATCGCCCGGCTGGCGCGGGGCGAGCACATCGGCAAGATCGGCATCGTCATCGAGTGAGGGAGCGGCCGTGCAAGCGCTTTCGAATCCCATCGCCACGGACGGCCAGCGCCGGGTCGAGGCCGACGCCATCCGGATCTTCGGGCTGCCGCCCGTCCAGGCCGCGGTCGCGGAAATGGCGCGGCGCTACGCGGCGCACGCCAATGCCCGGATCCCGGAGCAGGCGGCGCGCATCCGCGGGGCGGCCGAGGCCGGCGTCTTCCACTGCACCGTCATCGCCGCGAACGAGGACGCGGCGGCGCCGGTGATCTTCGCCACCGAGCTCGCGCCGCACCGCTGGATGGGCCTGGAGGTTCCGGACGCACGCTTCGCGATCGACAACCCGGACAACATCTACCGCATCATGCCGGTGGATCCGCGCTGGAGCTATCGCGTCGAAGCCCGCTTCGAAGGCGCGCGCCCGGCCGACTTCAACCTCACCGTGCTCAGCGAGTATTTCGGCGAGAAGGGCGCGAACGCGACGATCGGCTACCTGGACTACGAAACCCTCCAGGTCGACGCGGACGGGGGATTCGTCCTCACGTTCGACTCCACGCCGGCTAACGGCCGGCCGAATCACGTCACGCTGGCGCCCCAGGCGCGGTTCGTGTTCTTCCGCGAGTCCCTCACGGACTGGCACGGGCAGCGCGCCGCGGCGATGCAGGTGTCGCCGCCGCCCGGCGCCATCTCCCGCCCGCGCAGCGACGCCGAGCTTGCCCGGCGCGCGGCGGAACTGGCGCTGGCCTGCAACAGCTACTTCTTCGAGAAGGTCCAGCTCGGCCTGTACCAGCGCGGCGCGCCGAACGAAATCGTGCCGCCGATCGATTCCGGCGCGCACGGCGGACTGGTGACACAGATCGCGCGCAACCTGCAGTTCGCGCTCGCGGACGACGAGGCGCTCGTGCTCACCGTGGACCGGCTGGGCGCGCGCTATTTCGGCGCCCAGCTCACCGACCTGTGGACCGTCTCCTACGATTATTCGAATCGACTGAGTTGCCTGAACGACTTCGAGATCGCACCCGACGCCGACGGCCGGTGCTCGCTGGTGGTGGCGCCCCGCGATCCCGGCGTCCTCAACTGGCTCGACGGCGGCGGGCATCGGACCGGTGGCGTCACGTTGCGTTGGCAGCGCTTGCCGGCCGGCACGCCGGCCGCGTCGAGCGCGGTGTCGGGGCGCGTCGTCAAGCTCGACCATTTGCGGGAGGCGATGCCGCCAGGAACCCGCTACGCGACGCCCGCCGATCGGGCGCGACAGCGCAATAAGCGCGCGGCCTCATTCGCAGAGCGTTTTTCGGCATAGATCGGTGCCGGGCGCCTACGCGGCCCAGGGCCGCCCGTCGAACTGCGACAGGGTGGGATCTCCCAGTCGTTCGGCGATGAACTCGGCCAGCACCCGGGCGTGGTAGGGCATGAGATCCCGGTTCGGATAGCGCAGGTAGATCTCGCTGCCGTCCGGATTGCAGTTGCGGAATTCCCAATCCGGCAGCAGTGTTCGCAGCGTGCCCTTGGCAAGCAGCCTGCGCACCGACTGCGCGAACAGCATCGTGACGCCGGCGCCCGAGAGCGCGGCATTGAGCAACGCGCTGTAGTCGTGCGCGATGACCATGCGGGCACGGGGCACGATCCGCACCGGGGGCGTGTCGGGCGCAGCGCCGGGCGGCCGAAGTTCCCACGCCGACAGGCTGCCGTCGCTCTGGCGGATGTTGACGCATTGATGGCGGAGCAGATCGTCCGGCGTCCTGGGGATCCCGTGCCGCGACAGGTATTTCGGGCTCGCCACCAGGGCGAGCGGAAGCTCGCACAGCCGTCGCAGCACGTAGCTCTGGTCGCTGATCGCGCAGTGCTGCACTGCAAGATCGAAGGCGAAGCGGGCCGAATCGGGCGTGGCGTCGTCGAGCCGGATCTCCACGTCGATCTTCGGATAGCGCTCGAAGAACGCCGGCATCATCGGCACGATGAAGGCCTTGCCGAGCGCCGCGCTCGACCACAACCGCACCAGGCCCTCGGGTTCGTCCCGCGCCACGTGCAGTGCGTCCTCGGCGGCCTTCAGATCCGCCAGCGCACGCCTGGCTCCTTCCAGCAGGATCCTGCCTTCGCTCGTCAGCGCCACCCTGCGGGTGTTTCGCTGAAACAACAACACGCCGTAGCCGCGTTCGAGTTGCGCGATGACCTTGCTGATGGTCGATGGCGTCACGCCCAGTTCCTGCGCCGCCGCGCTCAGGCTGGCGAGGCGTGCAACCTGGACGAACACTTCGAGGTGGCGCAAATTCCCCATCGCGTAACCTCCGACCTTGTCGGAACGGGCCAAGGTGATTTTCCACCCGGGGCGGTCGATGTCGCAACTTCCGCAGTAGACTCGTCGCGCCAACACCACCTGCCGCGCCATGTCCGGGGCAGGAACCAGGGGGAATCAAGATGCCTGCTTCGAACAATCGTCGCTTGTCGAGTCTGGTCGCCATCCCGGCGCTGCTGTCGGGTTCGGCACTGGTTGCGATGCCGTTCACCGCGCTGGCACAGGCCGGCGCGAGAAGCGGCGGGCTGGAGGAAATCATCGTCCAGGCACGGCGCAAGGAGGAGAACATCCAGAGCGTGCCGGTGGCGGTCACGGCGCTGTCGCAGGACTCGCTCGATCGGCGCGGCACGATCGATGCCCTGAGCCTGGCGTCGGTCGTGCCCGGCCTGCAGACGTTCTCGCAGATCGGCAATCGCGGCACGGTGCTCGCCAGCATCCGCGGCCAGAACTTCACCTACGGCGCGCTGTTCCCCGCGGTCGTTCCGTACTTCGCGGAAGTGCCGATCACCGGCGGCCCGCAGTCCCCCGGCATCAGCCAGGGCGTGTTCTTCGATCTCGAAAGCGTGCAGGTGCTGCGCGGCCCGCAGGGCACGCTGTTCGGGCGCGTGACCGACGGCGGCGCGATGCTGCTGCAGCCGCGCAAGCCGGATTTCAACGGCATCAACGGCTACGCCGAGGGCCAGGCGGGCGACTACGACCTGAAGAGCTTCAAGGGCGCGGTCAACATCCCGATCGTAGACAACGTCCTGGCGGTGCGCGCCGCCATCGAGATCCGCGAGCGAGAGGGCTACACCCGGGATCTGCAGGGAGGGCCGAACGCCGACGACCAGGACTACAAGTCCGGCCGCCTGTCGATCCTGTGGAAGCCGACCGACCGGATCGAGAACTACTCGGTCGTCAACTACTACTCCGCCGATCAGGTCGGCACCGGCATGGTGTTCGGCTACCTGAACGACCCGGCGATCCGCGCGTTGTACACCGGCGTCGTCGGCCCGGCGTCGATGCCCGGCGTGGTCGGCACGCCCGGGGTGCGCGGGCAACTGCTCGATACGGGCGACCCGTTCTTCCTGAATCCGCTGCTGAACAGCACCGGCAGGACGCCGACGCTGTATTCCGCGCTGGCCACCATCCAGGACTGCGCGCCGCGCTGCTTCGACTACGGGACGCACATTTCGCCCAACGGGATCTTCAGCAAGGGCAGCCACTTCTACCGCCGCGAGGACAAGTTCGCGGTCAACACCACGACGTTCGAGATCACCGACAACCTGCGGTTGAAGAACATCTTCGGCTATACGCGCATCAAGGAGCGCAGCGGCGCCGACTACGACGGCACGCCGCAGATCATGATCGACACGCCGCACACCTACATCCCTTACATCTGGCAGGAGCAGTGGAGCGACGAGATCCAGCTCCAGGGCAAGAGCTTCGGCGGCAAGCTCGACTGGCTGCTGGGCTTCTACATCGATTCGCAGAGCCCGGCGGGCAAGGCCGAGAACTTCACCGTCAGCTTCGTCGTCACGCGCCTGGACCAGCAGATCCTGCACACCAACAGCAAGGCGGTGTTCGGGCAGATTGGCTATGACCTGTCCGACTGGGTCGAAGGCCTGAAATTCAACCTCGGCATGCGCCAGACCTGGGACTCGGTCGCCTCCGACAACATCACGATCTCGGATCTGCTCTTCGTGCCGATCCCGCACGGCATCTGCCCGCGGAGCTACGTCGGCGTGATCCAGACCACCGGGTGCTCGTACCTGACCGCCGAGTTCGACGCCTTCACCTACACCACCGGGTTCGACTGGCAGATCAACCCGGACACCCTGGTATACGTCTCCGCGCGGCGCGGCTATCGCCCGGGCGGCTACAACTCCACCGCCCTGGGCGCCGGAACGCCGGCGTACGAGCCCGAGTTCGACCAGAGCCAGGAAGTCGGCATCAAGGCCGACTGGACCATCGGCGGGATGCAGGCGCGGACCAACCTGGCCTGGTTCTACGACAACTACACCGACGTGCAGAAGACCGTGTCGTTCGTGCTGAACGGCCTGGCGGCGTCGATCATCCGCAACGTCACCGACGCGACCATCACCGGGCTGGAGTTCGAGGGCACGCTGGTTCCGATGGACGGGCTGACGGTCGGTGTCAACTATGCGTTCATCCATCACGAGTTCGACAACAACCTGACGGCGGCGCAGTACGCGGCGGCCTGCCCGGCCGATCGCGGCCGCAACACCGTGCCGGACGGGGCGCTGTTCTGCCCGGAGAACCTGCTGGCGGCGACGCCCGAGCACCAGTTGAACTTCGACGTGCACTATACGTTTCCGTTCTTCGGCTTCGGCGACCTGACGGTCGGTGGCAACTACTCGTGGCAGTCGGAGAAGGCGCTGAACGACAGCAGCTGGACCACCCCGCGTGCCGTCGAGGGCGCGTACGGCGTGATGAACCTCGACGCGCGGCTGGAGAACGTGGGCGGGCACCCGATCGACCTGGGCTTCTTCATGACCAACGTCACCGACGAGGTGTACCGCGTCGGCACGAACGACATCTCCTACTTCGGTGGCATCGGCCACGCCTCGGACATGTTCTCCGAGCCGCGCATGTGGGGGTTCTCGCTCAAGTACAAGTTCGGCCAGAACTGATTCCCTCAGCCTCAAAAAGGGGACATTCATCATTTCCGGTCGATGCTGCCGGCGCGATGCCGCTCCAGCGCAAACAGGAAATGACGAATGTCCCCTTTTTTGGGGCGGGGTCAGAGGCCGAGGGTGTCGATCTTTTTCTTGAGGGCGAGCGCCGGCGTGATGACGTACTGGCGTCCGAACTCCAGGTGGACGTACTCGACCTTGTCCTCGGGGTTCAGCACGGCGAGGCCTTCGTTCACGGCGGTAACCAGGTGCTCCAGGTGCACCTCCCACTCGCGCAGCTTCTTGCGGCCCGCGCTCTCGGCCGGGTAGTAGGCGAGCGCGGACTTGCGCAGGTTCGCGGTCTTGACCTTGTCCTTGAACTCCAGTGCGTCGAGTACCTTCTGCAGGGCGTCTCCGGGCAGGGCGGTCTTTTTGACGTCCCGGCCGGAGAGCAGGGCGTCGATGGCCTCCGATAGTGCGCTGCAGCCGTCGACCGCCTTGCCGTACTCCTTCGCGCGCTTCTTGAACACCTCCGCGTCCGGCCCCTTGGCCTTCTTCGCCCAGTCGGCAACGGCGCCGCCGTGAATGACGAGGTCCGACGCCTTTTCCGACAGGGTCTCCAGCGCCGCGACGATGCTCTTTTCCGCTTCGCAGTAGCGCTTGATCCTGCGATTCATCTCGGCCAGCTCCTTCCTGTCCAGATCGGCGACGCCGTCGGCCAGGCCGCTGGCCTTGGATGCAATCACGTCCGCTGCCATTGTTCCTCCTGTGTGACCGGATAGGCCCGGTCCCGCGTTGTCCGCGGGCAGCCGGGCGGGGATAATCCGGCAATGTTAGCCGATTGCGACGGGGGCCCCGGCCATGAACGTCCATGACTTCGAGGCCCGATCGATCGACGGCCGGCCGGTGCGGCTGGAGGCCTGGCGCGGCCAGGTGCTCCTGATCGTCAACGTCGCCAGCCACTGCGGCTTCACGCCGCAGTACGAGGGGCTCGAAGCGCTGTACCGCAAGTTCAAGGACCGCGGCTTCGCCGTGCTCGGTTTTCCGTGCAACCAGTTCGGCGCCCAGGAACCCGGCAGCGAAGCCGAGATTTCCCGGTTCTGCTCGGCGACCTACGACGTGAGCTTCCCGATGTTCGCCAAGATCGACGTCAACGGACCGTCGGCGCACCCGCTCTACGAGCACCTGAAGGACGCCCGGCGCGGCCTGCTGGGCACGCGCGCGATCAAGTGGAATTTCACCAAGTTCCTGGTCGACCGCGACGGAACGGTCCGCAAGCGCTACGGCTCGCGCGTGAAGCCGGCGCGGATCGGGGCCGACATCGCCGCGCTGCTGGGTTGATCCGCCCGCGGCGCGCGCCGGCCGCACGGAACGATTAGAATCCAACGCTTCGCCCGTCAATCCAGGAAGGCCTGCCGCGATGAAATTCATCTACCAGTACCCGGAACTGCACGGTCCGGATCCGGACATGCTCGACTCCGGCCCGGTTGCCGATCTCGCCGTCGCCGCCGAGGACGCCGGGTTCGCGGCCATGGCCTTCACCGAGCATCCCGCGCCCGGTGCGCGCTGGCTGTCCGCGGGCGGCCACCAGACGCTGGATCCCTTCATCGCCCTCGGCCATGCCGCGGCGGTGACGAAGAAGCTCCGCCTGCTCACCTACCTGGCGGTGGTGCCCTACCGCAATCCCTTCCTGCTCGCCAAGGCCGCTGCCACCGTCGACAAGCTCTCCGGCGGCCGCTTCATCCTCGGCGTCGGCACCGGGTATCTGAAGGGCGAGTTCAATGCCCTGGGGGTCGACATCGAGGAGCGCAACGCGCTGTTCGACGAAGCGCTGGAGGTGTTGCCGCGCTTCTGGAGCGGCGAGCCGCTCAGCTACAAGGGCAGGCATTTCGAAGCCAGGGAGGTGATCGGGCGGCCCCGGCCGGTGCAGATCCCCATCCCGATCTGGATTGGTGGCAATTCCAGGCTCACGCTGCGTCGTGTCGCGGCCGCTGCGCAGGGCTGGATGCCGCTCACGGGGCATGTGGACATCTCCAAGACCACGCGCACGCCCCACCTGGGGTCGATGGACGAGCTCGCCGCCCGCGTCCGCGAGCTGCGCGAGCTGGCCGGGAGCCGCGCCGCGAGCCTGGACATCGCCATCGCCTATACGGATCCGACGCTGGCCAATCCCAAGGCCGATGTCGCCCGCCACCGCGAAGCCCTGGCCGCGTACGCCGAAGTCGGTGCCACCTGGGCGGTGGTCGCGGCGCCGCACGGCACGCCGGCGGCTTCGCGCGCCTTCATCGAGGATTTCGCCACGAACTACATCCGCCGCTGAGGGCGTGGCGATGAAATTCCTGATCCAGCACGGCGTCGGCGACCCGGCCTGGACGCCGGGCATTCTCGCCCCGGCGGCGGTAAAGGCATTCGCGCGCGCGGTGGAGGACAGCGGCTGGGACGCGCTCGCCTTCACCGATCACCCCTCGCCCTCCGGCCGGTGGGTGGATTCCGGCGGCGAGGGCAGCGCGGATCTGTTCACCTCTCTCGGGTTCTGCGCCGCGGTCACCGAGCGCGTACGGCTGGCGAGCTACGTCGCCGTGCTGCCGTATCACAATGGCTTCGCGCTCGCGCACAAGGTGGCGACGCTGGACCACCTCAGCGCCGGGCGGGTGACGCTCGGCCTGGGCAGCGGCTATCACCGCGCCGAGCTGTTCGCGCAGGGGGCCGACTCGGCGCAGCGGCGGCCGCAGGCCGACGAGACGCTCGACGTCATGCTGCGCGCATGGCGCGAGCGCGACATGGACTATCGCGGCGCGCGCCACGATGCGCGCGGCATCCGCCTGCAGCCGCACGTGCTGCAGCGACCTCACCCGCCGCTCTGGTTCCACGGCAACAGCGACTGGGGCCTGGAGCACGCCGCGCGCATCGGCCAGGGCTGGATCGGGATGCTCACGCGTGGCCCGTCCGCATCCACGATCCGCACCCGGCCGCTGCCGGATCTCGATGCCATCGGCCGGCGCGCCGGCGATTTCATCGCGGCGCTCGGGCGTCACGGCCGCGCACGCAGCGAAGTCGAAATCGTCGCCGCGGGGATCTGGCCGATGCTGGACCTGCGCAAGGGCTGGTCCGCCGACTCGTGCCTGGCCGACGTGCACCGGCTCGCCGGCATGGGCGTGGACTGGATCGCCCTGAACCTGTGCGGTGACGACCCCGCGGCATCCGTGGAGACCGTCCGCGCTTTCGGCGAGCAGGTCGTCCGCCGCGTTCCATGATGGACTCGGGATGGGCGTATTCAACGCGGACAGGCGCGTACCTCCGCTGGCGTAATCCGGAAAATCGACCCGGGGCGATTCGAAAAGGGGCACTGCAATGTCTGACGGAATAGCCGCGCTCGCCGAGCGCCTGGAACGCATGGAGGCGATTGACGCCATCCGCCAGCTCGCGTCCAAGTATGCGCTGGCGCTGGACATGCGCGACCTGGACGCGCTGGTCGGCTTGTACGTGGAGGACGTGCGCGTCAGTTCCACCGAATCCGGGCGGCTGGCGCTGAAGCAGTCCTTCGCGACGGTCGTTCGTGCGTTCACGACCTCGGCGCACCACATCGGCGGCCACGTGATCGAGTTCGATGCCCCTGATCGTGCGCACGGCATCGTCTACTGCCGCTGCGAGCACGAGGCCTCGGGCCAGTGGCTGCCGATGTACATGTACTACCTCGATCTCTACAGCCGCGTCGACGGGCGCTGGTACTTCAAGCGCCGCGCGCCGTCGGAGCTGTATCTCACGCCGGTGGATCGACATCCGGTGGGACCGCACAAGATCCGCTGGCCGGGCCAGCCCGCGCGCGACGGCACCTGGCATGCAAACTTTCCGTCGTGGGAGGAGTTCTGGAAGCATCCGGAGCGCGATGCCGCGCCGGTGCCGGCGCCTGCGGCGCCGGATCGCTTCATCGACACCATGCGCCGCGGCGAACGCCGCCCCATTCCACCCGACTTCTCATGGGCGAAGCGCTGACGCACGCCGGCGGATCGCCGCGCCGCCGTGGATGGCGCGGGGTCCGGAGACGACACATGGTCCATTTGGTGATTCATGCCGGCACGGACGCATCCGGCCTTCATGCCCTGCGCGCATTCGCGGCCATCAGGCTCGCACCGTCGCAGGATTTCCGTTTCCGCCGGCGCGCGTCGTGAGCCTGCGCGTCGTCCATTGCGGCACCGGCGTCACGGGGAGGCACGGACTGCGTGCGATCGTGGATCACCCGGATCTGGATCTTGTCGGCGTGTTCGCGCATTCGCCGCAGAAGATCGGCAGGGACGCGGCGCAGTTGTGCGGTGCTCCGGAACTGCCTCCCATTGGCGCCAGCGGAGTGCTGGCGACGGGAAGCTGGGAGGCCCTGCTCGCGCTGGAGCCGGATTGCCTGTGCTATTGCGCGAACGGCACCGGCAGGGAAGACGACGCCTGCCGCGAGATGGCCCGCTTCCTCGATCGCGGCATCGATGTGGTCACGACATCGGTGCTGGAGTTCGTCCACCCGGCAGCGGCCGATCCGCGGCGGCGCGATGTCATTGAAGCCGCGTGCCGTCGCGGTGGCGCCTCGTTCTTCAATACCGGGATCGATCCCGGCTATGCCACCAGCGGACTGGCGCTGTCGCTGCTCTCGCTCGCCGGCCGCATTGATTCGGTGCGGGTCCAGGAACTGGGCAACATTTCCCATTACGGCGTCGAACCGGTGATGCGGGAGTACTTCGGCTTCGGCAAGCCGCTCGACTACGCTGCGCCGCTGCGCGTGTCGGGCGTCATCGAACTGTGGTGGAAAGGGACCTTGCTCACCATCGCCGAAGCCATCGGCGCGTCGATCGAGCGCCATGAGCTGAACTTCGAGGTTGCGGAGTTCGATCGTGATATCGACACGGCGTTCGGGATCGTCCCGGCCGGCAGCATCGCGGCGGTGAGATTCGAACTCATCGGCATCGTCGACGGAAGGCCGCTGATCGTGCTGGAGCACGTCGATCGCGCGCACCCGGACGTTGCGCCGCAGTGGGACGCTCCGACCGGGACCCGGGATTCCTCCTACAGAGTCATCGTCCGCGGCCACCCCGGCTACCGTTGCGAGGTCGTGTTCGACTACCGGGACCGGGTCGATGCCGGCGTGGTGGTCACCGCGACGCACGCGGTCAACGCGATTCCGGCCGTCTGCGCGGCACCGCCGGGGATCCTTTCGCCACTCGACCTGCCCGTTTTCACCGGCAGGATCTCGCCGCGCACGGCGGTGCAATCCAGCAACCGGTAGCCTGGCCCGATCGTGCTTCGAGCGCGCGATGCCGCCCGGCGATCCCGTGCGCGATGGTGTTGCGGCGAATCCCTTTCTCGAAGAACCCGTTCCAGGTGCCGGGGTCAGGGCCGTTGGACGACGGCTACGCGTGCGCAGTGGTTGGTCGGCATCAGCCGCAGCGGCGGCGCGCCGCTGCGGTCGTAGAGTTGCGGGAACCGCTCGCCGTCGTAGTCGTCCAGTACGCGCAGGCCGGCCGGGGCGAGGGTCGCGCCGAGGGTGTCGGGGTCGAAGCCGCACAGCCAGCCCTCGCCCAGGCTGCTGACGTTGGACGTGATCGTCCGGTATGCCTTCGAGCGCGTGGCCGGGTCCAGTTCGCGCTCGTGGATGTAGGTGAACACCAGTTCGCTGCCCGGTGCCGACACCTCCGAAATCGTGCGGAACATCGCCATGTTTGCCGCGCGCGGAAGGTACATCGTCACGCCCAGGCACGCGAAGAACACGCCCGCGCCGTGGCGCAGGGGCGAGCGGGCGAGCGCCGAGTGCAGATCCTCGGCGCTGAAGTCCACCGCCAGCAGGTGCAGGTTCGGCGGGATGTCGACGCCCGCGGCGTGCAGCCATTGCCGCTTGGTCGCCTGGGTGGCGGGGTGATCGATCTCGATGATCTGCACGTCTTGGAAACCGGGCGGTTGTCTGAGGGCGAAGCTGTCCAGCCCCGCTCCGAGGATGACGTACTGGCGCACGCCGCGCTCCACGGCGGCGCGCAGGCACTCCTCGGTGTAGCGGGTGCGAACGATGCAGCCGGCGTAGGTCGGGCTGCGCTTGAACGCTTCGGCCAGCGCGGCTTCCGCATCGGCCGCGTCCGATGCAGGTGCCTTCAGCGCCGCGAGCATGTAGTCGCGTGCCTCGTTCCACTGCGCCGCCGGCATCAGGCGCCGGCCCCAGCGGTCATCGATGAGCGGCCGCGGATCGTGCTGCGAGTGGATGGTCCGCATCAGGGAGGTCAGCAACGCGGTGCGACTGATGCTGGTCAGGCTCATCTTCCACCTCCGGATCCGGGCACGGACTCAGTGCTCGTCATCGCGCTTCCCCGTCGTCGCGAGCGCAGCGAAGCGACCCATACGGCGCCGATTGGGTCCAGGCCGCCTGGATTGCCGCGGCCGCTGCGCGGCCTCGCAATGACGGAACGGACATTGATAGCGCAGCGAAGCGGCCGGCGATCGGCCTCATGCGAAGTGCTTGCGGAACGGGGCGAAGATGCGCGGCATCAGCAAGCCGGGCGGCGCGGCGACGACCTCCGGGATCATCGGGATGGCGCCGCCGACCATGCATTCGGGCTCGTAGGTGTGGTCGCCCTCGGGGTCGATGCGGATGTCCGCGCGCAGGCCCGGAATGCCGGCGATTTCGATCTGCCAGCCGGAGTGCGGCGGCCAGCCCGGAATGTCGGTGGCAATCACCCAGCGCGTCTGCTTGACGAGCCTGATCTGGCCGGGGTCCAGGGGCACCCCTTCCCAGCTCTGGCCGATGGCCGCCACCGTTCCCGCGGCGACCACGCCGCCGGCCACCGCGATGTCGCGGTGCGCGGGTGCCGTCTGGGCGCTGTGCCGCACTTCGCGCAAGCCGACGCCAAGCGTGGCGGCCATGTTGTGGATCAACTGCACGAACAGGTGATTGAACATCGCTCCCAGGGGCGAGTCCGCGGTCCAGCGATCGGGCGGCTGGCCGAATCCCATGGCCCGGAACAGCAGGTCCGGCGTCCCGTTGGAGCAGTCGTAGGTCTCGCGGATGCAGATGCGGTCGACGTCCACGCACAGCCCGGTCAGCGTCGGCGCCAGGCGCTCGCAGATGAAGCCGGGGTTGACGCCAGCGGCGGCGAAGGTGCTGCCGCCGGCCCGGCAGGCGGCTTCGAACTGGGCGGCGTAGCCCGGGATCGCCGCGGGCATCGAGTGCGCGCCCGAGACGCTGATGACGTTGCGCCCGGCGCGCAGCAGGTCGCAGATGTCGCGGTCGTTCTCGCGCATGTCGGGCGACAGCCGGGGACAGTGGATGACCACGTCCGCGGGGATGTCGATGATGGCCTGCCGGTCGGCGGTTGCGCGCACGTCGAGCGGTGCGATCCCGGCCAGGATGCCGGCATCGACGCCGTCCTTGTCCGCGCTGTAGACCTTGCAGCCGGCCAGTTCCAGATCCGGATGCCGGGCGATGGCGCGGATCAGCGCCGCTCCGTTCCTGCCGGCGCCCCATTGCACGACTCGGTATCGCATCGTCCCTCCTGAGGATCCGCGGCGATTATCGCATGGCCAGGGATCGGAAGCGGATCGATTCAGGACGGCGCGAAAAATGAATCGGTCCGCGCGCGGAATGGATCTACACTTCGCCGCTGGGTTCGACGCTGCGGTGAGGGGCATGGGCAAGGGCGCGCTTTCGCGTTATCGGATCTGCGATTTCTCAGGGATTCTGGCCGGGGCGGGAGCCACCAAGTGGCTGGCGGCCTTCGGCGCGGACGTGATCCGCATCGAGGATCCGGTGCGCCAGGGGATGTGGGACATCATGCGCGCCTTCGGCCCTTACGTGGACGAGCGCCGCGGCATCGAGATGAGCGGCGGATTCAACAATCACAACACCGGCAAGCGCGGCATCACGGTCAACCTGCGCACGGACAAGGGCCGCGCGATCGTCGCCGAAATCATCCGCCGCAGCGACGTGGTCGCCGAGAATTTCGCCGCCGGCGTGCTGGCGAAGATGGGCTTCCCGTACGAACGCATGCGCGAGCTGCGCGCGGACATCGTCTATGTCTCCAACTGCGGGTTCGGCCACCGCAGCCCGTACTGGCGCTACAAGACCTGGGGTCCGATCGCCCAGGCGCTCGGCGGCCTGACCTTCAGCGCCGGCCTGCCGGACATGGAGCCGGCCGGCTGGGGCTATTCGTACATGGATCACACCGCCGCCTACTACATGGCGATGGCCATCCTGCTCGCGCTGGTGCACCGCGAGCGCACCGGCGAGGGCCAGTGGGTGGATCTCGCCTCCACCGATGCGACCCTGACGCTGAATGGCCCTGCGCTGCTCGACTGGGACGTGAACCACCGCCCGCTGCGCCGCCCCGGCCAGCCGCACGGCAATCGCAACGACTGGCCGCCGATGGCGCCGCACGGGGTCTACCCCGCGGCCGGCGATGACGAGTGGATCGCAATCGCGGTGCGCAATGACGACGAGTGGCGCGCCCTGGGTGCGGTGGCCGGTGCGCCATGGTGCGCCGATCCGGCCTGGGCCACGCTCGCGGCGCGCCATGCCGATCAGGACGCGCTCGATGCCGCGGTCGCCGGCTGGACCCGCCTGCACGACAAGTTCGACCTGCAGGCGCGGCTGCGCGCGGCGCGCATTGCCGCCGCGGCGGTGCAGCGCCCGCAGGAGCGCATCGACCAGGATCCCACCACGGGCGAGTTCGGCCTGTGGCCCGAGGTGACCCACCCGCACATCGGCCGCGTGCGCGTGGACGGCCTGCCGGTGCACCTTTCGCGCACCGACTGGACCATCGATCAGCCCGCACCGTGCCTGGGCCAGCACAACGAGGAAGTGCTGCACGAACTGCTCGGCATGAGCCGCGAGGAAGTGGCGGCGCTGCGCGCGGAGGGCGTGCTGTGAGCGCGCTTGCCGGGCTGCGGGTGATCGAGCTGGCCAACGAGCGGATCGCGCTGGCCGGCAAGCTGCTCGGCGACATGGGCGCGGACGTCATCCTGGTCGAACCGCCGGGCGGCGATCCGGCGCGCCGGTATGCACCGTTCGTCGACGACATTCCCGGGCCGGATCGCAGCCTGTACTGGTGGCACTACAACACCAGCAAGCGCTCGGTGGTTCTGGATCTCGACACCGCCGCCGATCGCGACCGCTTCCGGGCGTTGCTGCGCGGCGCGGACATCCTGCTCGAATCCGAGCCGGTGCGCCGTCTGGCGGATCTCGGCCTGGACTACGCCGATCTCGCAAGCGCGAATCCCGGGCTGTTGCACGCCGCGGTCACGCCCTACGGGCGCCGGTTCCCCGACAGCGACCTGCCCTGCACGGATCTCACCGTGCTTGCCGGCGGCGGCCCGGTGTGGAGCAACGGCTACGACGATCATGCGCTGCCGCCGGTGCGCGGGGGCGGCAACCAGGGCTGGAACATCGGCTGTCACTACGCGGTGATGGCGCTGCTCACCGCGTTGCTGCACCGGATGGCCACCGGCGAGGGCCAGTTCATCGACGTCAGCTTCCACGCCGCGGCCAACGTCACCACCGAGGCGGCGTCGTTCTTCTGGCTGGGGGCGAAGCAGACGGTGCAGCGCCAGACCGGGCGGCACGCCATGGTGCAGCCGACGATTCCGGTGCAGGTGCGTTGCGCCGACGGGCGCTACGTGAACAGCGGGGTGCCGCCGCGCTTCCCGGAGGAGTTCCAGCGCCTGCTCGCGTGGCTCGACAAGCTTGGCATTGGCGCCGAATTCCCCGAGCGCGTCTTCCTGGAGCAGGGTGCGCAATGGCAGGGTGCGTTCGACATCATGAAGGTCGGGGTCGACGACGAGATCACCGCCATCTTCGGCGCCGGCCGCGAGGGCATGCGCCTCATCGCCTCGAAGCTGCCCGCGTACGAGTTCTTCATCGGCTGCCAGGAGATGGACCTGGCCGCGGGCATCATCTACTCGCCCGAGGAGGCGATCCAGGACCCGCACTTCCAGGCACGTGGCATGCAGGTGCCGATCGAGCATCCCGAAATCGGCCGTACGGTGCATTATCCGGGCGCGCCGTACGTGCTGCCTGCCAGCCCGTGGAGGATCGCGCGCCGCGCGCCGCGCCTGGGCGAGCACGACGACGAGGTGTTCGGCGCGCTTTGATGCGGCGCGGCCGGCGCCCGCGGCCGGCTTGACGACGGTCAGGCAGGCGCCACCTGCGGCAGTGCTACCGTGCATCGGTCATCGGCAGAGCCTCTTTGAACATGCTTCGCGACATCGACAGCCCATTGCCGGCCGCGTGGCCGTCGCAGCCGGCGGCGCGGATGGGAGCGGCCTGAGGTGCAGGCCGGGCCCGTGCCTGCACCCGCCGCCGCGGCGCAGGCGGGCGGGCGTGTTCCTGCGCGGCGCGGCCACGGTTGCACGCGGGGCCGCGGCGGATGAACGAGCCGGCATTGCAGGCGCACCCGAACGTCGACGTGGCGTGGCATGCACGCCAGGCCGAGTCCGCGGCGGCGGCGCTGGGCGTGGCACCGGCCGCCGGACTGAGTTCGCAGGAGGCCGCGAGCCGGCTCCGTGAACACGGCGCGAACCGCCTGGGTGAACCGCCACGCCGGCCCGCGTGGCTGCGCCTGCTGCTGCAGTTCCACAATCCGCTCATCTACGTGCTGCTCGCCTCGAGCATCGTGACGGCGGTGCTCGGCGACATGGTCGACACCGCGGTCATCCTCGGTGTCGTGGTCATCAACGCGATCATCGGCCACGTGCAGGAAGGCAGGGCCGAGCGCGCCCTGGAGGCGGTGCGGGGCATGCTCGCGCAGCGCGCCAGCGTATTGCGCGACGGCGAGCGGCGCACCGTGGAGGCCGCCGATCTCGTGCCGGGGGACGTCGTGCTGCTGGAGTCCGGCGATCGCGTTCCGGCCGACATCCTGCTGTTGCGCGCGAAGAACCTGCGGGTGGTCGAGGCGGCCCTGACCGGGGAATCCGCGCCCGTGGAGAAGTCCGTGGGCCCGGCGGCGCAGGACGCCGCCGTGGCCGACCGCACCTGCATGTGCCACGCGGGGACGCTCGTGAGCTTCGGCCAGGGCGCTGGTATCGTCGTCGAGACCGGCGCGCGCACCGAGATCGGCCGCATCGGCACCTTGGTGGCCGGGGTGGGGGATCTGGCTACGCCGCTCACGCGCCGGCTGGATCGCTTCGCGCGCCAGGTGACCGGCTTCATCCTGGTGCTGTCGGCCCTGACGCTCGCCTACGGCCATTTCGTGGCCGGCTTCGAACTCGCCGAGCTGTTTCCGGCGGTCGTCGGGCTGGCGGTGGCGGCGATCCCGGAAGGCCTGCCGGCGGTGGTGACGATCGTCCTGGCGATCGGCACGCGGGCGATGGCGCGCAAGCGGGCCATCGTCCGGCGCCTGCCCGCGGTGGAGGCACTCGGCTCGGTGTCCGTCATCTGCACCGACAAGACCGGCACCCTGACCCGGAACGAAATGACCGTGGTACGCGTGCTGCTCCCCGGGCGCGAACTCCAGGTCACGGGCGCAGGCTACGCGCCCGAGGGCGGCTTCCACGCGGCCGGCGAGCCGGTGGATCCCGAACGGGACGCCGCCCTCCAGGCGCTCGCCCGCTGCGCGCTGCTGTGCAACGACGCGCGCATCCACGAGGCACCGGGAGGCGGCTGGCTGCTGGCCGGCGATCCGACCGAGGGCGCGCTGGTCACGCTGGCGCGCAAGGCCGGCCTGGATCCCGCCGATCTCGCGCTGCAGTGGCCGCGGACCGACGAGATCCCGTTCGAGTCCGAACGCCAGTACATGGCGACATTGCATCACGATCACAGCGGGCGCCGGCTGGCGCTGCTCAAGGGTGCGCCCGAGCGCGTGCTGGCACTGTGCTCGAGCCAGTGCGACGGGCAGCCGCTCGACACGGTGTACTGGGAACGCGCGGTGCGCCGGGCGGCGGAGTCGGGCGAGCGCGTGCTGGCGCTCGCGAGCGCGCACTGGGGGGGCGAACGCCCGGATCTGCAACTGACCGACATGACGCGCAGGTTCGATCTGCTCGGCCTGGTCGGCATCATCGATCCGCCGCGCGCGGAGGCGATTGCCGCCGTATCCGAGTGCCGCGCGGCCGGCATCCAGGTCAAGATGGTCACCGGCGATCACGCCCTCACCGCCGCCGCCATCGGCCGGCAGCTCGGGCTGGCCTCGGCGCGCGTGCTCACGGGCGAGGAGATCGGCCGGCTGGACGACGCGGCGCTGGCACGCGTCGCATCGGACTCGGACGTGTTCGCGCGCACGAGCCCGGAACAGAAGCTGCGCCTGGTGCGGGCGCTTCGGGCGAACGGGCACCTGGTTGCGATGACCGGCGACGGTGTCAACGACGCGCCCGCGCTCAAGGCGGCGGATATCGGCGTCGCCATGGGCGGCAAGGGCACCGACGCCGCGCGGGAGGCGTCGGACCTCGTGCTCACGGACGACAATTTCGCGACCATCGCCGCCGCGGTCCGGGAAGGCCGCGTCGTCTTCGACAACATCAAGAAGTGCCTGATTCACATGCTGCCCACCAACGGCGGCCAGGCCGGCGTGATCCTGCTCGCGGTGCTCGCCAGCCTGCCGCTGCCGGTGACGGCGAGCCAGATCCTGTGGATCAATACCGTCACCGCCGTCACGCTCGCGCTCGCCCTGGCCTTCGAGCCGGGCGAGCCCGGCGTCATGACGCGCGCACTGCGCCCGGCCGGCGAGCCGATCGTCACCCGGACGCTCGGCATGCGCGTGCTGTTCGTCATCGTGCTCATCGTCGCCGCGGCGTTCGCCATCTTCGAGTGGGAACTGGCGCAGGGGCGGAGCCTGGAAGCCGCGCGCACCGCGGTGGTCAACACGATCGTCGTCTGCGAGATGTTCTACCTGTTCAACGTCCGCCATTTCACCCAGCACGCGTTCGCGCCCGAGACCCTGGCCGGCAATCCGCAGGTGCTGCTGGTGTGCGGCATCCTCGCCGGGCTGCAGGGGCTGTTCACCTACGCGCCGCCGATGCAGGCGGTATTCGCCAGCACCAGCCTGGGCGTGGACACCTGGCTGGCCATCCTGGCGCTGGGCGCGTCGGTATTCTTCGCCGTCGAGGCCGAAAAGGCCTGGCTCAGGCGATCCGGGGTCGCGACGCTGTGACCCCGCCCGCCCGTGACGTCGACGCGGGCGGGCAGGGCCGGCTTCAACCGCGGGCCCGCCCGCCGGCGGTGCGCCGCCACGGCACGAACATCCGCACGCGCTCGCGGTAGCGGCGGTACTCGTCGCCGAACGCGTCGATCAGATCGCGTTCCTCCAGCAGCGTGCCGGCCACGATGTAGGCGGTGCTCGCCGCTGCGAACAGCAGGTGGCCGAGGCTCATCGTCGGCGCCGCCCAGAACGCGACGATGAATCCGGTATAGATCGGATGGCGAACGAGCCGGTAGTACAGGGGGGTGCGAAAGCGCGGCGGCGGCATCGGCCGGCCGGCCAGGTTGTTCGCGACCTGGTGCAGGCCGAAGAGCTCGAAGTGATTGATGAGGAAGGTGCTGGTCAGCACGATCAGCCAGCCGCAGGCGGACAGCGCCGAGACCAGGCCCACCGCGAGCGGATCCTCGAGTTTCCAGAGGATGCCCGGCATCGGCTGCCACTTCCAGAACAGCAGCGCGAGCGCGAGGCTGGACAGCAGCACGTAGGTGCTGCGCTCCACGGCCGGCGGCACGTAGCGCGTCCACCACGCCTTGAAGCGCTTGCGCGCCATCACGCTGTGCTGGAGCGCGAACAGGGTCAGCAGCGACAGGTTCGCGATCAGCGCCTGGGCCGGCGCGACCACCGCGCCGTCATCGATCGCCTTGGGCACGAAGCAGCCCGAGACGAATCCGACCGCGTACACGAAGGTGCCGAAGAACGCGACATAGGCCGCGAGGCCGTAGATCATGGCTGTGAGTCGTAGCATGGGAGCCTCCTGTGATCGATTGGAACCGGGTACCCTGCATCGCGCCCGGATGGCGGCCGCGTTCACGGGGTGGATGCAGGATGGCGCCGTCGGCGCAGGCGCGCTTTGCGGCACCCTTGATTTGTTCGTGAGGAGGGCCTGATTTATCCTGGAGGCCGGCCGTGGATCCGGGGGCGTGCGGTGCGATTCGAGTTTTCCGGCCACACGCTCGATGCCGGCCGCCGCGAACTGTGCCGGGGCGCGGTCTCCGTCGCGGTGGAGCCGCAGGTGTTCGACCTGCTGCTCTACCTCCTCGAGCATCGCGACCGTGTCGTCGGCAAGGACGAACTGCTCGATGCGATCTGGCACGGCCGCATCGTTTCCGAATCCACCCTCGCCAGCCGCATCAACGCCGCGCGCCGCGCAATCGGAGACAACGGCGGGGACCAGCGCCTGATCCGGACCGTCGCCCGGCGCGGGTTCCGCTTCGTCGGGCAGGCGCAGACGCTCGGGCAAGCGCCCGCGGCTGGTGGCCCGGAACCGCCGGATGCAGGTGCCGCCGCGGCGCGCGCGGCCGCAACCGTCCGCCCGGCCATCGCCGTGCTGCCGTTCGTGAACATGAGCGGCGATCCGGACCAGGAGTATTTCTCCGACGGCATCACCGAGGATCTCATCACCGCGCTGTCGCGCCAGCGCTGGTTCATGGTCATCGCCCGCAGTTCGTCGTTCGCCTACAGGGGGCGTATGCAGAACGTGGAACTGATCGGCGCCGAACTCGGCGCCGGCTACGTCGTGGAAGGCAGCGTTCGCAGGCACGGCGGCCACGTGCGCATCACCGCGCAGCTCGTCGACGCGGCCTCGGGCAGCCACCTGTGGGCCGAGCGCTACGATCGCGCGCTGGCGGACGTGTTCGCGGTCCAGGACGAAATCAGTGGTGCGATCGTCGCCGCGATCGAGCCGCAGCTCTACGCCGCCGAGAGCTTTCGCGCCACGCGCAAGGCGCCGGAGAGCATGGATGCCTGGGATCTGCTCATGCGCGCGCTCGCGCATTACTGGCGCGTCACCCGGCAGGACAACCTCGTTGCCCAGGCGCTGCTGGAGAAGGCGATCGGCATCGATCCCGAGTACGGGCGGGCGCAGGGCGTGCTGGCCGCCAGCCACACGTTCGGCGCACACATGGGTTGGGAGGAACTCGACGGCGCGGTGGCGATCGCCGAGCACGCGGCGCGCGCGGCCGCGGCCGCCGACCGCGAGGATGCCTGGGCACGCCACGCGCTGGGTTGCGCGTACCTGTTCACGCGCCGCTTCGACGATTGCCTGGCCGAGTTCGATCTGGCCACCCGGCTGAACCCGGGCTTCCTGCTCGCGCAGGCCTACCACGCGCTCGCGCTGGCCTACTGCGGGCGCTGGCGCGAGGCCGAGGGGCCGGCGGCCAGGGCGCTGCACGCCAGCCCGCGCGATCCGCTGCGCGCAATCTACCTGGGGATTTCCGCCTACGTGCAGTTCGTCGCCGGGCGCTACGCCGAGGCGATGAGTCTGGCACGGGACTCCCTGCGCGAGCGCGCGGATTTCGTCGGTGCGCACCGCGTGCTGACGGCCGCCGCGGCCATGGCGGGCGACGAAGCGGCCGCCACCGCGGCCTTGGAAGAGCTGCGCCGGACACAGCCCGGGCTGTCGCTCGAGTGGATCGCCCGGCGCATGCCGATCCGGCTCGAAGCGGATCGGGATCGCTACCTGGAGGGGTTCCGGCGCGCGGGCCTTGCGTGATCGAACGGCGCGCCGACGCGCCGCGTCAGGATTCGATGTCCGCGGCGAGGTACCTGCCCGCGCGGTGGTAGTGGAACGCGGACCAGAGGTTGAAGAACGCCGCCGCGAACAGGGCCCAGCGCAGGGATTCCTGGCCGAAGGACGCGCGCAGCAGGTCGCTCGCCAGGCCGATGAACTGCGGCCCGCAACCCAGGCCGACGATGTTGGCCACGAACAGCAGCACCGCCGCCGCCACCGAGCGCATCCGCAGCGGCACCATGCCCTGGGTCTGCGAGAACGAGGTCGCCTGGTAGAAGTTCGAGAGCATGGCCGGCACCACGAACAACCCGAGCGCGGTCGCGGCGCTGCCCGCGTGTGCGACCGCGAGCAGCATCGGTACGCTCGCGGCGAGCGCGATGCTCACCGTCCACAGGTACCAGCGGGTGTCGCGGGCGCCGCAGCGATCCGCGAGCCAGCCGCCGAGCACGATGCCGATGCCGCCCGGGATGCCGAGGATGAGCCCCAGCCAGGTGCCGATTTCGCCGGACTGCATGCCGAACGAACGCGCCAGGTAGGACGGCATCCAGGTCGCGTAGCCGTAGCCGACGAAGGCCGTCAGGCCGCTGCCCAGCGCCAGGTGCCGGAACGAGCGCTTGCGCGCCAGGTAGGCGACGGTCCGCATGAAGCCCGGTTGCTCGCCGTCCGCGCTGCGGCGTTCCGCCAGTCCGCGCGGCGGCTCGCGCACCGTCAGGCGCACCAGCAGGGCGAGCGCGAGCCCCGGCAGACCGACGATCAGCAGCGCCATGCGCCAGCCGAAGTACTGCGCAATCCAGCCGCCGGCGAGGAAGCCGAACAGCGTTCCCAGCGGGATGCCCAGCGAGTACACGCCGAGCGCGGTGGCGCGCACCCGCGCGGGGAAGTAGTCGGCGATCATCGAATGCGCGGCGGGCGAGCAGCCGGCCTCGCCGATGCCGACGCCGATCCGCGCCAGCAGCAATTGCCAGAACTGCGTCACCATGCCCGACAGGGCGGTCATCGCACTCCAGGCCGCGAGCGAGAGCGCGATGAGATTGCGGCGGTTGCCGCGGTCGGCGATGCGCGCGATCGGGATGCCGAAGGTGGTGTAGAACGCGGCGAAGGCGAAGCCGGTCAGCAGGCCGAGCCAAGCGTCCGACAGCCCCAGGTCGCGCTTGATCGGTTCGAGCAGGATGGAAAGGATCTGTCGGTCGATGAAGTTGAAGGTGTAGACCGCGACCAGGACGCCGAGGACGTAGTTGCGGTGGGCGCTGTGCGTGTTGTCCATGGCGGTGCCGGCGAGGGACTGTACACGACCGGCCGGCGGCGTGGAAACCCGCTGCCCGGGAGTGCGCGCGGCGATCCGGGTACCGCATAATGGCGGGCTTGCGACACCAGCAACGCCCGGGGAGGCGAGGATGACCGACGCTGCACAGCACGAACGTATCGCCCGGGAGTGCCGCCTGCACGCCCGGACGCTGGAAATGATCGGGGCGCCGATGTACGCGGCGCTCGCCGGGCGGATGGCCGAGGACCCGCCGATGATCGCCCTGATGGCCAACACGCCGCACCATCAGCTCCAGGACATCGCGCTGTTCACCGCGGTCAACTACCTGCTGCTGCAGGGGCGCCCGTCGCCGCTCGCCGACCTGCACCCCGTCATGACCGCCCGGCCCGCGGACGCGGCCGCGCTGTATCCGCTGCTGCGCGAGTTCGCTCTCGAACATGCCGATGACATCGGCCGGTTGCTGCAGACGCGCCCGGTGCAGTACACCCTGCCGGGGCGCGCGTCTTTCGTGTTTCCGGCGCTGTACCACGTCGCCGGGCTCGCGGGCGAGCCGCTGTCGATCATCGAGATCGGCTGCAGCGTCGGCTTCAACCTGCTCTTCGATCGCTATCACTACGACTACGGCGCCGCGGGCACGGCGGGCGACCCGGACTCCCCGGTGCGGCTGCAGAGCGAGTTCCGCGGCGAGCCGGCCGTGGTCGCGGCGCGCATGCCCAGGCGCATCCCGGCGGTGGCGCGCCGCGCCGGGATCGACATCAACGTGATCGACGTCGGCGACGAGGATCAGTACCGCTGGCTGCTGGCGAACCTGTGGCCGGAGCAGCTCGGCCGGCGCCGCAACTTCGAAGCCGCGATCGGGATCCTGCGCCGCAATCCGCTGCGCGTGGAGGCCGGCGACGCCCTCGAGGTGCTGCCGCGGCTCATCGACGAGTTCGACGGGCCGCTGTGCGTGTTCCATTCCGCGGTGCTGTACTACTGGACGCCGGCACAGATCGCCGCGCTGGACGCGCTGCTCGCGGACACCGGTCGGCGCCGGCCGGTGCACCGCTTCGGCATCGAGCAATGGTCGATGCTCGGCACCGAGGGCCGGGACCGGAGCATCCAGGACGGCAGTGTGCATATCTGGGAGCTGATCCACCACCGCTACGAGGGTGGCGGATCGGTGGAAACGCGGCTCGGACGCTGCGACGGCCACGGCGGGCGCATCCGCTGGTTGTGACGGCCGTCCCGGGCGCCGGCGCGCCGGGTGGATGCGGGCGGCTCAGGGTGCGGCCGGGCGTTGCGCCGAGTCCTGCAGCGCCGACCAGTCGGCCGCCGATACCGGCGCGATGCGGACGCGATTGATTGGGCTCAACTGGATCTCGCCGCGGTTCGTCGCCACGGTCCAAGTTCCGTTGAACCCCACGGCGAGTTTCTCCGCCTCGAAGCGCGGCTCGATGGTGAACGCGTCGCCCAGTTGCATCTTCAACGTCAGGCCCGCGGCTGGCGCCATCGGGTGGCGGCCTTGCACTCCGGAGGCCGCGCGGATCGTATTGCCGATGTCCGCGCCTTCCACAGTCAACTGCTGCGTGGACTCCCGCAGGCGCAGGGTGTACTCGCCCGCGAACTTCAAGCCGGTGACCGCAATCGCTTCGTCCGGCGACCAGTTGCGAAGGCGTGCCATGACGCCGACCCGGAAGTGCGACGGCGCGATCTCGACCAGCCCGACCGTGAGGCGCTGGAACTGGATCTTCGGAACCGCCGCCTCGCTGTGCGCGCGGTAGCCCGCGAGCGAGATCGCGGCGATGCCGATGACGGCCACGACCCAGATCGCGCTCTTGGCGAAGAGCGCGGCGTGGGGATCGAGCGGGCGCGTGGGGCGCTCGGGATCGAAGCTGGCGGCTGCGCCGATCCTTGCCACCAGGAACATCGCCACGGCGGCGCAGGCGAGGCCGGCAGCGGTGTACGTGCGGCCCGCGAACAGGGCCGCAATCGCCCCAATTGCCAGCGCCGCGGACAACAGCCTGGAAAACGAACCACCGCTGAACTGCTGCAACATCGTACGACCCGGTACTTGCGAGACTGGAAACGTTTCGAATCGCCGTTGCGGCGATCAGCTCCCGCGCGTGCATACTGCGCAGAGAGCCCGCGCCGGGAAGGAATCGGAGTCTAGCAGCACGCACTGCGGTCGTTCAATCGAATGCCCGGCGCGCGCGTCGTGGATCGTAATCGAGGTTTCCCTACGCCCTTACCGCGAACCGCCCCCGTCGTTGCGAGGCCGCGCAGCAGCCGTGGCAATCCAGGCGGCCCGGTCGAATTCGGCGCAGTATGGTGCGCTCCGCTGCGCCATCCATGAACCGCAGCCCGTCATTGCGAGGAGCGAAGCGACGAAGCAATCCACACGCTGCCGCCGGCATCGAGGGCCGCGTGGCTCGCTTCGTGCGCTCGCGACGACGTAGGGGCGGTTCGAGGCTCCAGTCGGCCGGTGCCACACGCGGCTCGGCCGCGTAGTGTGTCGGAATGTGACGCGGTGGCCGGTACGCAGAAGGGGAGTTGCGATGCCCAATGACACATGGGATCCGGAGACTTATCTCAGGTTCGCCGATCAGCGCCTGCGGCCGGCGCTGGATCTGCTCGCGCGCGTGAGTCCGCAGTGCACTCCGGAAACGATCTGCGACCTGGGTTGCGGCACCGGCAACGTGACGCGGCTGCTGGCCGGGCGCTGGCCTGATGCGGCGCTCACCGGCATCGATGCATCCGCGCAGATGCTGGCCCGGGCGCCGGAGATTGCGCGCGTGCACTGGCAGTGCGCGGATCTCGCGCACTGGCGAGCGCCGGCGCCGGTGGACCTGCTGTTCTCGAACGCCGCCCTGCACTGGCTCGACGACCACGCGGCGTTGTTTCCGCGCCTGTTCGGGCTGGTCGCCCCCGGTGGCGTGCTGGCGGTGCAGATGCCGCGCCAGCACCTGAACCCGACGCATCGGATCCTGTTCGCGCTGGTGCGCGATCCGGCATGGTCCGCGCTTCAGGGCGCGGTGCGCGCGGCGCCGGTGCACGCCCCGGCGCGCTACCACGACTGGCTGGCGCCGGACAGCGCCTGGATCGACATCTGGGAGACCGAATACCAGCACGTGCTGACCGGCGCGGATCCGGTACTCGAATGGGTGAGCGGATCGCTGCTGCGGCCGGTGCTCGCGCGCCTGGACGGCGAGCGTCGGGCCGCCTTCCTGGAAGCGTATCGAGCGCGGCTCGCCGCCGCCTATCCGCGGCGACCCGACGGCACCACGCTGCTCGCTTTCCGGCGCATATTCATCGTCGCAGGCCGGCGGGATTGACGGTCGCGCAGCCGCGCGACCGGTTCGCACCGTCGCGGCGATTGCATTCGCCGCACGCCGGGTTATGGTACGCGGGGCGCCGCCGTCGGGCGGCGCTGAAACCGGAGGGAGGCAGGAGCGATGGCGCCACGGGTGGTGTTGATCACGGGCTGCGCGCGGGGCATCGGGCTGGAGACCGCGCGGCAATTCGCCGCGCGCGGCGATGGCGTCGTCGCCACCGTGCGAAATCCGGCCGCGGCCGGCGCCCTGCGCGAGGCGCTCGCCGGTTGCGGCGCCGCCGCCGCGATCGAAGCCCTCGACGTCACCGACGCGGGCGCCGTGAACCGCGTGGTGGCCGGCGTGCTGGAACGCCACGGCCGCATCGACGTGCTGGTGAACAACGCCGGCACCGGCTGGCGCGGCACGCTCGAGGAACTCACCGAGGAGGATCTGCGCGCCGCCATGGAAGTGAACTTCTACGGCCCGGCCAGGCTGATGAAGGCGGTGCTGCCCGGGATGCGCGCCCAGGGCGGCGGGCGGGTGATCAACGTTTCCAGCGTCGCCGGCGGGCTCGGCCAGCCGTTCAACGACGCCTACTGTGCGGCCAAGCACGCGCTGGAAGGGCTGTGCGAATCGCTGTATCCGGTGGAACGCGCCTTCGGCGTGCACGTCCTGGTGGTGCAGCCCGGTGCGGTCGCCAACGATTTCGCCGCCAGCGCGGGCGGGCCCGCGGCGCGGCCGGAGAGCCCGTTCGCGGCGATGCGCGCCGCCTACGACCGGATGATGTCCGGCGTGCACGTCGGCGCGGCGCCCTCGGCGGACATTGCCGGGATCATCCTGCGCGCCGCCGACGATCCGGCGCCGCCGCCGAGGATCCAGGCGCCGGAATCCACCGCCAGGCTCATGGGGCTGAAATTCAAGGATCTGTCCGGCGAGCGCGTGGTGGCGATGACCTCGAAGTGGATCGTGTGAGCGCGGCGCGATCGGCTACGATGCCCGTGAGTCGAACCCGGCTCCGCCGTGCGGCGGGGCCGCCATGCCCGATTGGAGGACGAGATGGCCTTTTCGCTCTACGATGCGACCGTTCCCTGCTACCAGCAGATCCTCGGCTCCGTGGCCGGGTTGCTCGACAAGGCGCGCGCCCACTGCGCGGACAAGGCACTCGCGCCCGACGCCCTGATCCAGGCGCGCCTGGCCGAGGACATGTTTCCCTTCGCCTACCAGGTGAAGTCCGCCGCCGTGCATTCGATCGGCGCGATCGAGGGCGTGCGCAAGGGCGTGTTCAGCCCGGATCGGGGCGAGCCGCCGGCGGATTTCGACGGCCTCGCGGCCCGGGTCGCGCAGGCGCGCGAAGCGCTGGCCGGCGTGACGCGTGCGGAGGTCGATGCCTTCGTGGGTCGCGACATGCGATTCGAAATGGGCAGCTACCGGGTGGATTTCACCGCCGAGGGGTTCCTGATGTCGTTTTCGCTGCCGAACTTCTTCTTCCACGCCACCACCGCGTACGACATCCTGCGCTGGCAGGGCGTGCAGATCGGCAAGGTGGATTTCCTCGGCAGGATGCAGGTCAAGGGCTGAGCAGGCCCGCCGCCGTCATCGCGAGGCCGAACCGGCCCATCGTCGTCGCGAGCCCGAACCGGGGCAGCCCCGGCCGATTGTGGCCATGATCCGCCTCATCGTCGTCGCGAGCGCAGCGAAGCGACCCATGCAGCGCCGAATCGGTCCAGGTCGCATGGATTGCCGCGCCCGCTGCGCGGCCTCGCAATGACCACGGGCAGCGCGGTGGATGTTCAGGGGCGCGCGTCGCGCTCGGCGCCGCCCGGGTCGGGGCCGGTCGCGTCGGTCTGTTCGATCAGCATGGTGGCCGCGGCGGCCATCTTCGGATCGTGCTCGGCCAGCGCGCGGCAGGCGGCGAGCGCCAGGCCGAACTCACGGAAGTAGTTTTCCGGGCCCACGAGCCCGAGTACGCCGGCGCGCAGCAGCTTGGCGTGGACGCGCTCGTTGGCGCCGGTGAGCATCACCCGCACGCCGCGCCGGTGCAGGTCGACAATCACCTCTTCCAACGTCTGCAGGCCGGTGATGTCGATGAACGGAACCCAGCGCAGGCGGATGATGAGCACGCGCGGATCGGTGTGCGTGCCGGCCAGCGCGCGTTCGAAGTTCTCCACCGCGCCGAAGAAGAACGGCCCCTCCACCGCGAACACCAGCACCCCGGGGGGCAGCCGCGTCATGCCGTGGTGGACGAATTCCTGCGCGAGCTCCTGCTCCGTCGCCTGCCGCACCTCCACGCTGGTGGCCATCCGGCGCATGAACTGCAGCGTCGCCAGGATGACCCCGATGTTGACCGCGACGACGAGATCGGCAAAGACGGTGAGCGTGAAGGTCACCAGCAGGATGCCGACGTCCGCCGGCGGCGCGCGCCGCGCCATCTTCAGGAAGTGTCGCGCCTCGCTCATGTTCCAGGCGACCACGAACAGGATGGCGGCGAGCGCGGCGAGCGGCACGTGCACGGCCAGCGGCGCCAGGAGCAGGACGATCAGCACCAGGGTCGCCGTGTGAACGATGCCGGCCAGCGGCCCGGTGCCGCCGTTGCGCACGTTGGTGGCGGTGCGCGCGATCGCACCGGTGGCGGCGAAGCCGCCGAAGAATGGCGCAGCGATGTTCGCCAGGCCCTGGCCGATGAGTTCCTGGTTCGAGTCGTGGCGCGTGCCGGCCATGCCGTCGGCGACCACTGCGGACAGCAGCGACTCGATTGCGCCCAGCATGGCGATGGTAAAGGCCGGCCCGATGAGCTCGATAATCTGTGGCAGGGTCACGGCTGGCAATTGGATTGAGGGCAGGCCCGCGGGAATGCCGCCGAAGGCACTGCCGATCGTGTGCACGCCGTCGAGGTGCAGCGTCGCTTGCACCGCGGTGGCCACGATCAGCGCGACGAGCGGGCCCGGCACGCGCGCCAGGCCGGGCACGCGCTGCGCGAACAGCACCAGCAGCAGCGAGCCGCTGGCCAGGGCCGTGGTCGGCAGGTGCAGCCGCGGCAGTTCGACCAGCAGATGCCAGAACTTCTCGTGGAAGTGGCCGCCCGCCGGAGGCGACAGGCCGAAGAAGTACTGCCACTGGCCCACCCAGATGATGACCGCGATCCCGGCGGTGAAGCCGACGATGACCGGGTCGGGGATGAACTTGATGATCGTGCCCAGGCGCACGGCGCCGAGCACGACGAGAATGACGCCCGCCATGATGGTCGCGATCTGCAGCCCGGCGATGCCGTATTTGGCCGTGATCCCGGAGAGGATCACGATGAAGGCGCCGGTGGGGCCGGCAATCTGCAGCCGGCAGCCGCCGAATACCGAGACGATGAAGCCGGCGACGATGGCGGTATACAACCCCTGTTCGGGTTTTGCGCCGGAGGCGATCGCGAAGGCCATCGCCAGGGGCAGGGCCACCACGCCGACGATGACGCCCGAGACGAGGTTCGGGAGCAGGTGCTGCCGGGTCAGCAGGCCCGCGCGGTGGGCTTCCAGGAGGGCGATCATGCGGCGGCGCCGGCTCGCATCGCGCGCGCGGGGACGGTGAAACTGCACATTTGCGGCCGATTATGCGCGCAATCGGTACTGCGCGCACGCGTACCGCCGGCAGGAAAATCCTGGCTGCAATTCGCGCCAGGGAATCGCCCCGTCAGCGCGAGGTCGAAACTGGCCGCAGGCCCGGCCGATTGAAGCCATGAACCGCCTGGAAGGTCATGGCGAGCGCGGCGCAGCAATCCAGGCGCAGTACTTGGCTTGCGGGTCGTTTGGAATTCCAGGCTCGCCACGCAGCCGGGCAATGACGGCGCGTAAAGGCACCAGTCATTGCGGAACGGTTGGCTTCACCGCGCGCGCCACGATCCGGCGGTACGATGTCCCAGGTCCGATCCAACCGGAGATCGCTCATGACCGAATCCGCCACCGCAGTGCAATGGGACGCCATCGCCAGGCAGCTGGACCGTCTGCAATCGATCGAGCACATCCGCGACCTCAGCCACCGCTACGCGCTCGCGCTCGACATGCGTGACTGGGACGCCGTGGCCTCGCTGTTCGTCGACGATATCGAACTGCCCGCGCTGCCGGGCGCGCCGCGCGGGCGCGCGGCGCTGAAGCAGTATCTCGAGGCGGCGATGGCGTCCTTCCGCGGCCGCGGCATGTTTCACGCCAACACCAATATCCTCGTGGAGTTCCACGATCGGGATCACGCGTTCGGCGCGGTCTTCTGCCGCAGCGACGACGACTGCGGCACGCAGTTTCTCAACGGTTCGCTCAACTACTGGGATGAATACGTACGCGAGGGCGGCGCGTGGCTGTTCGCGCGCCGCGAGGTGCTGTATTGGTACCTGGCCGATCCGATGCACAGCCCGCTCGGACCGGACAAGGTGCGATTTCCCGGCATGCCGCACCGGCGCGGCCAGTTGCCGCAGTTCTGGGGCGCCTGGCAGGCCGATGCCCAGGGCGGCGAAGGGACGGCGGCGATCGACGACGGGGGCAGCTTCCTGCGCCGGATCCGTCGCCTGCCGGCCGCGGAGCACCGGCCGGAAGCGGTCAGGCGCCAGTTCGTGGACTGGCTCGGGATGCCGGATGACGCACCGGGCTGAAGCGCCGGTGCCGGCACCGGAGATTCTTCGGTATCGCGAGACTTAAGCGGACTCGGCTCCGGCGGTTTGAGCCCATGAACCGTGCCTGCGTCCATAAAGCGACCCGGCCGGGCGGACAGGATGCCGCGCTACAGCGGTGCGATGCCGACCAGCTCGGTGCGATCCGCGAGGCCGCGCCGCAGGGTGAGGAAGCCCACGCCCTTGTAGCCGCGGTGATCCTGCGGCCCGAAGGTGATGATCGTGCCGGGTGCGCCGGTGGCGGCCGGGATCATGCGAACCGTTTCAAGCGCGTCGCGCAACGCCGCCGGCGTGGCGATTCGCATACGCGACAGCGCGATGGCCAGCACGTTGCCGGCGTCGTAGCCCACGCTCGTGCCCGTGTTCGCCACCAGCTTGCGGCCCTTGTCCGCCGCGCGGGCGACGAGTCGCGAGAGCACGGTATTGCCCTCGTGGTACTGGTCCACGCCGACCCAGCCTTCGTAGTCCGGCAGCAGGGCCTGGTTGTACATGGCGGCGACGAAGGCGGTGGACATGATCCGCGGCGGGTGCCAGTCCATGTGCGCCAGCGCCTGCTTGAGCTTGCCTGGCAGCAGGCCCAGCCCGAGGTAGACCAGCGCGTCCGCGTTCGACGCCCGCAACTGCGTCAGCCCGGCGACGATCTCGTCGATTTCCGCCACCGGTGCAACGCCGTACTCCGAGACGATCGCCAGCTTCTCCATGCGCGCCGACAGGCGCAGGTAATACGCGTACTCCTCGCCGATCTGGCTCGGGGATTCCTTGATGACGGCGATGCGGCGCAGGCCCTGCGAGCGCAGCCAGGCGGCCATGACCGCCGGCTCGTCGCCCATGCCGCCGTTGGAAAGCGAAAACGCATTGTGGCCGACGAACAGTTGCGAGCCGCAGTTGCTGATGAGCGGCACGCCCCTGCGCTCGATGGCGGGCAGGAGCGCCAGGCTGTTGTCGGTGATGATGCCGCCCGCGATGCCCAGCACCTGCTCGCGATTGCACAGGTCCAGGTAGGCCTCGATCGCCGGCTCTGCGCCATCCCAGGGCTGGGCGAAGAACACGCGCCGGATCACCTCCACCGGCCGGTCGATGAGGCCGGACTGATATGCCTCCTGGAGCGCGAACTCCACCGCGTCCGGGAACATGTCGGTATAGCCGGGGTAGCCCGGCAGATCGATCATCGCGCCGATGCGGTAGGGCCTGAGCTCTCGCTGCGGGTGTCCCATGGCGCTTTCCCGGTTTGCGATTTACCCCATGGCCGCGCAGATCAGCCGGAGCGGTGCCAGGCACCGGAAAAATTCCGGTGCCTGGCACCTGATGGTGAATCCCGGGCCGGCGCGTCGCCGGCCCGAGTGCCGCTGGGAATTACTCGCCGAAGGCCTTCTTGATGCTGAAGCCCCACATCCGCGGCTCGCCCGCGATTGCGGTGGCGACGCCGCCGAGGTTGGAGGCATCCGGCCCCGGGAAGAACCAGTGGTGATCCAGCACGTTCGTCATGAAGAACGAGACGGTCGTGTCGTAGTCGTCGAGCTTGTAGTCGATGCGCATGTTCAACAGCCCGAGGTCGTTGCGACCGTTGGAGTAGTTGCCGCCCTGGCCGACCGAGACGGTTTCCTCCAGCAGCCAGGTGGGCAGGCCCGGGTTGGTCAGGCGCGCGGACGGGTTGGCGCCGTCGACCCAGTACCAGTCCATCGCCGCCGACAGCCTGCCCTTCCAGAACGGGAACTCGTACTTGCCGGCCAGGCTGAGCGTCCAGGGAGGATTGGAGAACTCCTCGCCGGACGCATCGATCGCGGCGCCGCCGTTGACCGGCAGCGCGCCCGGGAACGAGCCGTACTCGCCCTCGATGTAGCCGACATTGGCGTTCAGCGTCAGTCCTTCGATCGGCAGCGCGGTGATCTCCGCTTCGAAGCCGCGCAGCTCGGCGTCCGCGGCATTCTGGATGACGGTCGCCGGCGAGCCGCGCACCGTGATGATGATCGACTCCTGCTTGTTGGTGTACTCGGTGCGGTACATCGCGATGTTGGTGCGCAGCTTGCCGTCGAACCAGTCGGCCTTCAGCCCGAGTTCGACCTCGGTGGCGGTCTCGGGGCCGGCCGGCGCGGCGGTCGGCGAACGGAGCTGGAATGCGCCGCCGCGGAAGCCTTCGGCCGTCTTCACGTAGGCCATGACGTCCGGGGTGATCTGCCACTTCAGGCTGCCCAGGTACGAAAACCCGGTGAAGGTCGCCGCATTGTGCAGCAGGCACGAGCTCGGCGTGGTCGTGGTCGCCGGCACGGGGATGCCGGTGCGGCACTGGATCGTTCCCGTGTTGTAGAAGAAGTCCCGGGAACGGGAATCCATGAACTTGTCTTCCTCCGTGTAGCGGCCGCCGAAGGTGAAGGTGACCGCGTCCGTGACCTTGATGTCGTTCTGCGAGTACAGCGACCAGCTCGTGTTGCCGATCCGGGCGCCGTCATGGATGAAGGTGTTCGGCAGCAGCACCGGGAAGGCTTCGGCATGCTGGGTATCCGAGCCGATCTCGTGCGAATAGTAGATGCCGCCGAGCCAGTTCAGTCGCCCGCCGAAGCCCTCGCCGGAGAGGTTGAACTCCTGCGAGAAGAAGCGGGAGTCCTGTTCCGGGCCGGGGTCGGTCTGGAACGGCGCTGGCGGCGCGCCGGCGACGCCGAGCAGGATCGGGTTGTCGGCGAACTGGCCCATGCCGACCTGCAGGATGCGGAATGGCGTGCCGTCCAGGTCGAACACCTGGTGATTGGTGAAGGTCCGGTAGCCGGTGACCGACTTGAGCTTGAGCGTATCGGTCAGGTCGACGCTGATCGTGCCGCCGATCGTGACCGACTCGAACTCGTCGTGCTGCGGGCGTTCGTAGTAGTTGGTGAAGATGTCGGCGCGGCCGAGGGTCGCGAAGCGCTGCAGTGCCGCGGCGCCGGCGCCCAGCCCGGCGAGATCGGCCGGGGTCGGTACGCCGCCGAAGATCCGGCCCAGGCCCGCGAGCGGCAGTGCGCCGGTTTCGATGGCGGCTTCGAAGTTGGCAATGGCGCCGGGCAGGATGGCCTGCGTGGTGGTCAGCGCGCCCTGTTCCTTGGAACGGTAGTACTCGGCCTTGAACTGGACGTTCACGTTTTCCCACGGATCGGCCGTGATCGATCCTCGGAAGAAGTGCTGGCCGCGGTCCTGGCCCAGATCCTGGCCGGTGATGGCCGAGTCGCCGAAACCGTCGCGGAACGTGCCCTGGTAGCCCAGGCGCATGGCCAGGCGGTCCTGGATGATCGGTACGTTGATGGCGCCGCGGCCGGCGATCAGGCCGTGGTTGCCGGCGTCGACCATGGCGTAGCCGTGGTAGCCGTTGTAGTCCGCGCCGCGGCTGATGAGATTGATCGCGCCGCCCGTCGTATTGCGGCCGTACAGGGTGCCTTGCGGACCCTTGAGGACTTCGATGCGCTCCAGGTCGAACATGGCGCCGTTCAGGCCGCGCGGCCGGGCGATGTTGACGCCGTCCACGTACATGCCGACCGACTGGTCGACGGTGGAGAGCACGTCGCCGGCGGCCTGGCCGCGCAGCGTGAACACGACCACCGACTGCGAGGTCGAGTGCGGCAGCGCGCGCAGGCTGGGCACCGAGCGGCCCAGGTCCAGCGGCGTGCGGATGCCCTGGTCGGAAAGCGCCTCGGCGGTGATCGCCGAGACTGCGACCGGGACGCTCTGCAGCGTCTCTTCCTTCTTGCGCGCGGTGACGATGACTTCTTCCAGGCCCTGCGCGATGGCGCAGTCGGCGGCGATCGATGCCAGGGCGATTGCCGCGAGCCCGGCCTTATGACGCTTGACGACCATAAGTCCTCCCATGAGCCCTGTTATTGGACGAGCGATGGTAGCATTCCGGTACCGGTTTTGGCACACGCCGTGCCTTCCGCAGCGGCCGGACGTCGCCGGCGATGGAGGAGTCATGCCCAGTAACGTGCAGACCGTGGGGTTCGCCATGGGGCGGATGATGGAAATGTTCAGCGCCGGCGCGCCGGTCCCGGCCTTCGAGCCGGCACTGGCGCGCTGTTTCCACCCGCAGGTGCAGGCGTTCGAAGCCGAATCGCTGCCCTACGGCGGCGTGTACCGCGGCGTGGAGGGCATCCGGCTGCTGGTCGAGCGCATCGGCGACACTTGGCTATTCGACGCGGGTTTCGTCCCCGGCGGCGAGAACGTCGCCGGGGACAGCCGCGTCATCGACGGCGGCGATACGGTGGTGGTGATGGGCACGTTCCGGGCGCGCCTGCGCCGCAACGGCCGTATCCTGGCGGTGCCGGTGGCGGAGTTCTGGAGTTTCGACGCGCAGGGGCAGGCGCTCACCATCCGCCCGTACTACTTCGACACCGCCCTCATCCGCGACGCCTTCCACGCACCGGCGTGAGGTGATCCGGAAGGTCGACCGCGTGAGCCGGAACCGGGCTTGATGCCCGCCGACTGCAGCCATGAACCGCCCCATCGTCGTCGCGAGCCCGAACCGGCCCAGGCTCCGGCAGATTGAAGCCATGAACCACCCCTACGTCGTCGCGAGCGCAGCGAAGCGACCCACGCGGCCTCGATGCCGCCGGCAGCGCGTGGATTGCTTCGTCGC
>JBFXBD010000057.1:0-43727 GCA_050183625.1 Gammaproteobacteria bacterium
CACCTCCCGTCATTGCGAACCCGAACCGGCCCCGGCTCCGGCCGATTGAAGCCATGAACCACCCCTCCGTCGTCGCGAGCGCAGCGAAGCGACCCACGCGGCCTCGATGCCGCCTGCAGCGCGTGGATTGCTTCGTCGCTTCGCTCCTCGCAATGACGGCGTGCGGTTCATGGATAGGCCGCGCAGCGGCCGCCGCAATCCACGCGGCCCCGACGATCTCGGCGCCGCATGGGTCGCTTCGCTGCGCTCGCGACGACGAAGCGGCCGGAGCCTGGGCCGGTGCGGCGTCGCGATGACGGGGTGAACTCAGGCCGAATCGACGTCGAACCGGAATCCGCCCTGCGCGGTGCGGCGCAGGTAGCCGGCGGTCGGCGTGGCGAAGTGCGTGCCGATGACCAGCGTTTCGCCGTCCGCCCAGCGCGCGAAGGCGGCGTGGCGGGTGGCGCGGGCCGCAGCCTGATCGGTGTCGAACAGCGTAGACAGCTCCGGGTCGGCGATCTGCACCGGATTGTGCGCCATGTCCCCGGTGATAATCGCGCGCCGGCCCTCGGACGCGATCGCGACCGAGACGTGCCCCGGCGTATGCCCGTGCGTGGGCTCCAGGCGCACCTGCGGGCAGATCACATGATCGGGCGCGACCATGTCGGCCAGGCCGGCGGCGTGGATTGGCGCCACCGAATCCCCGAACACGTCGCCGTCGTGGCTGGGCGTCGCGCGCCAATGCTCGAACTCCTGGCGCACGAACAGGTAGCGGGCGTTGGCGAAGGTCGCAACCCAGCGCCCGTCGACCAGGCGCGTATTCCAGCCGACGTGATCCACGTGCAGGTGGGTGCAGATCACGTCCGTGATCGCCTCGGGCGGGTAGCCGGCCTGCGCCATGCGATCCAGGAACGGCCCCTGCAGCCGATGCCAGAGCGGGTTGTTGCGCTCCTTGTCGTTGCCGATGCAGGTGTCGACCGCGATCCGGCGCGTACCGGTGTCGATCACCAAGCACTGGATCTTCTGCTGCAGGTAGCCGTCATTGGAGATGAAGCGCGGCAGCAGCCACGGTGCGTTCGCCGCCCGCTCCAGCAGTGCGGCCTTGGACATGCCTTCGAAGAAGAAGCGCGGGGCGGTCGGGGTCTCGGACTCGACGACCGAGGTGACGGTCACCGAGCCGATGCGCCAGGTGAGCATCGCGGACTCCAGCGGGACGGACGCCGCGCGATCCGCGGCGCCCGGATCGTGACGCCCCGATGCGAAAGCGTCAACGCCGCCGCGCCCGCGGACGCGGCGGCGTGAATCGCAGGATCAACGATTGGCAGCGCGGCGCCGGTTCAGGCCCATCGCGAGCAGGCCCGCGCCGAGCAGCGCCGGCAGTGCAGGCTCGGGCACCGGAACCTGGTTGATGCCGATGCGCACGCGGTAGCCGCCGTCGTTGTCGTCATAGGCTCCCGGCGCGCCGACGAAGCCGAAGCCGTCGGGAATGCCCAGCGCCAGGCGCGTCGCGCCGGCCGGGGCAATGAACTCCTGGAAGTCACCGCCCGAGGTGATGCCGTCGCCGATGTAGAAGACCTGGCCGATGAGCGGCGACAGGGTCAGGAAATCGATGCCGAGGCCGGCGCCGCTGAAATTCAGCGTCGCGGGCGCCGGGCCGCTGGAGGGGATGTCGTCGGTGAGGAACACGCCCGCAAGCGGCCCCTGCGGGCCGATGTAGCCGCTGATGCCGTCGAGCGCGGTCAGGTTGCTGCCGGACAGGCCGTTGCCGCCGGGGCCGAAGAACGGCGGCCCCAGGCCGTTGAAGAAATTCACGCCGCCGACCGCCGGATCGGCCACCCGGATGACGTCTCCGCCGCTCACGGCAAGGATGGGCGGCAGGGTCTCCACGATTTCCTCCGGCGTCGGCCCGCCGTGGCGGATGAGATGGGTGCCGGTGGTCCAGGGATCCGATGCGGGCGGGATGGTCAGATCCGTGCGCCCGGCGAGGAAGATGGCGTCGCCGCCGCCGATGGAGACGTCGATGATGACCGCGCCGGCACTGGTACTGGCCAGTGCGAGCACGCTGCCGGCGAGTACCGCCGTCAGGGTCGAGACCTGTTTGCGGGAGCTGGACATGGTGCGATTCCTCGTGACGATGGTGCGGTTTCGCCCGGTTCGGCGTCGCGCCGGATCGGGCCGGATATCCCCGAACCTAGCCAATCCGTGCGCGGTGTGCGGCAGGCCGGGCTGCCGAGTGTGACCTGCTTCTCGCATCGGCGAGGATGTGTAAAGCAGGCCTGACACCGCCGGGGGCCGCCGGTCAGCGGCGCCGGGCGTCGAGCCGATCCAGCAATACCCGCCACGGGTGGCGCATGCGCGCGGCGCGGCGCAGCAGATATCGCAGCGTCGCGCCGTCGGCCGCGCGTCCGGCCTGTGCCGCGTGCCGCGCCAGGGCGCCGGGTTCCAGGCACTGCGCGCCGAGCGTCGCCCGGCAGTCCTCGCGGTCCAGCGCCTCGATGCGATCGCCGCCGGCATCATGGGCGCGCAGGTAGTTCGCCAGGATGAGCGCGTTGCGGATCCGATCGCGCAGGTCCGCGTCCACGTCCGCCTTCACCGTGGCGCGCATGCAGTCGACGATCTCGTCGTACCAGTCCGATCGCACGCCCGGCACCGGTGCCGGCAGTTCCGGCGCGGGTTCCTTCACCCCGCACAGGCGCCCGAGGTGGCCGGCGATTTCCTGCAGGTAGCGCTGGGTCTGCAGCACGTAGCCGGGCCAGCCGCGCGCCCCGCCCCGGCGCGCCACGGCCAGCGAGGTGGTGATCACGCAGCGGTAGTCGCAGGCGAGCGCGTAGTAGTCGATCGCGGCGCGATCGATGGCGATGCCGGATCGCTGCGTGTAGCGGCTGAACAGGGCGGGCTCGTCCAGTGGGATCGACAGCGCCTTGCAGCGGTAGCGCAGCCAGGCCAGGTCGTCCATCGGGTCGCCGACATGGGCGAACTCCAGATCGACCATCCCCACGACCCGCCCGTCGCGGGCGACGAAGTTGCCCGGCCCGGTGTCGCCCTGGACGAACACGGTGCGCGCCACGCGCGCCGGTGCATGGCGCCAGAGCCAGCCGGCGGCGTACTGCGCCAGCGGGTCCAGATCCGGCAGGTATGCGTCGGCCAGGCGTTGCCACATCGCCAGGTCCAGGCGCGCATGGTCCTCGGCCGTGGCGGGAAGGGCGAACACGCCGGCGTCGATCGTGCGCGGATCGAAACTGTGCAGCGCCGCCAGGCAGTCGATGAAATCCACCATCGCCGCGTCGCGTTCGGCCGCCGGCAGCTTCGACAGATCGCTTTCGCCCGCCAGGCGCGTCATGAGGTAGGCGCTGCCGTCCGGTGCCTGGGCGAGCACCCGCGGTGCCGGCACGCCGGCCGCTTCCAGCACCCGGTAGGCAGCCGCTTCGCGCGCGAGCGAGACCTCGGTGCCTGTGAACGAGCCCTGGCCTTCCATCCGCAGCACGCAATCACCCGCGCCGCCGTCGTCCCGGCGAACGTCCAGGAACCAGGTCATCCTCGATCCGCCGCTCGCCGGGCGGCTCACGCCCGTGATGCGGCCGTCCAGCGCGCGCGACAACCACGCCTCGATCCGTGGATCCAGTCCCGGCACCCGGGCCGCGGCGTGTGCGCTTTGCATTTCCATCGTCGTCATATCCCAATATGATCCCCGCGCCGCGCCGACGCGGCAAGCGTGCGACGTGCACGGAGTACGGATGGGACACACGCGATTCGACGCCCTGGTCGGTGCGCGCGACGATGCGCCGCACGCCCCCGGCGAGCACCGCTTCTGGCACGAGACCTGGTGGTTCTGGTTCTTCAATCCGCAGCGGCGCTTCGGCGGCTGGCTGTACAACTACATCCGGCCGAACATCGGCATCTCCGGCGGCGGCTGCTTCGTCTGGGACGACGGCACCCACAACCACATGGAAGTGCCCTACTACACCAGCTATTCGGCACAGCCGATGCCGGCCGTGGACGGGCCGCGCATCGCCTTCGCCAGCGGCACGCTGGTCGAGACGCTCGCGCCGATGTCCCGCTACAGGCTCGCGCACAGGGACCGCGACCTGATCGACGTCGCCCTGGAATGGAACGCGGTCAACCCGCCGTGGGTAAGCGCGCACGGGGAACCGCCGGCCGCCTACCACCTGGACCAGTTCGGCCGCGTCACCGGGCAGGTGCGCCTGCACGGCGAGTCGATCCCTATCGACTGCATCGCGATGCGCGATCGCACCTGGTCGCCGCGCCAGGAACGCTGGAAGGACGGCGGCGGTTATGGCTACACCAACGGCGCCGCGTCCGCGGAGCTGAACTTCATGCACGGCGCATTCCTGGTCATCGACGGCGTGCGCGCCAACCTGGCCTCCACGCGCACCATCGAGCGCGACCGCACCCATGGCTACATCACCGCCATCAAGGTGCAGGGCCGCGACGACGCGGGACGGACGATCGAGGCCGTCGGCACGCCGGTCAGCCGGATGGCGATGCCGATCCCCGGGGTGCACGCCGTGGTCTGGACCAGCCTCATCCGCTGGGAATTGAACGGCGTGGAAGCCTGGGGCGAGGACCAGGAGCCCTGGCCGCTGAACCGCTGGTCCGAACTGCGACGCCTGCAGAAGGCCGGGCAATGGGTGGACCGGCCCACGCAACTGCCCTGAACCCATGCTGATGCGCGCTGGCCTGGGCCACGCGCGGGAGATCCGAAGTTGGAAAAGACCTTGGGAATGGCGGCGCGGCTGCGCCAGGTGATGACGCTGGATCCGGCGCGCAACGCCTTCGACTTCAACGGCACCGACTACACCTGGGGCCAGGTGCAGGCCTGCTTCGCCGCCGTCGAGGCGGCGCTTGCGCGCGCCGGTGCCAGCCCGGACGCGGCCATCGGCTGCGCCCTGCGCAACCGCCCGGCGCACCTGGCCGCGGCGCTGGCGGTGCTGTGCTCCGGCCGCTGCGTGGTGACGATCAATCCGTTCCAGGGGCCGGAGAAGGTCGCGCGCGACATCCGCGAACTGCGGGTGCCGGTGCTGATCGCCGACAGCGACGACTGGGCCGTGGACCCGATCCGCGAGGTCGCGCACGAGATTGGCGCGCTGGGCATCGAGCTCGGGGCCGGCTGCGGCGCGGACACGGTCTCGGTACGTGCGGATCTGCCGGCGATCGGCCCGGGGCCGCACCACGATCCGCTCGCCGGCATCGCGATCCTGATGCTCACCAGCGGTACCACCGGCCCGGCCAAGCGCGTGCCGCTGGCCTACTCGGTGCTGGAGCGCAACATGCTCGGCGCGCTCGTCTACGAAGGCGGTGACAAGGGCGAGGTCCGGCTGCGCAACGGCATGCAGATCCTGATGTCGCCGATGGTCCACATCGGCGGCTTCTATACCATCATCGGCGCGCTGCTCGGCGGCCGCGGCATCGCCATCCTGGAGAAGTTCACCGTGCCGTCCTGGCACGCCGCGATCAAGCGCCACAAGCCCAAGGCGGCCAGCCTGCCGCCCTCGGCCATGCAGATGGTGTACGACGCGAACATCCCCAGGGAGGATCTGGCCTGCATCATCGCCATGCGCACCTCGACCGCGCCGCTGTCGCCCGAGCTGCACGACGCCTTCGAAGCCCGCTACGGGATCCCGATCCTCAACAACTACGGCGCCACCGAGTTGGGCGGCGTGGCCGGCTGGACGCTCGCGGACTACAAGCAGTTCGGCAAGGCCAAGCGCGGCTCGGTCGGCCGTGCCGAGCCCGGCTGCGATCTGCGCGTGGTGGATCGCGACTCCGGGCAGGTGCTGGCGCCCGGGGCCGAGGGCCTGCTCGAAGTCCGCACCCGCAACACGCCGGCCGGCGAGTGGATCCGCACCACGGATCTCGCGGTGCTGGATGCCGACGGCTTCCTGTTCCTGCGCGGGCGCGCCGACGACGCAATCATCCGCGGCGGCTTCAAGGTGCTGCCGGGTGACATCGCCAAGGTGCTGATGCAGCACCCGGCGGTGCAGGACGCCGCCGTGGTCGGGATCGCCGATGCACGCCTGGGCGCGGTGCCCGTGGCGGCGGTGGAGGTCAGGCCCGGCATGCCGGTGCCTGCCGAAGCCGAGCTGATCGCGTTCGTGCGCGAACGCGTGGTGGCGTACCAGGTGCCGGTGCGGATCCGCGTCGTCGACGAACTGCCGCGCACGCCTTCGCTCAAGATCAGCCAGCCGATGATGCGCGAGCTGTTCGCGGCCGAAGCGCCGGCGAAGGCCTGAGAATGCAGCGGCCCGCGGCGCGGGCCATGGGAGAACCACCGTGATCGAAATCGACCACCTGCCCACCCTGCCGGCGACGCTGCGCCACTACGCCGCCCTGCACGCCGGGCGCGAGTTCGTGGTCCACGGTATGCGCCGGCTCTCGTTCGCCGCCTTCGAGCGCGAATGCGCGCAATTGGCGCGCGGCATGCTCGCGCATGGCATCGGCAAGGCCACCCGGGTCGGCATCCTCATGCCCGACGGCATCGACTTCGTGCTCGCGTTGCTGGCGGCGGCGCGGATCGGCGCGTTCTGCGTGCCGCTGTCGACGCTCTACCAGCCGCGCGAACTGCGCTGGGTGATCCGGCACGCGGACATCGACACGCTGCTCATGGCAGATCAGTTCATGAACCACGACTTCATCGAACGCGTGGAGGAGGCAGTCCCCGGGCTTGCCGCGCACGGGCCGGGGCCGCTGCGCCTGGCCGCGGCCCCATACCTGCGCAACGTCGTCGTCTGGGGCACGGCGTCGCGGCCCTGGTCGCTGCCGGGGCCGGATCACTTCCTGGCCTGCGCCGATGCCGAGCCGCGCATCGACGAGCCCTTCCTGCTCGCAGTCGAGGCCAGCGTCGCGCCCGCGGACCTCGCGCTCATGATCTGGACCTCGGGTACCACCGCCGATCCCAAGGGCGTGCCCCACACCCACGGTGGCCTCGTCCGGCACACGCACGCGCTGCTGCGCCAGAGCGCGTTCGCCGCCGGCGACCGGGTGCTTCCGCAGATGCCGCTGTTCTGGATCGGCGGCCTGAACGTCACGCTGTTCCCGGCGCTGTATCGCGGCGCGACGCTGGTCTATCCGGAAAGCCGGGATCCCGGCGCGGTGCTGGATCTGATCGAGCAGGAGCGCATCAATTGGATTACCGCCTGGCCGCAGCAGTTCGCCGGGCTGCGTGCGCACCCGGCCTACACCGACGCCAAGGTACGAACGATGAAGCGCGGCACGTTCTCGTTCTTCGGCACGGTCGACGAAAGCGGCCGGGAACTGCCGACCGAGCGCACCGTGCGCGCGCTGGGCATGTCCGAGTGCTTCGGGCCGCACGGCGAGTGGCCCGTCGGGGTGCCGCTGCCGCCCGAGAAGCAGGGTTCGTTCGGCGTCACCATCGACGGCATGGAACGCTACATCGGCGACCCCGACACCGGCGCTGCGCTGCCGCTGGGCGAGAAGGGCGAGCTGTACATCCGTGGCTACGCGCTCACCCCAGGGCTGTACAAGAAGGAGCGCCACGAAACCTTCACCGCCGACGGCTGGTATCGCACCGGCGATCTCTGCAGCATGGACGCCGACGGCCACATCTACTTCCACGGCCGCAGCGGCGACATGGTCAAGACCATGGGTGCGAACGTCGCGCCGCGTGAAGTCGAGGTGGTGCTGGAATCCTTCGACGAGATCAAGGAAGCGGTCGTCGTCGGCATCCCGGACGAGCAGCTCGGCGAGCGCCTGGTGGCGGTGGTGCTGCCCGCCGCAGGCGTGGTGCCCGACGTGGAAGCGCTGCGCCAGCGCCTGAAGCACGAAGTCTCGGCCTACAAGATACCGAAGGAAATCCGCGTGGTGCGCTACGAGCAGATCCCGCGCACCGGCGGTGCCAAGGTGCACAAGCGCCTGCTGCGCGAGGCATGGCTGAACGGCACGCTCTGAGCGGCGGCCGGCGGCTCAGGTGTGGGCGCGGCCCGCGCCCTGCATCGCCGCGCGCAGGAGGTCGATCAGGATCCGCCCGGTGAGGCCCCAGATCAGGGCCTCGTCGAGGCGGAAGAACACGATCGGCTCGTCCTGCGCCTCGATGATGTCCCAGTGCTCCTCCCAGAACTGCGCGCGGCGCAGCAGATCCGCCACCGCGATGTCGAACACGCGCGCAACCTCGCGCGCGTGCGGGACGAAGGCGACGTCGTGGGCGATGAGGCCGACGAACGGGTGTACGTTCAGGCGCGAGCGCCGGCCGATGTGCGGCGGCAGCGGCGCAATCACCTCCACCTCGGCCGGCTCCAGGCCGATCTCCTCGTGCGCCTCGCGCAGTGCCGCCGCGAGCGGCGTCTCGCCGGGGTCGATGATGCCGCCGGGCAGCGCCACCTCGCCGGGGTTGGAGCTGACGTGCATCGATCGCTCGATGAGCACGATGCGAAGCTCGTCGCCGTGCAGGAACACCGGCAGCAGCACGGACGCGGCCGGCTGGGCGGGATCGACCGGCTCATGCGGCCGCAGCGGGCGTTGCAGGCCGCGCCGGAGATTGTCGAAGCTCATCCACGCGTCGACGTCGGCGGCGTGACGCCTCCACGGCAGATCGCGCTCGACCCGGCGCCGGGTCACATCCGGATAATTGACGGCTGGATCATCCATCTGTTCTGGCGGGCCGCGCACCAGCCCGGCCGTGGTGTACATCGGGGTTCGGAAGGTCATCTCGGCGCCGCGAGCGCCCGCGCGTTCCCGTGAACCGAGGCGGTATCCCGGCGCCGGCCGGGACCGTCGAAGAATACATCATGGCCCGCGCGCCCGTTAACCCCCGCGGCGATGCGGGCCGAAACGGCACGCGGCGAGCGTACTCGGTTCTATGCCCGATCCGGTACACGGGATAACATGCGCCGAGTTCAGTCCAGGCACCTCACATGCTGCGCAGCCTGATGGCCTTGTTCGAAGACGGAATCTCACGCATGAGCGCCGGCGCGGCCGACGCCGCGCCGCTCGCCGCGGCGGCCCTGCTGATCGAGATCGCGCGTGCCGACCATCGCTGCGATGAAGCCGAGCGCCAGGCGATCGTCGCCGCCGTCGGCCACCTGCACGCGCTGACCGCCGAAGACGCGCAAGCGTTGGTCGCGACCGCCACAGAGGCGGTGGACGACGCCATCTCGCTCGACGGCTTCACCGGCGTGGTGAACCGGCAGCTCTCGCGCGCGCAGAAAATCCGGTTGCTGGAAGCGCTGTGGCGGGTCGCCTATGCCGACGGCCGGGTCGATCACTACGAGGAGTACTACATCCGCAAGATCGCCGACCTGCTGCACCTGGGGCACTCGGACTTCATCCGCGCCAAGCTGGTCGCGGAACCGGCCTCGTGAGCGGGCGCGCGGAGCGCATCGGCCCGAAGCGTCAATCGCGCCGGCCGAACTCGCGCCGGTAACGCGACACGAACAGCGTCCCGCCCTTGAGCCTCGAAGTCAGCCAGTCCCCGACCACCGTCCCCGCGCGCGACAGCGGCAGGACGCTGGCGCCGCGCTTCGGGCCGAGCGGCAGCAGGATCGGCGGCAGCGGCCAGGGCTTGTAGCCGGGCAACGATTCTAGCGCACGCCCCCTGGCCATCGCTCGCAGCGTCCGGGCCGCCCAGGCGACCTGGCGCGACAGGGCGACGATCGTCATCCCCTCGCCGGTATCGATGAGATCGCCGATGCCGAACACGTTGGGCAGGCTGGAGGGACGCAGCCACGCATCGACCGCCAATTGCCCGTTCGCATGCCGCGTGGCGCCGGGCAGCGCGTGTGCCGGGCCGGTCGTCACCCGCGCGCCGACCGCGGGAATGATCAGGCCCTGCAGCGCGGTGCCGCCGCGCAACCGCACCTCGCCCTTGAAAGGCGCGGAAGTCTGCGGCAGATCCTCCACCGCGTCACCCAGGTGCAGCGCCACGCCGGCGGTCGCGAGCCTGCCCACCAGCGCAGCGTGGAGTGTCTGCGGGTAGCGCGGGAACAACACCGGGGTCGAGGATATCAACGACACCGGCAAGGCGGGCATGGCCGCACGGATCTCGCCGGCCAGTTCCACGCCGACCGCACCGGCGCCGACGATGACCACGCCGGCACTCTGCCGCAACTGCCGGCGCAGGTCGTCGAGCGCCTCCAGCATCGACGCGGCCGACTCCGCCTGCGGCTTGAACGGCGCGGCATAACCCGAACCCGTGGCGACGACCACGACGTCCGCAGCAACGGCGGTACCGTCGGCGAGTTCGACCTGCCGTGCCGAGACGCGCGCCGCCCGGGCGCGAAGAACCCGGCCATGGACGAGCAGCCGATCGTAGGCAATCACGATCCGCGGTGCCAGATCCGGCTGCACGACGGCCCGCATCGCCGCCACGTTGTGAAAGAAGGCTTCGCGCGCTTCGATCAGCGTGACGTCGGCATGCCGGTCCAGAGCGCGGGCCAGCGAGAACCCTGCATACCCGCCGCCGACGATCGCAACGCGCATGCGCCCCTGCACGGGTGCGCTCGCGCCACCGGCACTACGCATGTGCGCGGCACCAGCGATCCATCGTCCCGGAGAACCACTCGCGGTGGAAGAACATCAGCTGGTGATAGTGGCTGCCCTCCTTCACGATCAACTCGGTGGGCCCGCCGACGGACTGGAAGTTCTCGCGCACGTGCTCGATGCCGCCCAGCATCGGATCGTGCTCGGCCACCATCATCATGAACGGCTTGCGGTTCTGCGACAGCGGAAACGGCGGCTCGAACATCGCCATGGACTCGTGCCCCGCCAGGTGCATCATCGACAGGTGATTCGGGTTTTCCATGATCCGGCGCCCCGCTTGCGCCGAGCCGTAGTTCTTCTCCCAGTCGATGAGTTGGTCGAGATCGACCCAGCACGCTTTCCCCAGCGCCGACCCCATGAATGCCTTCATCGCCGGATTCTCGAACAGCGCCCGGCTCTGGCGGTGCGCGGGACCGCCCGCGACGAGATAGCTGCATTGGGCGACTGCGCCGGCGACCCCGTCCAGGCACAGCGATGCCGACGCCATCAGGCAGCCCAGGCTCGATCCGAGGGTGAAGATCGGCTTGGCGTGATGGGTGCGGATCTCCTCGATCATGCGTTGCAGCGCCCGGTACGACGCCGGCGCATCGGCATGACCGCGCCTGCCCGTGCGGCCGAACCCGACCTGGTCCCAGCTCCAGATGTCCGCTCGGTACTGCTCGCGGTAGGGATAGGCCCACTCGTCGTACATGCCACCCCACCCGCCGCCGCCGTGGCAGATGAGGATCGCATAGTCGCCATCGCCCGCGTAGCGATAGGCGTGGATCCCGTCGACGTCGAATTCCGTCCTTTCCAGCATGACGATTCTCCCGCCCGTGAGTGCCCTTCAGGCAACGCTATGCCGGCCGGCCGATGTTGTCAACTAGATGACATGCAGGATCGCGATTATAGTGCTGCACATTCGGCATCGGTACGCGCAGGCCGGGCACACGATGAAACAACACGAAGATTCCTGTATCGCCGAGATCCGCGAGCTTCACATCCTGCTCGTCAGGCTCGGGGGGCGCCTGCTGGAAATGGGCGATCGGCTCCTCACGGACACCCCGCTGACCGTCTCGCGCTCGCGGATGCTCGGCGCGCTGCACAACATGGGCCCGCCGCCGTCGATATCGGATCTGGCGCGCCGCCTCACGCAGTCACGACAGGCGGTGATGGTGCTCGCCCGCAAGATGGAACTCGACGGGCTGGTACGGTGCGTACCTGATCCGGCCGGCGGGCGCACGGTGCGGATCAGCCTCACCCGCAAGGGCAGCGCGGTGTACTTCAAGTCGAACGAGTTCCAGCTCCGGTATTTCCAGACCCTGGTGGGCGTCCTCGACGCGGGCGAGATGCGTGCGACCCTGGACGTGCTGCGCCGACTCGACACCCACGTCGACACCTACACTCGCGGCCTGGCGCAACCGCGCCAGCGCTCCGTGCGTCGTCGCGGCCGATGAACGCGCGTCGCACGCATCGCCCGTGCAAGCGGCGCGTGCCCTGAGTTCAGGATCCGAGGCCCGCCAATTTCGCAAGGGTCGTGCCGCGCGCACGTTGCGCGACATGCAGGGAGCGCGTCAGCAGGCGAAGCAGCGCCGGGCTGCGAACTTCGCGCCGAAATCCCGGCCTGGCGTCGAGTTCGTCGAACCAGCGGCCGAACCGCGGATGCAGCCGGCGCAGTGGGTAGGATGCGTCGCGAAGCCTGCGGGCATAGATGTACCAACCGATGTCGAGCACGGTCAGTTCGTTTCCCAGCAGGTACCGCCGGTTCGCGAGATCCTGGTCGAAGCGGTCGAAACGGGCTCTGAAATTGGCGACGGCAGCACATGCGCGCGCGTCCGTGATCCCGTCGTGGGCATTCATTCCACGCCAGAAGTGGATTTCGCGCAGTCGGTTCGGGTCCGCGCGCCCGAGCACCGTTCCGGAACCGAGCGACTCGTAGGCCGCGATCTCCCGCTCCGACTTTTTTGCCAGGAACGACGGCACGATGAAGCGCATGGTCAATGCGCGCAAATCCAGGTGCAGGTCGTCCTCCTCGCGCAGGAGTTCGTGCATCCGTTCCGCGCTGTCGCGCGGAATCAGGACCGGGTCCGGGAATCGCTCCTCCAGGTACTCGATGATGTCATTGCTCTCGATGACGACCTGGCCGTCGTGCACCAGCGTCGGAACCAGCCCCCTGGGATTGATGCCCATGTAGTAGGGGGTGGTTTGCTCCCTGCGCGCCAGATTGACCGGGTGGGAGACCCAGTCGATCCGCTTCAGGTGCAGGAAGATGCGAACCTTCTGCGAACATGACGACCCGCCGAAGTGAAACAGATGCACCCCTCGCCAACCGAGAACCTCCTTGGTCCGAACATCGCTGCCGAGCAACATCACCATCGGGGTTCGGCTCCAAGCCGTTGCGTTCGTGTGCGCCTCGGCCTATCCGACCATGCGCCGAATCATCTGCGGGTTACGATCGAAGTAATGATGCTTGACGGCGCCCAGCACGTGGGCGCCCAGGATCAGCAACGCGAGATAAGGCAATACAATCTTGTGCGCCAGCGCCCAGGGCACCACCGCGTCCATGTCCTTGGCCCACCAGAGCGGCAGATCCCAGACGAAGAAGTGGGACAGCTTGCCACCGAAGGTCGACATCACGAATCCCGTGATGGGAAACGCCAGCATCAGGAAATACAGCAATCCATGCACGCCGCCTGCGAGCAGCGCCTCCCAGCGCCGCAGCGCCGGGTCGTGACCGGGGCGGCCCACGCGCAAATGCCAGCCCACACGCGCCAGCACGAGTCCCAGGACCACCAGGCCCAGCGTCTTGTGGACCACGTAGTAGCCCTGCCGATACCAGGCGCCTTCCGGAATCATGGACGTGAACGTCCCCATCGGAATCAGGCAGACGAACAGGATCGCCGTGGTCCAATGCAGATATCTTGAAACGCGGCCATACCGCCGCGCCTCGTTGCGGACCGGGAGCGCCGGCTGGTCGCCGCCGTGCCCGCCAGCTCGAGTCCCGGCGCGCAGAAGCACCAGGGCAGCCACCGCACCGATGATGGCCTGCGCCCACAGCAACCCCGGCTTGAGCCTGTCCAGCGCGATGAGCGGCGGCCTCGGATGGGTGATGGCGCCGGCGGCGTAGACCGCCGCGAACCAGGCGCAGATACCCACGCAGGCCAGCCCGGCCAGGATCAGCCCGGACCTTCGTATCGCGGCGCGCTCGTGGTTGATCCAGAACGCACACAGCACCGCCCAGACGACCAGCGCCAGTGCGGTCCAGCTGTCGACGTGGCCGGCAAGGCGCTCGCTGTTATCCCCGGCGACATTGCGGGAGCCGAACTCGGCAGCCGCCTTGCCCAGGCCATCGGCCGCGAACGCGATGACGGGCAAGCCAATGCCCGCGGCCAGCATCCAACCCCAGCGCAGGCGGGCCTTCATTGCCCCTGCACTCCCGACCGCGGGGTGCCGATCATCGGATTGCGCAACCGACCCAGGCCCTCGATGGTGGACTCCACGACCCAGCCGGACTCGATGTAGCGCGGCGGCTTGCGCCCCATGCCGACGCCGCTGGGCGTGCCGCTGAAAATCAGGTCTCCGGTTCTGAGCTCGCAGATCCACGACAGATAGGAAACCAGCGACGCAACGTCGAATATCATCTGGCAGGTGTTTCCGTCCTGAAGCGTCTCCCACTGGTTCGCGCACGCGATCCGCAGGTTGGACGAATCGATTTCGTCCGCGGTCGTTATCCAGGGGCCGATCGGGGAGAAACCCTCGAAACTCTTGGCCAGGCCGAACTGGGGCGGATTGTTGAGCATCTGCAAGGCCCGTTCGGAGAAATCCTGCCCGACGCAATAGCCGGCAACGTGCCTGTGCGCCTCGTCCCTGGGGATGTGGCGGCCACCCCGGCCGATCACCACGACCATCTCGACCTCCCAATCCACGGTGGCGGCCGGAAGAGGAACGGACGCACCCGCGCCCGCGAGGGAAGAGGCGAACTTGGCGAAAATCATCGGTTGGCTGGGAACCGCCATCGAGACTTCGTCTCCGTGCGCCTGGTAGTTCAGCCCGACCGCGAAGATCTGCGTCGGATCGCTCACCGGCGCATCGAGCAGGGCGAGGTTGGCGTCCAGCGCTGCCATCGACAGTTGCGGATCGGGCGCGGGCGCCTGCGCCCGCATCCAATCGCGCACCGCATCGAACTCCGCCAGCAGGGCTCGCATCGACGCCGGGAAGCGCCCACGCGAAGCCGCCGCGATGTCCAGCCCGCCGCGCTCGTCGATGACGTGCGCCCTGCCTCCAATCGTCGCCAGTCTCATGCCGGCACTCCCCTGCGCATGCGCGCCTGCCGGCGCGCCCGTTGGATTCACCTTGACGCAGGCGACGCCGTCGTGTCAACTGATTTACATACGAGCGGGTGGAGGCTGGATCGTGCCCATCAGGATCGAGGACATCGCCTACGTACGCCATGCCGTGCCGGACCTGGAGCGGATGGCGCAGTTCCTGGCCGACTTCGGCCTGACGCCGATCAAGGGCGCCGATGGGCGGCTTTACGCCGCCGGAACGGACCCGGCGCCATTCGCCTACGCCGCCGAACGGGGCGAGCCGGCGCTCGCGGCCATCGGCCTGCGTGCCGCGTCGCTGCGCGACCTCGAAGCCCTGGCGGCGGCCGAGGGGGTGGGCATCGTCGAGGCGGGTTCGCCAGGCGGCGGGAGACTGCTGTCGCTCATCGATCCGGACGGTCATCGCATCGAAGTGATCGCCGGCCAGGCCGGCAAGCCGGCCACGACGACGCGGATCAGCGAAGCGGTCAACGACGCCTCGCGCAAGGCGCGCATCGGCCGCGCGCTACGCCTGGCCCCCGGGCCGTCGCATGTCGCACGGATCGGCCATTGCGTCGTCCCGGTCAGCGATTTCGAACGTGCGTTCCATTGGTACCGGAACCGGTTCGGATTCATCGCCTCGGATATATTCTCGTTTGAGCCCGGCAGGCCGGTCGGGGCCTTCCTGCGCTGCGATCGCGGCGCCACGCCAACCGACCACCACACCCTGGCCCTGGTTCCGGGGAACCCCGCGGCTGGCGTGCTGCACACGGCCTTCGAGGTCGCCGACATCGACGACCTCATGCTCGGCCACGCGCACCTGGCCAGCAGCGGGGGCTACACGCACGTGCGCGGGGTCGGGCGCCACATCCTCGGCAGCCAGGTGTTCGATTACTGGAGCGACCCCTGGGGCAACGAGTTCGAACACTGGACCGACGGCGATCTGTTCACCGCCGCCGACCCCAGGGATTGCCCGCGCACGCTCGCGGATCTGATCGGAACGCAGTGGGGCAAGGGCCAGTCGCCCGGCTGATCCGACCGCGCCGCGGCCGAGGACGAGCCGGCGGAGGGCTCGCCCGCGTACGCGCAGGGACCGGATCCGGCCAATGCGCGCCCGCGGGCGAATTTCAGCGGTTCTTCCAGCGCGGAGCGCGCTTCTCGACGAAGGCCTGCACACCCTCGGTGGCATCCTCAGAGGAACGGATGATCACGCTCGCGTCCGCGGAATGCTGGATGAGTGCCTTCTCGGAGTGATCCGCGGCGATGCGCGTCACGCGCAGGCTCTCGCGCACGGCGATCGGCGAGTTGGCGCAGATCGCGTCGGCAAGCTTCAGCGTGCCGGCACGTAGATCGTTCTCGGCGACCACTCGGCTGACCAGGCCCAGCTCGTATGCGCGCCGCGCGCTGATCGGATCGCCGGTGGCCACCATCTCCAGCGCGACATGGCGCGGGATCGCGCGCGGCAGGCGGAACACGCCGCCCGCGCCGGCCATGATGCCGCGCTTGACCTCGGGCAGCGCGAACTGCGAGCCCTCGGTGGCGACGATCATGTCGCAGGACAGGCATAGCTCCAGACCGCCGCCCATCGCGAAGCCCTGCACGGCCGCGATCCACGGCTTGGCGCGGCGCCTGTTGTAGACGAAGCCGCCGAATCCGACGCTCGGCGGCGACAGCTCGTGCCCACGGCCGGCGCCGATTTCCTTCAGATCCGCACCCGCGCAGAAGGACTTGCCGCCCGCAGAACTGAGCACCGCGACCCAGATGGACTCGTCGTCCTCGACGCGGTCCACCGCCGCCTGCAGGCCGCGCGCCATCGCGCCGTTCATGGCATTGCGCGCGTCGGGCCGGTTCAGCGTGACCCAGGCGACGTGCTCGCCCACCTTCTCGAACAGGACTATGTCGCTGGCTTGGTCGCTCATCTTCGTCTCCATGTCGGTTGGGATTGCGGCCGCCGCGCGGCGCACGTGCGCGCGACTGCGGATCGGTCGGGGGTGCGGTGCGGCGGCCCGCGGCGCGTGCGTTCGCGCGCGGCGCGGATGGCCGGAAGAATACATCAGGAGCCGCGGACCGAGTAAGCCCGCGAGGATTTACCCCGGTTCGATCCATGGGGTCTAATAGCGGCGCCCATCCCCCACCCGCGCCGGAAGGACCACTGATGGAAGACATCCTGCACCTCGGCATCCAGGCAACGCGCCAGCCGGATCGGCCCGCGCTCGTCATGGCCGGCAGCGGCCGCACGCTGACCTTCGCCGAGCTCAACGCGCGCAGCAACCGCCTCGCGCAGTTCATGTACGCGCACGGCCTGCGCTTCGGCCAGAACGTCGCCTTCATGCTCGAGAACTGCCCCGAGGTGCACGAGCTTGGCTGGGCCGCGCAGCGATCGGGCCTGTACTACACGCCGGTGAACCATCGCCTCACGGCCGAGGAAGCCGCGTACGTCATCAATGACTGCGGCGCGCGCGTGCTGCTCACCTCCGCGCGGCTGGGGCCGCTGGCCGAACAGCTCCGCCCGCTCATTCCGAAGGTCGAGCAGGCGTTGATGGTCGGCGGGGCATTGCCGGGCTATGTCGACTACGAATCCGCGATCGCCGCGCATTCTCCCGAGCCGCTGGCAGAGGAGCTCGACGGCGGGCCGATGTTCTACTCCTCCGGGACCACGGGCCGGCCCAAGGGCATCAAGGTGCCGCTGCCGCGCATGCCGTTCGGCGGCCGCGACATGCTCGGCCACATGATCCGGGACCGTCTCGGCGTGCGCGCGGGCTCGGTGTACCTGACGCCGGCGCCGCTGTACCACTCAGCGCCGATCGCCTGGTCGATGTTCGCCGAGCGCCTGGGCGCGACCAGCCTCATCATGGAGAAATTCGATCCGCTCGAGTGCCTGGCACTGATCGAGAAGCACCGCGTCACCCACGCGCAGTTCGTGCCCACCATGTTCGTGCGCATGCTGAAGCTCACCGACGCCGAGCGCGCGCGCTACGATCTGTCCAGCCTGCAGGGCATCGTGCATGCCGCCGCGCCCTGCCCGGTGGACGTCAAGCGCCGCATGATCGAGTGGTGGGGGCCGATCGTCCACGAGTACTACTCCTCCTCCGAGGGCTGCGGCTCGACCTGGGTACTGCCGGAGGAATGGCTCAAGTGGCCCGGCACCGTGGGCCGGTCGATCACGGGCATGCCGCACATCACCGACGAGAACGGAAACGAGCTGCCGGTCGGCCAGGCCGGCACGATCTGGTACGAGGGTGCCTACGAGTTCAGCTACCACAACGACGGCGGCAAGACCGCCGAGAGCACCCACCCGCGCGGCTGGCGCACGGTCGGCGACATCGGCTACCTGAACGAGGACGGCCTGCTGTTCCTGACCGATCGCAAGGCTCACATGATCATCTCCGGCGGCGTGAACATCTACCCGCAGGAGGCCGAGAACGTCCTCACGCTGCACGAGGCCGTGGTCGACGTGGCGGTGATCGGCGTGCCGAACCCGGAGATGGGCGAGGAGGTCAAGGCGGTGATCCAGCTCGTGGATCCGGCGCGCGCGTCGCCGGAACTGGCGCAGTCGCTGATCGCCTACTGCCGCGAGCGCCTCGCGCACTACAAGTGCCCCAGGACGGTCGATTTCGTCGAGCAGTTGCCGCGCGAACCCACCGGCAAGCTGCTCAAGCGCGTGCTCAAGGACCGCTACTGGGCCGGGCACGCAAGCCGCATCATCTGATCGATCGGCCGTCTCCCGCGCCCGGCGCATGCACTACGTCCTGGTGCACGGCGGCAACATCGACGCGCGCTGCTGGCGCCCGCTGCTGCCGCTGCTCGCCCCGGCCGCGCTCGCGGTGACGCTGCCCGGGCGGCCCGGCAACGAGGCCGATCATGCCGGCGCGCGATTCGACGCCTGGGCGGACTCGGTGATCGCCGACATGGACGCCGCCGGCGTGCGCAGCGCCGTGCTGGTCGGCCATTCGATGGGTGGTGGCACGCTGCTCGCCGCCGCGCGCCGGCATCCGCACCGGATCGCGCGGCTGGTGTTCGTGGCCTGCCCGATCCCGCGCGACGGTGGACGGCTGGTAGACGCGCTGTCCCCGCAGGCACGCGCGAACATCGAGGCCGCGGCGGCGGCCGGCGAGGTCACGTTGCGCGCGCCGCGCGCCACCTCGCGCCAGGTCGCGATCGCGCAGCGCCTGTCCACGCGCGCACCGGTCGCCGAAGCGCTGCCGCCGTTCCTGGAGCCGGTGGATCTCGCCGGGTTGCGCCGCGGCATCCCCTGCCACTACGTCCGCCTGGCGCGCGACGAGGCCATCCTGCCGGCCATGCAGGACGCCTACATCGCGCGGGTGCGTACCTGCTGCCCGTGCGAGGTGATCGACCTGGACGCCGATCACCTCGTCATGGTGACGCGGCCGCGCCTGCTTGCGCAGGCGCTGGCGGCGCTGCCCGCGCCCGGCTGAGCCGCGCTACTGGCGCACCACGGTCACGGTCGTCGACGCCGTATTGTTGGCCGCGTCCTTCGCGGTGGCGGTGACGGTGTAGCTCTTGGGCGTGGCCGGCACGTTCCAGGTGCAGGACACGCTCGGCGCCCCGGCGCACAGCAGCTTGCCGCCGGAAAGAACCTTGACCATCTTGACGCCGACGTTGTCCGTGGCCGAGGCCGTGACCGTCACCGGGCCGCTGACGATCGCGCCCTGCGCCGGCGCCGAGATCGTGATCCGGGGCGCGATGTTGTCGACCGGGCTGTTGGAGACGCCGACGACGATCGGATCCGACACGCCCTTGTTGCCGGCCGCATCCCAGGCATGCACGACCAGCGTGGCTTCGCCGTCGGCGACCGCGGTGCTGTCCCAGCTGAACCCGTACGGCGGCGCCAGGGACTCGGCCACGAGCACGGTGTTGACGTAGAGCTGGACCTTCATCACGCCGAAGTCGTCGTGCGCGCCGACGTCGATCGGCACCAGGCCGTTGACCCAGGCATCGGCGGCGGGTGCGAGGATGGCCACCGTCGGCGGCGTGACGTCCCGGACCACGGTGGTCTGGGCCAGGGCCACGGCGGCTCCGGCATCCACGCGGCCGCTGCCGTAGTACGGATCCGGCCCGGCGACGCCCAGGTCGACCGCGCTCTCGCGCAGCAGGGCTTCCACGTCGGTGGAGGTCAGGCGCGGGTTCACCGCCAGGACGAGGGCCGCCGTCGCGGCGACCACGGGACTGGAGAACGAGGTCCCATTGGCGCTGCCGTAGCCACCGGCCTTGGTGGTGGTGACCATGCTCGCGCCGGGCGCGGCGAGGTCCACATAGGCGCCAAAGCTCGACCAGGTGGTCTTGAGATCGCTCTTGTTGGTCGCCGAGACCGCGATCAATGCGGGGCTGGGTTCGAAGCCGCCTTCGGTGCCGCTGTTGCCGGCGGCGACCGCCACCACCCCGCCCTTGGACCGCATGTACTGCGCCGCCTCGATGACCGCGCCGCTGCCGCTCACGGCATAGCTGATGTTGGCGACCCGGGCGCCATGATCCGCGGCCCAGACCAGGCCGTTGGCGATGTCGCTGACGTAGGCGGAGCCATCCGGGGCGTCGGTGACCCGCACCGGCATCACGCGCGCGTTCCAGCCGACGGAGGCCACGCCGACGCCGTTGTCGGTCACCGCGCCGACGATGCCGGCCACGAGCGTGCCGTGGCCCTGCACGTCGGAGGTATCGGAAGAATTATCGACGACGTTCCAGCCCGGCACGAGGTTGGCGCCGAGGTCCGGATGGAACTGGTTCACGCCGGTATCCAGGACCGCCACCGTGATGCCTTCGCCCTGCGATCCGTCCCAGGCGTCGGCGGCGTTGATGTGTGCCAGGTGCCAGGCGGCGGCGTACTTGGGGTCGTTCGGGATCACCTGCTGCAGCGGCAGCAGGCGATCGACCTCGGCGTATTTCACGTGCCGGCTCTGGCGCAGCGCGGCGACGATGCGCTCCTCCTGCTGCGGCGGCACCTCGATGACGCGGGCGTTCAGGCGCCCGATCCGGCGCGCCAGGCGCCGCGCGCCGTGTGACTTGATCAAGGCGTCGACCTGCGCTTCCGGCAGGCCGCTGCGGGTCTGGACCAGGATCCGCCCCTGGGCATAGGCATGGCCGCCACCGTCAGCCTGCGCCTCCAGCAAAGGCGCCGCCAGGCTCGTGACGGCAACGATGACAATCACCGGTCCGCAAGGACCCGTCTTGGCACGACGCATCTTCGGAACATCCCTTCCCGCGATTGGCTACGGCCGGTCGCCGCGAGGCGCAGGTTGTCAGCATCCTGCGACCCGGTCACGCGACCTGCGTCTCGGATCGGCGACGCCGCGCGGGTTTTTCGAGTCGCGCAGGAGAATTTTTCTTGAAGCGCCAGGTTGCATCGGGCTTTCACACCGCTTGGAACCGCACCGGCGGGTCACGTCGAAATTCACTTTTTTTACTCGGAAATTTTCCCGGTTCAGTGCGTAGCCTGCGCGACCCGTTGTTCCATATGGCTTTCGCTGCGGGATGTCCCCGCATGTGAACCCGGCGTCTCCCCCGGCTGGCGCCAGGAGCCGTTTCGCAGGGCGGGAAAATGGGGCTTTATATTTGTTTTTACTATTTTTTTTTTACCAATTTCCGTGGAATTCCGCAGGCGCTTCCGGTGCCGGACCTCAGGAATTTGTCAACAATCTTTACATCGAAGCCGGTCTAGGCCCGCCGCCGCGTGCGAGTAACCATTTGAATCAATAGGTTATGAATATTGGAATGCTCTTTGCGTGATATTTTCCCAACTGAAGCCATTCATCACAGGAAATATCCATGAACAACGTAGCCCGACGTTCGCTTGCTCTGGCAGCAGGATTGCTGTGCACCTCGTCGGCAATGGCCACCCTGGACGATCCGCCCTACTTCAAACTTTGGAGCGGCACCGGCACCTCCGGGGAAACCGGCGACGCTTCGCAGATCCAGCTGTGCGGCGCCCAGGCCTGCGGCCCGGACGACTTCGCGGTGTTCAAGGTGTTCACGAAGCAGCCGGCGGGCTCGGGATTCATCGACCCGTTCCTGCGCTTCTCGCATACGGATCCGAACGGCGGCCTGAAGGACGATACGAACTTCGAGGCGGCCTACAACTCGGATCACCGCTACGACCGCTCCCCGGATACGTTGCAGGTGGCCGGCGACGGCGGCGCTGATTTCACGAACCAGGCCAAGGACGCCAATGACTTCAATCACGCCATCATGCTCGGAGACGCAAAGCAGAAGGACGGCTACCTGCACTTCTTCCTCGACATCAACGAGCCGGTGGATGACTCCAAGGTTACGCTGCGCCTGGACGAACTGAAGTTCTTCGTTTCGAGTTCGCCGACCCTGAGCGTATACGATCCGACGCTGGGAACCTCGACGCCGACCTCACCTGCGGCAACCAACGTCGGAACCGGCGGCTTCGACTCGGCGGCGAACGGCGGCGCGACGACGACCAAGGTCTGGGACATGGACTGGGACTGGGCCAGCCAGCACGACGCGGATGCCGGCAACGACGCGGGCGCGGGCTTCGGCGGCCTCATCCTCGACAACAAATTCGGCGGTAGCGCCGGGAGCGGCAACTTCAACCTGCACGTCAAGCTGTCGGCGAAACTGTTCGCCGGCTTCAACGACACCGACTACATCTACCTGTATAACGCCGCCGGCGTGCAAGGCAAGAACCCTTCCGATCCGGCGCAGGCCGAGGCGAATTTCGAGGAATGGTCTTTCCTCAAGTCCGACGGCGGCGGTCCGCCGCAGGGGGCGCCGGAACCGGGTGCCCTGGCGCTCATGGCGTTCGGCATGCTTGCGCTGCGCAGGAACTTCCGGCAGCGCCGCAACCGCACCTGATCCTCACCGCCGGACGAACCGGAACCGGCTCTTCGGGCCGGTTTTTTTCGCCCGTCCGTCTGCCTGGACGGTTCCATGCCGTATCCTTGCGCACGATTATGACCAAACGAAGCGGATTGCAACTGGCGCGTTTCGTCGCCGTCCTGGCGCTCTCGGGCCTCGCAACCGCCGCATGTGCCCGACCCGATCCGCACGCCGCGGCCGTTTACGAGGACGCGGCCGCGCGCTATGCGTCCGGCGACTATCAGGGAGCGCTGGTGCAGCTTAGAAATGCGCTGCAGAAGAACCCTGATGACCTCTCGGCGCGCATCCTGGCGGGACGAACCCAAGTGCGGTTGGGCGACGGGGTTGCGGCGGAAAAGGAGTTCCGGCGCGCGCTCACCCTTGGCGGCGCGCGCGCCCAGCTCCTGACGCTCCTGGGAGACGCACTGCTGTTTCAACGCAAGTACCGCGAAATCCTTGCGACGATCGACATCGCCGACCCGACGATGCCGGGCGGCGTGGAGATCATGACGCTGCGCGGCCGCGCGTATTTCGAACTCGGCGATCCGGACAATGCCCGGAAAAGCTTCGAGGCCGCCTCGCGGGTGGGGCGCAATCGTGTCGAACCACTGATCGGCCTGGCCATGGTTTCCCACGCGGGCGGTCGGCTTCCGGAGGCCGAGGACTTCGTGGATCGGGCGATTTCCGTTTCCGCGCGCGACGCCGAAGCCTGGTACATGAAAGGCGAGCTTCGGTACTCCGCGAACGACCTCGCCGGCGCCATCGAAGCGTTCGGAAAGACGATCGAGGTGGCACCAAAGCACATGCGCGCCCGGCTGGCACGGGCGGCGGCGTACCTCGACCGCGGGGACAACGAGAAGGCGCGCGAGGATGCCCAATTCGTGCGCGACGCGGTCCCGGCCGACATCAAATCGTCGTTCCTGCTGGCCCAGGCGCTCGCTCGACTGGGCAGGAATGCCGAAGCTTCCGATGCGTACCGCGAAACCACCGAACGGATCCCGCTGATCAAGGACGAGGCGTTGATGCGCGAGCCGGGGTTGCTGCGAATCGCGGCGGTGGTCGCGGTCATGCGCGGAGACCGGGTCAAGGCCGACAAGTATCTCGCGCGTTTCGTGGAACTGCGTCCGGCGGACTCGGAAATGCGCAAGCTCGCCGGCCGGGTAAAGCTTTCACTCGGAGAAACCACCAACGCGGAAGCGGCTCTGGCACCGGCACTTGCACGCACCCCCGACGACTCCTCGCTGCTGGCCATGCTCGGCGAAGCCAATCTGGCACAGGGCAAGTACGACAAGGCATTCGAATTCTTCGAGGCGGCCGCAAAGCACGCGCCCAAGGACATGGCCATCAGATCGCGGATGGCGCTGAGCAGGATCGGCGCCGGGGACGCACAATCCGCGCTCGCGGACCTGAAGCGGGTGGTCGAGCTCGACCCGGGATCACTCGGCGCTGGAATCGTGCTGGCATTGATGCAGATTCGCTCCGGTGCGATCGAGGAAGCGCGCACGACGCTCGACCGGCTCGAAAAGCGCACGCCGGCAAACCCGATGCTGCTCAATCTGCGCGGCGCCCTGGCGCTGCGCACTGCCGATTCCGCCGCGGCCAGGAAAGCGTTTGAAGGCGCGCTCGAGGCCGACCGGCAGTTCGTGCCGGCGCAGTACAACCTGGCGATGATGGACATCGAGGCGGGCGACTTCGCGGCGGCAACGCGCCGGCTCCAAGGGCTCCTCGACCAGGACCCGAAACTCTCGGTCGCGCACGTCGGACTCGCGGAGGTCGCCGCGCTGCAGGGGGACGCCAAACGCGCACGCGACGCACTGCAGAAGGCAGTCGCGATCGACCCGACGAATGTCGACGCGCAGACGCGTCTGATCGATCTGCTCCTTCGCATGGATGACGCCCAGGCCGCGATGCGGGCGGCCGACGAGTTCGCGGTCCGGTTCCCCGAGCGGGCCGAGGCGGTCGAGCGGCTCGCGCGCGCGCAGATCGCGCTTGGCCGCAGGGATGCGGCCGTCGTCAACTTCCGCCGGGCCGTCCGCTATACCGCCTTCAGCGCCCGCGACCTGCTTCGCATCTCCGAAGCTCAGATCCGGCTGCAGGATTTCGAGGGCGCGCGCTGGACCCTGGAGAAGGCCGTCTCCTCCGACGGCGGCGAAGTCGCGCAGGCGGCGCGTACGCGTCTGGATATATTCACCGCGAACTTCGACGCGGCGCAGATGCGCGCGGACGAGATCCGCGAGCACATGCCCGACTCCGCGCTCGGCGACATCCTGACGGGTGAAATCGCATTGCGGCGCGGGCGGCATGCCGACGCGGTGCGGGCATTCGACGCCGCGGTAGCCAAGGACGGCGGCTTCGAGGCCGTACGCGGGGGCTACGAGGCGCGAATGGCGATGGGGCGCACCGGTGAAGCGCTTGGCCTCCTGGAACGATGGACGGCCGCTCATCCGAACGACCTCGAAGCCGAACGCACGCTCGCGCTCGCATACACGGCGGCCCGAAAGCTCGACACGGCCCGTGTCGCACACGAGCGGCTGCTGGCACGATTGCCCCGGGACGCCGGTCTTCTGGCCAACCTCGCCCGGATCTACCAACTCCAGAAGGATCCGCGTGCGCGCGCCACGGCGGAAAAGGCCCTTTCACTGGCACCGGATTGGCCGGTGGCACTGGACACCCTGGGGTGGATCCTCGTCACCACCGGTGACCCGGCAGGCGGCCTCCTGCACCTGCGGAGCGCCGCCTCGCGCGACGACGATCCCCTGACTCGTTACCACCTGGCCGTGGCACTGAACGAACTGGGCCGAAAGTCGGAAGCGAAGGCCGAGCTAGAAGCGCTCCTGAAAGCGAGTCCGCCCGACGACCTGGCACGCACCGCCAGGACGATGCTGTCGAAGCTCTGAATATCCAAGCCTAATCCAGCCGGTAGATGCGCCGCGCATTGTCGTGGAACACGGCCGCCTTCTCGGCGGCGGACAGGCCCGCATCGGCGGCCGCGCGCTTGAACGCATTCCACTGCACCGTGTAGCTGCAGGCGATCCGATCCACCGGGAAGTTGCTCTCGAACATGCAGCGCCCCGGCCCGAATTTTTCAAGCGCGTACTGGTAATAGCGCCGGCCGGCGGCCGCCAGCTCGGCGGAGGACGGCGGCCGCGCGCGCTCGTGCCAGCCGAAGCCGTTGATCTGCATGTTCAGCCCGCCGAGCTTGACGAATGCATTCGCGCAGCGCGCGAGCGCGTCGATGCCGCGCTTCCAGGCCTCCAACACCGCGTCGGCCCGGCCGGCGTAGGAGCCGGCACCGAGCGGCCCGCCGAGGTGATCGAGGATCACCGTGGTATCGGGGAAGTCACGCGCGAGTTCGGCCAGCTCGACGATCTGCGGATGGAACAGCCAGGCGTCGAACGACAGGCCGCGGCGCGCCAGGCGCGCGAAGCCGGCACGGAATGCGTCCTGGCGCATCAGTTCCGCCGGCCGATCCCAGAACTTGTACCGCACCTGATCGTCGGCATCCCAGGCGGTCGCGTGGCGGATGCCGCGCAGGCGCGCGGGGGCGGCCTCATGCAGAGCATCGAGCACCTCGTCCACCGCCGCGCCCAGGGTCAGGTCGGCGTGCGCGACGATGCCGGCGCAGATCCCGCTGCGCGCGGGCGCGTGCTGCGCATGACCGCGCGCGGCCGCATCGACCCATTGCACCTCCCCCACCGGGCGCAGATGCGCCGGCCCGGAATCGAGGTACGCGGTCCCGCATTCGACATAGACGCTGGCCACCACGTTGTGCGCGGAGGCATCGCGCTCGAATTCCCCGATCCGGTACGGCAGGCCCGGCCTGCGCGGCGAGGTTTCCCACAGGTGGTGATGCGGGTCGACGATCGGCAGCGCCGGTTCCAGCGCGGCCTCCTCGCCGAGTTCCAGCCACTGCTCGTTGTCGATCATCGCTGCCTCCGCCGAAGGTCGCCGCGTCGCGCGCGGCCGCGGATAGGAAAGCACGAACGACCGTGCGAATGGAACTCGCGACGCGGCCGGACGGCCGGTTCGCATCGGCTTCCACGCCCGCGGTGTTGGCAGTAACATCGGCGGCACCCGCGGGCTGCGAACGCCTGCACCGCGTCCGACGGCCGCACCCCGTGACTGATCCCGCACCGATACCGCCGCTGTTCTCGCTCGCCGGGCGTACCGCCCTGGTCACCGGCGCCGCGCGCGGCCTGGGCCGGGAGATCGCGCGCGCCTTCGCCGCCGCCGGCGCGCGCACGCTGATCAACGGCCGCTCGGCGGGGCCGCTCCGGGACGCGGCCGCGGATCTCCACCGCCAGGGGCTCGAAGCGATACCGCTGCCCTTCGACATCGCCGACCCCACCGCCACCGCGCGGGCATTCGAGCGCATCCAGGCCGGTTTCGGCGGCCTGGACATCCTGGTGAACAACGTCGGCAACCGGATGCGCCGGCCGCTGCGCGAGATCGCGCCGGAGGATTTCGCCGCGTTGATGCAGGTTAACCTGACCGCCGCGTACGCGCTCGCGCGTCATGCCGCCGCGCTGATGCTGCCGCGCGGCCGCGGCCGCATCCTGATGATCAGCTCGATCGCAGCCACGCACGCGGCGCCCGCGGACAGCGCCTACGCGGCCAGCAAGGGCGGCATGGACGCGCTGACGCGCGCGTTGGCCTGCGAACTCGGCCCGCACGGCATCACCTGCAACGCGATCGCCCCCGGCCCGTTCGCCACGGAAACCAACGCCGCGGCGGTGCAGTCGAGCCGGGCATCGGCGATCATCGGCCGCATGCCGCTGCGGCGCTGGGGCGAACCGCGCGAGATCGCCGGCCCGGCCCTGTTCCTGGCTTCGGACGCAGCCTCGTTCGTCAACGGCCAGGTGCTCGCCGTCGACGGCGGGCTGACGGTCGCCATGTAGCCGCACGCATCGCCATCGAACTCACGATCTCACGGACCCGGAACGCCCACGTCATGACCGACCTCGCCGCCGCCATCCTCGCCGCCGACCGTCACGCCACCGCCGCGGGTGCCATCAAGCCGCTCGACGTGCAACAACACCCGGCCCGGGACGCCGGCCTGGACTACGTCGTCTGCAGCCTGTCCTCGCTCGCGCTCAAGCACGCGGCGCAGGCGGTGCAGGCCGCGCCGCGCCCGCGCGACTTCAACCCGTTCCTGCCCTACGAGCAGGATCTCCACGTCGCCGATCTGTCCGACAGCCACGTGCTGATCCTGAACAAGTTCCCGCTCCAGGCCCGGCACGTGCTGATGATCACCCGCGCCTTCGTGGCACAGGAGATGGCCCCGGACGGTGCCGATTTCCACGCCCTGGCGCGGGTGATGACGGCGGTCGACGGCGTCGGGTTCTACAATTCGGCCAAGACCGCCGGCGCCAGCCAGCCGCACAAGCACCTGCAGCACGTGCCGCTGCGCGACCTGCCGATCGAGCCGCTGCTGCCGCGCGCGGGCGCATTCGATACACCTCGGCGGGTGGATGGCCTGTCGTTCCGGCACGCATTCGTGCGCCTGGATCCGGCGGCATTCGCGCACGCCGCCAGTGCCGCCGCGCGCCTGACGGCCGCCTTCGAGGCCGGCTGCGCGTTCTGCGGCCTGCGCGTGGAGGACGGCCGCCTGCCGCCGCACAACTTCCTGGCCACGCGCGACTGGATGCTCATCGTCCCGCGCAGTACCGAGTACTGGGAGGAAGGTACCGTGAAGATGTCCATGAACGCGATGAGCTTCATGGGCACGCTGTTCGTACGCCACCCCGACCACGTCGAGGCGGTGCGGCGCGCGGGGTTCCTGCGCATCGTCGCCGCCGTCACCTACCCCGACTGACACGAGGAACCGCCCGCATGGATCTGGGACTGACCGGAAAGGTCGCCATCGTCACCGGCGCGAGCCAGGGCATCGGCCGCGGCATCGCCGTCGCCCTGGCGCGCGAAGGCGCGCGCGTGGTCATCGGCGCGCGCAGCGCCGATCTGCTCGACGAAGTGGTGCGCGAGATTTGTGCCGCGGGCGGCGACGCGCACGCGGTGGTGTGCGACGTCATGCGCGCCGAGGACATCGAGCGGCTGGTCGCCGAAGCGGTGGCGCGCTGGGGCGGGGTGCAGATCCTGGTGAACAACGCCGGGGGCATGCTCAAGCAGGCCGGCTTCGACAATCTCGACGACGCGGACTGGGAAGCGAGCTTCCGCTACAACGTGCTTTCCGCCGTGCGCACGGTGCGCGCCTGCCTGCCGCACATGCGCGCCCGGGGCTGGGGGCGCATCATCAACATCTGCTCGGAGAATTCGGTCCAGCCGGACAGGATCTTCCCCGACTACGGCGCCACCAAGGCCGCTCTGCTCAACCTGACCAAGTCGCTGTCCAAGGGGCTGGCCGCCGACGGCATCCTGGTCAACGCGGTCTCCCCGGGCCTGGTCGCGACCCCGATGGTGGTCAAGGGCCTGACCGAGTCGGCGCGCATGCGCGGGATCTCCTACGCCGAGGCCGAGGCGCTGTACCTGAAGAAGATCAAGCCCAACCAGGTGTTCGGCCGCAGCGGCACGGCCGAGGAGGTGGCCGCGGTGGTGTGCTTCCTGGCCTCCGAAGCCGCCTCCTACGTCACCGGCTCGGACTACCGCGTCGACGGCGGCTCGGTCGCCAGCATGTAGCGTCCGCGCGGCTCACGCCGGCGGCAGCGCCGCGGCCGGCGTTTCCGGGCAGCGGTGGATCTCGATGGTCGAATGCACGATCTCCTCGTGCACCGACAGCCGCGCGCGCACCGCATCCGCGGTCAGCGCGTCCTCGTGCGCGACCACGGTCATCGCGCAGGCGTAGGCGTTCCTGCCGACGCGCCAGACGTGCAGATCGGTGACGCGTGCATCGCCGCTGCCGGCCTGCACCGCCTGGCGGATCTCCTCCACCACCGGATGGTGCATCTCCCGATCCAGCAGCACCCCGCCGGTCTCGACGATCAGCCCGCGGGCCCAGGCCCCGATCAGCACCGCGCCGACGATGCCCATGGCCGGGTCCAGCCACGCCCAGCCGAACAGCCAGCCGCCGAGCAGGGCCGCGATGGCCAGGACCGAGGTCGCCGCGTCGGCCAGCACGTGCAGGTAGGCCGACTTCAGGTTCAGGTCGTGGTGACGTGCCGGCGGCGCCTCATGGCCGTGCGCGTGCGCGGGATCGTGCCGGTGCGCCCGGCCGAGGATCAGCGCGCACACCACGTTCACCGCCAGCCCCAGGAACGCCACCGCGATGGCCTCGCGATAGCGGATGGCCTGCGGGGAGACCAGCCGTTCCACCGATCCGAGCAGCATCAACGCGACCATCGCCAGCAGGAACACCGCGCTGGCGAAACCGCCCAGCACCTCGATCTTCCAGGTGCCGAAGGCGAAGCGCGGATCGCGGGCGTAGTGCCGCGCGGCGGCATAGGCCAGGGTCGACAGGCCGATCGCCAGCGCATGGGAACTCATGTGCCAGCCGTCGGCCAGCAGCGCCATGGAGTTGAACCACCAGCCGGCCGCGATCTCGATCACCATGGCAACCGCGGTGATCCACATCACCGCCCGCGTGCCGCGCTCGGCGGCCGCATTGCCGGTGTCGAACACGTGCTCGTGCATCCAGGCGGAATGATCTTCGGAGTGCATGACCCGTGGCCCCGCGAACCGCGTCGGCGACAGGATAGCGCCGATGGGGGCCGCGGCGAACGAGCGGTGCGAATGCGCACAGGCCGCGGCCGCCACGCCGCTCAGTGCACGTGTTCGTCCGGGGCCGGCGGCCCGGGCGGCTCCGCAGCCAGCCCGGCCAGCATCGAACGCAGGGTTCCGGGCGACCACGGCTCCGGTGCGTCGACGGGCAACCACCGTGCGCGCACGTAGCCGCGGCGATCGATCAGGAACGCAGCGCTGGTGAGCTCGGGCCCCAGCGTGTCGCGCGCGCCAGGATGCAGCAGCGTGCGGCTCATCAGGCGATAGGCGGTGACGATGGGCGGCGCGTCGTAGGCCACGCACGGCCCGCGGCGCAGCGACGGCGAACTGCAATCGCCGCTGGTCGGCACGACGAGCGCCGCGACGCCCGTCGCACGCGAGGCATCGATCAGCGCGCGCCATCCGGTGGGGGCGCTCGCGCCGTCGCCGGCAGCGGCAAACACCAGCAGCACCGGCCCGAGTCCACGACTGTCCTTGAGTTCGCCCCGATTGCCATCGGCGGTTTCATAGCTGAAGTTGGGCGCGGTCAACCATGGCCGCCCCGGCTCGATGCGCGGACCCAGGATGCGCGCGACATGGCCGTCGGAAAACGCGCGCAGGAAGTTGATCAGGTCCCAGCGAGCCTCGGCGCTGAGCAGATCCGCGAAGCCTGGCATGCCACGCGGCGTGCCGGCCGACAGCCACTCGTACATGTCGCCGGCCGTGTGCATTGCGGCGTGGCGCGCGAGGTCCGCCGGCGGCGCGAGGCCGGCGCCGAGCGCCGTATCGCTGCCGCGTCCCCCGGCACCGTGGCAGCTTGCGCATCGGGCGCCGTACAGCGTTGCGCCGCGGCTGATCGACGGCGCCCCGTAGGCGACGCCCGCGCGCAGGTAGGTGGCCGTCGTCGCCGGCACTGCGAGCACGGCGCCGTACATCGCCAGCCCGCCGAGCAGAGCAACCAGCGCGGTGCGGCGATGCCGCGACAAGTACAAAGGCGCGGCCGCGACGGCGATGCCCAGGCCGCCCCAGCCGACCGCGTCCTGCCAGCTCGCGAGCGGCACCGAGCCGCTGGCCGGCGGCACGAGCCGGAACGGCAGCCACCAGTACACCTCCTGGTGCGCGCCGGGCGGTACGCGGGTGAGCGCGAGCGCGAGCCAGAACACCACGACGGCAGCCGCGGCCTCGACTGCGAACAGTCGCAGGGCGGCGCCGCGCGCCATGCGCGAGGGTGCATTGAACAGCGCTTCCAGGTGCCGGCGCCGCAGCCGCCAGGCACAGGCGAGTGCGATGGCGAGCGCCGCGAGCTTGGCGGCGAGCAGCGCGCCGGCCGTGGTACCGAACAGGGCCGGCCACGATCCGAACTGGCGCCAGGCGATTAGCGCGCCGGTCGCGGCAAGGCAGATCATCGCGGCCATGGCGAAGCGGGAGAATGCGGCAAGCGCGCGGCCGAGGTAGCCGTCGGCGAGCACGTCCGCCTCGCTGCGCACCAGCGCCGCCCAGGCCACCAGCCCGCCGAGCCAGCCGCCGGCGAGCAGCGCGTGCAGCGCATGCAGCGGCATTACGAGCGCTACCGGTTCGCTCGCGCCGCCGTGGCCCGCCCAGGGACCGACGAGGAGGAACGCAGCACCGATCACCGTCCCGGCGCGGTGCAGGCCACGCCCCGCTGCATGCGCTGACCCGAGCATCGCCGCGATCCACGCGAGCAGCAGCAACTGCTTGACCAGCCAGACCTGCCCGAGGCGGCTGTGGGTGACGAGCAGGGGCCAGCGCGCATCGCGCCAGCCCGACGCCGAACCGAAGATTTCCAGGCCCTGGGTCACGAGAAAGGCCGTGCCGGCGACCAGGGCGGCCAGGCCGGCGATCGCGAGCCCCCGGCAGTACCACTGCTGCCACGGCTGCAACGCCTGCGGCAGGACGCCCGCCCGCCACAGGAACAGGCCGCTGCCGAAAGCCAGCACGCCACCGGCCTGCCACAGGAACTGAGCGACGCCCTGCATCACAGCCAGCTCGCGCCGTGCCCGCTGCGTCAGGGCGCAGCGCGCCGGATCTCGAAATCGAGCTGGCCTTCCACGACGTGACCGTCCACCGACAGCACCCGGTACTGCACCGCGTAGCGGCCGGCCGGCAAGGCGTTCGGCACGACCAGGCGCAGCGCCCCCTTCGCCGGCGCCGAGATCGGGCCCTCGACGACCACCCTGCTCCGCTGGTCGCGCACGCTGAGCGACGAGAACGCGCTTTCCAGCGGTTCGTTGAACCACAACGTGACGCTGTCCGGAGAGCGCGCCAGCACCGCGTCGCGGGCCGGGATCGCCTTGACCAGCACGGCATGTGCGGCAGCCCGCTCCGCGGGCACGAGCATGCCGCAGAAGGCGAGGAACACGACTGCACGTATCGAAGTCACGCTGTCTCACTCACGGCCGGAGTCGGGGATCCGCGGCGACGCACTTCGAGGGCGAGCAGCGTCGCGAGCGCAAACGGCGGGCCGAGCACCAGGGCAGCCACCTGCCAGCGCTGAGCCGCGGCGACGCCGACCTCGAACCGGAATTCACCATACCACGCGCCGCCGTCCGCCGGCCTCGCGCGCAACGCCACCACGTAGCTCCCCGGCGAGGCGAAATCGTGGCTCAGCACGAGGCTGCCGCCCGCGCCGGGCCTGGCAGGCAGGTAGCCGATCCGGCGCGGCGCCGCGGCGCCGTCCTGCCACAGGCTTGCCGCGTAGTCCGCCGCGCCGCCGGCCGGCCACAATCCGATCTCGACCGGCAGGGTGGCGAGCGCCGGATCGACGGCGTCGAACACCAGCAGCGTCGGTCCCGCGGCGGGCAGCGTGGTGCAAAGTCGCCTCGCATCGCTGCTGGCCGGCTGCCATACCGTGACTTCGTACCGCAGATTGCCGACCCGCGCCCAGCAGCCGGGGTCCTGGCCGCCTCCGCCGTGCGCTGCGGCAACTCCCGTCACCAGTGCGGCGAGCAGCCCCGCCCCGGCGCGCCGGTCAATGCCCGGCGTGCGCATCTTGCGCGCCGTGGCCGGCATGCGCGCCCGCGCCCACGGGTTCAGTGCGGGCGTGATCGCGGTGGGCGATCGCCGCCGGGTCGAATGTCGCGCTCTGCGCCGCCGCGTCCGCGAGGCGCACGAAGGCCACGGCCACCGCGTCACGCGGTACGCCGGCCGGCCACGGCGCGGTGAAGCGGTTCTCGCCGTCCGGCTTCAGATCGACGCGAACGTCCTGCGCGGGAAAGCGCAGGGCCGCCTGGCCGCCGGCGGTGATCTGCGGCCGATCGGCGTGATCGGTCACGTACAGCGTCAGTTCATCGGTACCGCGTACCAGCTCGATGTGTACCGGCCCGGCCATGCGGGTCTGCCCGCCGTGCGCGGAAGGCCGGCTGTCGAAATACTCGTCGCTATGGGCAAAGGCCCGCGGCAGGCATAGCACGAGCAGCATCAACCACCCCGCACCGCGGGCGAACGCCGCGCGGGTGCTCCTGACCTGGTCGTTCGATTTCATCTCTCGTTCTTCCTCGCGTGCGCGTCGCCCGACGCGCGGGTGGGCCTTGCGCCGCGCGGTGGCCGGTATGCACCGGCCGGCGCTGCGGCATTCCGTCCCCACCCTGCCGGCACGGCCACGGCGTCTTCCGGCGGGTGGCTTGAATCGTCACGCTGAAACGTGCGACGGCGCGCACCTCGGAACGTGGCGGTAGCCCGTGCCGGCCGGGCAGGGCACAATCGACCGCGCACCAGACAGCACACGGGACCCACATGAAACCACACCTCGCCGGCCGCCGCGAGCGCGGCATGCTTTCGCCCCGGATACTCGGCATGCTGCTGGTCGCCGTCGGCCTGCTGGCCAATCGCTGGGTGCTGGGGCTGTTCGCGCCGGACGGCCGCATCGACGGCGAGTGGCGCAATGCCCAGATCTTCGGCGGCCAGGTCCTGCTGGTGCTGGCCGGCCTGGCGGCGTGGCTTGCGCCAGTGCGCGAATGGCTGGCGGCGCGGCGCCGGCGCATCCTGCTCGCCGGGGCGGTGATTCCCGCGCTGGCGGTACTGAGCGCCTACAGCGGCTATGGCCTGTACCTGTACCTGACCCAGCACCAGCACACCATCAATGCCGATCGCAGCGGCCTGGCGACCCCCGAGCAGCTCCAGTGGGCCGAGGACATCCAGAAGCGCGCCTGGGAAGTCGCGCTCGAGAACGGCTGGTTCGACTTCGACAAGGCCCGTCGCGACGGCTACGTGCTGCAATGGGGCGACCGCGAGCATTACGTCAAGTACGAGTACATCTTCGACGACGAAGTGCTCAACATCGAAAAGCCCGAATTTCTCATGTATCTCGACTCTCCGCGCGGCAAGCTGCTGGTCGGCTACATGTTCTACACCCGCAACCTCGAGGAGCACGGCCCGACGCCGTTCGGGCCGCTGGGTGCCTGGCACTTCCATCCCTGGCCGGGGCGCGGCTACTGCGCGATCGAGAAGATGGTGCCGGTCTCGCGCCCCGATGAAAACGGTCGCTGCGCCAAAGGCGAGCGGGTCGACCGCAGCGCCGAGATGTTTCACGTCTACCTGATCGATCACCCGCTCGGCCCGTTCACGGACGCGATGGTGTTTCCCGCCGCCGACTCGCCATTCGAGGTTGCCTGGATCCATCCCATCCTCGTGCACTTCACGGTCGCGCTGTTCCTGCTCGCCGCCGGCCTCGACGTACTGGGGTGGCTGCTGCGACGCGAGGCGTTGCACCGCGTGGCCTTCGTCAACCTCTCGGTCGCGGCCGTCGCCTCGATCGGCACCATGGCGGCAGGCATGGCCGCCGAGATGCACGTCGTGCTCAGCGCGCGCACCCACGACCTGGTCCATACGCACAAATCCTTCGCGTTTGCGGTGGTGGCCTGCGTGGTGACGCTTGCGGTGTGGCGCGCGGTGCTGCGCGGGCGCTTTCCACGGCGCGCCGCGCCCATCTACCTGGTGCTGGCGCTCGGCGGCGCGGGCCTGACCGTGACCGCCGCCTACCTGGGCGGCGAGCTGGTCTATCGCCACGGCGTCGCGGTCAGCGCGATCGACCGTTTCGCGATGGACGCCTACCTGCGCAAGGTGGATGCGGCACTGGGCCGCGCACCGCTGCCCAGGGAGCCGTGAGCCCGGCGGAGCTCAGAAGCGCGCCTCCAGCGTCACGCGCAGGGTGCGCGGCTCGATCGGGTGGAAGTGGATGTCGTCCACCGGCGCCGGCTCGCCCGCAAGCTGCGAGCCGTAGAAGTACGTGATGTCGGCATCGCGGCTGTCGAAGACATTGAACATCGCCAGCGTCGCGCGCCAGCGGCCGGCGAACCGGTACCCGCCTTCCAGGTTGACCACGGTCGTCGCCTCCGACTCCCGGCTGCCGTCCTCGATGAGGGGCGCGGCGGCGAAATGCCGCAGCCGGGCACCGGCGCTCCAGCCGGACGGGTGCTCGAACGACGCGCCGGCCGAGGCCACGAAGGGCACGGCGTTCGGGATCCGGTCCCCGGCCGGATCCGCCTGCGTGAATCGCGACCGGGACCAGGCCAGATCGGCGTCCAGCACCAGCCAGTCCACCGGCCGCCAGTAGGCCGCCACCTCCACCCCGACGCGCCGGGTCGCGCGCGAGGCCTCCGTCGTGCCGCCGTCGCCCACGAACACCAGCTCGGAATCCAGATCCAGCATCCACAGCGAGGCGGCGAGCTGCAGCTTCGGGACGAGCGCGGTGCGCACGCCGATCTCGGCGCCCACCGCCGACACCAGCGGATCCACGCGCGCGGCCGGCGTGACGCCGTCTACGGGGTCCACGACGATGGTCGTGCCGCGCGCGTCGTTGGCGTGGAAGCCGCGCCCGGCATTCAGGAACACCTCGGTGCTGTGGAACGGACCGAACACGAGCGCGGCCTTGGGGCTGACGATGACGTCCGCGCGGGCGCCGGAATTGGCGCCCAGGTCGCTTTCGACTTCGAAGTCGTAGACGTCCGCGCGCAGCCCGAGCGTCAGGCGCGACCAGTCGTTGATGCGCAGCGTCTGCTCGCCCCAGAGCCCGTAGCCGGTCTGCGCGACCGTGTCCTCGCGCACGGTGGACAGCCGCTGCCGTGCGCGCGTGCGGTACAGCCCCACGGTGTCGATGGCATCGTGGCGGATCTGCAGCCCGGCGCGCAGCGTCGCCGGCACGCCGAAGGCTACCGCGTCCCTGCGCCAGCCCAGCGCGCCGCCGTAGATGCGCCGCGCGTCGAACTGCTCGAACTGGTCGCCGTCGACCGGATCGGTGAAATAGGTGAAGTTCGAGAACAGATCCAGGCGGTAGTCGATGCCGTAGGCCGACCAGTCGAGCACGCCCGCGCCCAGCGGCCGGCTGCCGGCCGCCGACAGGCTGTAGCGGTGCGAACGCCCGCCGTCGGTCGGATCGACGAAGCCGAAGCGGTCGATCGTCCCGGCGTCGACCGCGCGCCGCGGGATCTGGTCGGTCGCAGTCCAGCGCGCGTCGTAGCCCATGGCGGTGATCGACCAGCGATCATCGCCGCCGCCGCGTCCGAACCGCAGCATGGCGTTCAGCTTGCGCAGATCCTCGCCGAGTTCCCACGGGCCCTCGGTGCCGGTGTACTCGGCACCATACACCCAGTTTCCGCCGGCGGCCTGTGCGCCGCCGGCGAGGGCGATGCGCCGGTAGTCGTCCTGGCCGCCGGTGGCGGACATGCGCGCCCCGTCGAGGCTGTCGCGCAGGTGGAATTCGACCGCGCCCGCGGCCGAGAAATTGCCTTCGTCCGCACAGTAGGTGCCCTTGCGATAGGCGATGCCGGCGATGAGTTCCGGGATGACGAAGTTGACGTCGCTGTAGCCCTGCCCGTGCGCATGCGTGGGCAGGTTGACGGGCATGCCGTCCACCCGCACCGCGAGATCGGTGCCGTGGTCGAGGTTGAACCCGCGCAGGAAGTACTGGTTGGCCTTGCCGTCACCGCTGTGCTGGGTCACCACCAGTCCCGGAACCACCTCCATCAGCTCGCCGCTGCGCAGCACCGGCCGGTGCTCGAGCTGCTCGGCGGCGAACACGCCCTCGCTCGCCGATGCCACCGCGCCGACGAGTTCGCCGCGCTGCGCGCGCACCGTGATCTCCTCGATGCGCCGCTCCGCCCTGCCCGGGATACCCGCCGCCTGTGCCGTGCCGAGCGCGGCCGCCACGCAGCAGCCGACGATGCCGGGAATTCGATTCATCGATCCATCTTCCTGTACGAGTGCGTGCCGCGATGCCACGCAGTTTCGAAGATCGTGCGTGGATGTGTCCATGCCCGGGCGCGGCAGCATCGCGGCGCGCGGGCGTGCAATGACGGGGCACGCGGCCGGGCGCTCGGGCCCGGGTGCGTGCACTGTGTCGGTGCAGCGGCCCTGGTCACGCGCCCGAAGCTCCCAGGCCCCAGGTGCGCTGCGCAATCCAGGCGGTCGCCAGCGCGGCGCTCGCGAGCGAACCGGCGCGCAGCACCAGCGACTGGTACCAGGACCAGTGCCGGGCCGCGAGCGCGGCGGGCAGCAGCAACGCGACGATGGCGAGTTGCCCGGCCTCCACGCCGAGGTTGAATCCGAACAACGCGCGGCCGAGATCCGCGGACGGTACGCCGACCTCCGCGAGCGCGCCGGCAAATCCGAACCCGTGCAAGAGCCCGAAGCCGAACGCCAGCCGCCAGTGCCCGGCGGGAAGCACCGGACGCAGGTTGTTCAGCGCGACCAGCAGCACCGACAGCGCAATCAACGGCTCCACGACCGCGGCCGGCGCGTCGACGTGCCCGGTCGTTGCCAGCGCGAGGGTGAGCGAATGCGCGAGGGTGAACGCCGTGATGACCTTCACCACTTCCAGGCACGCGGCCTTCGGGTCCGGCGCGGGGTGCCAGCGCGGCTTCTCCCACACCAGGACCGCCGGCAACAGCAGGCTCGTCAGGAACAGCAGGTGATCCAAGCCGTGCCAGATATGCCAGATGCCGCTGCTCACGTGCGCGCCGAATCCGGGCGATCCTCGCGCCGCGCCGGGCGCGATCTCCAGCGCCGGGCTGGCGGCCGACAGGACCGCCTCGGCGATCCGCGTGCCGTCCGCGGCGTCGACACGGACGTACTGGCGGTGCCCGCGCGGAAGGCGGTCGAATACCTCGAACTGCACGGCATAAGGTCCGTGCGCCGGCGCACGACCGGCCAGGCGAATGAGGATGCCGTCGCCGCCGTGCGCCAACACCTCCCGCGCCTGCATCGGCGTACGCGCGGCACCCACCGTGACCCATCCGCCGGCGATGCGGGCAAGACTGGCCGGGGCGAGCGGCACTTCGCCGAGCGCCGCCTCCAGGTCCCGGCGCGAGAACACGGCTTCGGCGTCGATCCGTTCGCCGTCGACCTTGATCCACAGGCGGCTCAGCCCGGGATCGTGTGCCTGGGCCGCGGCCGCGACGAGCCACAACAACCCGATCAGCACGCCTGCCGGTCCGTGGCCGCGCGGCGATCGATTCCTTCCGAACCGGAACATGGGCATGCCCTGCTGCCTGCCTTCCCGTGGTGCCCGCGCGCCGGCGCCCCGGCGCGCGGGCGATCGATCACGGCGCTTCGCCGTGATGGGCGTGATTGCGGCCGTTGTGCGGCGTGGCCTCGTAGGGGAAGACCTTGTTGTAGGCGATGTCGTTGCGGTCCACGCCGTCGCCGACCGGGCCCTGGATGATCGGCACCGCGCCGCGCAGGTCGCTGATGATCGCCGTCACGCCGATGTCGACCACGTCATCGCCGAAGCGCCGGCCGTTCGGCCAGCCGCCGGGCACGGTGCCGCTGCCGAAGCCGGGCTGGATGGCGCTGACGAGCACGTCGCCGCCGAAGATGCCCAGGCGCGAGTAGCCCGGATCGTCCGGATTGGCCGGGTGCCCGGCGCCGCCGCCGGCCAGCCGCGCGGGCCCGGTGGACAGGTCGACCTTGATGAGGTCCGGGATGAAGATGCCGGAGAGATCGGTCCGCCCGCTCTCCACCGCCGGATTCAGGCCGCTGCCCGGGATCACCAGCAGGTTGATCAGCCGCGCGAGTTCCGGGTTCTCCGCGTACTTGCGGAACAGCGCGTCGTCCTGCGCCGGGCTGCTGCGGTTGTAGAGATCCTTGTCGGCGATCGCGACCAGGCCCTCGTTGAACAGCGGATTGCCCTGCCGGCCCACCTGCCTGAAGTTGCCGATCAGCGTCTGCGCGTCGTCGTCCTCGCCGGGCGAGCCCAGCACGCGGATCCTGCGCCGGCTGGTGGTCGCGTACACGCCGACGATCTGCTGGTCGCCGCCGATCTCGCCGACCGGGATCTTCAGCGCCATGGCGTGGATGTTGTACCCGCCCTGGGAATCGAACACGCCCGCGCCGGGGCGCAGCGAGCGCAACTGCAGCAGATCGAAGATCGACTGGATGTCGCCGTAGAAGCCGTCGTCGCGCTGGCCGGCGAACGCCACGTAGCCGTGGTCGAGTTGCGCGATCGACTCGGCGGTGTAGCGGTCCAGATTGTCCTGGGACGCGACGCCGTCGCGCGCCGGTGCATTGCCGTCGTCGCCCTGGTTGTAGTAGGGCGTGGCGATGCCCTGGTTGTTCGGCGGCACCACGCCGCTGCCAAGCACGGTCGCCACCGGTTGGCCGCGGCCGCGCCGATCGATGCGGGTGACCGTATACGTCTGGGTGAGGTTCTGCGCCGCGTCGTCGACGTGCTCCACGACGCCCAGGTAGGACTGCAGGATGGTGTCCGTGTTCCTGTAGCGGGTCTGGAACTCGAAGCGGTAGGTCAGGGACGGCCGCCCGAGCCGGACGTCGTTGCCGGTGGCGACGTGGATCTCGTATCGAACCCCATCGTCGAAGTTGTACTTGTTCGGGCCGATCCCGGGCTCCTCGAACGGATACACGCCCAGGCCGACGACCAGTTGCTTGCCGGCGCCCGGATCCTCGTCGACGAAGGCATACACGTCGGTGGTGTTGGCGGCCGGGTCCAGGGTGATGAGCGGCGCGTCCATGTGGCTGGAAGCGGTCGCTGCGCCACTGGCCAGCACCAGCGCCGCCGTGGCCGCGCCAACGCCGGCGCGTCGAAGGTTGTCGTTCATGTCGTCTGCGCTCCTTGTCGTGTCACAGGGTGGTCGAACGGCTCCGGCCACTGCCGGAGTCCGATGGAAAATCGGCGCGCGTGCCGCGCCCGGCGGCGAGTCGTGCGGCGCGCGCCAGCGCGTTGTCCAGCAGCGATCGTTCCGACGGCAGCAGCATGTGGCGCCGGGCCTGCGCGTGCGTGAGCCAGGTGCGGGCGATGTCTCCTGCGCCCGCGGTGGAAGCGATGACGGCGTTGTGCAGGCACAGGCGCGGATCGCGCGTGCCGGTGGCCATCACGCGCCGGGCGAAATCCCAGGCCTCGCCGGCGCGGCCGGCGGCGTGCAGGCTCCACGCCAGCGCGTCGACGGTCGCCGCGTCGGCACGCGCGGCCAGTTCGGCGCGCGCCAGGCGCACCGCCATTTCGGCATCGCCGCCGCGGGTGGCCAGGTAGAGCGCGTAGGTGCGCGGATCCTCCACCGCCCCGCGTTCGGCGAGGCGCCGTTCGATCGGCGCGGCCTGCGCGGCGCGCCCGGCGACGTGCAGTGCTTCGACCAGGGCCCACTGGTACTCGGGCAGCGGGCGCAGATCCGCCGCCGCCTGCAGATCCGGGATCGCCGCGTCGATGCTGCCGGCGGACAACGCCTGCCGGCCGCGCTCGTGCAATGCCGCAGGATGGCGCGGCTGCATCCGCAGCGCCGCCTCGACCAGCGCGGCCGCGGCCGCGTCGTGGCCCGCCTGGCGCTCGTAGCCGGCGAGCCGGACGTAGCCCCAGGCGGCGTCGGGATCGCGCGCGTGCGTGCTGCGCACCGCCAGCCGCATCGCTTCGATCGCGCCGGCAAGATCGCCCCCGAGCCAGCGCAGGTGCGCGGCGCGCGCGTAGGCCTGCGGCCCCGGCCGCTCGTCCATCATCGCCTGGTACTCGATCGCGGCCGCGGCAATGTCGCCGCGCTCCATCAGCACGTCGCCGAGCAGGCCGCGATCGAACCAGCGCCCGCGCACCGCGACCAGGCGCCGCGCGACGGCTTCCGCCTCGGCGAAGCGGTGCATCTGGTGCAGGGCATGCCCGCGCAGGAGCATGGCCTGCGGCGCGCCGGGCACGCGCTGGTCGATGCAGTCCGCGGCCGCCGCGGCGAGCAGGTAGTCGCCATCGTCCCCGCCCGCCCGCGCCGCGGCGACATAGGCCCAGCCGAGGCGCTCCAGGTACGCGACGCCGTTCGTGCCGCGCGCCACGAGATCCTGCCAGCGGCGGATCTCGCGATCCGCGCCCTGCGTGCCGGTGCGCGCAGCCTGCGCGATTGCGCAGGCATCGGCGCCGTTCGAGCCGCCGTCGAGCGCTGCATCGCCCGGCGCGCGACCGCACCCGGAGAGCCCGAGCACGGCGATCGCGACTGCGACATGCCCCAGCGCGCGCGCCGCACGCCGCGCACCGCGGAACGCGAATTGGATGACCATGTTCCCCTCCGTCCAGGTACCTCGACCGGCCACGGTGAGCGGCAGCGGGCCCGGGCTTCCCAGCAGTACGCCGGATTGGGGGAGATTGGATTCGCCGAAAGCCGCGCGAGGCCGTTCCCGTGATCGCGTTCGCATCCGCGCATCGGATTGACGGCCCGCGGCACGCTGGCCATAGTACGGCGCGACCGGCCCGGGACCGGCCGCTACGGAGGACGAACGTGATCCGCTCGACGATGCAGCGCGTGCCGCTGTCGATCAACCACTTCCTGGAACGCGCGGGCAAGCTGTACCCGTGGACCGAAATCGCCAGCCGCATGCCCGACAAGTCCATCGCGCGCGAGACGTTCGGCGATTTCTACCGCCGCGCGCGCGCGCTGGGCTCGGCGCTGCTCGCCGCCGGCCTGCGCAAGGGCGATCGGGTGGCGACGCTGTGCTGGAACCACCACGTGCACCTGGAGAGCTACTTCGGCATCCCCGCCGCCGGTGGGGTGATGCACACGCTGAACCTGCGCCTGGGCGTGGAGGAACTGTCCTTCATCGTCAATCACGCCGAGGATCGGTTCCTGATCGTCGACGACGTCCTGCTGCCGCTGTACGAGCAGATCCGCCCGCACACGAACATCGAGCGCGTCATCGTCGTGCCGCTCACGCGCGCGCCGGTGCCAGCGCCGTACACGGACTACGAGCAGTTCCTGGCCCAGGCGCCGCCGGGGTTCGACTACGTCCCGCACGAGGAGGACGACCCGGTCTCGATGTGCTACACCTCGGGCACCACGGGCCGGCCCAAGGGCGTGGTGTACTCGCACCGCTCCACGGTGCTGCACACGCTGGTGGCCAACCAGCCGGATCACTGGGGCCTGTCCGCGCGCGACAGCGTGCTGGCGGTGACGCCGATGTTCCATGCCAACAGCTGGGGCATCCCCTACGGCTGCGTGATGATGGGCCTCAAGCTCATCCTGCCCGGGCCGCACCTGCACCCGGAGGATCTCATCGACCTGTTCATGGCCGAGCAGCCGACCTACGCGCTCGGCGTGCCGACCATCTGGCTGTCGATGCTGCAACTGCTGGAGAAGGACCCGGCGCGCTGGAAGCTGCCGGACGGCGTGCGCATGATCGTGGGCGGATCCGCGGTGCCGCAGTCGCTGGTGCGCGCGTACGAGAAGCTCGGCGCGCGCATCGTCGCCGGCTGGGGCATGACCGAGATGAGCCCGCTGGGAAGCTGCGGGCACATCAAGCCGGAACTGCAGGGCGTGGACGACGACCGCCGCATCGAGCTGGCCACCACCGCCGGGGTGGCGATGCCGACGGTGGAAATGCGCATCATCGGCGACGACGGCAGCGAGCAGCCCTGGGACGGGCGCAGCCGCGGCGAGCTGCAGGTGCGCGGGCCGTACGTCACCGCCGGCTACCACGCGGTGCCGCACGACCCGGACAAATTCTCCGACGACGGCTGGCTGCGCACCGGCGACGTCGCCACCATCGACGCGCACGGCTACATGCGCATCGTCGACCGCACCAAGGATCTCATCAAGTCCGGCGGCGAGTGGATCAGCTCGGTGGACATGGAGAACCTGCTCATGGCGCACCCGGCGATCGCCGAAGCGGCGGTGATCGCGGTGCCGGATCCGAAATGGACCGAGCGCCCGCTCGCCTGCGTGGTGTTCAAGCCGGGCCAGCGCGCCGAGGCCGAGGAACTGCGCAACCACCTCGCGCAGACATTTGCCCGCTGGCAGCTACCCGAGCGCTTCGAGATCCTGGAGGCAATCCCGCGCAATTCCACCGGCAAGTTCTTCAAGGCCCGGCTGCGCGAGATGTTCAACTGAGCCGCGGCGGGCGTTGGTGCGCCTGCGCGCCGAACGGCCGCCCGCAATTATCGAGCGCCTCGAAGGGCCCGACGACCGGGGCGCGTGCAGGCGGCCTGCGCCGTCAAAGCCGATTGAGACCATGCAACGCCCCTACGTCGTC
>JBFXBD010000058.1:0-43421 GCA_050183625.1 Gammaproteobacteria bacterium
CGTCGCGAAGTACCCGACCGCGAAGTACGAAGGCACGTTCGCCGGCTTCGAAGGCGACGCCCCGACCCGCATCGACGGCAATCTCACCATCCGCGGCGTCACCCGTCCCGTCTCGCTCGCCATCGGCCAGTTCAAGTGCATGCCGCACCCGATGCTGCGCCGGGAAGTCTGCGGCGCGGATGCTTCCGCGAACATCGACCGCTCCGACTTCGGCATCGACATGGGCCGGGACTTCGGGTTCAAAATGGACGTGAAGCTGCAGATCCAGGTCGAGGGCATCCGCGAGAATTGACGGGCCGCCGCCACGGCGCCCGATTTCCGCCGGCTGCAACGGCTGTCCATGGTGCCCATACCCCCAGCGAGGTCGTTCCATGAGCGCACAGTTCAGCTTCAATCCGGACCCGCGCGTGGCGGAAATCCGACGCAGGCTCGGCCACCCGGTCATCGACGGCGACGGGCACTTCGTCGAAGTCATTCCGCTGGTCGAGGATTTCGTCCGCGAGCTCGCCGGCGAGTCGATGGTCAAACGCTTCCGCGAGTCGCCCTTCTTCCTGTCGCAGAAGAGCAACCTGGGTGACGTCAAGGCAAGCCAGCGCCAGCGTGCGCGCACCTTCTTCACGCTGCCCGAGCGCAATACGCTCGACCGCATGACCGCGCAGATCCCGGGCCTGATGCGCGCGCGCATGGAGGAGATCGGGGTGGACTTCTCGCTGCTGTATCCGAGCCTGGGCCTGTTGATGCTCACCTTTCCGGACGACGAAGTCCGCCAGGCCGTCTGCCGCGCCTGCAATCGGTACTATGCCGAGATGTACGCCGAGCATCGCGATCGGCTCGAACCGGTTGCGGTGATTCCGACCTACAGCCCACAGGAAGCGATCGCCGAGCTCGACTACGCCATCGGCACGCTCGGCCTGAAGGCCGCCGTGTTCGGCGCCTTCGTGCCGCGCCGCAACCCGGACGGCAGCGTCTGGCTCGACACGCTCGCGCACGACAGCCAGTTCGACTACGACCCCCTGTGGGCGAAGTGCGTCGAGCACCGGGTCGCGCCGGCGTTCCACAACATCGGCTTCGGCTTCGGCACGCGCTGCTCGACCCGCAACTACGTCTACAACCACCTGGGGCATTTCGCGTTTTCGCAGGAGGCCATCTGCCGCTCGCTGTTCATGGGCGGGGTGCCGCGGCGCTTTCCGGCGCTGCGGTTTTCGTTCCTCGAAGGCGGCGTCGGCTGGGCATGCCAGTTGTATTCGGACATCCACGGCCACTACGCCAAGCGCAACAGGGACGCGGTCGGCATCTACGATCCGCGCCTGTTCGACCTCGATCTCGCCGCGGACCTGCTGCAACGCTTCGGCCGGGGGCGGCTGAACGGGCACGCGCAGGCCTATCTCGACGGCGCCCGCCGGACCAAGGCGGCGCTCGACGACGCGGCGCGGGACGCGGCCACGAGCTTCGACGACTTCGCCGAGGCGCGCATCGACTCGGCGGCCGACATCGCCGCGGTGTTCGCGCGGCAGTTCTTCTTCGGCTGCGAGGCGGACGATCCGATGAACTCGGTGGCGTTCAGCGGCTCGCTGCTGCCGCACGGGATCAAGCTCAATGCCGTGTATGCCTCCGACATCGGCCATTGGGACGTGCCGGACATGCGCGACGTCCTGGTGGAAGCCTACGAGCCGGTCGACCACGGCCACATGTCGGCGGCGGATTTTCGCCAGTTCGCGTGCGGCAACGTGGTTCGGTTCCTGACCGACGCCAATCCGGACTTCTTCGCCGGGACGGCGGTCGCGGACGCGGTTCGGCCGTTCATCGCGGCGGGCCGCGCGTAAATCATTCCAGGGCATCGACGAGGCAGGCGCATGGCGACGTTCGAACCGAAGGTGTTGCTGTCCGGGATCGGTTTCCCGGAGGGGCTGCGCTGGCACGCGGGCAGCGTGTGGTTTTCCGACTTCCTCACCCGGCGGGTGTGCTCCGTCGACATGGCGGGGCGGCTGACGCGGCAAGCCTACGTGCCCGGGCAGCCATCAGGCCTGGGCTTTCGCCCGGACGGCGTCCCGCTGGTGGTGTCGATGATGGACCGCAAGGTGGTCGCGCTGACGCCCGGTCATTCCACGCTGGCGCGGGATCTGACGCGCGTGGCGGGCGGTTCCTGCAACGACATGGCCGTCGATCGCCTCGGCCGCGCCTACGTCACCGGGTTCGGCTACGAGGCCATGTACCTGGGCGTGGACACCACCCGGACCACGCCGATTTTCCTGGTCGAGCCGGGCGGGCAGGTGCACGCGGTCGGTGGCGAACTGCACATGCCGAACGGCATCGCGATCAGCGCCGACGGCGGCACGCTGGTCGTCGCCGAGACCACCGCCCAGCGCCTGTCGGCCTACGACATCGCCGCCGACGGATCACTGGATAACCGCCGCGTGTTCGCGGCCCTGCCCGGACGCGCACCGGACGGGATCTGCATCGACGTCGAAGGCGCGGTGTGGGTATCGTGCTATTCGACAGGGGAGTTCGTGCGCGTGCGCGAAGGCGGCGGGATCACCGATTGCCTGGCGCGCCCCGCGGGCCACTGGGCGACCGCCTGCGCGCTCGGCGGGCCGGACGGCCGCACCCTGTTCTGCGCGCTGGCGAAGACCGACCACGAGAAGATGATGGGCGGCGAAGCCGAGGGTTGCATCGAGGCCGTCACCGTGGACGTGCCCGCCTGGTAGTGCGCGAGTGAATCCGCGGCGTATCGCCGCGAGGCCGATCCGGGCCCGGCTCCGGCCGATTGAGGCCATGAACCACCCCTACGTCGTCGCGAGCGCAACGAAGCGACCCACGCGGCCACGATGCCACCGGCAGCACGTGGATTGCTTCGTCGCTTCGCTCCTCGCAATGACGGGTGCGGTTCATGGATAGCGCTGCGAAGCAATCCATGCCGCGCCGAATTCGTCCAGGCTGCGTGGATTGCCGCGGCCGCTGCGCGGCCTCGCAATGACGAGGGGCGGTTTACGGACAGGACGCGGCGCTTGCAGCCGGCACACCGCGCCGGCCGGAGACTCAGGTCCCGGCGTTCGCTTCGACGAACGCGCGCATCTCGGCCACGCGGGCAGCGATGGTCGCGGCATCGTGCGGCGCGGAGAGCACGCCCACCCGACGCCCGAGCGAATCGACGACCAGGATCGCCGCGGAGTGGTCGATCTCGCCGCCGGCGGTGGTCCCGGTCACCACGCCGAAATCGCGCCCGACGCGCTCGATCTCCGCCTTCGGGCCGGTGAGCCCCTCGAAGTCCGGGTTGAAGCCGCGCAGGTACTGCGCCATGCGCTCGGGGGTATCGTTGTCCGGATCCACGCTCACCAGGACTACGCGCCCGTAGTCGCGGAACGGGCCGGACTTGTCCAGTTCGCGCACGGCGGCGTTCAGCACCTGCAGCGTCGCTGGGCATATGTGCGGGCAGTGCGTGAAGCCGAAGAACACCAGCGACCAGCGGCCGCGCAGCCGATCCTGGCTGAACGGCGCGCCCGTCTGGTCCGTCAGCGAGAACGGCGCCACCGCCGGGGGATTGGGCCAGAGCATGCCCTGCGGGGCAGGCGCCGGCGGCTCGCCGCCGCGCCCGGACGCGAGCCACAGCCCGCCGGCGAACGCCGCCACCGCCACGATCACCGCGGCTAGCAAAGGCGCGCGCGAATTTGAAGTACCACCAGATTCCGACATCGTTTCCTACCGCCTGGACTACCGGATGGGCCGCGCGTGGTGCGCCGCGCCGAGGCCGCGCATCCTACCGCAAGGAGGTGGATCTGTCCGCACGCGCCTTTCGTCGCGGAGTCAATCCGGCGCGCGCTCCAGGTCCCGCAGCACGCTTCGCGAGGCCAGATAGAACAGGCCGGCCGCGGCCAGGTAGACCGGCGCCGTGCACAGCAGGGCGAGCCGCAGGGAGTGCTCCGCGGCCCGCGCGTGCAGCAGGTCGCTGACCAGCCCGACCAGGGGCGGCCCCAGGCCCAGGCCGATGATGTTGGTGGTGAACAGCAGCAGCGCCGCGGTCACCGCGCGCATGCGGATCCCGACCATGCCCTGGGCCGCGGTGTAGATCGGCGCCGGCCACATGTGGAACAGGACCAGCACCAGCGCCACGGCGCCGATCGCCAGGGCCACCGTGCCGGCCGTGAACGCGACCACCGCGCACGGCGCCGCGAGCAGCATCGTCACGCACGGCACCAGCATCCAGCCGCGCCGGTTGCGGCTCGCCCAGTAGTCCGCAATTCGCCCGCCGATCACCGTGCCGGCGACCCCGCTCAAGGCCGCCACCGCTGCGACGGTGGCCCCGGCCTGCGGCAGCGTGTAACCGAACGTTCGCATGAGGTAGCTCGGCAGCCACAGTTGCAGCGCCACGCCGCCGAACGAGGCGACCCCGCCGGCCACGGCACCGGCCCAGAAGCTGCGCCGCGACGACAGCAGGCGCAGGACGCCTGAGACGGTCGATGCCTCGCCGGCCACGTTCACGCGCCCTTCGGCAAAGCCCCGCGGCGGCTCGCGCAGCGTGAACCGCACCACCAGCGCCAGCAGCAACCCCGGCAGGCCGACGATCACGAACGCCGCGCGCCAGCCCATCGCATCGCCGATCCAGCCGCCGAGCAGCAGGCCGAGCGCGATCCCCAGCGGCGGCCCGACCAGCAGCAGGCCGGTCGCGCCGGCGCGTTCGTTCGGCGCGTACAGATCGGAGATGAGCGAATACGACGGCGGCGTGGCCGCGGACTCGCCCACCGCCACGCCGATGCGCGCCAGCATGAGCTGGACGAAGTTCGCCGCCGCGCCGCACAGCGCGGTGGCGATGCTCCAGGCCGCGAGCGCCAGCGCGATGATGTTCACGCGGCTGTGGCGATCGGCGAGCCGGGCGATGGGCAGCCCGAGCGTGGTGTAGAACAGCGCGAACGCGATCCCGCCGAGCGCGCCGAGCTGCCAGTCGGCCAGAAGCAGATCCGCCTTGATAGGTTCCATCAGGATCGACAGCAGCTGTCGATCCATGTAGTTGACCATGTAGGCCGTGACCAGCACGGCCAGGAACCAGCGCCGGTAGCCGGCGCGCGCCCAGGGTTGGCGATCGCTCGCCGCGGCTCGGGCGGACATTCAGGTCGCGGTGTTCACGCGGCCGCCATCGACGAAGATCGTCTGGCCGGTGACGAAGCTGGAGGCGTCCGACGCCAGGTACAGCGCCGCCGCCGCCACCTCGCGCGCGAAGCCGGCGCGCTTCAACGGGATCTTGTCCATCATCGGCTTCCAGATGTCCCACACCGCGCCGTCCGGCGCGATCGTGCCGGGGCAGATGCAGTTGGCGCGCACCTCCGGCCCGCACTCGCTCGCCATGTAGCGCGTGAGCGTCTCCAGCCCGGCCTTGGTCGCGCCGTAGGCCCAGCCGGCGATGTTCTTCACCGGCGTGAAGCCGGCGGTGGACAGCACGTTGATGATCGAGCCGCGACCGGCGAGCTTCATGTCCGGAACGAAGGCCTGCGCGAGCCGGAACGGCGCCAGCAGGTTGGCGTCCAGGCAGGTCTGCCAGTCCTGCGCCGTCAGCGCCAGGCCCGACTTGCCCTGTTCCACGCCGCCGCCAGCGAAGGCGTTGTGGAATATCACGGTGACCTCGCCGTAGGCTTCGCGCGCGGCGGCGACCAGGCGCTCGATGTCCTGCTCGCGGCCCACGTCGCAGGTCACGGCCAGCGCGTTGCCGCCGTCGGCGGCGATCGACTTCGCCAGCGCCTCGACCTTGGCCTGCGTGCGCGCGCAGATCACCACGTTCGCGCCCGCGCTGGCGTACGCGCGCGCGACCGTCTCGCCGATCCCCGGGCCGATGCCGGTGATTACCGCGGTGCGGCCGTCGAGCCTGAACTGCCTGGTGACGTCGTCGAACTTCATTCGCGTTCCTCTCTCGCAATCAGAGCCAGCTCAGCCGGTGTTCTGGCCGAACGTGGCATCGTAGTTCCGCCGCAACTGGTCGAAGTTCATCGCCTGCATGCGGCGCCCGTCCATGCTGATCATGCGATCCACCTCGACACGGAACACCACCCGCCCCTTGCCGCTGGTCCAGAATGCCAGGTACTGCTCCACGTCGATGCCCACGCGCTGCATCATGGGCGTGAGCAGCGCGCGCTTGATCGCGTGTCCCGGATCCGGGATCTCCCGCGCCCGCCCCTCGGCGACCACCCACGAAGGCGGGAATTCATGGTCGAACACCGTGATGCTCACGCGCTCGTCGCGCCGCAGGCGCTGGGTGCCGGCGCGCCCCTCGCGGATGCCCAGGTAGAAGGCGCCGTCGCGGTACATGTAGCCCAGCGGCACCACCAGCGGCGCGCCGGACTTGCGCAGCGAGGCCACGGCCGCCATCGGCACGCTGGCGAAGAACTCGCCCAGCCGCGCCTGGTCCATCGTCAACTGTTCCTCGCCCATCGTTCCTCCCGGTTTTGCTCCGCGTGCTTCAGCGCCCGTTCAACCTCGCGACCACCGGCGCGAACGCCTGCGCCTGATCGGCGATGATCGTGATGTACGAGAAGCCGAACAGTTCCCGGCGCCGCTGCAGTTCCTCGCAGATCGCATCCACCGTGCCGATCAGCGCGTGCGGATGGCGCCGCATGTCGGCGCCGGACAACCCGAAGGCTGCGCCGAGCGCGCCGGCGGCGGCATCCGGATCGGCGGTCACGGTGGTGAAGTACGCGCCGATCTCCAGCTCGATCTCCGCCATGCGCGTGCCGGCAGCGGCGCGGATCCAGCCGAGCTTGCGCAGCGTGGCGTCGTGCGTGGAGGTCTGCACGCCGTCCGCGCCGAGCAGGCCGGAGCGGTTGTTGAAATTCACGCTGATGATGTCGGCCTCGCGCGCGGCCAGTTCCAGCACCCGCCGGCTGCCGCCGCCGATCATGATCGGCAGGTGGCCCACCGGACGCGGCGCGCCTTCGAAGCCGTGCACGCGCACGTGCCTGCCGTTGACGTCGACTTCCCCGGGGCGCCGCCACTGGCGCACCAGTTCGATCGTCTCCGCCAGCCGCTCGATGCGCTCGGCCGGCGGATCGAAGGGCAGGCCCAGGGCCTCGTACTCCTGCTTCGTCCAGCCCGCGCCCAGCCCGAGCTCGAGGCGGCCTTCGGACAGGAAGTCGAGCGTCATCGCCTCCTTGACCAGGACCGCGGCCGGCTTGTAGCCGGTGCAGAACACCCGGCATCCGACCCGGATGGTGCTGCTCGCGCAGGCCGCGGCCATGATCGCGGGCACCGAGGCCAGGCCCTGCGGCGGGTGCCCCGTCGCCTTGGACACCGCCCCCGGCCCCATGTAGTGATCGGCCAGGTGGAAGGCGCTGTAGCCGAGATCCTCGGCGCGGCGAACCTGATCGCGCCAGTCCCGGGCGCTGGCCGCGTCGGTGGTCTGCACCGCGAATCGGAATGCACGTGGCGTCGTCATGGCGATTGCCTCGGTCTGCGTGTCAGAAGAATCCGCCCCACATCGGCTCGTCCGCCTCGGGGAACGGCAGGTCGCGCTCGACCTGGGCAATCCGCTCGCGCAGTTCGGCCACGGTCCCCAGGCCGTGCTGGTAGGCCTTCGCCCGGCGCGAGAAGTGGTGCAGCGGATACTCGCTGGTAAAGCCCATCGCGCCGTGCGACTGGTGCGCGTGCGCGACCGCCTCGCCCGCCGCGGTGCGGATCTGCGCGTGGCAGATCAGCAGTTCGCGCGTCGCCGGCCGCCCGGACTGCAGCAGCCATGCGGCCTGGTAGAGCTGCGTCTGCGCGCCGTAGAAGGCCAGCGCGATGTCCACGCAGCGGTACTGGACCGCCTGGAAGGCGCCGATGGGTTGATCGAACTGCTCGCGCTGCTTCACGAATTCGAGAGTCATGTCGAGCATGCGGCCGATGAGCCCGACCGCGTAGGCATCGCGCGCCAGGCGGTAGATCTCGTAGAGATCGCGGCGCGGATCGGCATCTACGTCCGCCAGGTGCGCCGCGGCGGCACGATCCAGGGTAACCAGGCCGTGCTGATCGCGACTCACGGTGTGCAGGGGGGCGATTGCGACCCCGGCAGCGCGAGGATCCACGGCGTAATAGCCGCGCCGCGCGCCATCGTCCGCGGAGGCGAGCAGCAGATCGGCGCCCTGCGCGTAAGGCACCAGCATCTTCGCCCCCGTGAGCGTGCGCCGGTCGGCCGCCGCCGTGACCGGCGCCCCGGGCTGGTCCTGCACCGCGATGCTGACGACGGTCTCGCCGGACAATACGCCGTCGAGCCGTTCGCGCGCGCCGATCGTCGCCAGGTACACGCCGGCGGCAAGCTGTTCCACGACCGGCCCCGGGCAGGCGACCCGGCCCATCTCCTCCAGCACGAGGGCCCATTCCACCAGCGTGCTGCCGGCGCCACCGTGCTCCGCCGGCGTCCCCGCGCCGAACCAGCCCTGCTCGGCGATGCTGCGCCAGAGCGCGCGCGGAAACTCGCCGCTCCTGCCGGCGGCGGCCACGATCGCGATGGGCACCGCGTCGGCCAGGAAGGCGCGCGCGGCGTCGCGGATGAGGCGCTCGGACTCGTTGTATGCGATGTCCATCCGACCCTCCTCAGGCGCGCGGCAGGCCCAGGCCGCGGGTCGCAATGTTGTTCTTGTTGACCTCGGTGGTGCCGGCGGCGATGGTGGCGACGATGCCGAGCATCCACCACTCCCCGGCCATGCCCCGCATCGGCACCCAGTCCGGCCCGTCCTCCTCGATCTCGCCGAGCCCGCCGAGCAGTTCCATGGCGAATGCGCCGACCTTCTGCACCACGTTCGTGCCGTGCACGCGCGAGAGTGCGACGATGAGGGTGATGTCGTTGCCGCGTACGTCCTCGGACACGGTGCGCATGTACAGCAGCCGGGCCGTTTCAATCTCGGTGGACAGTTCGGCGAAGCGCTGGCGGATCACCGGGTCGTCGTACAGCGCCCGGCCGTCGACGATGGCGTGCTTCGCGTGCCGGCGCATCACGTCCAGCCGGTAGCGGGCGACGCGCCAGCGCGGTACGCCCAGCCGCTCGTAGGCGAGCGCGGTCAGCGCCACGCGCCAGCCGTCGTTCTCCGGCCCCAGGCGCCAGCCCACGGGCACGCGCACGTCGTCGAAGAACACCTCGGCGAACTCGCCGACCGTGCCCATCATGCTTTCGATCGGCCGCACCCGCACGCCGGGCGTCTTCAACGGCAGCAGGATCACCGTGAGCCCGCGGTGCTTGCGCGCCGACGGATCCGTGCGCGTGACCAGGAACATCATGTCCGCGGTGGGCGTGTGGCTGGTCCAGATCTTCTGGCCGTTGATGACGTACTGGTCGCCCTCGCGTACGGCGCGCGTACGCAGCGCCGCGAGATCCGAGCCGGCGCCCGGCTCGCTGAAGCCCTGGCACCAACGCTGCCCGGCGGCGATTTTCGTCAGGTGCTCGCGCTTTTGTTCCTCGGTGCCGAACTGGATGATGCTCGGCCCGACCCAGTTGCCGGCCATGTAGTTGGAGCCGCGCGGTTCGTTGCGCACCGCGACCTCCTCGCGCATCACGACCTGCTCCCACATGCTGGCGTCGCGCCCGCCGTAGGCCTTCGGCCAGTGCATGGTCAACCAGCCGCGATCGCCCATCTTCGGGCCGATGCGCTTGATCACGTCGAAGGATTTCTCCTCCTCATTGAAGCGGCCGCGCCACCAGGGCGGCAGTTCCGCGCGCAGGAACTCGCGCAGTTCCTCGCGAAAGGCCTCGGCCTGGGCCGGAAACTCGAAATGCATGCTGCACCTCCGCGGTCGATGTTGCGCGCCGGCACCGCCGGTGGTGCGCGGCCCCCGGCCCGGGGCGACGGGCCGAAATGATGAATGTCCCCTTTTTCAGGGGGTGAGGTAGGCGGCGGCGATCTGGTCCAGGCGCCGGCGCATGCCGTCGATGCCGTACTCGGGCGCAGCGCCCTGGTTGCCCGGGCAGAAAAACACCAGCCGGTGCGCGCCCGCGGCGCGGTACTCGTCCAGCAACCTGCGCGGCTCCAGGCTCTCGTCGGTGACCATGCAGGTGATCTCGATCTCGTTGAAGTCCCGGCCCGCCTCCTCGCAGATGCGGCGCACGAACTGCACCCGCTGCGCGAACACCGGGATCGGCAGCATGTCGCCGCCGGTGCCGGGCATCCAGCCGCTCGCGTAGGTGGCGACATCCTTCAGCGCCACGTCCACGAACGCGCCGATGTGGATCGGCGGGTAGGGCTTCTGCACCGGCTTGGGGTACTGGCGCACGGTCGGAAAGCGCGTGTACTTGCCTTCATAGGCCGAGTCGTGCTGCGTCCACAGTGCGATCATCGCCTGGACGTAGTCGCGCGTGATGCCCCAGCGGCGCTTGAAGTCGATGTTGAACAGCGCCGCCTCCTCGGCGTTCCAGCCCGAGCCGATGCCGAAGATGAGCCGGCCGCCGCTGTAGCGATCCAGCGTGGCGACGGTCTTGGCCAGTTCCAGCGGATGGTGCTCGGCCACCAGGCAGATCGAGGTGCCGATCCTGATCCGCTTCGTCGCCGCGGCGGCGAACGCCAGGCCGATGAGCGGCGAAGGAACCTCGTAGTAGTAGTCCGGCATGACGTGATCCGGCGCGGAGGGGTGGGCGGACTTGACGTCCACGGGCACCGCGGTGTGCTCGCCCATGAAGAACGACTCGAAGCCCATGTCCTCCACCGCGCGGGCCATGAGCGCGGGATCCACCACCTTGTCGTGACACACACCCAGCACGCCGATCTTCATCCCCGTGGCTCCCGTTCGTGCCCGCTGCGGGCCCGGCGAGCATAAGCCGGCGCGGCGATGCTGTCCAAGGTGCCCGTTTCAGCGCCTCCGGGGCTTCATCACCCGCACCGGTGCGCCGTCGAGGAAGGCGCGGATGTTCTGCACCGTCTCCTCGAAGAACACCCGGTAGGTGTCGCCGGTGACGTAGCCGATGTGGGGGGTGAGGATGGCGTTCGGCAGCGATCGCAGCGGGTGGTCCGCCGGCAGCGGCTCGAGATCGAACACGTCCAGGCCGGCACCGGCAATCCGGCGACTGCGCACGGCATCGATCAGCGCCGCCTCGTCCACGAGCGGGCCGCGCGAGGTGTTGATGAAGAACGCATCCGGACGCATGCGTCCGAAGTCCGCCGCACCGATAAGGCCGCGGGTTCGCGTCGACAGCACCATGTGAACGCTGACGATGTCGGACTCGCCGAACAGCCGCTCCCTGTCGGCCCACTCGGCACCGCCGGCCGCCGCGCGCTCGGGGGTCAGGTTCGGGCTCCAGGCGAGCACGCGCATGCGGAATGCGCGCCCCACGGCGGCCACCTGCGCGCCCAGCCGGCCCAGGCCGACGATGCCCAGCGTCCTGCCATTCAGGTCGATGCCGATGCCGGTCTGCCAGCCGCCCGCGCGGATGGCGGCATCCGCGCCCTGCACGTCGCGCAGCAGGGCGAGGATCAGCGCCCAGGTCAGCTCGGCGGTCGGCTCGGCCTTGCCGCCGGTGCCGCACACCGTGATGCCCAGGTCGGCCGCCGCCGCCAGATCGATCGCCGCGTTCACCATGCCGGTGGTGGCGATCAGTCGCAGGTCCGGAAGGCGCTCCAGCACGCGGCGCGGGAAGGCCGTGCGCTCGCGCATCGCCGCCACGATCCCGAAGCCGGCCAGGCGGGCGACGAGCGCGTCCTCGTCGTGCAGGTGATCGTCGAACACCTGGATCCCGCAGTCGCGGGTCACGATGCTCCAATCCGCCATGCGCAGCGCCGCGTGCTGGTAGTCGTCGAGGACCGCAATCTTCATCCGTCCGCTCTCCGCATCGGGGCTCGGCCACGAACCCGTCGCGGCGAAGAAACGCCGCGATCGAATGCGCATCCGGCGGATGCGCCGGTGCTACGATACCGCAGCAGCCGACTGGAGGGCCCGCGACGATGATCGATCTCTACTACTGGCCGACGCCGAACGGCTGGAAGGTCACCATCATGCTCGAGGAGACCGGCCTGCCGTACACCGTGCATCCGGTCGACATCGGCGCCGGCGACCAGTTCAAGCCGGAGTTCCTGCGCATCTGCCCGAACAACCGCATGCCGGCGCTGGTGGATCGCGATCCGCCCGGCGGCGGCGCGCCGATTTCGATTTTCGAGTCCGGCGCCATCGTCGAGTACCTGGCCGATCGCAGCGGCCGATTCCTGCCGCGCGAACCGGCCGGCCGCTTCAGGGTGCTGCAGTGGGTGTACTGGCAGATGGCCAACCTCGGGCCGATGATGGGCAACGCCAATCACTTCAAGAACTACGGTGGAACCCTCGCAGGGGATCCGAAGCAGCTCGAATACGGCACCGCGCGCTTCGTCGGCGAGGTGGATCGGCTGTGCGGCGTCATGGACGCGCAATTGTCGGTCAATGCGTACCTTGCGGGTGCCGAATACAGCATCGCCGACATCATGACCTGGCCCTGGGCGAGCCTGGCCGGGCGGCTGATCGATGCAAGCGTGTGGACCAAGTTCCCGCACCTGAAGCGCTGGGTCGACGAGGTCGGTTCGCGGCCGGCGGTGCGCCGCGGGCGCGACGTGCACCGGGCCTGGGGCGAGCGCAAGCTCAGCGACGAGGAGGAAAAGCGCAGGCGCGCGTTGCTTTTCAACCAGACCACCGACTCGGTGCGGCGCGCCCGCGAGGAGGCGGCCCGAACCGCCGGCTGATCCGTGTCAATGCGCGGCGCGCACGCCATGCCTATAGTAGTTGCATGAGCGCACGGATCCGCATGCGAACTGTGCTTTGCATCGGCCTGTGCGCCGCCCTGGCGCTGGCCGCGGGCGGCTGCACGCCGAGGCCGAAGGTGGTGCAGGCGCGCGAAACTCCCGGCGCCGGGCCGGCGCACGCCGCGCCGGCACATGCGCTGCAATCCATCATGAAGCGCCTGGACCGGCTGGCGCGCAATCCGCAAGGCACGGACACCGCCGGGCGCGCCGCGCTCGCCGAGGCCGCCGCGGATCTGGCCGGCACCGCCGATGCCCTGCCCGAGGACGCCCGCACCCTGGCCGACGCCGACGCCCAGGCTCGGTTCCGGGCGCTCGCCAACCGGCTCTATGACCAGGCGTCGCGTTTCAAGTCGCAGGCGCCGGCGGCCACGTTGCCGGAACTGCAGGCGACGATGCGCGACATCGACGCGACCTGCGACGCCTGCCACCGCCAGTTCCGCAACCCGCCCCAGCACATCCTGCAGGACTGACGCCGCGGGTCGGGCTCAGACGCAGTCCGCGGCGCCGCCGTCGATGCGCAGGTCCGCGCCGTTGATGAACGCGGCGCGCTCGCTGACGAGGAAGGCGACCAGGCTGCCGACTTCCTCCACCGCGCCCAGCCGGTGGCAGAAGTTCGGCATGTACTCGGTGGCTGCGCGACGCTCGATCTCCTTCCAATCGCTGCCCCATCCCTTGCGCTGCGCGCGCTGCATCATGCGCTCGCGCACTTCCGCGGTGCCCAGGATGCCCGGGCTCACGGTGTTGACGGTGATCCCGGTGCCGGCCAGTTCCTTGGCCAGGCTGACGGCCATGTTCGCCAGGCCGGCCTTGGCCGCGTAATAGCCGGGCGTCTGCGCGCGCGGCCGGCGGCTGCCGACCGTGGACAGGAACACCACCCGCCCCCAGCCGCGCTCGCGCATCGGCGGGACGAGGTGGCGCACCATGCGCGCCCCGGACAGCACGTTGACCTGGTACATCTCCAGCCATTCGGCATCGCTGCCGTCGAACCAGCCCCGGCCCGCGGCCGCGCCGTAGTTGTTCACCAGCGCGTCCACGCGCCCGGCGGCCTCGAGCGCCTCGCCGGCTGCAGACTCGGCGCCCGCCTCGGTGCGGATGTCGCCGGAGACGGCCAGGGCGCGCGCGCCGGTCGCGTTGATCTGCCCGGCCACCGGCGCGGCCTGCCCCGGCTCCAGCCCGTGGACGATCACCGTCGCTCCCTCCGCGGCGAGCACGCGCGCGATCCCCGCGCCGGTGCCACGCCAGCTTCCGGTCACCAGCACCACCCGCCCCGCCAGTTGCAGATCCATGTCGTCGCCTCCGCTTCGTGTGCGCCGATGGTACGCGATCGCGGCGCGGGCGGCGGCGTTTGCACATCGATGCGATCACATGCAGGATCCGGCGAACGCGCCGCGTGCGGCGCCCGGCCGATCGAGGAGTTCCCCCGTCGATGCCCTATGCCAACATGCGCGACGGCACGCGCCTGTACTACGAAACGCGCGGGCGCGGCGAGCCGCTCGTGCTGCTCGCCGGGCTGGGCGCGGATCACCACCTGTGGAGCGCGGTGCGCGCGGATTTCGAGGCGCGGCACCGGGTCATCGTCTTCGACCAGCGCGGCACGGGCGCGAGCGATCGGCCCGAGCATCCGCCCTACAGCACACGCGGCTTCGCTGCCGACGTAATCGATCTGCTCGATCACCTCGGCATCGCCCGCGCGCATGCCTACGGCATCTCCCAGGGCGGCCGGGTGGCGCAGTGGCTGGGCATCGATCACGCGGATCGGGTCGGCGCGCTCGTGCTCGGCTGCACCTCGCCGGGCAACAGCCACGGGGAGCCGCGCCCGGACTTCGTGATCGCGCTGTTCCAACGCTATCTGTGCGATCCGGACGCCATCCACGCGATGATGGAATTGTTGTGCTCGCCGCAGTGGCTGGCCGAGCACCCGGAGTTCGTCGCCGAGCAGACTGCGGTGCGCGGGGATCCGATCCCGCCGGCTGTGCGCCGGCTGCATTTCCAGGCCGCGGAGGAACACGATGCCTGGCTGCCGCTCGCCGGCCTGCGCGTGCCGACGCTGGTGATCCACGGCAGCGACGATTACCAGGTGCCGACGCGCAACGCCCATCTGCTCGCCGGGCGCATTCCAGGTGCGGAACTCGTGATCATGCCTGGCGGGCGGCACATGTTCTTCCGCGAATTCCGCGACGAGGCCGGGCGCATCGTGCGCGATTTCCTCGCCCGCCATCCGCTCCGCGCATGAGCTGCCGCATCGCGGTGAGGTCGCATCCATGAGGATCTGCATCGTCGGTGCCGGCGCGATCGGCGGGCTGCTCGGCGCGCGGCTGGCGCAGGCCGGGCACGCGGTGACGCTGATCGCGCGCGGTGCGCACCTGGCGGCCATCCGCGCCGGCGGCCTGCGGCTCATCGACGAGTCCGGTGCCGAACACGTCGTACGCGCCGCGGCAACGGACGCGATCGCCCAAGCCGGCGTGCACGACACCGTGGTGCTGGGCATGAAGGCGCATCAGCTCGGGCAGGTGGTGCGCGAGCTGCCCGCGCTGTTCCACGATCGCACCAGCGTGGTCACGGCGCAGAACGGGATCCCGTGGTGGTATTTCCGGAAGCACCCGGGTGCGCTGGAAGGCACGCGGCTGCAGAGCGTGGATCCCGGCGGCGTCATCGCGGATCACCTGCCGGTGGAGCGCGTGATCGGCACGGTGGTCTACCCGGCCGCGGAAATCGTCGCGCCCGGCATCATCCGCCATATCGAGGGCAACCGGTTCTCGATCGGCGAGATCGACGGCAGCCGCAGCGAGCGCGTGGAGGCGCTAGCGCGGATCCTGCGCGAGGCCGGGTTCAAGGCGCCGGTGCTCGACGACATCCGCGCCGAGATCTGGCTCAAGCTGTGGGGCAACCTGTCCTTCAATCCGATCTCGGCGCTCACGCACGCGACGCTGGAGGAGATCTGCCGCTTTCCGCCGAGCCGGGACCTGGCCGCCGGCATGATGCGCGAGGCGCAGGCCGTGGCCGAGGCACTGGGCGTCCGCATGCGCGTGTCGCTGGAAAAGCGCATCGCCGGCGCCGAGGCCGTGGGCGCGCACAAGACCTCGATGCTGCAGGATGTCGAAGGCGGCCGCGCGCTGGAAGTCGCGGCACTGATTGGCGCCGTGGTGGAGATCGGCCGCATCGTCGGCGTGCCCACCCCGCGGATCGACGCCATCCACGCCGCCGCCACTCTGCTCGATCGCACCCTGAGCCACCACCGCGCCCGCCTGCGCCTCACCCCGCACTGACCCCATGTCCCCGTCGTTGACTCATCCACGTTATCCACGTGCCTGGCACCGGAATTTTTCCGGTGCCAGGCACGTGGATAAGGGGTGGATAAGTGATGGGGGAAGCGTCGACTGCATGGATTTGGAAGGAAGACGATGAGCGAATTCGCGACGATCCTGGAACTGCTCGGCGCCGGTGCCGCCACCGCGCCCGCCATCGGCGCGCCCGGCGCGCCGGACCTCGGCTTCGGCGCGCTGCGCGCGCAGATCGACGCGACCGGCGCGGCCCTGAACGCGGTCGGCATCGGCCGCGACGATCGGGTCGCGATCGTGCTCGACAACGGCCCGCAGATGGCCGCCGCCTTCCTGGGCGTGGCCTGCGCCGCGACCGCCGCGCCGCTCAACCCCGCCTACCGCGAGGAAGAGTTCGAGTTCTATCTCACCGACCTGCGCGCGCGCCTGCTTCTGGTGCAGTCCGGGTTGGAATCGCCCGCGCTTCGGGTCGCCGAGCGGCTCGGGATCGCAGTCGTCGATCTCGTACCCCGCGCCGGCGGCCCGGCGGGCAGCCACGACCTGGTGCCGCGCACGCGCGGCAGCGCGACGCTGCGAAGCGCCGGCCCCGCGCAGGCGGACGACATCGCCCTCATCCTGCACACCTCCGGCACCACGTCGCGGCCGAAGATCGTGCCGCTCTCGCATCGCAACGTCGCCACCTCGGCGGCGAACGTCGCCGCGACGCTCGCCTTCGGCGCGGCGGACCGCGGCCTGAACATCATGCCGCTGTTCCATATCCACGGCCTCATCGCCGGCTTGCTGGCGCCGCTGTCCGCGGGCGGGAGCGTGCATTGCACGCCCGGATTCAACGCGCTGAAGTTCTTCGGCTGGATGGACGAGGTGCGGCCGACCTGGTTCACGGCGGTGCCGACCATGCACCAGGCAATCCTCACCCGCGCGGCCCAGAACCGCGAGGTGATTGCGCGCCATCCGCTGCGCTTCCTGCGCTCGTCGTCGGCCTCGATGCCCACGCAGGTGATCCGCGAGCTCGAGCAGGCCTTCGGCGCCCCGCTCGTCGAGTCCTACGGCATGACCGAGGCCGCGCACCAGATGTGCAGCAACCCGCTTCCACCCGGCACGCGCATGCCAGGCACCGTGGGGCCGGCCGCCGGTCCGGAGGTCGCGATCATGGACGAGGCCGGCACCCTGCTCGCACCGGGCGCCACCGGCGAGATCGTCATCCGCGGCGCGAACGTCACCGCCGGCTACGAGAACAACCCCAGCGCGAACGCAGAGGCTTTCACCGGCGGCTGGTTCCGCACCGGCGACCAGGGAACGATGGACGCCGGCGGCTACGTCACCATCACCGGCCGGCTCAAGGAGATCATCAACCGCGGCGGCGAGAAAATCTCACCGCGGGAGGTGGACGAGGTGCTGATGGATCACCCCGCGGTGCTGCAGGTGGTGACCTTCGGCATTCCGCACGCGAAGCTCGGCGAGGAGGTCGGCGCGGCGCTGGTGCTGCGCGAGGGCCACGCCGCGACCGAGCAGGACATCCGCGCGTTCGTCTCGGCGCGGCTGGCGGACTTCAAGGTGCCGCGCAGGATCCTGTTCCTGCCCGAAATCCCCAAGGGCGCCACCGGCAAGCTGCAGCGCATCGGCCTGGCGCAGAAGCTGGGCCTGGGCTGAGCCCGGCGGCGCGGCGGGGCGTCGCTGAACCACGCGCCCGGGCACCACGACCCCGCGCGGGTTCAACCCGGCGCAGCGGAGGTGTGCCGCGTACCGGCCGCGGGCGGCTCCACCGGCGGCCCGGCAAAGCACTGCGCGATCGACATCCACCGGCGCGCGGCATCGCCGTGCACCGCCAGCGCGGTGTCGGCGACGTTGCGGGTCTGGGCCACCACGCGGCAGAACTCCGCGGCGCTGCCCTCGATACGATCCTGCGAGCCGGCCTCGGCCGGCCATTCCCAGATCGCTCCGGAGGGCGACACGAGCCGCAGCGCCGGGCGCGGCGGTACCGCGAGCTTGCGATTTACGAACGAGAACCCGAAGGTGTTGACCCCGATCACCACGATGTTGCGGATCCGATCGTGTTCGTCGCGATCGTGGCCGGCGAGATCCCACAGTGCCTGCCCGTGCGCCCAGGTCTCCATCTGCCGCGCGCTGATGCAGGACCGCACGCTCATCGGCGGCCCGCCCCAGCGGACCCGCCTGCCCGGATCGGCGGCGCCATACAACGCCGCCAGTTCCGTCGCGAACCCGTGCCAGCGCGCGAGCAGCGCCGGGCCACGGCAACCCTCGAGCCACTTATGCGTGTACTGCGCCACCGTCAATCCGGCGCCCAGCGCCTTGCGGATCCCGGCGGTGAAGCCGGCGAAGCCGTCGTCGGACTCCAGCGTCAGCTTCGCGGCGACGTCGAACATGTGCAGATGCCCGAGCACGTCGTCCGCGGTCCAGCGCTTGAATTGCGTCGCGCGCGAATAGAACGCCTCCGGCATTGCGGCAAGGTGCGCATGCAGGGCATCGCATTCGGCGTGGTAGTCCAGGGCCTGCTCCAGCATCGACCGGTTTCCTCCTGGCGCCAGCGTACAGCGACACGCGACCCGGTGTCAGCGCGCAGGGCGAACTGCGCGTCCACAGGGCGGGCAATCGCGGCCCGGGCTAGGCAAGCCCGGTCCACGGCCCGAAAATAGCGCTATTCGCCAGCCACCCAAGACGAGGGGCATACCTTGACCGACAGCGCCGCAAACTCCGCCTCCACTTTCGGCGTCCTCACCGACGAGGGCATCGAGCGCCTGAAGAAGAAGGTCGGCATCATCCAGAAGAAGCCGACGCAGCCCCACAATTTCGAAGTCACCTGGGACGGCAGCCGTCACTTCGCCTATGGCTATGGCGACGACAACCCGCTGTGGTGCGATCCCGAGTACGGCAGGACCACGCGCTGGGGCGGCCTCATCGCGCCGCCGAACTTCCTCTACACCATGGGCGAGCCGGAATCGCCGGTGCACACGCCGGAGGAAAAGGCGGCCCTGAAGGGCGATCCGCTCGCCGGCCTGGGTTCCTACCAGGCGGTGATGGAGTTCGAGTGGTGGCGCCCGCTGATGATCGGCGACCGCCTCACCGAGCGCCGTGCGCTGATCGGCGCGATCCCCAAGGCCAGGAGCGAGTTCAGCGGCCGCACCGTGCACGAAGTCGTCGGCATGATCTACCGCAACCAGCGCCAGGAGCTGACCGCGATCCGGCGCGGTACCTGGGTGCGCGCCGAGCGCCACGCCTCGGCGGAGAAGAAAAAGCAGTACGACCTGCCGGAACCCTACACGCCCGAGCAGCTCGAGGCCATTGACGCGTGCTACGCGGCCGAGACCCGCCGCGGCGCCGAGCCGCGCTACTGGGAGGACGTGCAGGTCGGCGAGGATCTGCAAACCATCGTCCGCGGTCCCATGCGCACCAGCGATCTCATCATCTGGCACCTGGGCTGGGGCATGCAGCTCACCCCGCCGGGCGCGTTCCGGCTCTCCTATCTCATCCGCCGCAAGGTGCCGGGCATGTTCACGCCCAATTCGCTCAACGTGCCGGACACGGTGCAGCGCCTGCACTGGGAGCGGGAGTGGGCGAACAAGCTCGGCATCCCCATCTCCTACGACTACGGCGGCCTGCGCGAGACCTTCCTCACCAACATCGTCACCAACTGGATGGGCGACGACGGCTGGCTGTGGAAGCTGTCGTGCCAGCACCGCAAGTTCGTCTACACGGGCGACACCTACTGGATCAAGGGCCGGGTCGCGGACAAGCGTCAGCAGGACGGCCGCAACGAAGTGCACCTGGAGATCCGGGTCGAGAACCAGTGGGGCACGACGACATCGCCCGGCGAGGCGGTGGTGTTGCTGCCCACGCGCGCGAACCCCCGGGTCGAGCTGCCGCGTCCGGCCGAGGAGGATGTCGACCGCATGATGCGCCACGAGGTGGAGCGGATCGCCGCACAGGGCTGAGGACAGGACGATGGACTACCAGTACATTCTCTACGAGGAACGCGGGCCGGTCGCGATCATCACCTTCAACCGGCCCGACAAGCGCAACGCCTGGAACGTGCCGATCCTGCGCGAGACGATCGCGGCGATCCAGCGCGCGAATGCGAGCGAGGCGGTGCGCGCGATCGTCATCACCGGCAGCGGCGCGAGCTACTGCGCCGGCATGGACTTCAAGGCCCCGCCCGAGCCGCCGGACGCCTCCGGGCGGCCGCCGACCACGGCGTCGCTGACGATGGGGCGCGAGGAGCACGACTGGCTGCGGCTGCTGGCCGAGTCCAAGCCGAACATCGTCGCGGTGAACGGGCCGGCGGTCGGCATCGGCGTGACGCACATTCTCGCCGCCGACGTGCGCATCGCGGCCAGATCGGCCACCTTCGGCTTTCCGTTCCTGCGCCTGGGCGTGATGCCCGAGGTCGGCTGCAGCGCGCTGCTGCCGCGCCTGGTCGGCTTCGGCCGCGCGCTGGACATCTGCCTGCGCAGCGCCACCCTGGACGCCGAGGAGGCGCTGCGGATCGGGCTGGTCACCGCGGTCCATCCCGACGCCGAACTGCTCGACGCCGCGCTCGCGCTCGCCGGCCAGTTCGCCGCATACCCGCCGCTGCAGGTCCGGCTCACGCGGCGGATGTTCTACGAGAATGCCGGCAAGGGCCGCTCGGAGGAGATCTTCGCCACCGAGAACGCGGCGTTCGTGGAGATGTTCAAGGCCAACCGCAAGCCGCGCCCGACCTGACCCTCGCTGCGCGGCCGGCGCGAATTGCGCCCGGTCGCGCGCGCGTGCCACACTCCGCGCCCCCGAAGCGCCGCCGCCGGGAGTCCAGACCGTGAACGATCCGCAATCGCTCGCCGCCGCCATCGATGCCGCCGACTGGTCGGCGTTCCGCGTGCTGCCCGCCTACATCGACGGCAACGGCCACATGAACGTCGGCTACTACGCGGTGCTGTTCGACCAGGCGCTCGACATCCCCTGGAAGCTGCTCGGCATCGACTACAGCCTGATCGATCGCGAGAACAAGAGTTCGTTCGCGCTGGAATCGCACTACACCTACCGCCGCGAGGTGCGCGAGGGCGATGCCCTGGCGTTCACCTTCCGGCTGCTGGACTTCGACGCCAAGCGCGTGCACTACTTCATGACCATGCAGCACGCGGCCGAGGGCTGGATGGCGGCCACTTCCGAGCAGATCTCGATGTGCGTGGACATGGGCAGCCGGCGCGGGACGAACTGGCCGGCCGACGTGACTGCCCGGCTCGAAGGGCTGCTGCCGCTGTACCGGGCCCGGCCGGGCCCGCCGGAAGTCGGCCGCCTGATCGGCATCCGGCGCCGAACGGGCGCCGGCTGATCGGGGCCGGAAGAACGCGCCGCCGCCGTTATCCGGCGGCGGCGCGCGGGCTCAAATCCCCCAGACCCGGGCGGCGTTGCCGCCGAGCACCTTCTTGGCGCGCTCGTGGCCGAGCGTGTCGTAGATGCGCTTGGCCACCTCGCCGGCATAGCCGTGCACGCCCTCGGCGTGCGGGTAGTCCAGCGACCACATGACGTTGTCCTCGCCGATGAAGTCGATGATGCGCAGCCCGATCGGATCGTCCATGAAGGTCGCGAAGCACTGCCGGTGCCAGTACGCCGACGGCGCCAGCGAGAGCTTGGGATCGAGCTCGGTGTAGTAGTCCTCGGCGATCTTGTCCATGTCGGCGAGCGTCTGGCCGAGCCAGCCGATGCCGCCCTCGGTGAAGATCACCTTCAGGTTCGGATGGCGGTCGAACACGCCGGCAAAGGTGAGCTGGCCGAGCAGGCCGCGGTACGGGCCGAGATTGCGGGTGAGGTTCGCGCCGAGCGAGCCGTTGCCGACGAACTCGATGTAGGCGCCGACGTGGAAGGACAGCGGCAGGCCGCTTTCCTCGATCGCGGCCCACATCGGCTCCATGCTCATGCTGTTGTAGCGCACGCCGCGCGGGAACGACGGGATCTGCACCGCCTTGTAGCCCAGCGCCTTGATCTTCTGCATGTAGTCGCGGCTGGCCGGCGGATTGTGGAAGGTCGGCAGCACCGCGACGCCGATCAGGCGGTTGGGATTGGGCCTGCAGAACTCGGCGAGATAGTCGTTGTAGACGTCGATGCAGGCCGTGTAGAGCTCCTTGTCCTGCAGCATGTTGAGCGACTGCAGGCGGCCGTGGAACAGCACCGTCGCCTCGATGCCCTCGGCATCCATGGCGCGCAGCTTGGCTTCCCGATCCCAGAAGCCGTCGCAGCCCTCGGAGATCTGCGGGCGGATGCCGGGCACGTCCAGGGAGCGCCCCTCGACCTCCATGTGGATGCCCTTGTCGTCGCGCCAGAGCTTGGGGGCGCGATCCTTGTACTTGGCCGGGAGACGCTCCTCCCACAGGTGCATCGGCTCCAGGCTGTGGTCGTCGGCCGAAATCATGCGGACGTCTGCCGGCGGCCGCCAGCTCTGGGCGGGGATCTTGCGATCGGTGGGCCAGGGACGCGGGACGATCTTCTGCGGCATGTTCATGTCAGGCACCTCGGTGTAATTCTTTATACTGTTACTTCGCCACAGCCGGGCCGGGCTGTCAAACCGGCTGCGTACGGTGGCCGGGCGGCGGTCAGACCACCCCGGCGTCGCGCAGTTCGGCGATCTCGGCGGCGCCGAACCCGGACTCGCCCAGCACCTCCACGGTATGTTCGCCGGTCACCGGGCAGCGCCGGGCGATGCGCGGGGCGGTGGCCGACATCCGGGCCGGAAAGCCCGGGATCGGCACCGGCACCGGCAGGTGCGGATAGTCCACCGGCTCGAGGAATCCGGTGGCCCGAACGTGCTCGTCTACCAGGATCCGGCGCGCGTTTTGCACCGGCGCGCCGCCGATGCGGTGCTTCTCCAGCGCCTCCAGTGCCTGCGCGGTGCTGCGCCCGGCACACCAGGCCTGCATGATGTCGGCCAGCACGGCGCCGTGGTCGCCGCGCTTCTGATCCTCGGAAAAGCGCGGATCGGAAAGCAGTTCCGGCCGGCCGACCAGTTCGCACCAGCGCCGGAACTGGTAGTCGCCGGCCACCACCACCATGATCCAGCCGTCCTGGCAGCGGAAGGCATCGGCCGGCCCCACGTTGTAGCCGCGGTTCCACACCGCCTTGCGGTCGAGCTTCTTGACCGTTTCCTCCACCAGCAGGGTGTTGAACATGGTCAGGCCGGTCATGAGCAGCGAGGCGTCCACCGCCTGGCCCTGGCCGGTCCGCATGCGATGCATGATCGCCGCCAGGGTCGCGAACGCCGCGGCCAGGCCGGTGGAGAAATCGACGAAATTGATCTGGCAGCGCGTCGGGTGATCCTCGGGGCCGGACATCGACATCGGCCCGGCATAGGCCTGCGCCGCGCTGTCGAACCCGCCGCGCTCGGCCCACGGGCCGACCGTGCCGAACGCGGTGACGTTGGTGAGGATGACGTCCGGGCGGTAGCCACGCAGGGTGTCGTAGTCCAGGCCCATCTGCTTCAACGTGCGCGGCGGCAGGTTGGCGATGACCACGTCCGCGCCGGCCACCAGCCGCCGCACCACCTCGCGGCCGCGCGGCCCGGTCGGGTCGAGGGTGAGCCCGCGCTTGTTGCGGTTCACCTGCAGGTAGGTCGAGCCGGTGCCATCGTCCGCGACGGGGGACACGCCTCGATCCTCGCCGCCACCGACGCGCTCGACCTTGATGACGTCCGCCCCCAGGTCGCCGAGCAGCGCGGCGGCGAACGGCGCCGAGATGTAGCGACCGAAATCCAGGACGCGAATGTTCTCCAGCAGCATCGGCGCAGGCTCCATCCGCTTCAGCGCCCCGTGAACCGCGGCGCGCGCTTTTCCTTGAACGCCGCCATGCCTTCCACCGCGTCCTGGGTACTGGTGCCGATCACGATCGTATTGAGCTCCAGGTCCACGAACTGGTCGAAGCCGGCCACGTCGGTGTTGAACATCCGCTTGGCGAGCTGGAAGGAGACCGGCGGTGCGGCCGCAAGCTCGCGCGCCAGGGCGCCGGCCTCCTCCATCAGCGCCTCCTCGGCGACGAGCCGGGTCGCCAGGCCGATCTCGGCCGCCTCGCGGCCCGAAACGAAGCGGGCGCGGTAGATGATGTCGCGCGCCTTGAACTGGCCGATGAGGCGCGACATGAGATAGACGATGCCACCCTCGGGCACCTTGGCCAGGTTCAGGAACGCCGGCCGGAACTTGGCGCTCTCGGTCACGAGCACGAAGTCGCAGGCCAATACCATGGTCCAGGCGATGCCCACCGCAGGGCCGCGTACCGCGGCGATGGTCGGCTTGCGCATGTGGAAGATGCGGCGGATGACGGCGTTGTACTCGGTCATGCCGTCGAACGCGCCGCCAAAGCCCGGCTCGCGGACCGGCCCTGGATGCTGGCCGCTGATGTCGGCCCCGGCGCAGAACCCGCGCCCGGCGCCGGCCAGGACGATGGCGCGTACGTTGCGATCCGCGGCACACCGGTCCAGGTGTTCGGCAAGCTGGCCCCACATCGGATAGATGAACGCGTTGAGCTTGTCCGGGCGGTTCAGGAGGATGGTGGCCACGCCATCGGCGATGCTGAGGTCGACGCTCATTTCGGCTGTCTCCGCGAATTTGAGAATATCGGGGCGGCAGCGACGGCCGCTGCCGGGGGTCCGCCAGTCTACAAGCTTCCGGGGCGGCGGTGCTGCTACAATCCGGCCGTTCCCATCGTCCCCCTTCTCGCTTTAAGGAATCGACATGAAAGAAGCCTGGATCATCGACGCCGCCCGCACTCCGCGGGCCATCGGCCGCCCCGGCAAGGGCGCCTACAGCGGCATGCACCCGCAACACCTGCTCGCGACCGTCCTGAAGGCGATCGGGAAGCGCAACAACCTCAACACCGCCGAGGTGGACGACGTCATCATCGGCTGCAGCTCGCAGGTCAAGAAGCAGGGCGGCTGCATCGCCCGGATGGCGGCCCTGGACGCCGGCTGGAGCGTGAACGCGAGCGGCGTCACGCTGGATCGCTTCTGCGGCTCGGGCATCACCGCCGTGAACATGGCCGCCACCAGCATCATGGCCGGCATGGAGGATCTGGTCGTCGCCGGCGGCGTGGAGATGATGTCCTATGCCTCCACCACCGGCGTCACCGGTCACGTGGACGGCGGCAACCTGCACCTGCGCGACATCCATCCGATGGGCAACGTCGGCCTTTCGGCCGACATCATCGCCACCGAGGAAGGCATCGGCCGGGCCGAGCTCGACCAGTTCTCGCTCGAGAGCCAACGCCGCGCCGCCGCGGCGATCGAGGGCGGCTACTTCAAGCGCAGCCTGGTGCCCGTGCACCGCGAGGACGGCACCCTCGCCCTGGATCGCGAGGAATATCCGCGTCCCGGCACCACCCTGGAGGGGTTGTCGCAGCTCAAGGCGGCCTTCGGTGCGCTGATGGACGTGGCGGTGGACGAGACCGGCACCACCTACCGCCAGCTCATAGAGAAGCGCTGGCCGGGCCTGAATTTCGAGTTCGTGCACCACGCCGGCAACTCCTCCGGCGTGGTCGACGGCGCCGGCGCGCTGGTGCTGTGCTCGCCCGAGTACGCCCGCGCGCATGGCTACAAGCCGCGTGCGAAAGTGGTCAAGACCGCCAATTCCGGCGGCAGCCCGCCGCACATCCTCAACCAGCCCGGCCCGGCGACCAAGAAGGTGCTCGAGCGCGCCGGCATGTCGCTGAAGGACATCGATCTGTTCGAGGTCAACGAGGCGTTCGCGGTGGTGGTGGTGAAGTTCATGCGCGACCTGGGCATCGACCCGGCCAAGGTGAACGTCAACGGCGGCGCGATCGCGCTCGGCCACCCGATCGGTGCCACCGGCGCGATGCTGATTGGCACCGCGCTCGACGAACTCGAACGCCGCGACCAGTCCACCGCACTCATCACCATGTGCGCGGCCGGCGGCATGGCCCCGGCGGTGATCATCGAGCGCATGTAGTCCGGTTGTCGGGCCGGCCCGGTTCCGGGCCGGTCCCCCGGCGGTCCCCGGCCCGCCGCTGCACCGGCCCCGCCCGCGGCGACGCGGGCGGGGCAATCCCGGTGCCTGCAGCACAATCCCCCGCGCCGGCGCTTGACAGCGACGGCCACCGAACCGAGATTCCCACGCAGGAACCGGCCGCAGCCGGCTCGCGTGCGTCTCCTGCGCGACGCACGCACAGGCGCCCGCGGCGAGTGTGGATCCGTTCCCCGCGCAGATCCATCGAGTCCGATCGACCGAAAGGAGAGCCGACATGAAAACGCTTCAACTGGCCATCGCGGCGTCCATGCTCGCGGCGGCTGCGCCCGCCGGTGCCGCCACGACGCAGTGGGGTGTCACCGCGCTCACCGCCTGGGCCGACTGCACGGTCCTGGCCTGCGACAAGCTCTCCTTCGCCCTGCTGGGCAATCCGATCGTCACCGACACGCAGTCCGGCGGCCTGAACGTCGCCACGGCCGAGCAGATCGACATCCCCCAGGTGCACGACACGATCGTCGTCGGCAGCCTCGACATGGGGCTGGCCAGCGCGCGTGTCGAACTGGATCCGGCGAGCCTGTCCGTCCCCGTGCTCAAGGCGCGCGCATCGTCCAACAGCAGCAACGGCTGGGTCGGCGCACTGGCGTTCGCGCTCCAGGGATACCAGTACACCGGGGTCGGACCGACGACGATCAACCTGGACGCGGCGCTGACCGGCACCGTCGTGGATCCGGACGACTCCGACGTCACCGGCCTGAGCGTGGGCATCTGGCTGGTGCGTTCGGATCCGGCCGTAACCTTCCCTTCGCCGCCGCCCACCAGCATCGCCGCGCTGGCGCAATACGTCTCGCTGCTGCCGGTGGAGGATTTCTGGACCATCGACGAAGGTGCCGCCGGCGCGGTCGATGCCAGCACGCTTGCGGCGGGCGACCCGATCAGCATCGCGGTCGATCCGGGCGATGAGTTCTACGTGATTGCCGGCCTGGTCGCCGCTGCCACCGGGTCCGGCGCCGATGCCGATGCCTTCAGCACGCTGACGATGCAGTTCGACACCACCGCGCTCGTGCCGGCGGGCGTGGTGCCGCTGCCGGGAGCCGCGTGGCTGCTCTCGCCGATCCTCGGGCTGGGCCTGCTGCTGCGCCGCCGCTGAGTTCCCGCCTGCGCCGGGGCGCGGTGTACCGCCCGCCCCGGTGCAGGATCCTGCACCGGATGCTTGCACGCCGCGCGGCTTGAAACCGTGCGCGCGCGCCTTTATATTAGACTTATCTAATTTAGAAGCCGTCGAACCACGAAGTCCATGCCGACCGGAAGATCCCTGCCTCCGCGGCAGCGCGGCACGCCAGCCGGCGCCCCCACCCTGCCCGCCGCGCGCGACATGCGCGCGCACGCACAGGACGCCGCGCGCCTGCTGCGGGCGCTGGCCAATCCACACCGGCTGCTCATCCTGTGCACGCTCGGCGACGGGGAACTGTCGGTCGGCGCCCTGAACGACCGCATCGATCTGTCGCAGTCGGCGCTGTCGCAGCACCTGGCGGTGCTGCGGGCGGACGGCCTGGTCGCCACGCGGCGCGAAGGCCAGACCATTCACTACAGCGTCGCGCGCGGGCCGGCGCTGGACGTCATCCACGTGCTGCATGGCCATTACTGCACCACAGCGAACACGCACTGAGCCAAGCGAGGTCCGGAACATGTCGTCGATAGAGAATCTCAACCTGCCCAACCTGCGCGAAATCGAACGCGGCCTGTGGGCGAGCGGGCAGCCGACCGAGGCGCAACTGCGCTGGGCGGCGACGGCGGGCGTACGTACCGTGATCAACCTCTGCCCGGCCGGAGAGTGCGGATGGGACGAGCGCGCGACGGCTGGATCCCTCGGGCTCGCCTACGTATCCATTCCCATCGGCGGCGCGGCGGACCTGGGCCATGCGGCCGCGCAGGCGCTGCACGACGCACTCTCGTCCTGCGATCGGCCGGTGCTGTTGCATTGCGGCAGCGCGAACCGCGTTGGCGCATTGATCGCCCTGAAGTCGGCGCTGATCGATCGCGCACCGGCGGAAGCGGCGCTGGAGCACGGCCGGGCCGCCGGACTGCAGGGGCTGGAACCCGCGGTTCGCGCGCTGCTGGCCGGCGCAAGGTGAACGTTCGACCGTCCGCATCGAGGTGAGAACACATGGCGACCATGCAAACGGATCCGGGATCCTGCCCTGCGGGCCGCGGCACGAATGTAGACCGGCTCGTGCTGCGCATCGCAGGCGTTTTCGTACTGGCCAGCCTGGTGCTGGCGCAGCTTCATTCACCATACTGGCTCTGGTTCACCGCCTTCGTCGGCGCGAACATGCTGCAGGCCTCGTTCACCGGGTTCTGCCCGCTGGCGAGCCTGCTGCGCAAGCTCGGCGTCCCGGCCGGCGCGGCCTTCGGCCCGCCGGCGGTCCAACGATGACGCAATGCCGGCCGCGCTCCAACCCCGCAAGGCGGGCAAACGGACACGCCGGTCGCTCCGAAACCGTGGTTCAGGCGGGTAGAGATGATTCGACGATTACGTGATGCCGCGCTCCTGGTGCTCGCTGCGGCCGGCGTGGCGGCGGCGCATGCCGCCGAACTGGCCACGGTGACGTCGGCGATGGCCAGCGTACCGCAGGAAATCGCCTTCGACGGCGTCATCGAGGCGATCAACCAGTCCACGGTGTCGGCACAGACCAATTCGCGGGTCGAGGAGTTGCCATTCGACGTCGGCGACTATGTCGAGAAGGGCCAGGTCATCGTCCGCATGCGCGACACCGAGCAGCGCGCCCGCGCCCAGAGCGCCGACGCTTCGATCGCCGAGGCGCGCGCCCGGCTCGCCGAAGCGCAGCTCAATTTCGATCGCACCCGCCAGGTGTACGAGCGCAAGCTCATTGCCAAGGCCCAGCTCGATCGCGCCGCGGCCGAGCTTGACTCGGCCCGCGCCCGGGTGGCGGCCGCACAGGCGGTCAGCCGCGAGACCCAGGAGGGCGTGGCGTATACCGTCATCCGTGCGCCCTACAGCGGCATCGTGCTCTCGCGCGAGGTCAACCCCGGAGAGACCGTCACCGTCGGCAAGGCACTCATGGTCGGACTTTCGCTCGAGCACCTGCGCGCGGTGGTGGAAGTGCCCCAGCAACACATCGGGCCGCTGCGCCAGCACCGCACCGCGCGCGTGATCCTTCCCGACGGGCAATCGCTCGCGGTCACCGAAATGCGCATCCCGCCCGCGGCGGATCCGGCCACCCACACCTTCCGCGTGCTGGTCACGCTGCCCGCGGGCGACTACGGCATGTTCCCCGGCACGCTCATCAAGGTCGCGTTCGTCAGCGGATCGCAACAGCGGTTGCTGGTACCGCCCTCGGCGGTGGTCCGCCGCAGCGAGGTCACCGGCGTCTACGTCGTCGGCCGGAACGGCCGCGTCGAACTGCGCTACGTCTCGGTGGGCACGCCCACCGAGGACGGCCGCGTTCCGGTGCTGTCGGGCCTGTCGGCGGGCGAACGGATTGCCACCGACATCGTCGCCGCCGGCATCGCCTACAAGCGCCAGGCCGGGTCCGGCGCATGAGCGAGCGTCCCCTGGGCCTGTCGGGCCGCATCGCGCGCCAGTTCCTCGACTCCGAAATCACCCCGCTGCTGGCCCTGGCGGGAATGCTGCTCGGCCTGCTCGCGGTGCTCATCACCCCGCGCGAGGAAGAGCCGCAGATCAACGTCACCTTCGCCAACGTCTTCATCGCCTTCCCCGGCGCGTCGGCGAAGGAGGTCGAATCGCTGGTCACCACGCCCGCCGAGCAGATCGTCTCGGAAATCGAGGGCGTGGAGCACGTCTACTCGGCCTCCCAGCCGGGCATGGCGGTGTTGACCGTGCAGTTCTTCGTCGGCCAGCGGCGCACCGATGCAATCCTGCGCCTGTACAACGCGTTCTACTCCAATGCCGACTGGGCACCGGCGAACGCCGGGATCCGCATGCCGCTCATCCAGCCCAAGGGCATCGACGACGTGCCGATCGTCGCCGCCACGCTCTGGAGCGAGGATGCCGCCATCGGATCGGATCAACTCCTGCGCATCGCCCACGCCATGGAGGCGGAGCTGCAGCGGGTGCCCGGAACGCGCGACATCTCCACCATCGGCGGGCCGGACCGGGTCGTGCACGTGGTGCTCGACCCGCAGCGCCTGGCCGCCTACGGGCTTGCCGTGGACGATCTGCGCCGCGCGCTCGGCTCCGCAAACGCCTCGCTGGATGCGGGCAGCACGGTGGACGGCAACCGCGAGGTGCTGGTGCAGGCCGGCACCTTCCTCACCACGCCCGAGGAAGTCGCGGACCTGGTGGTGGGCGTGCAGGGCGCCGCGCCGGTGTTCCTGCGCGACGTGGCCAGCGTGCGCGCCGGGCCGGACGAGCCCGAGCGCTACGTGACCTTCGGCGCCGGGCCAGCGGCGGATCAGCGCGGCATTCCCGCCACGCCGCGCCAGCCGGCGGTGACGATCCAGGTCGCCAAGAAGCCCGGCGAGAACGCGGTCGACGTCGCCGCTTCGGTCATCCGGCGCTTCGAACAGATGCAGGGCATCTATTTTCCAGACGGCGTGCACGCGACGATCACGCGCAACTACGGCGAGACCGCCGCCGACAAGGCACGCACGCTGATCCACAAGCTGCTGTTCGCCACCGCCTCGGTGGTGGCGCTGGTACTGGTGGCGCTCGGGCGGCGCGAGGCCGCGATCGTCGGCGCGGCGGTCATCGTCACGCTCGCGGTGACGCTGTTCGCCTCCTGGGCCTGGGGCTTCACGCTGAACCGCGTGTCGCTGTTCGCGCTCATCTTCTCGATCGGGATCCTCGTGGACGACGCAATCGTGGTGGTGGAGAACATCCATCGCCACGTGCAGATGGGGGATCGGCCGCTGAACCAGGCCATCGCCGACGCGGTCGACGAAGTCGGCGGCCCGACCATCCTGGCCACGTTCACCGTGATCGCTGCACTGCTGCCGATGGCGTTCGTCAGCGGGCTGATGGGGCCCTACATGCGCCCGATCCCGATCAATGCCTCCACCGGCATGCTGATCTCGCTCGCGGTGGCGTTCACGGTCACGCCCTGGCTGTACCGGCGCCTGCACAAGGCACACGCGCCTGTGCACGGCGCGGCCGACGCCGCCGCGCCCAGGCTGCACGCCTGGTTCGAGCGTCGCATGGGGCCGTACCTGCGTGGAGACGAAGGCCGGCGCCGGCGCCGGATGCTCGCGCTGGCCATGCTCGGGCTCATCGGCCTGTCGGTCGCGCTGCCGGTCGCCCGGCTCGTGATCATGAAAATGCTGCCGTTCGACAACAAGAGCGAGTTCCAGGTCGTGGTCGACATGCCCGAGGGCACGCCGGTGGAGCAGACGCACCGCGTACTTCAGGCACTCGCCGATCGCATCGGGCAGGTGCCCGAGGTCACCGACTACCAGCTCTACGCCGGCACGGCCTCGCCGATCAACTTCAACGGCCTGGTCCGGCAGTACTACCTGCGCACCGCCCCGCACCACGGCGACATCCAGGTGAACCTGGTCGACAAGCATGCACGCGAGCGCAAGAGCCACGAGATCGCCAGCGATCTGCGGCCGGCGCTTTCCGCGATCGGCGCGCCCCTGGGCGCCAACGTCAAGATCGTCGAGGTGCCGCCCGGCCCGCCGGTCCTGGCGCCGCTGGTGGCGGAGATCTACGGCCCCGACTACGCGCGGCAGATGGACGTGGCGCGCGCGGTGCGCGCGGTGTTCGAGAAAACCCCGGACGTCGTGGACGTGGACGACACGCTCGAGGCGCCACAGGCCAAGCTGATCGTCGCGGTCGACCGCGCGCGCGCGGCGCGGCTGGGCGTGTCCCAGCAGGAGATCGCCGCCACCGTGGCCGCGGCCATCGGCGGCGAGGACGCCTCCTTCCTGCACTCGGACCATGCGAAGTACGCAGTGCCGGTGCGCCTGGAACTCGCCCCGGGCGACAAGGCCGACATCGACCAGATCCGCGCCCTGCGCGTTCGCGCGCGTTCAGGGGCGCTGATCCCGCTGTCCGACGTGGCGCAGATCGCGCGCACGACGCGCGATCAGACCATCCACCACAAGGATCTGCTGCCGGTGGTCTACGTCACCGGCAACGTCGCCGGTGCCACGGACAGCCCGATGTACGGGCTGACGGCGATCGCCGGCACGCTCTCGCGCACTGCCGTGGACGGTGCGCCGATCCGCCAGTTCCTGGTGAGCCAGCCCGAGAATCCCTACGCCTGGAGCATGAAGTGGGACGGCGAATGGCAGGTGACCCACGACACCTTCCGCGACATGGGCGCGGCGTACTCGGTGGGCCTGGTATTGATTTACCTGCTGGTGGTGGCGCAGTTCCGATCCTACGGCGTGCCGCTCATCATCATGGCGCCGATTGCGCTCACCATCATCGGCGTACTCCCGGGGCACGCGCTGCTGCGGCAGCAGTTCACGGCGCCGTCGATGATCGGCATGATCGCCCTGGCCGGCATCATCGTGCGCAATTCGATCCTGCTGGTGGATTTCATCCAGCAGGAGGTGCGCGCCGGCCGTTCGCTGCAGGACGCGACCATCGCCGCCGCCGCGGTCCGCGCCCGGCCGATCGCGCTGACCGCCCTCGCAGCGATGCTCGGCGGCCTGTTCATCCTCGACGACCCCATCTTCGGCGGGCTGGCCGTCTCGCTCGTCTTCGGCCTGTTCGTCTCGACCGTGCTGACACTGTTCGTCATCCCGGTCGCCTACTACCACTTCCACCACCGCACCGAAACGGGGTCGGAGTGATTTAATCCACGATTAAATCACTCCGACCCCGTTTCGTGCACGATTCGAAGCCGTAACGCTCGCGACTTCGCCGCGCGAGGAGCGAGGACCGACACCGCCGGTCCTCGGTCCGCTCGAGATCCCGGGCAGGTTGAATTGGTAATTCACTCCGACCCCGTTTCGCGCGCGGGGGGTCAGAGGGTGGCGCGGGCGTCCTTGAGGGTGACGCCGGGGTCGAGGTAGGGCTCGAGCTGTTTCGCGGCCCAGGCCTTGCGCTCCCAGAGCACCTCGGTCGGGTAGTTGCCTTCCACGCGCTTGTAGTTGCGCAGCACGGCCTTGGCCACCGAGTCCACGTGCACCTCGGTCGGGCCATCGGCGACGCCCTCGTGCAGGGCCACACCCAGCAGCGGCCCGAAGCGCATCACGTTCGACAATCCGATCGAACCGTGCAGATGCAGGCAGCGCAGGACGAGATCGTTGGCGACCTTGGCCATCGCCGCCTTCACCGCCGAGATCGCCTTGCGCCCCTCGCGGCCCTCGGCCAGCCCCTGGTCGAACAGCCACGCCGTGTACAGCACCTGCAGGCGGAACTGCAGCAGCTCGATGTAGGAATTGGCGATGTCGGCCTGCACGCTCTGCTTCTCGGAGATGTAGCCGCCGAAGGCGTAGCGGCTCAGTGCCCGCTCGCCCATCATGTCCAGCAGGTGCTGGCACAGGCCGATGGTGCGCTGGGCGTGATGCAGGCGCCCGCCACCCAGGCGCGACTGCGCCACCTTGAAGCCCTCGCCCACCGGCCCGAGGCGCGCGCTGTCCGGCAGGCGCAGGTTGGTGTAGCGCATGTGCGGGTGGCCGCCGACGCCGTACGCCTCGTTGAAGAAGCCGATGTGATGGGCGAACTCCACCCCCGGGGAATCCACCGGGGCGATGAACATCGTCGCGCGCTTGTGGCGCTCCGCCTCCGGATTGGTCACCGCCATGATGATGAGGAAGTTGGCGTGGTTGGCGTGCGAGGAGTACCACTTCTCGCCGTTGATCACCCAGTGGTCGCCGTCGCGCACCGCGCTGCAGGTGAAGTTGGTCGGGTCCGATCCGCCCTGCGGCTCGGTCATCGAGAAGCAGGAAAAGATCTCGCCGGCCAGGAGTGGCTTCAGGTAGCGCTCCTTCTGCTCCGGCGTACCGTACATGGCGAGGATTTCGGAATTGCCGCTGTCCGGCCCCTGGCAGCCGAAGACCACCGGCGCGAAGAAGCACTTGCCCAGCAACTCGTTGATGTAGGTGAGCTTGACCGCGCCGTAGCCCGGGCCGCCCAGGTTCGGCGGCAGGTGGCAGGCCCAGAGTTTCTGCGCCTTCACCTCGTCCTGGAGCTTCTCGACGATCCGGCGCAGCGGCTTGTTGCGCCAGTCGTAGGGCGCCGAGGCTTCGTAGTCGAAGAGGTAGTCGAGCGGCATGCACTTCTCGTCGACGAATTTCTTGATCCAGTCGAGCTTGGCCTGGAATTCGGGCTCAATCGAAAAATCGACCATCGCGGTGACTCCGTTTCGTGGGACGGGTTTCAGGACGCGGGGCCCGCCTGCCGGCATGCGCCCGGTGGTCCAAGTGTGCGCAGGGCGCGGCGGCGAGGTCAATCGCCACCCGCCGTTCCGCGCGTGGCGTGAGCGGCGAACGACCGATGCGAACACCGATCAGGATCAGGCGCGAGCCGGAAAATACCGGCTCGGCGTGCTCCCCAGGCTCTTGCGGAACATGGCGATGAAGGCGCTGGTGCTTTCGTATCCCAGGTCCGCGGCCACCCGGGTCACCGGGCTGCCCGACGCGAGCAGCTGCAGTGCCTTGAGCAGCCGCACCTGCTGGCGCCAGCGCGCGAACGGCATGCCGGTGTCCGCCACGAAGCGGCGCGCGAGGGTGCGCTCGCTGGCGCCGGCGTTGAGCGCCCAGTCGGCGAGCGTGCGGGTGTCCCCGGGTTCGGCGTCGATCTGCCGGGCGATCTTCACCAGCCGTGCGTCGCGCGGGAACGGCACGTGCAGCGGCGCGGTCGGTGCGACCTCGATCTCGTCGATCAGCACCGCCACCAGGCGACCCTCGCGCCGGTGCGCGTCGTAGCGTTCCTGGAAGGCGAGCACCCGCAGCACCAGTTCGTGCAGCAGCGGCGACACCTGGATGACGCAGCAGCGATCGAGCTGTGCCGGCTGCAACGCCGGCTCGATGTACAGCGTGAGCATCTCCACCCGCGTGACCATGCGGAAGGAGTGCTTCTTCATCGCCGGCACCCAAACCGCGCGCCGCGGCGGCACCACCCAGTAGCCCTCGTCGGTGCGCACGGTCATCGCACCGCTCTCCGCATACACGAGCTGCGCGCGATCGTGCCAGTGCGGATGCACCCGATCGTCGGCCTCGAACCCGGCCGCCACCGCCACCACCGGGCCGAGCACGCGGCCGCCGACGGCCTGTGCGATTGGCACCAGGTCCCGGGCTTCGTCGTGTCGGAACTGCGGCATTGGCCGGCGGACTATAGCAGGGCCGCCAGGAGGCGCGCTGCCCGCCTTGGCGAACCGCGCACGACACCGCACCGGTGCCCCTGCCGGAACGCGCGCGGCATTCAGGGGCCGGAAGCCGGAACCACCCGCTCCCAGGTGAGCTTCAGCACGCGGGTGCGCCCGTTGAGCTGCATCGGCAGCGTGCCGAGGATCAGGCGCCCGCCATCGACCTCGATCGTGCGGACGTAGTCCGTGCCGACGTCGTTCTCGTAGCTGCTCACGTCGAGATGGTGGACCACCTGATTGCCGGTGCGGGTGAAACGCCCGCCATAGCCGGTGAAGGTCCGCGAGGATTCTGCGCACTCCTGCACCGGCGAGGTATACCGGTCTGCACTCATCAGCCTGCGCCCGTCGTTCGCAATCAGCACCGCCACCCGTCCGTCGTGCAGGTAATGGATGAACCCGACCGGGTTCCTGCCCTGGAAATACGGATTGGTCACCCTGCCGTCGGTGTACTCGACCACGGACAGGAGCCGCCAGGACCCATGCAGGTCGATGTTCCCTGCAGTCATGTGCGCGCGTGCATCCGGCATGGGTATGGGCTCCTTACGATGATGGTCGGGTTCGCGGCTGCTCGACCGCGCCAATACCCGCGCGCGGGGCCACCGGTGGCTTTGCCAGCCACGCGAGGGCAAGGGCCGCGAAACTGCCCGCGGCAATCAACGCGCTCACAAGCCCGTAGGCGCGGGTGGTCGGGAACGACGGCGCGCTGGTGCCCGGCGCCGACACGGTTTCCGCGGCGAGCAGCATCGTCACGAGCATCGCGCCGATGGCTCCGGACGCATGCCGCAGCACCAGCGCCATGCCGACGATCTCGCTGGTGCGCTCGTGCGGCACGTTTTCGATGATGAGGTTCGGTACGTTCGTGAAGATGATCGGACCGGCCGCCTGCACCAGGAACAACAGGCTCACCACGAACCACAGGTTGTCGCGGTAGATCGCCACCCCGATCCAGCCGACCGCGGTCATCGCGGCGCCCACGATCAGCGCCGAGCGCGCGCCGCGCTTCGCCGCGAGCAGCCCCGACAGCGGTCCGAGCATGATGCCGGCAATCGCGCCCGGCGCCTGGGTAGCGCCGTAGAACGACGCGCTGCGACCGAAGCCGGCGCCGGTCCAGGGCGGTTGCTGCAATAGCAGGCTCGCGACCAGGATGACTTGGAACGACGTCAGCGCGAACAGCGCCATCAGGACGTTGGCAATCGCCACCTGCCCGCTCGACGCCATGCGTACGTCGAACATCGGATCGGCGCGCCGGCGCTCGTGGAGGTACCAGATCGACAGAACCAGCACGCTGCAGGCCGCCAGGACGGCGGCATGCCAGCCCGATCCATGCGCATGGCGGGCGAGGTCCACGGCATACAGCAGACCCGCGACCGCGGGCACGAACAGGATGCCGCCGACGAAGTCCGGACGCGCGGCGCCGGACCGGCGCTCACCGTCGGCGGGAACCGCCGCGACGACGGCCAGCGCGGCCGCCAGCGCCAGCGCTGCGCTGGCCCGAAACATCGCCTGCCAACCGAAATGATCGACGATGAAGCCCCCGCCGATCTGGCCCAGACCACTGCCGATGGCGGCAGCCGCGGCAATCACGCCCACCACCAGGGGTACGCGTCCAATCGGCATGAACTCGCGCGCCAGGCCGATGCACAGCGGCAGCACGCACGCCGCCACGCCCTGCAGCGACCGCCCGGCAATCACTCCGGGCAGCGACGTGGCCACGGCGCTCAGCGTCGAACCGGCGGCGGCGCAGGCGAGCGCGGCAAGCAGCACGCGTCGCCGGCCGTACAGATCGCCGAGCCGGCCGCCGAGTGCGGCCGCGGATGCCGAGACGAGCATGAAGCCCGACACCAGCCAGCCGACCCGCACCGGATCCCCGAACAGCCGGTTGAGCGTGGGCAACGCCGCGTAGATCATCGTGATCTCGAACGTGAGCGCGACTTCGGCGAGGACCAGCGCCGCGACGATGGACCATTGCCGCGCGGACGATATCGACGTCACGGTGCGATCGATGCCGTGGTCGGCCACGCACGCGTGGCCCGGGGTGCACCGACCGCGGCCGTGGCCTGCCCCGATTCGCGCCCCTGCATTCGCGCCATGCCGTAAGGCGGCCGCTCCCGGCACGACGATCTGATCCGCGCTGGCGGCATCACCGCGCGCCTTCCAAGCGCTTGGCTTCGTCCTCGCCAAGTACCGCCAGCAGCTTCTCGAGCATGCGCACCAGTTCGTTCCACTGCGCGCCAGCGAGGGCTGTACTTGCCGCGGCGATGTGCGATCGATTGGCGTTCGTCCGCCGCGCAGACGCGATCAGTTGCCTGCCGCGCGGCGTGAGCGCGACCATCCAGGCGCGCCGATCGGTGGGGTGCTCACGGCGCTCGACCAGGCCGGCGGCACCGAGCCGATCGATGCGGCGCGTCATTCCACCGGCAGTGAAAGCCAAAGCATTCTGAAGATCGGCGGCAGGCGCACAGTACGCCGGCGCGGTGCGATGCAGCAGCGCCAGCACCGTGAGATCCGTGGCGTGCAATCCGAGCGCCTGCGCGGAGCGCGCGGTTGCCCGATGCAGCAGGACGCCGATGCGCTGGATCAGGTACAGGCCCACCAGTGCACGCTGCGAGAAGCGATTACCCACGGGCGGCGCATTGGATACGAAAGCTTCGAAGCCGCGCTCGTGTTCCAGCTCGTACTGGCTTGCGCGTGCGGTACGCGGATCGTCGCGCCGCGCCGGGCGGGTTGTCGCCGTCCGACGCTTGCGACGGGCGGGCTTTGCGCGGGCCGGGGACATGGGCATCCGGTTCTGAATTCGACTCGTGCGGTGGGCGCGGACAATATACACCAGCGTTCCAGGACCCGATTTTACCGATGGGACCTCGCCAACGCCGCGATCGTCAACGGCGTGGGCTCGCACGCAGTTGTCCGGCGCACGTCGCGGGCCGTATGATGCCGGCGGATATGTGACGCGTCACATAGTTTTCCGATTCGCCCGCCGTCGACCAGATTCGAGATCACCGGGACCCGCTTCATGCAGACACCGCAGGCGATCGGCTTCGCAGGAGAAGACGGCTGGCCAGTCGGGGTCGAGCGCCGCGGCTGGACCGCCGCCGAATTCGACCGCGCGGCCGCCACGCACCACATCAGCGTCACCGAACGCGAGCTGCTGCTCGGGCTGGTCGAGATGACCCGGCGCGAGGCACTGCCGGTCACCGGGATCACGCGCGAGGCCTTCAGTCACCCGGCGCTGGCGCCGATGTTCGTGCGCCTGGCGCGGATCCTCAAGTGGGGCCAGGGGCTTCTCGTCGTGTCGGGCTTCCCGGTCCGCGACCTGTCGCGGGACGACCTGTGGCGCATGTACTGGGGCATCGGATCACACCTGGGCGTGGCGGTGTCGCAGAACACGTTCGGCCAGCTCCAGGGCGAGGTGACGGTGACACCCGGCATCCGTACCGGCCGGGTGTACGGCACCGCGGCCGAGGCGCCGTTCCACGCCGATCGCATCGACATCCTCGCCCTGCTGTGCGTCAACAAGGCGAAACTGGGCGGCGACAACGGCTTCGTCAGCGGCTATGCGGTGTGGGAGGCGATCGAGCGCGAGCGGCCGGATTTGTTCCGCATCCTCGCCGAGGGCTTCCCGCAGGACCGCAACGGCGAGCAGGCGCCCGGCGAGCCGGGGCCGACGCCCTTCCGCGTACCGATCTTCGCCGATTACCAGGGCCTGCGTACCTGCCTGTTCAGCGGCAACGCCTTCCTGCACCACCAGCGCGAGCGCTTTGCCGATCAACTCACCGATCGACACGTCGAGGCACTCGAATATCTCCGGGCGACGATCGATCGCCCGGAATACGCGCTGCGCCTGACGCTCGAGCCGGGCGAGGCGGTGTTCATCAACAACATGGAGATGCTGCACAGCCGCGACGCGTTCGAGGATGGGGACACCCCGGAACAGAAGCGGCTGCTGCTGCGCCTGTGGCTCGAGGGCCGGCCGTGGCGTCCCAAGCCGGTCACCATGGAAGTCATCCGCAACCGTTCCGGCCGGCAGGGCATCGATCCGCAGCCGCAACCGGCCGGCAACGCCGCATGAACGGGCGACCCATCCCGGGCACAACACCATGAATGACGACTTCGATCTCGTCATCCGCGGCGGCACGGTCGTCGACGGCACGGGTGCCGCACCGGTGGAAGCCGACGTCGCCGTGGCCGGCGGACGCATCGCCGCGGTCGGCCGCGTTGCCGGGCGCGGGCGCGAGGAGATCGACGCCAGGGGCCTGGTCGTCACGCCTGGATTCATCGACCTGCACACCCATTTTGACGGCCAGGTGACCTGGGAACATCGCCTGCTGCCGGTGTCCGGCCATGGCGTGACCACGGCAATCATCGGCAACTGCGGCGTCGGATTCGCGCCCTGCCGCCCCGAGGATCGCGACCGGCTGATGCGGCTGATGGAGGGCGTCGAGGACATTCCCCACGACGTGCTCGGCGCGGGACTGCCGTGGAACTGGTCAAGCTACCCGGAGTACCTCGATGCGCTCGCCGCGCGCGGCTTCGACATGGATGTCGGCACGCTGGTGCCGCATTCGCCGCTGCGCGTGTACGTCATGGGCGAACGCGGCGTGGCCTGCGAGCCGGCGACCGCGGCGGACATCGAGGCGATGGCGCGGCTGGTGCGGGAGGCAGTGCAGGCCGGCGCCCTCGGCTTCGGCTCCTCGCGCCTGCGCGACCAGCGCTCCAGCGCCGGCGGAAACATCCCCAGCCTCGGCGCCGCCGAGGACGAACTCACCGCCATCGCGGCGGCCATGGGCACGGCACACCGCGGCGTGGTGCAGATGGCGATCGACTTCAACCTGTTCCCGAGCGCGATTGAGGAACTGGAGATGATGGTCCGGCTGGCGCGCGCCAGCGGCCGGCCGGTGATGTACTCGCTGAAGCAGTCCAACCGCGAGCCCGAAGGCTGGCGGCGGCTGTTGGAGATCACCGAGCGCGCCAATCGCGACGGCGTGCGCGTGCTGCCGCAGGTACTCGGCAGGCCGACGGGCGCGATCATGAGCCTGGAGTCCTCGGTCCATCCGTTTTCACGCTGCCCGTCGTTCGCGCCGCTTGCGCGCGCGACGTTCGCCGAACGGCTGGCGACGATGCGCGATCCGGCCATGCGTGCGACGCTGATCCGGGAAGCCGGCATCGCGCAGGAACGAATGCCGGTGCAGGCGCGTGGCTTCCGGCTGATGTTCCCGCTCGACGATCCGCCCGACTACGAGCCGGCGCTGGATACGTCCGTGCAGGCACAGGCCGAGCGCCGCGGAGCCGACGTGTTCGAGCACGTCTACGACCTGCTCCTGGAGCGCGACGGCCGGCGCCAGTTGCTGCTGGCGGGCGGCAACTACGCCCAAGGCAACCTGGACGCCGCGCTGGGCATGATGCGCTGCGAGTACAGCGTGCCGGGGCTGGGCGACGCAGGCGCGCACGCCAGCATCGTCTGCGACGCGAGCGCGACCACCTTCATGCTCAGCTACTGGGCCCGCGATCGCGTGCGCGGGGAGCGCTTGCCGCTGGAGCGCGTGGTGCGCGCGCTGACGCGCGACAGCGCCGCCGCCATCGGCCTGCCGGCTCGCGGCGTCCTGGCGCCCGGGCTGCGCGCGGACATCAACGTGATCGATCACGCCCGGTTGCGCCTGCGCGCGCCGAAGACCGTGTACGACCTGCCCGGCGGCGGGCGGCGGCTGGTGCAACAGGCGGAGGGTTACCGCGCGACGATCGTGAACGGGCAGATCGCGATCCGCGACGACGCCCCCACCGGCACCCTGCCCGGCCGCCTCGTACGCGGCGCCGCGGCGGCCTGAGCCGCGGCGAGCACATGCGGCGATGACCGCGCCTCGCACGCTGTTCGCGAAGATCTGGGACGACCACGTCGTCGAGCGGCGGGATGACGGGTCCTGCCTGCTGTACATCGACCGGCACGTGGTCAACGAGGGCACGAGCGTGCAGGCCTTCGTCGGCCTGGACCAGACGGGCCGGCGCGTGCGCCGCCCTGCCGATACGCTCGCGGTCGCCGACCACGTCATCGCCACCCACACGCGCGACCTGCAGGCCATGCCACGTCGCGCCCGGGAGATGATCGAAGCGCTGGAACGCAACGCCGAGGCCCATGGCGTCACCCACATCCCGTTCCGGGACGCGCGCCAGGGGATCTGCCACGTCATCGCGCCCGAGCAGGGCTTCAGCCTGCCGGGGCTCACGATGGTCTGCGGCGACAGCCACACCTCCACCCTCGGCGCCTTCGGCGCGCTCGCCTTCGGGATCGGCACCTCTGAACTGGAACACGTGCTCGCGACCGGAGTGCTGGTGCAGTGGCCCGCCAGGACCCTGCGCATCGCGCTGGAGGGCGCGCCGGGCACCGGCGTCACCGCCAAGGACTGCATCCTGGCCGTGATCGGCCGGATCGGCACCGCCGGCGCGACCGGGCACGTCATCGAATACGCCGGCGCCGCGGTCGAAGCGATGGACATGGAAGCGCGCATGACGATGTGCAACATGTCCATCGAGGCGGGCGCCCGCGCCGGCATGGTCGCCCCGGACGACCGCACCATCGACTACCTGCGCGATCTGCCCATGGCGCCGCGCGGTGCGCTCTGGGACGCCGCCGAATCGTATTGGCGTTCGCTGCGCTCGGACCCCGGTGCGTCATTCGACCGCGAGTTCTCGCTCGACACCGCCACGCTCGCGCCGCAGGTGACCTGGGGCACGTCGCCGCAGGATGTCGCCGACGTCACCGGCCGGGTGCCGGAACCGGCCGCGGCCGCCGACCCGCGCCGCGCGCAGGCCATGCGCCGGGCCCTGGACTACATGGGGCTCGCCCCCGGCACGGCCATGACCGACATCCCCATCGACCGGGTGTTCATCGGCTCGTGCACCAATGCACGGCTTTCCGATCTGCGCGCCGCGGCGCGGATCGTGCGCGGCCGGCGCGTCGCCCCCGGAGTCGAGGCGATGGTCGTGCCGGGATCGGGCCTGGTAAAGCAGGCCGCGGAGGCCGAGGGCCTGGACCGGATCTTCACCGAAGCGGGTTTTTCATGGCGCCATGCCGGCTGCTCGCTGTGCTGCGGCGGCGCCGACCGCATCGATGCACCGCTGCGGATCGCGTCCACCTCCAACCGCAATTTCGAGAACCGGCAGGGCGCGCGCGCGCGCACGCATCTGGTCAGCCCGGCGATGGCCGCGGCCGCGGCGGTGCACGGCCATTTCGTCGACGTGCGCGACCTGGGTTGAGCCGGACGCGGGCATGGAGAAATTCACGACACTGAAGTCCATCGCGGTGCCGCTGCCGCTGATGAACGTGGATACCGACCAGATCTACCCCGGCCGCAGCCCGACGATGCACACCGTCTCGCTGGAGCGCAAGAGCCCCAGCCACGCGCTGAATGCGTTCGGCAACCTGCGCTACGACGCCGATGGAACGCCACGCCCGGACTTCGTGCTGAACCAGCCCCGATACGCCGGCGCGCGGATCCTGCTTGCCCTGGACAACTTCGGCTGCGGTTCCTCGCGCGAGATGGCGGTGTGGTGCCTGTACGACCTCGGCCTGCGGTGCGTGGTTGCGCCGGGCTTCGGCGACATCTTCTACGCCAACGCCTGCCTGAACGGCCTGCTGCCGGTGCGCCTGCCGCGCGATGTCGTGACGCGGATGATCGAGGACGCGACCCGGGCACCGACGCCGATTGAAGTGGACCTGCTGCGCCAGGTCGTCACGGCCGCGGACGGCACGCGGCACCCGTTCGAGATCGACGCATACCGCCGCGCGTGCCTCGTCGAGGGGCTGGACGAGATCGCCCGGACGCTGAAATCACTGCCGGCCATCGAGTCCTTCGAGAAGGAATACCTGCGCCGCCGGCCCTGGCTTGCGCGCTGAACCGGCCAACCCTGCGGTGGCGGCAGTCCGTCGGGAACCGCACGCGGGCCAGGGATTGCGGGAGATCGCCAAGTTTCCGCAAAGCCGAACCGGGGTGGCTCCGGCCGATTGCAGCCATGAACCACCCCTACGTCGTCGCGAGCGCAGCGAAGCGACCCATGCGGCGCCGAATTCGTCCAGGCAGCATGGGTTGCCGCGCCCGCTACGCGGGCTATCCATGAACCGCACGCCGTCATTGCGAGGAGCGAAGCGACGAAGCAATCCACGCGCTGCCGGCGGCATCGAGGCCG
>JBFXBD010000059.1:0-42857 GCA_050183625.1 Gammaproteobacteria bacterium
CGGCAACGAGGGGCGCGGATTGAAACACCAGTTCGAGCACCGACCGCACCAGCTCGCCCCGGATCGCCCCTCGGCAACGAGGGGCGCGGATTGAAACCCGCTGGCCGGCGGGTCCGCAGGTATCATCCCACGGGCTCGCCCCTCGGCAACGCGGGGCGCGGATTGAAACCAGGCTGCCACGGTGCCGGCACCGGGCGTCGCGGCGGATCGCCCCTCGGCAACGAGGGGCGCGGATTGAAACGCCCTCAGTCTGCGCATGTGGTACAGGTGCCACGGATCGCCCCTCGGCAACGAGGGGCGCGGATTGAAACGTCCATGACAGATTCACTACTGCCACGCCCGACGCGGATCGCCCCTCGGCAACGAGGGGCGCGGATTGAAACAGCGCACGCTCGGCTACGGCGCAGGCGAACAGAGGATCGCCCCTCGGCAACGAGGGGCGCGGATTGAAACCAATCACTTCAGTCTCCTTTCATTACTCGCCCCGGGATCGCCCCTCGGCAACGAGGGGCGCGGATTGAAACTCCATCGCCGCCGCCTGTACGGCCCGGCCGTTGGGGATCGCCCCTCGGCAACGAAGGGCGCGGATTGAAACCGCGCCTACACTGTAATCACAGTCAGACACCACCCAGGGATCGCCCCTCGGCAACGAGGGGCGCGGATTGAAACTGCGCGCCAGCGTTCGATGTAGTCGCCCGCCGTTGGATCGCCCCTCGGCAACGAGGGGCGCGGATTGAAACATCAACGCACCTCGCCTTGGCCTGCCTCACGGACGGAGGATCGCCCCTCGGCAACGAGGGGCGCGGATTGAAACCATTCGTCGCGCTCAGCCGTGAGGTCTTTGATTGCGCGGATCGCCCCTCGGCAACGAGGGGCGCGGATTGAAACATCAACGCACCTCGCCTTGGCCTGCCTCACGGACGGAGGATCGCCCCTCGGCAACGAGGGGCGCGGATTGAAACCAGCCGCGATGGCAATGATGAACGCGTATATCACGGGATCGCCCCTCGGCAACGAGGGGCGCGGATTGAAACATGGCGTGGGCGCGCGGAGTCGCCAGCAGGGCGGAGGATCGCCCCTCGGCAACGAGGGGCGCGGATTGAAACCTTGATGAGCTGTCCGACGGTGCGTGCCGTCGAGGGATCGCCCCTCGGCAACGAGGGGCGCGGATTGAAACGCAATGCAGACGATACGGCGCGCGCGGCCACGGATGGATCGCCCCTCGGCAACGAGGGGCGCGGATTGAAACGCGACAAAATGAATCAAACCCAAGCGGCGCCGCGGATCGCCCCTCGGCAACGAGGGGCGCGGATTGAAACCTGCAAGCCTTTGAAACACTCAAGGGCGGCGGCCAGGATCGCCCCTCGGCAACGAGGGGCGCGGATTGAAACGATGATCTTGTGGACGCCGCCATCGCGGCCGGAGGGATCGCCCCTCGGCAACGAGGGGCGCGGATTGAAACCGCCGAGGCGGTAAGTCCCGCAATAAGCCCACCAGTAGGATCGCCCCTCGGCAACGAGGGGCGCGGATTGAAACGGCACCGTCATCTAATCCGCCAATCGTCATCGCCTCGGATCGCCCCTCGGCAACGAGGGGCGCGGATTGAAACATCGCCTGCGCCCCATGTGCTTATGCTGCCGGCAGGATCGCCCCTCGGCAACGAGGGGCGCGGATTGAAACCCCTCCAAATACACCAACCCCGGCTCCCTCGGGTGGATCGCCCCTCGGCAACGAGGGGCGCGGATTGAAACACCTATGGCGAGCACACCTACGCCACGAACGGCGGATCGCCCCTCGGCAACGAGGGGCGCGGATTGAAACTGTCCCATGCTTGTCGTGCCAGTAATCCGCCCATAGGATCGCCCCTCGGCAACGAGGGGCGCGGATTGAAACGCCTCCGTCGTAGTCCGTCGCCAGCCGGTTTCGCAGGATCGCCCCTCGGCAACGAGGGGCGCGGATTGAAACCACTCGGTCATATGGGACAAGCGGAATCCCGGCAGGATCGCCCCTCGGCAACGAGGGGCGCGGATTGAAACGCATATGGGGCGGAAACTATTTCGGCCTGCCGCGTGGATCGCCCCTCGGCAACGAGGGGCGCGGATTGAAACTACAGTGCTACACCACCTCTTGGGCTTGACCGTGGATCGCCCCTCGGCAACGAGGGGCGCGGATTGAAACGTAAGGTAGTCTCGGATGCACAGTGCCGGGTTGCGGGATCGCCCCTCGGCAACGAGGGGCGCGGATTGAAACACCTCCATGCACGCGGCGGCCAGCTCCAGGAAGTCATGGATCGCCCCTCGGCAACGAGGGGCGCGGATTGAAACATGGCGGCAGTGACATCCTCAGCTTGCGGACCGACGGATCGCCCCTCGGCAACGAGGGGCGCGGATTGAAACACGCTGATGATCTTTAACGTGTTGCTGGTGCCGGACGGATCGCCCCTCGGCAACGAGTGGCGCGGATCGAAACGGCGATCCGCTGCAGGTCACGCGCAGGACCCGGGGCATCGTCTCTGGGAATAGCGGAGCGCGAACGGCGAAGCTTGACCGCTTACCAGTGGCCTTCCGAGAAGGTTGCCTCGGAACCTGCTCCCGTCCCACGCGGGTGTCGCCGACTCCAGGTGCCGCGCCTCGGTCGGGCGCTGGCGCGACCGGCGCCGGGCACGGGATACTGTGGGCCTGCGTTGGCGACGGAGGTTCGACAACATGCCGCAATCGGAGCGGGGACCCTGGCGGATCGCAGTGCGCGTGCCCGCGACGCGGCCGCTGCGCGAGGTCATCGCCACGGCGCGGCGTGCCGAATCGGCGGGATTCGACGGTGCCTGGTTCCCGGACTCGCACCTTAACTACCGCGAGGTGTGGACCACGCTTGGTGCGGTGGCCGCCGCGACGGACCGGATCGCAATCGCGCCGACGGTCACCAACGTGCTCACGCGTCACCTCACCGTCACCGCGTCCGCGGCGCGCACGGTCGCCGAGGTTGCGCCCGGGCGCTTTTTTGTCGGACTCGGTTCCGGCGACAGCGCGGTCGGGTTCGACGGCCTGCGTCCGGCCGCGCCCGCGGCGCTGCGCGCCGGCGTGGAAGCGCTGCGGACGCTGTGGCGCGGGCAGGCGGTGCGCTACGGCGGCTTCGAAGCCGTGCTGCGCGGCGCGGCGGTCGACGTTCCCGTCTACCTCGCCGGTTCCGGCCCCAGGGTGCTCGAACTCGCCGGCGAGGTCGCTGACGGCGTCATCCTGTTCATGGGCAACCTGGAGCACAAGCTCTCCCGTGTCCGCGCCGGCGCGGCACGCGCCGGCCGTGCGCCGCCGCCGTGCCATGTCTATACCAGTTGCGCCATCGTCGACGACATCGGCCGCGTCAGCCGGATGATGAAGTCGGGCTGCCTTCGTGTCGCGCAACTGGAAGGCACGGCCGAGTTCGAACGCGCGGGTATCCGGCTGCAGGTGCCGCCGCACCGGGCAGGCGCGGACGGCGACTGGGGGCATGCAGCGGACCTGGACGCTGCATCGCGCCGCCTCGACCACATCGTCAGCGACGAGGCCGCGGCCTGGTATGCCGCGAACCGGACGCTGGTCGGTACCGCCCGGGACATCGCCGCTCGCGTGATGCAACTGAGGGCACTGGGGATCGCGGGCGTGACGGTGAGCGCGCTCAGCGGCACGGACCTGCCCGATGCGCTGGTCGAGTCGGTCGCCCCGCTTCTGCCTGAATTGCGCCGGTAGCGTTGGTCGGCCGGCCGATCCCTCACGGCTTCGCCACGCGCAGCACCGTGCCGTTGATGTCCTCGGTGACGTACACGGCGCCGTCGGGCGCGATCCGCACGCCCACCGGCGTGCCGCGCGGGCGCGCGTCGGGCGCACGGCGGGCTTCCCAGCCCGACACCAGGGCGAGCGGTTCCGCGCGTGGCATGCCGGCTGCGTCGAGCGCATAGGCGAGGATCCGGTGCCCGTTCGCACGGTAGCCGTGCAAGGCCACGAGCAGGCGGCCCGTGAACGGCGCGGGTAGCCGCGCATCGTCGTCGATCGTCATGCCGAGCGGCGCGGCGTGCGGCGGCAGCAGGAGGGCGGGCGCCTTCCTGCTGCGGCAGTCCGTGCCGGGAAACTCCGGGCTGGGCCGGTTGTCGTCGTAGCAATAGGGCCAGCCGTAATGCCTGACGCGCTCGATCGCGTTGATCTCATCGTGCGGCAGCGCCTCGTCCGAAAGCGATGCATCGCTCCGATCGATCCCGTCGCGCGCGTTCTCCCCTTGAAGCAGCGTCCCTGTCGCCCGGTGCAGCGCGAGCGCCAGGCCGTTGCGCAGGCCGCTTGCGTAGATCGCGCCTGCGGCGCCCGCCGCTGGCCGCAACGTGTACCGGCGGATGACGCCGCGCGCATCGGCGCCCTCGGACTCCGGGCAGGGCGTGGCCGGGTCGGGCGGATTGCCCTGCGGATCCTCGCAGTGGTCTGATTGCGACCCGACGCTCACGTACAGGCCATCGGCGGAGTCGAAGACGAAGGCCACCAGCGGGTGGCGTCCGTTGGTGGGCAGCGCGGGGATCCCGGAGCCGCCACCGATGACGTCCTCGCGCGTGCTCGCCGGCGCGCGTGGATCGAAGCGGAACACGCCGCCCGCCACGCCGACGTAAATCCAGCCGTCCGGTGCCGCGGCGACGCCGTGCGGGCGATCGAGCCGCGCGAACAGCGTCTCGCGCGCATACCGGTTCGCCTTGCGAAGAACCGACAACCGCCCGCGACCGGGATCCCAACTGCCCATCTCGGCGACCAGGATGTCACCGCCGGCGAGCACCTCCAGGCCGCGCGGAAATCGCAGCCCCCGAGCGACCAGGCCGACGCACCAGCCCGCGGGCGTGGCAACGTCGATGCGGGGAAATCCCGCGCAATCGCCGCGCGGGACATATGCCGATCCGGCGGCGCATGCGCCTGCGGCGAATGCCGCCGCGATCGCAAGGGCGGCAAGTGTCCGCCGCAGCGCGCGCCAGGCAATCGCATCGACCGCCGTCGTTGCGGCCTTGCGTGTCTCCGCGTACGTGTCGCCCACGGTCCCGTCCGGCTTCAGCCCGCCTGCCGCTGCAGGCCCAGCGTGAAGAGCACCCCGTCCCCGGTATTGCCCGCGCTCACCGTGCCGCCCATCTTGGCCATGTAGGTCTTGGCGACGAACAGGCCCTGTCCGCGGTGCTCGCTCTGGGCTTCGGCCTGCCGATCGGACACGCCATACTCGAAGATCCGCGTCAGCAGGCCCGGGTCGATCCCCGGCCCGATGTTGCGGATCGAGACCGCCGCGGTCGCCTCGCCTGCCGACAGGGCGAGCGTGATCGGCGTGCCCGGCGTGCGGTAGCGATCCGCGTTGCCGAGGACATGGGTGACGACGTCCTCCAGGAAGTACTCGTCGGCGCGCACCTGGACGGCTTCGGCGAGGGGCTCGTAGCGCACATCGGCGATGCCGGCGAACCCGGCGTTGGCGGCCACGTTGCGCAGGAAGGCGTCCAGGTCGAGCGTGCCCGCATGCGGTGTCGCCGCCGCCAGCGCCTCGCTCGGCGAGGCGCTGCCGTAGAACACCCGCACCGCCTGCTGCATGCGTTGCACGTAGCGGTGGCCGGGGTCGTCGGAGTGGGCGTGAATGACCATCAGTGACTGCAGCGGCGACATGATCTCGTGCCCGACCGCCTGCCACATGTCGTGCTCCTGCGCGGTCCGGATCCGCTCGCGCTCCAGGTCGCTTTTCACCCGCCGCAGCAGGTCGGCCAGGCTGCCCGCCAGGATCCCGACCTCGTCCCGGCCGCGCAGATCGGAAACGTCGAGTTCGCCGATGCGGGCGCTCTGAACGTCGGAGGACACCGCCGCCGCGCGGCGCGTGAGGATGACGATCGGGCGGATGAAACCGATTTCGACGACCAGCCAGGCAAAGCCGATGGCCGCGAGCACCGCCACGACGAACAGGCGCAGCCGTGCGACGACCTCGCCCAGGTGGCGTTCGACGCCGCGCAGGTCGCCGGCCAGGCGGACCTCATAGCTGCCGAGCGGCGTGGCGACGAGGTCGCGGACCTCGATGCGCGACGCAGCCCCCGGTGCCGGCAATGCGCGGATGAGACGCGCCGCCCAACCGGAAATCGCTTCCGGCTCCCGGATCGCGGAGGTTCGGATCGCCAGATCGCGATTGCCGTCGGGCCGTCGGATGCGCAGTGTCTCCCCGGGTTGCAGCAGCACCGCGACGTCGTCCAGCGTCGGCGGCGGAGTCGCGTCCGGGCGGTTGCTGTCGAACGGCACCGCGCCTCCGGGTGCGAGAATCGTCATGTGCACCCGGATGCGGTCCAGATCCTCGGGCGGCCAGCGGGGACCGGCGCGGCTGAACAGCGCATCGCGGAACGCGTCGACCGGCAACCGGATCGAGAAAAAGGTCCGGCGCCGGCAATCGTCGGTATCCTCCACGCACACGGGTTCCTGCCAGAGCCAGCCACGGAAGTCGCGATCCGGCCGCGCCTTGATGGGCAGATCCCCACCGGTGTCGACGAATCCGGTCAGGCGCCCGTGCGTACGGTCCCTCGGGGCGTTTGGATTGGATTCGAAGGGTGCCACCCAGCGCGTGGTCGTGCCGCGCATCGAGAGTTCGACCCGCGCGCGATGCACGCCGGCCAACCGTAGCTGGCCGCGCGAACGGGGCACGAGGTCGCCGGCGACGAAGCTGCCGACCAGATAGATGAATCCACCCGCGTAGGGATTGGTACCGATGGCGACGCAGATCGTTCCGCCGTCGCGATAGCGTATCAGGCAGTTCGCGAGTTCCACCGCCCGATGGGCCTTGCCGCGGTCGTCGAAATCGATCGCGGAATACGGCAGCAGCAGCGGACGCAGCGGCGTCGCCCGGCCGCCGGCGCCGGGATTGAGCAGCGCGAGCTGGCCGGCGGGGTGACGCAGGCGGGCCAGGATTTCCGCGCGGGTCTTCTCGAAGCCGAGCTGGCGGGTCGAGTAGCTGCGGGCTTTCTCTTCCGTGAGCAGCGCGAGAGCGAGCGCCAAGGTGCTGGCGATGAGCAGCACGAACGCGCCGCGGACGATGATCCGGCGCCGGAACGACACCAGCCACAGGTGCGGCGCAAACCCGGGCGACGCCGGCACGGACGCGTTCATGTGCCGCGGTGCTCTCCAGGCGTCCTGGCGACCCACCGGAATCCGCGCATCGGTACGTTCTCGATTGCGTCGAAGCCCGGATCGACGTCGCGCAGCGCGTCGCGAATCGTGCTCACGTGCTTGCGCACGTTGTCCCGGTTGCGACCGCTCTTGACCACCTCGTACAGATCCTCGTACGACACCACTTCGCCCGCGCGATCGTAGAGCGTGGCCAGGATGCGCTGCGCCGTGAGGGGCAGGTTGATGCGCTGGCCGCGCCAGGTCGGCGTGCGCTGCCAGAGCGGATCGATCGACAGATCGGAGCGCGTCGCCGGCACGGGCGTGTCGCGGGCGGCGCGGCGGTCGCGCGACGCACGCAGGATCTCCAGGAACGTGTCGACGAAATCGGCTTCGGAAAAAGTCGTCTTCTGCAGGTAATCCCAGGCGTCGAGGGCCTTCATGATGCTGCGGTATATGGCGGCCGGCATCGCCGAGACCACCAGCACCGGCGTTTCCCGGCCGAGCTTGTTGATGGTGTTGATGATCGCGACGCCGGCGTGGCGCTCGCGCCCGAGTTCGATGTCCAGCACGACGACGTCGTAGTGCTCACGTGCGATGGCGGCCTCGGCGTCGTCGCGATTGAACCACTGGCGCACGATCGCGTCCGGGCGCGCGGCACGGATCCACTCTGCCAGCTGGTTGCTGGTCGGCGCGTCGTCCTCGATGACCGCCACCTTCGCCATGTCGTACCTCCGTCGCCCGATCCGTGCCGGCCGCATTATGCGCCGGGCGGGCGGGTGCGGACGTGAAGGTTTTTTCCGCCGGCGGAGCATCTGCTCCCCTGGCGTGAACGCACAGGTCCCGCGTGCGCATGTTGTCTTCCGCGGCCGCTGCCGAGAATGCGGATCGACGGTCCGGTCCCGGAACGTCACTACGGCCCGGCGAAAGCGGGCACCGGCAAACAGGGAGACCACCATGTACGAGAGCATCAGGAGCTTATTTGCGCGATTGCGCGGGCGGGCGGCGGCCCACGATGGCGATGGTCGGGGCACGACCGGCGACCCCGGACCGCGGCGGCCACCGCCGGGCTTCGTGGTTTCCTCCGGCCGCACGGCCGCCGCGGTTGCGGTGCTCGGCCTGGCGGCGGCCGGTGCCTGGGCGCTGTTGCAACACCCGCCGGTGGGAACGGTCGCCCAGGCCGAGGCCGGCGTGCGCCTGAATCGCTGGACCGGTGCCGTGACCACCTGGGGCGAAGGCATGGTCGTGGTCGTTCCGGGGCTGCATCAACTGCGGGTGCTGAGCCTGCGCGATCAACTGGCGCGCCCGCGCGAGATGCGCAGCGCGACCGGGCCGGCACCTCTGCAATCGCTGGAGGGATTGTCGTTCGGCACCGATCTTTCGGTGCGCTTCGCGATCGACCCGCGCCAGGTGGTCCGCTTCTCGGGCCGGGAACCCGAGCTCATCACGGCCGAAGTGGTTGAGCCGGCGGTGCGGGCCGTGGCCTACGGGATATTCGCGCGGTTCACGATCCGCGAAATCTTCTCTACCAGGCGCGCGGAGATCCAGCGACTGCTGGCGGCGCAGCTCCGGCCGGTCCTGGCGGCCGACGGCCTGCTGCTGCGCGCAGTGCAGATGGGCCAGGTCGACCTGCCCGACGATTACCGTCGCGGCATGGAGGGCCTGCTGGCCGAGGAGCTGGCGAAGGAGAAGATGGCCTACACGCTGGAGATCAAGGCCAGGCGGGTCAGGGAGTCCGAACTCGAAGCCGAGGCGGAAAAGATCCGGCGCGAACGCCAGGCCGAGGCGGCAGCGCGCGAGCAGGTCATCGCGGCCAAGGCGCAGGAGGACGCGATGGCGCACGTACTGCCGTTCAAGCAACGCCAGGTCGAGCAGCGCCGCCTGGAGGCGGAGGCCGAACGACAGGCGCTGCTCAAGGCCGCGGAAGGCAGCGCCGAGGCGCGGCGGATCGAGGCGGCCGGGGAAGCCGCGGCGCGCCAGACGCTGGCAGAGGCAGAGGCGTGGCGGCTCGACCGAATCGGCAGGGTCAATGCGGAGCAGTTGGAGCGCGAGGGTGCGCTGGTGTCGCGCCATCCGCTGCTGATCCAGAAGTCCCTGGCAGACAAGCTCGCGGACAACATCCAGGTGATTATCGCCCCCCCGCCTGCGGACGGCGGTTTCATCGCCAACGCACTGGTGGGACAGGGGCGCGTCACCGCCGGCGATGCGAGTGCACGGGACGGGAGCCAGGCGCCATGAACGCAGGCAACGCATCTGCGATTGTCGCGGCGATCCTGGCCCTGGTCCTGGCCTCGCCACGGGTCGGGGCGGCGGATCCGGGAGTCGCCATCGTGACCGAGGACAAGGTCGCGCTGCGCGCGGCTCCGCGGACTTCCGCGCGCCAGCAGGAGCTGCTGTGGCGCGGCGATCTGCTCGAAGTGCGCGGCGCGCGGCTCGACTACCTGCAGGTCTATGATCATCGGCGCGAGCGCGGCGGGTACGTCCACGCCAGCCTGGTGCGACGATCGGCGCTGGATGCCGCCGATGCCCCGGAACTACTGGCGGTGGCGCGGTTCCTGCGCGACCGCGCGGGTTTCGAGTCGCTCGGCATCGCACTGCTCGCCGCTTACTTCCGGGCCTCGCCCGCACAGGTCCTGCAGTCGCCCGAAGGCACGGAGTCCGTGCTCCTGCTCGGTACGTTCGCCGAGCGGCTCGCGGATCGAGCGTCCGCGGTCGAGCCGCAGCCACCGGCGCTGCAGACCGCCATCGGCGAACACCTGGGCGTGGCGGCGCAATACGGCATACGCATGAACAGCCTGGAGAGCGAACACGCGGTGCGGCTGTGCTACGACGGCGATGCGTTCAGGCGCGTGCTGCGGCGATCGACGAACGCCGTGCAGCAGGCGGTCGCGGCGCTCGCCCTGACCCGGCCCGAATGCGTCGATCCGGCGGCCGGCCCGCTGGCGCGTGAAGCGTTCGATCGACAGTCCGCCGAATTCCTGGACCAGGTGGACTCCACCGCCCTGCCGCCCTACCTGCGCAATCGCGTGTCGATGCGCCGCGCCCAGGTATGGTCGGCACGCGCCTTCGCGATGGCGCGCGGCGGGCAGGCGCAGGCGGCCGCGGGCGCGCAGCGGGCCATCGCCGAGCTGGCCGACGTGAGAAGGACCGAACTCACCGACGCGGATCGCTTCGTCTACGAGGACGCCACGATGCTGGTCAATGCGTCGCGCTGGGCAGTGCGGCCGGTTCCCACCAATGCCGCCGTGGCTCGCGACGGCAGTTCATCGCTGGGCGTGGAGCCCGGCGAACCCGGCCAGAGCTGCGTTTTCATCCGCGATGCCGAAGTACCCCGCGAGCTGGTGCGGCGCTGCACGTGGGGCATGGTCTGGACCGCTTCGGCCGCATGGGATCCGCAGGGCCAGGCTGCGGTAATCGCGGTTCAACCCATGGCCGGCTGGCGCGAGTTGTGGGTGTTCCGGCGCGACGCGGGGCAGTGGGCCATCGCCGTGCTGCCGCCGGCGCCCGAGGCGCCCGGCATAGGCTATGCCGAATTCGCCGGGTGGGTGCCGGGCGGGACGCACATGCTCGTCGCGCGCGAGTCGCGCGCCGGGGATCGCCATCAGCGCAGCTTCGAGCGGGTGCGAATCGAAACGCTGCAGACCGAGGAGCGTGCCGCCGATCCGGCGCGTAGCTCAGCGTTCCGGCGCTGGCAGGATCCGACCTGGAAGCGGGAGACTCTGAGCCTGCGCTGACGGCGCGCCGACCATCAACCGCCCCCGTCGTTGCGAGCCCGATCCGGGGTGGCCCCGACCGATTGAAGCCATGAACCGCCTCGTTGTCGCCGCGAGCGCAGCGAAGCGACCCATGCGGCGCTGAATTGGTCGATGCCGCCTGGATTGCCGCGGCCGCTGCGCGGCCTCGCAATGACGGAGCGGTTCATGGATAGCCCGCACCGGGGTGGCCCCGACCGATCGTGGTCATGATCGATCGTCGTCGCGCGCGAGGCTGCGCCCGGTTTCGGTCCGGCGTCGGGTGGTGGCTCTCATGCGCCACCCGCCCGCTCCGGAGCCCTGCTGCGGCGGCTCGGCGCGGCCACGTAGACGCGGCGCAGCAGGACCGCCGTCAGCCAGCCGACGGCGACCATCGCGGCGCAGAACAGGCTGTACGAGATTCGCCAGTCGATGCCGGCGGTCATCATGCTGAACTCCGACATGCCGCCGATGCTGGCGATGAGATTCAGCGGCAGGAACACCACGTTGATCACGGTGAGGTTGCGCAGCAGCACGTTCATGTTGTTGTTGACCAGGTTGCCGCGGGCGTCCATCAGGGCCGAGTACACGTTCGAATAGATTTCCGCCTGCTTGTAGCACTGGTTGTTCTCGATGACGAGATCCTCCAGCGCGGCGACGATCGGTGCCGGCATCCCCTGGCGCTCGGCGTGGTTGCGCAGCCGGGCAAGCACCGCGCCGTTTGAGTGGATTGCATTGACGAAGAACACCAGGCTCTCGCTCAGGTTGAACATGCGGATGAGGTGCTCGTTCTCCAGCGAGGTGTTGATTTTCTGCTGCAGTTCGCGGGCGATCATCTTGATGACCTTCAGGTGGCCGAGGTAGTGATGCACGCTGTTCAGCAGCAGGCGCAGCACCACCTCGAACGCCGTCCCAGGTGGCGCGGCCGGGCGCGGCGTGAGCCCGCCCAGGGTCGGTTGCTCGGTGGCGAGGATGAGCAGGCGCTCCCCGGCCAGCACCAGGCCGAGCGAGCCGACGTCGAAGAAGAACGCATCCTCCACCGAGTAGTTCCTCGGCTGCTTCCAGATGACGAGCAGGTGATCGCCGTGGATCTCCAGGCGCGAGACCTCGTCCGGGTCCAGGGCCGAGGTGAGCTCGTGGTCGTCGAGATGGAATTCGTCCTTGATCCGGCGCCGCTCGGCCTCGTCCGGATTGATGCAGATTTCGATTGGCGCCCGTTCCGTGTCGACCGGCTGCAATTCGCCGCCGGACAGTGCGTATCGTTGGATCATTCGCGTGCTCCCGCGCTGCGCGCGCCGGAACCGGTGCCGGCGGCAGGCGCGGATTATCGCCGACCCGTGCCGGCGGCGGGATGGGCGCACGCGAGCGAACCTGACACAATGGCCGCTTCCGCGGGCCCGCCGCGTGGATGCGGGGCCGCTCCGCCGCCGAGTCGGAGGCCGGAACATGCGTGGGTACATCGTCTCCCGCTGCCGGGAATTGCGCGACCTCGCCAATGCCCTCGGCTGGGCCGGGCCGCTGGCCATGCGCCTGTTCTTCGGTTTCTTCTGGGTCGAGACCGGCTGGGGCAAGCTGCAGAACCTGGCCTTCTTCACCGAGCGCTTCGTCGACTGGGGCATTCCGTTTCCGGCGTTCAGCGCCGCATTGTCGGCCGGTACGGACCTCGCCGGCGGCCTGCTCATGATGCTCGGGCTGTTCACCCGCCTGACGATGATCCCGATGATCGTCAACATGGCCGCGGCCATCGCCCTGGTGGTCATCGCGGACGTCGGCAGCTTCTCCGAGTTCGTCGAACTCGACGAATTCCTCTACATCCTGGTGTTCTTCTGGCTGCTGGTCGCCGGCCCTGGGCCCGCGAGCCTGGACGCTCTGCTGGTACGCCGCCTCGGGCTGGACGCGCCCCGGCCGGTCTTCAGGAAATAGCATGGTCCCCGCATCGTGAAATTCGGCTTCACCCTGCCCAAGCTGTACGAGCCCGGCGCGCGCGATCCGTACCGCCACATGTACGAGTTGTGCGCCTTTGCCGAGGATCTCGGCTTCGACTTCTGCGCCACCGGCCACCATTCGTTCACGCCCGACTCCGGGGACGAGTCCGCGCCGTTCGCGCTGCTGTCGGCGGTGGCCGCGCGGACCCGGCGCCTGCGCCTGGCGACGGGCATCTACCTGCTGTCGCTCTACCACCCGGTCGTGGTCGCCGAACAGCTCGCCACGCTGGACGTCATCTCCGGCGGCCGCGCAATCTTCGGCATCGGCGTGGGCTACCGGGGATACGAATTTCGCGGCCATGGCATGGACCAGGCCACGCGCGGCCCGCGCACCAGCGAGGCGATGGCGGCGATGCGCCGGGCCTTCGAAACCGGGCGCTGGGGGTTCGAGGGCAGGCACTGGAACATCCCCGACAATGCAATCCACCCGCGGCCGGTGCAGTCGCCGCATCCGCCGTTCTGGGTCGGCGGCACCACCGATCCGGCGCTGCGCCGCGCGGCCACGCTCGGCGACGGCTGGATGTCGGACAACATGCTCGACATCGACGCCGAGCGTGAGCGCGCCGGCACCTACCGGCGCATGTGCGCGGATGCGGGCCGGCCCGCGGGCACGGTCTGCATCCTGCGTTCGTGCTGGGTGGAGCCCACGCGCGAGCGCGCCCTGGCGGCGGTGCTGCCGCCGCTGCGCAGGTTCCTGGAGACCTACAAGCGCGCCGGCACCAACCTGCCGTTCGCCAAGGGCGTCTACGGGCGCATCGCGCACGGCGAGACCGTCGGCGTCGATGATCTCACGCCCGGACGCAATCTCATCGGTACGCCGGACGATCTCAACCGGGAGCTGGTGCGCTGGCGCGACGAGGTCGGCACCGACGCGATGGAACTGCTCATTCTCGGCCCGGCGGATTTCGAGCGTCTGAAAGCCATGCTCGCGCTGTTCGCGCGCGAAGTGCTGCCGAACTTTACCGCCTGAGGGAGTTGCCCGTGGATCTCGACACGCTCGTCTACGAAACCGGCGCGGACCACGTCGCCACGATCACGCTCAACCGGCCGGCCGCGCTGAACGCCTTCAACCACGCCATGTGCGAAGAGTTCCGCCGGGTGTGGGCGGCGGTGCGCGATGACGACGACGTGCACGCCGTGGTGCTGCGCGGTGCGGGCGAACGCGGATTCAGCGCCGGCCTGGACCGCAAGGATCCCTACCGCAACAAGCCGAACGTGTGGGACGAGGATGGGCCGCTCGCCTGGATGCTGCCCAAGACCAGCCGGGTCTGGAAGCCGGTGATCTGCGCGGTGCACGGCATCGCCGTGGGCGGCGCGCTGTACTGGGTCGGCGAGAGCGACATCGTCATCTGCTCGGATGACGCGCAGTTCTGCGACCCGCACGTCTCGCTCGGATTCGCCTCCGCGCGCATCCCGGGTGTGTTCGCGCGCCGCATCCCGCTGGCGGAGGCGATGCGGATTGCCCTGATGGGCGCGGACGAATGGCTCGGCGCCCGCCGGGCGTTCGAAATCGGCCTGGTGTCGGAAGTGGTGCCGCGCGCGCGGCTGCACGAGCGCGCGCACGCGATCGCCGCGCAGATCGCCGCCAAGCCGCCGGCCGCGGTGCAGGCCACGGTGCGCGCGGTGTGGGACTCGCTCGACCAGCCGCTCGGTGTCGTCTCGCGCAACGCCGGCAGCTACTCCTTGATCGCCAACCCGATCGCCGCGCGCGAACTCGCCGCCGCGCCGCCCGGCACGGGGAGCCGGGAACGCACGGTCCGCTGAAGCCGGAGCTGCCTTGTCGCGCGGCGGGCGGCGGCTACTCCACCGTGCCGTCCGCGCCCAGCCAGCCGCGCCGGCCGAGTTCGGGGTGCAGGACGTCCTCGCTGAAGACGTTCCAGCCGGCGATGGCGTTCGGATCCGCGATCGCCAGCCGCAGTGCCGCCTCGACGAAATCGGCCATCGGCATCTGTTCGGGCAGGTCCGGACTGTAGTAATTCAGCCCGGGGGTAGCGATCGCCAGCGACGGCGACAGCGAATTGATGGCGATGCCGTACTGCGCCATCTCGGCCGCGGCCGCCCGCGTGAGATGCTCGAGCGCGGCCTTGTTGCCGCCGTAGGCGATGAAGGTCGGCATCGGCTTGGGGTACGGGCCTTCGCCCGGCATCTGCGAGGCGCCGGAGCTGATGTTGACGATGGCGCCGCGGCCGCGTTCGATCATCTCCGGCAGGACAAGCTGCATCAGCCGCAGCACGGCGAAGGTGCCGGTCTGGAAGTGCGAGGCGTAGCCGCGCACGGGCATGTCGAGGAAGGTCAGGCCCTTGACCCTGGCCGGCTTGTTCGATGGCGCCGCGGGCCTGGCCGGCGCCGGCGCGGCGTTCGCGTCCGGCGGCTTGCCGGGGGCCGTGATCGCGGCGTTGTTGATCAGGATGTCGATCCGGCCGAAGGCCTCGCGCGTGCGATTGACCAGTGCGATCAGGTCGTCCTCGACGGTGACGTCGCAGCGTACCGCGATGGCGCGGCCGCCGGCGGCGGCGATTGCCTCGGCGGTCTCGTAGATCGTGCCGGGGAGCTTGCGGTTCCAGACCTGCTCGGTGCGTGCGGCCAGCGCCACCGCCGCGCCCTCGCGCGCGAAGCCGAGCGCGATCTCCCTGCCGATGCCGCGGCTCGCGCCGGTGACGACGGCGACCTTGCCGGCAAGGCGCCCGTGGGTGGTGTCCGATGCCATCGCTTCGCTCCCGGTCCGCAGACTTCAGGCGCTGGATTCTGCACCATCGCGCGGCGCCTTCACCAGTGCAGCTTGCGCAGCATCGAGCGCTTCTTGTTCTGGTGGGCTTCCATGCGGGTGAGGATGTCGTCCAGGGTCTCGATGGCGGCGACGATGAACTCGCCCTTGTTCAGCATCACGCACTCGGCGCGCACGCCCATGGCGGCGTCGGTGATCTCGGCGCGCGAAGGCACGCCGCCGGTAGCCAGGCTCTCCAGCACCTGCGTCGCCCACACCACCGGCAGGTGCCCGGACTCGGCCAGCCAGAGGATCTCCTCCTGGACCTCGGCCAGGCGCTCGTAGCCGAGTTCCACGGCCAGGTCGCCGCGCGCGATCATGACCCCCACCGACGCGCTGGCCATGCCAGCCAGCAGCAACGCCGGCAGGTTCTCGAACGCCCGGCGGGTTTCGATCTTGAGCAGGATCCCGAGCCGCTCGGCGCCCAGCGTGCGCAGCCGGCGTTGCAGGGCGGCGACGTCGGCCGGGCGCTGCACGAACGACAGTCCGACCAGATCGGCGTGGCGGGCGACGAAGGCCAGGTCGGCGCGGTCCTTCGCGGTCAGCGCGCCCAGGCGCAGCTGGCTGTCCGGCAGGTTGATGCCCTTGTCCGGTCCCAGGCGTTCACCGCGCGCCCGGGCGGCGGTGATTTCGATCTTCACTTCCGCGGGGGAGACTTCGCGAATCACTCCGCCGATGCGGCCGTCGTCGAGCCAGATGCGCTCGCTCGGGCGCAGATCGGCGAACACCTGCGGCAGCGTGCAGGGAATGGTCGCGGGTTGCTCGACCCGGCCGTCGGTTCCCAGCCGCGCGGGCCGGCCGGTACCGCTCGCGGTCAGGAGCAGCGTGTCGCCCTTGCGCAGCAGCAGGCGCTGCGGCGGGGCGGGCAGTGCGAGCGGGCGCGTGGCCGCACCGGCATCGGCCCGGGTGCGCTTCGCCGACGGCCGGTGCAGCAGTTCGGTCTGCGGCACGAGGTAGGCGGTCTGCGCGGATTGCGCCCATCGCCCGCCCTCGCCGGCGGCGCCGATTGCAAGCTCGCGCTTCTTGCCGCGCGCGTCCGTGAACTCGACCCGGTCGCCCGAGCGCAGGCGCGCGAGCCAGGTGCCGTCGACGTCGACGCAGCGGTCGGCGCCGGTGCCTCCTGCGCGCTCGCCATGCGCGCGCAGGAAGATCCGGGCCGGCGCCCGCACTCGGCCGAAGGCATCCCGCTGCGGGCGCCACTTGAGCACCTGCGGCCCGGGCTCGACCTCGCCGGTGCGCAGCTTCGGCCCGCCCAGGTCCATGAGCACCTTGCACGGCCGGCCGAGCTCGCGGCGGGCGCGGTCCAGCCGTTCGATCATCGCCGCCCAGGCGCCGGCGTCGTCGTGCGCGCAGTTGATGCGCGCGCAGTCCATGCCGGCGGCGAGCATGTCGCGCACCAGCGCGTAGTCGTGCGCCGCCGCCGGCGGTAGGGTGACCATGATGCGCACCGTGCGGTGCGGGCGCGGCGGCCCGAGCAACCGTTCAGCGTGGCGGCGCAGCAGGTGCGCGGAGGCATTGATGCCGGCCGGTTCGTCGCGCGACAGTGCCGTCCAATCGCGCCCGGCGAGCCGGTGCAGGATGCCCAGCACCTTGTCGACGTTCGCCAGCACGTGCGACTCGGCGCGGCCGAGCGAGGACAGCCCCAATTGCGCGAGCTGGGTCTGCAGCCGGCGCAGATCACGGCGCCGCAGCCCGACGTAGTGCACGAGGTTGGCGGCGCCGGCGCCATGCTCGCGGTGCACGCGCTCCAGGTGCCGCGCCTCGTGCGCGGGGAGCCGCGCGAGCTGCGCGCGCAGCGCGGACAGTTCGTCGATGAGCGTGCCGATCAGCGCGTCGTCCCAGGGGGTGGCGGGCGTGCGGGTGCGTGCGTGCATGGGAATCTTCGTCCTGAGGATTCAGAGCGCGGCGATGCGCGCGGCCAGCGCGGCGATGTCGATGCCGGCCGCCGTGTCCACCGCGATGGTGTGGCCGGTTTCGCCGGCGTCCGGTGGTTCGGCGCGCAGGCGCTGGAATTCGATCACCGCGGCGTCGGCCTCTGACGGATCCTGCGCCTGTGCCGCGCGGCCGGCCACGCGATCGGCCAGCACCGCATCGGGCGCGCGCAGCCACAGCACGCCGAAGCTCACGCCCAGATCGCGCGCCAGCCGCGCGAAGCTCGCGCGCTGCCCGCGTTCCAGGAAGGTGGCGTCGACGATGGCGGAGAAGCCGCCGCGCAGCGCCGCCGCGGCGCAGTCGCGAAGCCGCGCGTAGGTGCGGTCGCTCATCGGGACGCCGTACAGCCCCGTGCCGATGCCCGAGCCGCTGCGTGCACCCGCGGCGAGCCCGGCCAGGCGCTTGCGTTCGACGTCCGAGCGTATCCATATCGCGCCGGTATGCGCGCTCAGGCGCGCCGCCAGCCACGACTTGCCGCAGCCGGACAGGCCGTGGGTGACGATCAGCACCGGCGCCGCCGCGGGGAAGGCATAGCGTGCGGCGAGTGCGACGTGCTCCCGGGCACGGTCGACGGCGGCCGCGTCCGTGCCGCCGCCGGCCTGCGCCTGCGCGGCGCGCAGCGCCGCCACCTTCGCGCGGATGATCGACCGGTAGATGCGGTAGAAGCCGAGCACCGCCAGCGCGTCGTAGTCGCCGGTGGCGCAGAGCCACGCGTTCAGGAACGCAGTGCCCAGGTCCGCGCGGCCGCGCACGTCGAGATCCATGGCCAGGAAGGCTATTTCGGCGGCCACGTCGGTCCAGCGCAGGTCGGCGTTGAAGTCGATGCAGTCGAAGACCTCGATGCGCCCGTCGATCAGCAACATGTTGGTCAGGTGCAGATCGCCGTGGCATTCGCGCACGCGGCCCGCGGCCCGGCGGCGTTCGAAATCCGCGCCGAGTGCGCTGGATTGCGCGTCCAAGTGCGCGCGCAGGCGTGCCACCGCCGACAGCGTCGGTTCGCCCAGCAACGCGTCGTCGAGCTGCTCGAAGGCGCCCAGGGCCTGATCGCGGACGGCGCCGGCGCTGCCGAATGCATCCCCGGTGCCGGCGATCGCGGCCGCGGCGTGGAACGCCGCGATCCGCTCGGCGAACCCGGCCAGCAGATCCGCGCCCAGCCCGCCGCGCGCGAGCACCCGGTCGAGCAGCGCCTGCTGCGGGAACTCGCGCATGCGCACGGCGTATTCGATCGGTTCGCCCGCGCCCGCGAGCCGCGGTTCTTCGACGCTGCCGAGGATCGCGAGCACCTCCAGGTACAGATCCGGCGCCAGGCGCCGGTTCAGGCGCAGCTCCTCCTCGCATAAGTGGCGGCGGCGTTCGAGCGTGGAGCAGTCGATGAAACCGAGCGCGAGCGGCTTCTTGAGCTTGTAGGCGAAGCGCCCGGTCAGCAGTACGACCGAGATGTGGGTCTGGATGATTTCCACCCGTTCGATCGGATGGCCGAGCACGGCCGGATCGGCGAGCGCGCGCGCGAGCCTCAGGAGCCTGTCCGTGCTCACCGGGCGCTCCCGGCGCCGAGCGCGCGCAGTTCGTCGAGCACCGCCCGCGCGGCCTGCACGGCGCCGTCGCGTACCGCGGCGCCCGGGCCGGTGCCGGGGGCGAACCGTTCGCCGCCCACGCCCAGCAGTACCAGTCGTGGCGGCAGCACGCCCAGGCACGCGCCGAGCGCGAGTGCGTCGGCGACGCCGCCGGCATGGGTGGAAGCTGGCCGCGAGCCGGCCGCGAGCCGGCCCGCCGAAAGCCGCAGTACCGTGCCGGGCGATGCGCCGAGCACCGCGTCGATGACGATCGCGGCACGCGCACCGGTCATCGCGTTGAGAAGATCCGGCCCGGGCCGATCCAGTGCCTTCAATTCGACGCCCGCCAGATGCGGGTCGTGCGCGGCGGCCGCCCGGCGCAATGCCTCGACGACCAGCCAGCCGGCCTGGTCGTCGCCGCACGGCGAGCCGACGCCGATGACGGCGATGGGCCGTTCGTCGGCTGCGCCGGCTGGATCGGCGTCAGGCGCAGCCGCCATCCTGGCGGTCCACGGTCAGGCGCAGGAAATGCGTCGCGCAAGAGATGCAGGGATCGTAGTTGCGGATCACCTTCTCGCAGTGCAGGCGCAGCGCGGCGTCGTCTCGTTCCAGGCCGAAGGCGGTGAGCGAGGCGGCCAGATCGGCTTCGATCCGCGCCTGGTTCTGGCTCGTCGGCGGTACGATGCGCGCCGCGCGTACGAGGCCGCCGGCGTCGAACTCGTAGCGATGCCAGAGCACCCCGCGCGGTGCCTCCGAGACGCCGAAGCCGACGCCGGCGCGTGGCGCGACCGGCGCCGCCGGCGGCGACCACGGCTCGTATCCGTCCAGGATGCGGATCGACTCCAGGATCGCCAGGTGGATTTCCACCGCGCGTGCCAGCATGCTGCGGAACATGTTTCGGCTCGGGAAGGCGACGCCGGTCGCGTCCAGCAGCGCGCGCGTCGCCGCGGGCAGCCGATCGAGATTGATGTTCAGGCGCGCCAGCGGGCCCACGAGGTAGGGGGCGCCGTCCAGTGTGCTCCACAGCGCTGTCGAGTACGGCGACTGGTGCTCGGCGAAGCGCGACTCCCATGCATCCGCGTCGATGTCCAGGCCGGTGTCCGAAACGATGCGCCCGTTCTCGATCGCGTAGCCCGCGCCGCCGCGCAGGGCTACGCAGGCGAAGCGCTGATCGTCGTCCGGCACCGGAATCGACGCCACCCAGCGCACCAGCGACTCGGCCTCGGGCAGCGCGGCGCGCAGGCGCCCGAGCAGTTCGGAGGCGGCGCGCGCGTCCGGTGCGCGGTGAAACCCGCCGATCGCCAGCCCTACCGGATGCACCGCGCGTGCGCCGACCAGCGCCATCAGATCGTTGCCCAGCCCGTGCAGCAGCAATCCGCGGCGGACCTCGTCCGGGTGGCTGCGGGCCAGTTCCAGCACGCTGTTGCAGCCGAAGAAGTCCGGCGCGGCGAGCATGTGGATGTGCAGGGCGTGGCTCTCGATCCATTCGCCGCAGTACAGCAGCCGCCGCAGCGCCCGGGCGCGCTCGCCGATGTCGACGCCGAACAGCCGTTCGACGGCGTTCGCGGCGCTGACCTGGTAGGCGACCGGGCAGATGCCGCAGATCCGCGCGACCATGTCCGGGATCTCCTCGAACGAGCGCCCTTCGAGGAACTTCTCGAACAGGCGCGGCGGTTCGTAGATCTGCAGCCGCAGATCCTCGATGGTACCGCCGCGGATGCGCAGGTGCAGCGCGCCTTCGCCCTCGACCCGGGCGAGGATCGGCACGTGGATCGAGACCTGCCGCTCGCTCATGGTTCCTCTCCGGCTTCGCGCGCCGCCTGCGCGAACGCGGGCGCGGCGTTGTTGATGCCGGCGAAGCGGCGCGCGATCCGATCGGGCGCGAGCCCCAGGCCCGCGAACCGGTTCGCGAGCGCTGCGGTATTGGGCAGGTCGGAGGGACCGTAGCAGCCGTAGCAGTCGCGGCCGAACGACGGGCAAAGCGCGCCGCACCCGGCGCGCGTGACCGGCCCCATGCAGGGGATCCCGCGCGTCACCATGACGCACACGCTCTGCCGGCGCTTGCACTCCATGCAGGTCTTGTCGCGATCGTCGCGCGGATCGGCGCCGGCAAGCAGCGAGCCGACCACCGCCAGGATCTGCCGGCTCGACACCGGGCAGCCCCAGAGCTCGAAATCCACCTTGACGTGCGCGGCAATCGGGGTCGAATCGGCCAGTTCCTCGATGTAGGCAGGCGTGGCATACACCGATTGCATCCACTCCTGGCTGCGCGCCGCGTTGCGCAGCGCCTGCACGCCGCCGCTGGTGGCGCAGGCGCCGATCGTGACCAGGTAGCGGCTGCGGGCGCGTATGCGGCGGATGCGCTCGACGTCGTGCGGGTGCGCGACCGAGCCCTCGACGAAGGCGATGTCGACCTCGGCGTCCGCGGCGAGCGGGCCGGCCTCGGCGAAGTGGACGATGTCCACCTGGCGCGCGATGCGCAGCAAGTCCTCGCCCAGGTTCAGGAACGCGAGCTGGCAGCCGTCGCATGAGCTGAACTTGTGCACGGCGACGCGCGGGCGGGCGGCGGCCACGTCAGAACCCCCGCACGCCGAGCAGGGGTGCGATCTGCGCGTAGCTGAAGATCGGCCCCTCGCGGCAGACGAACGGCGCGCCGAACTGACAGTGGCCGCAGTGTCCGAGTGCGCACTGCATGTTGCGCTCCATGCTCAGGAAGATGTCGCGGGTGTCGTGGCCGCGGCCGGCGAGGATGCGTGCCGCATTGCGCATCATGATCTCGGGCCCGCACATCATGGCTATCGTGCGCTCCGGATCGGCGGGCGCCTGGTCGAGCAGTTCGGTGACCAGGCCGACGTGCCAGGGCCAGTGCGGCGAACCCTGGTCCGCAGCGAGCAGCACGCGCACGCCGTGGCGCTGCGACCAGTCGATGTAGCGCTGGCGCCAGATGAGATCCGCCGAGTGCTTCACGCCCTGGATGATGGTCATCGCGCCGAACGCATCGCGCCGATTGAGCACGTAGTTGATGACCGAGACCACCGGCGCGCAGCCCAGCCCGCCGGTGACGATCATGACATCCCGGCCCTGGGCGCGGTCCAGCGGCCAGCCGCGCCCGAACGGGCCGCGGATGCCGATCCGGTCGCCGACCCGCAGCCTGGCCAGCGCGTGCGTGACGCGGCCGACGATGCGGATGGTGTGATCCAGGATTTCCTCTTCGAGCGGATCGGACACGATCGAGATCGGGATCTCGCCCACGCCGTGCATGTACACCATGTTGAACTGGCCGGGGGCGAACCGGTACGCACCGCGCTGGGCCGGATCGGTCAGGCGCAGGCGCAGGGTGAAGATGGTGTCCGACTCGCGCACGCGGTCGACGATCTCGGCCGGTGCAGGCAGTTGCGGATCCAGGGCGGTCACGGTGCGCACAGCGCCTGGGCCTCCTCGGTGATGTCGATGCCCACCGGGCACCAGGCGATGCAGCGCCCGCAGCCGACGCAGCCGCTGCGGCCGTACTGGTCGTGCCAGCCGCCGAGCTTGTGCGTGAGCCATTGCCGGTAGCGGCTGCGTACGTCGCCGCGCACCGCGTAGCCGTGCATGTAGGCGTGCCCTGGGGTGAAGCAGGAATCCCACTGGCGCGCGTGGACCGACGTGCGGCCGCCGGGTTCGGATGCATCGGATTCGCTGTGGCAGAAGCAGGTGGGGCACACCTGGGTGCAATTGCCGCAGGCCAGGCAGCGGGCGGCGACGTCGTCCCAGCGCGCGTGATCCAGGCGCGCGAACAGGGTGTCCCGCAGGTTCGTGCCCGGCAGGCGCCGCTGCTGGATGCGCGCCGCTTCGGCGCCCTGTGCCGCGGCGGCATCGGCCTGCGCCTGGGTCGCGGGCGCGAGCGCGAGCCTGTCGAGTATCACGGTGCCGGCGCGCGTGCCGCCTCGCAGGACGAATCCGCCGTCGATTTCCGCCAAGGCGATGTCGAAGCCGGTACCGGCGACCGGGCCGTCGCCGGTGGAGGCACAAAAGCAGGTGGCGGCCGGGCGGGCGCAGTCGACGGCGACCAGCAGCAGGGCGGCGCGCCGCGCGGCGTAGTGGGCGTCCGCGTAGCGGCCCTGGAGGAAGTGCTGATCCTGCAGCGCGAGGGCGGCCAGATCGCAGGCACGCACCCCGATCACCGCGATGCGCGGTGCGTCGGTCTTCTGTGCGCGGAAGGCCAGGCTGCCATCGGCACGCCGGTCGGCGCGCCAGAGCACTTCCTGCGGCGCGAACGCGAACGGCTTGACGCACTGCGGGCCGTTGGCCCAGTCGAATGCGCGTTGCGGATCGCCTTCGCGCAGGCGGTAGCTGCCGGGCGCCTGGTCCACCCGGATGCCCCACGGCAGTCGCCGCGCGTCGTCGACGTCGTCGTAGACGATGGCGTGGTCGCGCACCTGCGGCCCGACACAGCGCCAGCCGGCACCGCGCAGGGCGTCGATCAGCGCCTGGGTGCCATCGCGCGGCAGGAACAGGGCGTGGGCGGTCGTCATCGGCTTGCGAACCTCGAGCCCGCGGGTGTTCAATCTCCCGGCGGCGATGCGCGTACGTGCTGCCGGAAAGACTACAGGATCCCCGCTGCGCCCGGAATTGCGCCCGATCAGTAAAGGTGCGCGCGGGCATCGACAGCCGCCGCGCGCGGCGGACAATGGCCTCGACGACGAGGGTGCCTGCGGATGCACGAGATGTCGATTTGCCAGAGTCTGTTGCACGCCGTGCAGCGGATCGCCAGCGATCACGGCGACGCCCGCATTGCCGCGGTGCGCGTGCGGCTGGGAGCGTTGTGCGGCGTGGACCCCACGCTGCTCGCGCGCGCGTTCGCGCCGGCGGCGCGCGGGAGCGCGGTCGCGGGCGCACGGCTGGTCGTGGAAACCGCTCCGGTGCAGGTTCAGTGCCTGGAATGCGGCGCGCAATCCGCGGTCACGCCGGCGGATCAGCGCTGCCACGCCTGCGGCGCGACCGGCACGCGCCTCGTCGGCGGCACCGAGTGCCTGCTGGTCGGCGTCGACCTGGCTCCGCGGGCGGCGTGAGGGCGGGCGATGTGCGGGACCTGCGGCTGCGGAACCGATCGTCCGGCGCCCGTGTTCGCGCCGGCGCCGCAACGGCTGCTGTCGGTGCCGGCGCACGTCTCGCTGCTGGAGGGCAACGACCGCCAGGCGCGGCACGTGCGCGAACACCTCGATGCGCGCGGCGTCACCGCCGTGAATCTCATGTCCTCCCCCGGCGCGGGCAAGACCGCATTGCTGGAATGCACGGCGCGCGCATTCGGCGCCGGCGGGCGCATGGCGGCGATCACGGGCGATCTGCAAACGGATCTGGATGCCAGGCGCCTGGCGGCGGCGGGAATCGCCGCGGTGCAGATCAGCACCGGGCAGGCCTGCCACCTGGATGCACGCATGGTGCACGATGCACTGCACGCGATCGATCTCGACGGAATCGACCTGCTGTTCATCGAGAACGTCGGCAACCTGGTCTGTCCCGCCGTGTTCGACGTCGGCGCGCACCGCGACGTGGTGCTGCTGTCCGCCGCCGAGGGGCACGACAAGCCGGCGAAGTATCCGGGGATGTTCCGTGCGGGGGATCTGATCCTGCTGTCCAAGATCGATCTGCTCCCGGCGCTGGGGGATTTCGATCCCCAGCTTGCGATTGACGCGATCCGGCGCCTGGGCTCCACGGCTCCGGTGCTCTGCCTGTCCGCGCGCAGCGGCGAGGGAACGGCTGGCTGGTTCGACTGGCTGCGCGCGACGGCGGCGCGCGGCGGTGCGGGCGATCGCTGATGACCGTGGCCGATCCGGTCCGATCGACGGCACTCGCGCGCACGCGCGTCGAGCTGCGCGGCACGGTGCAGGGCGTGGGCCTGCGGCCGCACGTGTTCCGGCTCGCGTCCGAGCTGCATCTGGCAGGTTCGGTCGCCAATTGCGCCGACGCGGTCGTCGTCGAGGTCGAGGGCGCGCCGGCGTGCCTGGCGTCGTTCGAACGGGCGCTGGTGACGGGCGCGCCCGCGGCCGCCCGCATCGAACGGATCGATGTCGCTGCGCTGCCGGTGAGCGGGGAGCGCGGGTTCACGATCGCCGGCAGCGCAGCCGCCGATGCCGGCGTCGCTCCCGGCCTGCCCGATCTCGCCCTGTGCGATGCCTGCCGGGCGGAAATCTTCGATCCGCGCGCGCGTCGCTACCGCTACGCCTTCACGAGCTGTACCGACTGCGGTCCGCGCGACAGCATCCAGTTGCGCGCGCCCTGGGATCGCGCGAACACCGCGATGGCGCGCTTCGTGCCCTGCGGGGATTGCGCGCGCGAATACGCCACGCCCGGGGATCGACGCTTCCACCACCAGGCCAACGCCTGCCCGCGTTGCGGTCCGCGCCTGTCCCTGCTGGATGCGCGCGGCGCCACGCACGCGCAGGAGGACGATGCGCTCGGCGGCGCGGTCGCCGCGCTCGCAGGCGGGGCGATCGTCGCGGTCAAGGGCGTCGGCGGTTTCCACCTGTGTGTCGCGGCCGACGACGAGCACGCGATCGCGCGCCTGCGCCGCACCAAGCAGCGGCCGGCGCGGCCGTTGGCCATCATGGTCGCAGCGCTGGAAGCGGCGCGCGAACTGTGTGCGGTCGATGCGCCGGCCGCGGCGGCGCTGGGTTCGCGCGCCGGGCCGATCGTGCTGCTGCCGCGGCGCGACCCGGCCGCCGAGCCGCTGCCGGGCGTCGCGCCCGGCCTGCGGCACCTGGGCGTGATGCTGCCCTACGCGCCGCTGCACGCGCTGATCCTGGCCGACCTGCGCCGGCCGCTGGTGGTCACCAGCGGCAACCGCCGCGACGAGCCGCTGTGCCACGAAAATGCACGGGCATTGCAGGACCTTGCCGGCATCGCCGATTGGTTCCTGGTCCACGATCGCGACATCCTGCGGCCCGCCGACGACTCCGTGCTGCGCATGGCGCGCGGCGCGCCGTTGCTGTTGCGCCGCGCTCGCGGATTCGCGCCGGCGCCGATCGCCTGCGGCCCGCTGCCGTCGGCCATCGGCGCCGGCGGCGACCTGAAGAACACGGTGGCCTGGATCGGCGGCGGTGCACTGCGCGTCGGTCCTCATCTCGGGGATCTGCAGAGCCAGTGCGCACGCGAGCGCCACGCGGCCGAGATCGAGCGACTGCGGGCCGCAGCGCCGACTGCTCCGATCGGTTTCGATCCGCACCCGGATTACGCCGCCACACGTGCGGTCGAGGCCGTCCCGGCGGGCCGGCCGGTGCAGCATCACCTGGCCCACGCGGCGGCGGCGCGTGCGGATGCCGGCGTGGACGCGCCGGTGCTGGCGCTGTGCTGGGACGGCACCGGGCTGGGCCGGGACGGCACCGTCTGGGGCGGGGAGTTCATCGCCATCGACGGGAGGCGTTGCTGGCGCGCTGCGTACCTGCGCCCGTTTCCGCTCGCCGGCGGCGATCGCGCCGCGCGCGAGCCGCGCCGCTCGGCGATCGGCCTGCTGCATGCCAGGGGCATGGCAGGGCTCGATGCGCGCGTGGATCTCGCCCCGATCGCCAGCCTGGACGAGCCCGCGCGCCGCAACCTGCTGCGCATGCTCGATCGCGGCGTGAACGTCGCCATGACTTCCAGCGTCGGCCGGCTGTTCGATGCGGTCTCCAGCCTTGCCGGGCTGTGCCAGGTCGCCGCGTACGAAGGCGAGGCGGCGATTCGGCTCGAGGACGCGGCGCGGGACGCGCGACCCTGGCCGTTTGCGTTGTCGCCGGGCGCGGCTGGGATCGTGATCGACTGGGCGCCGCTGATCGACGCGCTGCTGGCGGATCTCGCCTGCGGCTCGGCACCGGCTGCGATGGCCGGTGCCCTGCATGCGACGCTGGCGGCGATGGCCGTCGCGGTCGCGGATCGGGTCGGCATCGGCGATGTGCTGCTGTGCGGCGGCTGTTTCCAGAATGCGCGACTGGTCGAGGCGGTCGCCGACGCCTTGGTCGGCGTCGGCCTGCGCCCGCACCCGCCGCGGCGGCTGCCCCCGAACGACGGCGCGCTGTCGGCCGGCCAGGCGCTGGCGGCCGCGTACGATCTGCGCTGGGAGGACGAGGCCGATGTGCCTGGCCGTGCCCGGGCTGGTTGAAGCCGTCGACGGCGAGGGCCTGGCGCGCTCGGCGCGCGTGGACTTCGGCGGCGTGCGGCGTACGGTCAGCCTGGCGTGCCTGCCGGGGGCGGACGTCGGCGACTACGTGCTCGTACACGCGGGGATCGGCATCGCGACCGTCGATCCGGTGCTCGCGCGCCGGAGCCTGGAGGCGCTGGAAGCCATGCAGGGGCCGCCGTGAAGTATCTCGACGAGTTTCGCGACCCCGCGGCGGTCGCGCGGCTGGCGGCGCATATTCGCAGCCTGGTCACGCGGCCATGGACGCTGATGGAGGTCTGCGGCGGCCAGACCCACGGCATCGTGCGCAGCGGCATCGATCGGCTGCTGCCGCCGCAGGTGAGCCTGCTGCACGGGCCCGGCTGCCCGGTGTGCGTCACCCCCTCGGGCGTGATCGACGCCGCCGTCGTTCTTGCCGCGCGCCCGGAAGTCACCGTGTGCAGCTTCGGCGACATGCTGCGCGTGCCGGGCAGCGGCGGGGATCTGATCGCGGCGCGGGCCGCGGGCGGGGACGTGCGCATGGTCTACGGGCCTCTCGATGCGCTGGAAGTCGCCCGGCGCTGCCCGGATCGCGAGGTGGTGTTCCTGGCCGTCGGCTTCGAGACCACGATCCCCGGGACCGCGGCCGCGGTGGCGCGGGCGGCCGCCGAAGACGTGCGGAATTTCTCCGTACTGTGCGCGCACGTGCGGGTGCCGCCGGCGCTGGAAGCGTTGCTGGCACTGCCCGACAACCGGGTACAGGCCTTCCTCGCCGCCGGCCACGTGTGCACGATCATGGGGCTGGCCGAGTATGCGCCGATCGCACTGCGCCACCGGGTGCCGATCGTCGCTACCGGCTTCGAGCCGGTGGATCTGCTGCAGGGCATAGCGATGGCGCTTGCCCAGCTCGAACGCGGGCAGGCGTGCGTGGAAAACCAGTATTCGCGGCTGGTGCGTGCGGACGGCAATCCGGATGCCCGGAGCCTGATTCAGGCCGTGTTCCAGGTCGCCGATCGGCCCTGGCGCGGTTTCGGTACCATTGCCGGCGCCGGCTTCGAATTGCGGCCGGCGTTCGCCGCGTTCGATGCCGAACGGCGCCACGGCCGGATTGCCGCGGCCGTCGAGCCCGCTGCTTCGCCCTGCGCGAGCGCGCAGGTGCTGCGCGGGGCGATGCGTCCGGATCGATGCGCGATGTTCGCCACGCGCTGCACGCCCGAGCGCCCGCTGGGCCCGACCATGGTGTCGCCGGAAGGGGCCTGCAACGCCTATTTCCGCTATCGCGGCGCGGCCGGCGCATGAGCGACGCGGACGCAGGCTGCCCGCTGCCGCCGGGCGAGTACGATTGCGTCGTACGCGCGCACGGCGGCGGCGGTCGGCTCGCGCAGGCGCTGCTGGATCGCATCTTCCGCCCGGCGTTCGACAACCCCTGGCTGGCGACCCGCCACGACGGCGCAGTCCTGGAACCGGGCGCGGCACCCCTGGCCTTCACCACCGATACCTACGTCGTGCGGCCCATCGAGTTCGCCGGCGGCGACATCGGCTCGCTGGCCGTGATTGGCACCTGCAACGACCTGGCGATGTGCGGGGCGCGGCCGCGCTGGCTGTCGGCCGGCTTCGTGCTGGAAGAGGGCCTGCCGCTCGCCACCCTGGAGCGGGTGGTCGCCTCGATGCGGGCGGCTGCCGACCGCTGCGGCGTGGCGGTGGTCACGGCCGACACCAAGGTCGTCGAGCGTGGCAGCGGCGACGGCATCTACATCAACACCGCGGGCATCGGCCAGATCGATCCCGGGCTGGATATCCGGCCGGCATCCGTTCGGCCGGGCGATGCGCTGCTGCTGTCCGGCGATCCGGGTCGCCACGGTATCGCCGTGATGGCCGCGCGCGAAGGGCTGGAACTGCAGACCGATCTGGCGAGCGATCTGGCGCCGCTCGAACCGGCCGTGCGCGCCCTCGTGGAGGCAGGGATTGAATTGCACTGCCTGCGCGATCTCACCCGCGGCGGACTCGCGGCCGCGCTGGGCGAGATTGCCGCCGCGGCCGGGGTCCGGATCGAGATCGATGAATCCGCGGTGCCTGTGCACGATGCGGTGCGGGCGGCGTGCGAACTGCTCGGCCTGGAGCCGCTGCAGGTGGCGAGTGAAGGCCGGTTCGCGGCCTTCGTCGCCGGCCCGGACGCCGGCCGCGCGTTGCAGGTGCTGCGCGGGCAACCGGTCGCGACCGGGGCGGTGATCGCCGGCCGCGTCACCAGCACTGGAAACGGCCAGGTGACCGTGCTCACCGGCTACGGCGTGCGCCGGCCGCTGGACGTGGGCAGCGGCGAACAATTGCCGCGCATCTGCTGATGCGGCGATGATATCTTCCCGGGTCGCTGTCGTTCAGCGACGTTTAACATTGGTGCGGGTAACTTCACCGCGCCATCCGGCATTCATCCCAATAAGGAAAGGAGCCAATTCAATGTCGATCCGCAGTTCCGGCCTGGCCGTCCTGGCCGCCCTGGTCCTGGGCGCGTCTGCCCGCCCCGCACTCGCCGACGGTACTGAAATCGTCGACGGTGGTGAGATTTACAATGGATTGTGCGTGGCGTGCCACCAGGCAGGCATGAACGGCGCGCCGAAGTATGGCAACAAGTTCGCCTGGAAGGCGCGCATCGAGCAGGGCAAGGACACCCTCTACAAGCATGCAATCGAAGGCCTGCGCGGCATGCCGCCCAAGGGCGGGCATCTGCAATTGACCGATGCGCAGGTCGAGGCGGCGGTGGATTACATGGTCAACGCCGTGGGCGGCTACAAATAATTGCTGCGTTGCCACACGCGGGCCGGGCCGGGCTCGCATGGCGTCCCCGGCCCGGCGCGCCTGCTCATCGCGGCGCGCGCACGGCACGGGCCGCCGTGATGAATCCCTCGAACAGCCGATGCTGCAATGCGTCGGTTGCGGCCGTCAGTTCCGGATGCCACTGCACCGCGACCAGCCATGGATGCCCCGGCAGTTCGACCGCCTCGACCAACCCGTCCGGCGCCGTCGCGCTGACGACGAACCCCGCGGCGAGCCGCTCGATACCCTGGTGATGCCAGGAAGCGCCCTGCATCTCGGTGGTGCCGACGATCTGCGCCAGGCGGGTATCGTGGCGGATCAGGATCCTGTGCGCGGTGGGTTCGCGCGGCGGCGCCCGGTGCTGCAGCGCATCCCCGTAGACGTCGGGCAGGTGCTGGTGCAGGGTGCCTCCCAGCAGGACGTTGAAAACCTGCAGCCCGCGGCAAATCCCGAACGTCGGCAGGCCGCAATCCAGAACGTGGCGGGCCAGCGCGAACTCGTGTTCGTCACGCTCGTTGTCGATTGAATATACGGTCGGGTGCACGTCCGCGGCGTAGTAGCGCGGGTTGATGTCGCCGCCGCCGACGAAGACCACGCCGTCCAGGCGCGCCAGCAGCGCTGCCGGCTCCGCATCCCCCGGCGGCAGCAGCACCGCAGCCGCGCCGGCACGGCGCACGGCATCCACGTATTCGGCCGGGCAGTAGTAGCGGTTGTTCTCGTCGCGTCCGTAGGTGGTCAGGCCAATGAGCGGCCGGTCGGGTGCGGGGGTCGGATGCATGATTGCGCGTCGCCGGGCGCGGTTGCCGGCACCGATCATCGCATGCGCGCGCCGGGGGCTCCAGGGTGTCGCGGTTGCGTTTGCCGCGGTGCGAACCTACGCTGGCCCAACCCGCGAACCCGGAGTCCGCGCCTCCATGCCCCCCGACCTGAAGGTTGCCTGCCTGCAGAACTGCGCCACCGACGACGTGGCGGCGAACATCGCGATCTGCACGGACATGGCGCGTGCGGCGCATGCGCAGGGTGCGCGCATGTTGCTGCTGCCGGAGCATTTCTCGGCGATGTACCCGAACGATGCGGCTGCCGCCGCCACCGCGGTCGAGGAGGACGCGCACCCGGCCCTGGCTGCGTTCAGGGCCCTGGCGGCGGAACTGGGCGTGTGGATCCTCATGGGGTCGATTGCCGTGCGCCTGGCTTCAGGCAAGGTGAACAACCGCTCGTGCCTGCTCGCGCCCGACGGTCAGGTCGTCGCCCGGTACGACAAGATCCACCTTTTCGACGTCCGCCTGCGGGGTGCGGAGAGCTACCGCGAATCGGCCACGGTTGCCGCGGGTGGTCGGGCGGTACTGGCGCCCACGCCCTGGGGCGCGCTGGGCATGACCGTGTGCTACGACGTGCGTTTCGCGTACCTGTACCGCACGCTCGCCCGGGCTGGAGCGGCGTTCCTGGCCATCCCGGCGGCCTTCACCCATCAGACCGGACTTGCGCACTGGCACGTGCTGGTGCGCGCGCGCGCCATCGAGACCGGGTGTTATGTATTCGCGCCCGGCCAATGCGGAACGCGGCCCTGGGGGCGCAGGACCTTCGGTCACTCCCTGATCGTCGATCCCTGGGGCGAAGTGCTCGCCGACGGCGGTACGGAGCCCGGCTTCATCCTGGCCGACGTCGATCCGGCGCGCGTGACCCAGGCAAGATCCATGATCCCCGCGCTCGAGCACGACCGTACCGTCGCAGCCCCGTCGTCGTGAGCGGATCCGAGGAGTTCAGATCGGGTTCAGCGCACCCGCGCTACAACGGCCTGCGTGCCGCCTGGAACCTACCGGCGGCCGGTGGCGAGGTGTAGGCGATGGCGGTTGTCCGGGTCTTCATTGTCCTGCTGGGCCTGGCGGCGGTTCCGGCCGGCGCGGCCGATCTTCCCGCGCCGCGCGCGTGGTTGGTCCAGGCCATGCCGGACATCGGCGTCGACCGGGCGACGAGCATCGCCCGCGGCGCCACCGGCGGGCGTGTGCTGGCGGTGCGGCGCGTGGATGCCGGCGGCCGCATGGTGTACGAGGTCAAGGTGCTGACGGACGGCGGCATGGTTCGCACCGTGATGGTGGACGCCGCCAGCGGCGCGGTGTGGTGACCGCGAGAACGAGACGGGGGACCGACGCCGATGCGTGTGCTGATCGTCGAGGATGAGGCTGCGCTGCGCGAACGCCTGACCGAGCAGCTCCACGCGCACGGCTATGCGGTGGATGTCGCCGCGAACGGTCGCGACGGCCGTTTCGCCGGCGACGAATACCCGATTGACCTGGCCATCGTCGATCTCGGCCTGCCCGATACGCCGGGCGTGGAAGTGATTCGCGCCTGGCGCGCAGGCGGACGAAAGTTCCCGATCCTCATCCTCACCGCACGCGGGCGCTGGGAGGACAAGGTTTCCGGGCTCGAAGCCGGCGCCGACGACTACCTGGTCAAGCCGTTCCACGTCGAGGAGCTGCTGGCGCGGATCAGGGCGTTGCTGCGCCGCTCGGCCGGATTCGCGACCGCGGTGCTCAAGTGCGGCCCGATCGAGCTGGACCCCGCACGGCAGGCACTGGCGGTGAATGGGGTGCCGGTGGAGGTGACCGCGTTCGAGTTCAAGGTGATCGAGTACCTGATGCTGCACGCCGGCCAGGTGGTGTCCAAGTCCGAGCTCACCGACCACATCTACGAGGAAGATCAGGATCGTGACAGCAATGTGCTGGAGGTCCTGGTCGGCCGGCTGCGCCGCAAGCTGGATCCGGACCGCACCCTGAACCCGATCGAGACCCTGCGCGGTCGCGGCTACGTGCTGCGCTTCGATCGCGAGCAGTGACCGGCGCCGGGCGCAAGGCGCGCAGTCCCTACTCGCTGCGTACCCGGCTGTTGCTGGTCGCGAGCGCGGTGCTCGCGGCGTTTCTCGGCCTCACCGGCCTGACTCTGGATCGCGCCTTCCGCGACAGCGCCCGTGCCGCAGTCGACGAGCGCCTGCACGCCGCCGTGTACATGCTCCTGGGCGTGGCCAACACGCGCACCTCGGGCGACATCGCCGTGCCGATCGCGTTGCCCGATCCGCGCCTGGCCACGCCGGATTCGGGGTTCTACGCGCGCATCGTCGACGGCGGCGGCAAGGTGAAGTGGCGCTCGCTGTCCCTGGTCGGGCTCAACATTCCGTTTCCCGAGCCCGGCGACATCGGCAGCGCGCGTACCGAGGAGATGATGGGCGCCGACGGTACGCGCTACTTCGGGTTGAGCTTCGTCGTCGCCTGGGAAATCGATCGTGATCGCGTGCAGTCCTACGTCTTCCAGGCCGCGGAGAGCCACGCCAGCTTCGACCTGGCGGTATCGCGCTACCGGCGCGCCCTGTGGGGGTGGCTCGCCGCGCTCGCGGCAGCGCTGGTCGCGGTGCAGGCGATCGTACTGCGCTGGGCGCTGCGGCCGCTGGCGCGCGTCGTCGCCGAGGTGCGCGAGACCGAGGCCGGCACGCGCGCCGAACTCTCCGGAGGCTATCCGGAGGAACTGCGGGCCCTGACCACGCACCTGAACGAACTCATCAAGAGCAGCCGTTCGCACCTCACGCGCTACCGCAATGCGCTGGCGGATCTCGCCCACAGCCTGAAGACTCCGCTGGCGGTTGTGCGCAGTTCGCTCGGCGAGGATGTCGACGAGGCGGCCTTTCGTGCGTTGGTGAAGGAGCAGATCGGCCGCATCGACCAGACGGTGCAATACCAGCTCCAGCGTGCCGCGGCCTCGGGCCGCACGGCGATGTCCGTGCCGGTCGACGTCGGCATCGCGGTGAACCGGGTGGTCGGCTCGCTGGCCAAGGTCTATGCGGGCAAGCGCATCGGTTTCGACGTCGAAGTCGAGGAAGGGCTGGCGTTTCGCGGCGACGAGGGCGATCTGCTGGAGATCCTGGGCAACCTGATCGACAACGCCGGCAAGTGGTGCCGGCGCTCGGTACGGGTGCGTGCGCACGACGCCGCCGGCCGTGGCGGCTTCGTGCTGGAGATCGAGGACGACGGGCCGGGGATCCCGGGCGCGAGCATCGAGGCGGTGCTCGCGCGCGGCGTACGTGCCGATCCAAGTACCGACGGCCATGGCATCGGTCTGGCGGTGGTGCGTGAGTTGGTCGAGGGGATCTACCACGGCCGGCTGGAGCTGGAAGCCGCGGGCACGGCGGGCACGCGGGTGCGGGTCACGGTGCCCGGCAGTCAGGGCCCGTCCGGCGAGCCTATGTTATAGTCGGTGCTGGTCATGAAACCGCGCCGAGCGCGCATCCTGCCCGCCATCGTGCCCAACGAAGCCACCGCAACTCGCAGTACCGGATCCTTCATCCCCCGGTCGAGCTACTCCCGGGACGACTTGATTGCCTGTGGCCGCGGCGAGATGTTCGGCCCGGGCAACGCGCAGCTTCCGCTGCCGCCCATGCTGATGTTCGATCGCATCGCCAGCATCGCCACCGATGGCGGGGCGTACGGCAAGGGGCATATCCACGCCGAGCTCGACATCCACCCCGACCTGTGGTTTTTCGGCTGCCACTTCACAGGCGATCCGGTGATGCCCGGTTGCCTCGGCCTGGATGCGATGTGGCAGCTCATCGGCTTTTTTCTCGCCTGGCGCGGCGGGCCGGGCCACGGCCGCGCACTGGGCGCGGGCGAGGTTCAGTTCACCGGGCAGGTGACTCCGGCCGGCCGGTTGGTCACCTACCGCGTCGATATGAAGCGCGTCATCCTGCGCAAGCTGGTGATGGGCATTGCCGACGCCAGCATGGAAATCGACGGCCGGGCCATCTACACCGGCCGGGATCTGCGCGTGGGGCTGTTCCGGTCCACCGAAGGCTTCTGACGGTCCGGAAAGTACCGCCGCCGCACGGTCATCCGGCCGCGCGGGCGAATGCGCGGCGGGCGGCGGCGAGCGTGTGCTCGATGACCTCGTCGTCGTGGGCGGCGGAGACGAAGCCGGCCTCGAAGGCCGAAGGCGCCAAATAGACCCCTTCGGCGAGCATTGCGTGGAAGAAGCGCTTGAATGCCGCCACGTCCGAGCCCATGACGGTCGCAAAGTCCTCGACCCGCTCCGCGTCATTGAAGAACAACCCGAACAACCCCGGGGCGTGATTGAGCACCACGGCCATTCCGGCGTCGCGAGCCGCGTTTCGCAGTCCGTCGACCACGCGCCCGGTGGTGATCGCCAGCCGGTCGTGGAACCCGGGTTCGGACACCGCCTCGAGCGTCGCCAAGCCCGCGGTCATCGCGATTGGGTTTCCCGAGAGCGTACCGGCCTGGTACACCGGGCCGGTCGGCGCCAGCGACTGCATGATCCGGCGCGGGCCGGCGATCGCACCGACCGGCAGGCCGCCGCCGATGATTTTTCCGAACACGCTGAGATCGGGCGTGATCCCGTACAAGGCCTGGGCGCCGCCGGCGGCGACGCGGAAGCCGGTGATCACCTCGTCGAATACCAGCAGCGTACCGTGCGCCTCGGTGACGCGGCGCAGCGTCTCCAGGAATCCCGCCCGCGGCGGCACGCAGTTCATGTTGCCTGCTATCGGCTCGACGATGACGGCGGCGATTTCGGCGCCGATGGCGCCGAACAATTCCTCGACTGCGGCGGCGTCGTTGTAGGGCAGCGTCAGCGTCAGGCCGGCGAGCGCGGCGGGTACTCCGGGGGAACCGGGGATTCCCAGGGTCAGCACGCCCGAGCCGGCCTTGACCAGCATCGAATCGGCGTGGCCGTGGTAGCAGCCCTCGAATTTCACGATCCTGTCGCGACCGGTGAATCCGCGTGCCAGGCGTATCGCGGTCATCGCCGCCTCGGTGCCCGAGCTGACCATCCGCACCTGCTCGGCCGAGGTGACCAGCGCGCAGACCTTCGCCGCGAGTTCGGTCTCCACTGCAGTCGGTGCACCGAAAGACAGGCCGCGGTCGATCGCGGCGTGCACGCGGCTGATGACCCGCGGATCCGCGTGACCGAGGATCAGCGGCCCCCAGGAGCAGACGTAGTCGGCGTAGCGCCTGCCATCGACGTCCGTGATCCAGGCGCCGCTGCCACTGGCGATGAAGGGCGGTTCGCCGTCGACGCCGCGGAAGGCGCGCACCGGGGAATTCACGCCGCCGGGAATGAGTTCCAGGGCGCGCTGGAACAGGGTTTCGGATCGGGTCATGGAGTCGCTCTGCGAGGCTGTCAGGCTGGTAATTATGCGCCAGCCGAATGCGGATCCACCGGCCTCAGCGCTCGAACAGCGCCAGATAGGCGCCGGCTGCGGCCTGCGGATCGGCCGCCGAATACAGTCCGGTGACGACCGCGAGCAGATCGGCGCCGGCGTCGAGCGCCTGTGCGCCGTTGTCCGGCGTGATGCCGCCGATGGCGACGATCGGCAGCGCGAGTTCCGCCCGTGCGCGGGCGATGAGATCGAGCCCGGGACGTACTGCACCCGGCTTGGTCGGGGATGCGAAGACGCTGCCGAAGGCGACATAGTCCGCGCCGGCCTCGACCGCGTCGCGGGCACGGTCGAGGCTGTCGTAGCAGGAAACCCCGATGATTGTACCGGCGCCGAGTCGTGCCCGGGCCGCGCGCGGGTCAGTGTCATCGTGCCCGACGTGCACGCCGTCCGCGCCGACCTCGGCGGCGAGGCCGGGATCGTCGTTGATGATCAACGGCACCCGGTGACGCCGACACAATGCCAGCAGCGTGTGGGCGTCGGTCGCGTTTGCCGCCGCCTTGGCGCGGTACTGCAGCATGGCGACGCCGCCGCGCAGGCTGGCCTCGACCTTCCGAACCAGCTCCGGGCCGGTGAGATCCCCGGGCGTGATGCCGTACAGGCCGTGGCGGGGCATGGGCGTGGCAGTGCTCACGCGCGCCGATCCGGATGCAACTGGCCGCGGCCGACGCGCAGCGCGCGCGCGAGCGCATTCCATGTGAAGCGCTGGGCGGCATGCGCCGCGCCGTCGATGTCCTCGCCGAGCGCGAGCCGGGCCGCCAGCGCCGCGGCGAGCGTACAGCCGGAGCCGTGAAAGCTGCCTGGCAGCCGTTGCCAGCAGTCCCGGCGTCGGCATCCGCCACGCTCGAACAATGCGTTCTCGACCTCCTCGGTCGGGGCATGGGTACCGGTCAGCAGCACGTATTGCGTCCCGGTCGCGATCAGCGCAGCCGCGGCCGCTTCGGCGGAACCTGCCTGCGGCACGAGCGCGAGTGCTTCCGGTACGTTCGGCGTCATCACCGTGGTACGCGGGGCGATGCGGTCGATCAGCGCGGCCGCAACGCCAGCGCGCGCGAGCGCATCGCCGGTGCCGGCGGCCAGGACCGGATCGCACACGACCGGCCGTTTCGGAAGCCGGTCGAGGATTTCGGCGACCGCGGTCGCGATCGCGGTGTCCGGGACCAGGCCGATCTTGATGGCGTCGATGTCGACATCGTCCAGCAGTACACGGGCCTGTTCTACCAGCGCGTCCCGATCCGCGGGCCGGCAGGCCTGCACGCGGGTGGTGTTCTGCGCGGTGAGCGCGGTCACGAGCGTGACCGCCGTACAGCCCTGGGCCTGGATGGCTTCGATGTCGGCCTGGATGCCGGCGCCGCCGGTCGGGTCGTGCCCGCCGATGGCGAGCACGACCGTCGCGGCACGGGCTTTCGTACCGCTCATCGGCTGCGCCACGGTGCGCGATGGTGGTCCGGCGAGAAATGCATGTGGCAAAATCGCCAGGAAAATGCGCTCGAGGATCGGATCGTGAAAAAGTACATGTGCGTCATCTGCGGGTTCATCTACGACGAGCGCGCGGGCCTTCCGGACGACGGAATCGCACCCGGCACGGCTTGGGCCGACGTGCCGCCGAACTGGATATGTCCCAATTGCGGTGCGCGCAAGGAGGACTTCGAGATGATGGAGATCTGAACCGCCGGTGACGTCAAAACGGCCGCACCACAGCGAGGATTACCACCGGGATCAGGATCAGCACCGGGAATTCATTGAACCATCGGTACCAGAGGTGGCTGCGGCGGTTCTCGTCGCGGGCGAACCGGCCGACCAGTACGCCGCAGTAGGCGTGGTAGACGACGAGCACCGCGACCAGTACCAGCTTGACGTGAATCCAGCCGGAGCGGGCGAAGGCGTCCCACCCGGCGGCGAGCAGCCACAGCCCCAGCCCGATCGTGACCACGGCCCCGGGGGTCATGATGCCGTAGAACAGCTTGCGCTCCATGACCTTGAAGCGCTCGTTTCCGGCCGGGTCGGAAGCCGTCGCGTGGTAGACGAACAGGCGCGGCAGGTAGAACAGGCCGGCGAACCAGGTCACCATGGCGACGATGTGGAAGGCCTTGATCCACAGCATCGATCAGGCGCCCCCACGCTGGTCCAGCATCGATTCGATCCGGCGCCGCAGGTCGTCGAAGTCCGGCCGGCCGATGATCGTATCCACCACCCGGCCATCTGGCGCGAGCAGGAACATGGTCGGCGTGACCTCGACATCGCCGAACGCCTGCGCGGCTTCGCCGCGCAGATCCAGTGCGATCGGGTATCTCAACGCGCGCGCGCGTGCGAATTCAACCACTCGGTTGGGAGGGTCGTATTGCATCGCCACTGCAATCAACTCGAACCCGCGTGGCGCCAGTTGCTCGTACAGTGCGGCTACCCGTCCGGCCTCCTCGACGCAGGTGCGGCAGGTCGTGGCCCAGAACTGCACCAGCAGGGGGCGGCCGTGCAGGTCGGCGATGCGGATGCGGCGGCCGTCGATGGTTGAGAAGGCCAGATTGTCCGGAACATCGATGGCTCCGCGAGCCCGCCACGCGGCGACTGCGCCGAGCAGCAGTGCGGTCACCACGGCGACGAGAATCACGCGTCGGGGCCAACTCATGCGCGCAACCGCCGCCGGAACGGCCGAATCATCCGGGGTGTACCGGTGCAGCGGATCGTCGCGTCTGACATCGCGGGGCACGCTATCACGCGTCGGTCCAGGGTCCAAGCCGCGGGCGCGGGCGATCGGCTTGCTTGACAGCCCAGGCGCCGGTATTTAGTCTCGCCCCCCCGCTCGTGTGCGCCAACCACGCACCTAACATGCAGATAAACAAGCGGTTATGCGTCCGGCGGCGGGGCCGGAGGCGAGCCGGAAAATGCGGCGGTGCGGTGTGATCGAGGTCTCTGTCGTCGGCGGTACCGGTTACACCGGAGTGGAACTGCTGCGGATCCTGCTCGCGCACCCGCAAGTGCGCGTGCGCGCCGTGACCTCACGCATGGAGGCTGGCACGCCGGTGGCAGAGGCCTATCCCAGCCTGCGCGGGCATACCGATATCGCCTTTACCAGCCCGGAAGCGCTGCCCGACTGCCATGTTGCGTTCTTCGCCACCCCGAACGGCACGGCGATGAAGGTGGCCCGGGATCTGGTCGGGCGTGGCGTGCGGATCATCGATCTGGCTGCGGATTTCAGGCTGCGTTCCACCGCCGAGTGGGAGCGCTGGTACCAGATCCCGCATGCGTGCCCGGATCTGCTCGCCGAAGCGGTGTACGGACTGCCGGAACTGAACCGGGAGGCGATCCGCGATGCCCGCATCGTTGCCAATCCCGGTTGCTATCCGACGGCCGTCACCCTGGGATGGCTGCCACTCCTGGAGTCCGGCGTCGTCGCTCCAGATGGTTTGATCGCTGATGCGAAATCGGGCGTGACCGGGGCCGGACGCAAGGTCGAAACCGCCTACCTCTACAGCGAGGTCACCGACAGCTTCAAGGCCTACGGTGTGCCCGGCCACCGCCATGGCCCCGAAATCCGCCAGAACCTGGAGCAGGTCCGTAGAGGCCCGGTGCAGTTGCTGTTCGTACCGCATCTGGTGCCGATGCTGCGAGGGATCCACGCCACGCTCTACGCTCGTCTGGCCGAGCCGATCGCGGACCTGCAGGCGCTTTTCGAACGGCGCTTCCGGGACGAACCTTTCGTCGACGTGCTGCCGGCGGGTTCGCATCCGGATACCCGCTCGGTACGTGGCGCGAACCTCTGCCGGATCGCCGTGCATCGACCCGGCGACGGCGAGCAGGTCGTCGTGCTCTCGGTCATCGACAACCTGGTCAAGGGTGCGGCCGGTCAGGCGGTACAGAACATGAACCTCATGTTCGGGCTGCCGGAAACGACCGGGCTGGAAGCGGCCGCGCTCGTCCCTTGAGCGCGGTTGCGGCGGGTCCGAGCGAACAGCGGCCGTCATGCGCTTCGTCGTCAGACCGCACCGACCGCTGCGCCAGTTCGTGCTCGGCGTCGCCTGCGTCCTGTTGACCACGCTGGCTGGCTGGCTGCTGTACGACCACGGCCACTGGCGCGTCATCCACGACCGCATGAGCGCGACCTCGGAGCAGCGCGACCTGCGATCCCTGAGCCGCACGGCCGAGGCTGACAACGCCCTCCTGCGAGGCAGGGTCACCACCCTGGAGCGCGCGGCCCAGATCGATCGCGAGGCCTATCTCGAACTCCAGCGGCTGGCCGGCGAACTGCAGGATGACAACCTGCTGCTCAAAGAAGAAATCGAGTTCTACCGCAACGTGCTGGCTGCCGGGGACAAGGGCCAGGGCCTGAAGCTGCAGGCAATGCACCTGCAGGCGCTGGACAAGCCGGCGGAGTTCCGGTTCCAGGCAGTACTGACGCGAGTGGCCAAGGATGATAACCTCGCTCGCGGAACGATGGTCCTGAGCATCGAGGGCCAGCGGGGCGGCCACAGCATCATGCTCGGCCTGGCGGCGATCACGCCGAACCGTGCCGAGAAGTTGCCTTTCCAATTCAAGCACTTCCACCGCATCGAAGGCACGTTCGCGTTGCCGGCAGGTTTCAAGCCGACGCGCGTGCGCGTGGTTCTCACCGAGGCCAATCGCCAGCGTCCGACGGCCATCGAGACCTTCGAGTGGCATGAGATCATCGAACCCAAGGGGGAGGAGCATCGTCATGTGGGGAAAACGGTCCAAGCGCTGGGATGATCCGCACACGGATACGCTCATCGGCCCACGATCGCAGATCCGGGGCGACGTGCTGTTTTCCGGTGTCCTGCACGTGGAGGGGACGGTCAAGGGAAACGTGATCGCCGAGGGTAGCGACGATTCAGCGCTGCGATTGGTCCAGGCCGGCACCATTGAGGGCGAGGTACGGGTGCCGAACATCTTCCTGAACGGGGTGGTCAACGGCGACGTCCACGCCCTCAAGCACATCGAACTGGGCGCCAATGCCCGGGTCGAAGGAGATGTGTACTACAGCCTGATCGAGATGGCGATGGGCGCCGAGGTGAACGGCAAGCTGGTGCACTTGTCCGAACGCGATCGGACACCGTTGCAGTTGCAGCATCGGCACGAGCCCGAACAGGAATCCGGCCAGAATTCTTGATTTTTTTAGTCGGGATTAGTAACCTGCCCGGCAGTGGTACGACGCAGCCTGGAGTCATCGTCATGAGTATTGCCGTACAGGAAGAATCCAGCCCCCTGGTGTTTTCCGACGCCGCCGCGGCAAAGGTACGCGAGTTGATAGTCGAGGAAGGTGACGACAACCTCATGCTGAGAGTGTTTATTTCCGGAGGCGGTTGCTCCGGCTTCCAATACGGGTTCACCTTCGAACAGGCGGTCGGCGATGGTGACACCGTGGTCGAGAACGACGGTGTGCGCCTGCTCATCGATCCAACGAGCTACCAGTACCTCGTCGGCGCCGAAATCGACTATTCGGAAGGATTGCAGGGTGCGCAATTCGTGATCCGCAATCCGAATGCGAAGACCACCTGCGGCTGCGGATCGTCCTTCTCGGTCTGACCCTTCCCGCCCACGAAGCGGTCGTTCGGATCACAAGCGGCGTCAGACCGGACGCGGTCGATAGACGGCGCCCAGGATTGCCGGCGCGGCGGCCCCGGTCACGGCAGGCAGGTTGCCTGGCTCGCGCGACAGGCGGCGCCGCGCGAGCCACGCAAAGGCAACCGCTTCCACCGCGTCCGGATCGACTCCCGAAGTATGGGTCGATGCCACTCGTGTCCCAGACAGCCTGCGACTGAGCGCGGCCATCAGAGGCGGATTATGGGCTCCACCGCCACACACCAGCAGTTCAGACACCTCTGCGTCCTGTTTCACGGCCATCGCGATGCTCGCGGCGGTCAATTCCAGCAGGGTGGCCTGGATGTCGGCCGCGGCGGGCTCAGAACCGGGCAGGTCGTGCAGGCGTGATTGCAGCCAAGCCAGATTGAAGTAGTCGCGCCCCGTCGACTTCGGCGACGGGCGGTGGAAATACGGATCTTCGAGCAGGGCGGCCAGCAGTGCCGGGACCGGACGCCCGGAGGCCGCCCACCCTCCCTGTGCATCGAAACGATGCTGCCGATGCAGCGCAATCCACTCGTCCAGGAGGCAGTTGCCGGGCCCGGTGTCGAAGCCGGTCACCGCGGCCGTGCCCCGTGGCGGGAGCATCGTCACGTTGGCGATGCCGCCGATGTTCACCACGGCCCGCTGTTGTGCTGCAACCTGCCACAGGTCGGCGTGGAAGGCCGGTACCAGCGGAGCGCCCTGCCCACCGGCAGCGACATCCATGCCCCGGAAATCGGCGACCGTGGGGATTCCGGTGCGCCATGCGATGACGTTCGGATCACCAATCTGCATCGTGAACCCGTACTGCCCGCCAGGCCGGTGAAACACCGTCTGGCCGTGGCTGCCGATGGCAGTGATGTCCCGTGCCGACAATCCGAGATCGGCGAGGAACCCGATGACCGCGTCCGCGAACGCATGGCCGATTCGCACGTGCGCCTCACCCAGCGCGTCCAGCGTGATCGATGGGTTCGGTGCGACGGCGAAATCCAGGGTGCGGCGCAGTTCGGGCGGGTACGGGGTGCAGCGATATCGCGTTTCGGCCAGGCGGCCGCCTTCGAA
>JBFXBD010000060.1:0-42709 GCA_050183625.1 Gammaproteobacteria bacterium
GGATCCCCTCGGTGGGCTCGTCGAGCAGGAGTACCTTGGGATTGGTGACCAGCGCGCGCGCTATGGCGAGCTGCTGCTGCTGGCCGCCGGAGAGGTTCCCGCCGCGGCGCCTGCGCATGTCGAACAGCACCGGGAACAGCGCGTAGATCTCCTCGGGAATGGTCCGATCACGGGCGTTCTCCAGGCCGGTGGCGATGTTCTCCTCCACCGTGAGGGTGGGAAAAATCATGCGCCCCTGCGGCACGTAGCCGATGCCGCCGGCCACGCGCCGGAAGCTCTCCCTGCCGGTGAGGTCCGCGCCGTCGACGGCGATGCGCCCGCCCCGGGCCGGCAGCACGCCGATGATGGCCTTGAACAAGGTGGTCTTGCCCATGCCGTTCCTGCCCATGACCGCCACGGTCTCGTTGGCGCGGGCCTCGAACGAAATGCCGCGGATGGCCTGGCTCTGGCCGTAACGTACGTCGAGATCGGTGACCGTGAGCATGTCGTCCTCCGGGTGGGGTCGCGTCAGTGGCCGAGGTACACGTCGATGACGTTCGGATCCGCCTGGACCTGCTCCATCGGCCCCTCGGCGAGGATCCGGCCCTGGTGCATCACCGTGACCTTGTGGGCAATCTTGCGGACGAAGTCCATGTCGTGCTCGATGACGATCATGGAGCGGTTGCGGCAGATACGCCCGAGCAGATCCGCGGTGAGATCGCGCTCGCGCGCGCTCATGCCCGCGATCGGCTCGTCGAGCATGAGCAGCTCCGGCTCCTGCATGAGCAGCATGCCGATTTCCAGCCACTGCTTCTGGCCGTGCGAGAGCAGGCCGGCCTCCACGCCGAGGTCCTCCGCCAGGCCGATCTCCGCGGCGACCGTTTCGATGCGCTCGTTCACCGCGGCGTCGCACTTGAAGGCGAGCGCGCCGAACACGGTCCGCCCGCGCGGGTAGGACACCTCCAGGTTCTTGCGCACCGAGAGGTTTTCGTAGATCGACGGCGTCTGGAACTTGCGGCCGATGCCGGCGCGCACGATCGCGTGCTCGGCAAGGCGGGTCATCTCCTGGTTGCGGAACTTGATGCTGCCCGTGCTGGCCCGGGTCTTGCCGCAGATGAGATCCAGCAGGGTGGTCTTGCCGGCGCCGTTCGGGCCGATGATGACGCGCAGTTCGTTCTTGTCCAGGTACAGGTTGAGCGCATCGACCGCCTTCAGCCCGTCGAAGGCGACGGTCAGGTCCTCGATGGCGAGCAGGTAGTCCGTGTTGCTCATCGCATGTTCCTCACTGGGACGGAGCTCAGGCTGCGCTTCCGACGCCGGCCGCAGTCACGGAGCGCACCGGCGATTCGGGCGGGGCCACGGACGCGGCCTCGGCCGCGCCCGCCGGCGCGGACGGAACATCCTCCGGCGCATCCGCGCGCGACGCGCCACGCAGCAGTCGCGGCCGGACGAGCGTGTCGTACAGCCCGGCCACGCCGTTGGGGAACGCGAGCGTGACGCCGATGAACAGCGCGGCCATCAGGAACAGCCACAGCTCCGGGAACGTTTCGGAGAAGTACGTCTTGCCGAAGTTCACCAGCAGCGCCCCGTAGACGGCGCCGACCAGGGACATGCGCCCGCCCACCGCGGCGAAGATCACCAGTTCGATGGAGGGGACGATGCCGACGAACGTGGGCGACATGAAGCCGACCTGGAGCGCGAACATCGCTCCGCCCACCCCGCAGAGCATGGCCGCGAGGCAGAACACGAAGATCTTGAAATTGGCGACGTCGTAGCCGGAGAACCGGACCCGGTCCTCCTTGTCGCGCATCGCCAGCAGCAGCGTGCCGAGCTTGGAACGCTGCACCGCCCGGCACAGCAGGATGGCACCGAGCAGCAGCGCGGCGTTTGCGTAGTACAGGATGTATTTCGCCGAATCGGTGCGGATGTCCCAGCCGAGCATGGTCTTCAGGTCGGTGATGCCGTTGACGCCGCCGGTATAGCCCTGCTTGCCGATGATGAGTACCGACAGGATGAGCGCGACCGCCTGGGTGATGATGGCGAAGTACACTCCGCCCACCCGGCGCTTGAACATCGCGAAGCCGATGACGAACGCGAGCAGCGTGGGCACCAGCAGCACCGCCGCGATGGCGAACGGCAGGCTGCGGAACGGCTCCCACCACAACGGCAGCGCGGTGAGCTGGTTCCAGTCCATGAAGTCCGGGATCCCCGGCGTGGACTGGATCGCGGTGCTCTGCGGATCGGAGGCTTCCAGCTTCAGGAACATCGCCAGGCAGTAGCCGCCCAGGCCAAAGAACACCCCCTGGCCCAGGCTGAGGATGCCGCCGTATCCCCACAGCATCACCAGGCCCACCGCGGCGAAGCCGTAGGTGAGGTACTTGCCGACCAGGTTCAGGCGGAAGATGTCCAGGGCCGCCGGCAGCACGACCAGGATGACCGCCGCCAGCACGACGATGCCGGCGATGTCGGAGGTGGCGAACCAGTTGCGCAGCTTGTGCATGGGTGCGTGCCTCGCGCCGCCGGGCCGTCAGCGCCGCACCTTGGCGGCGAACAGGCCCTGCGGCCGGATCATCAGGATGGTGACGATGGCCAGCAGCGTCAGGACCTTGGCCATCGAGCCGTCGAGGAAAAACTCGGTGATGGACTGGGTCTGGGCGATGCCGAACGCCGAGGCCACCGTGCCCAGCAGGCTCGCGGCGCCGCCGAAGGTGACCACGAGGAAGGCGTCGACGATGTACAGCGAGCCGCTCGTGGGGCCGGTGGAACCGATGGTGGTGAAGGCCGCGCCGGCCACGCCGGCGATGCCGCAGCCGATGGCGAAGGTCATCCGATCCGTGCGCGTGGTGTCGATGCCGATGGCATTGGCCATGGTCCGGTTCGCCATCGTCGCCCGCACCCGCAGCCCCCAGCGCGAGCGGTACAGCAGCAGGAACACCGCGCCGGTGACCAGCAGCGTCAGGGCGAGCACGAACATGCCGTTGATCGGAATATCCAGGCCTTCGTGCGGAGACCAGGATCCGAGCAGCCACTCCGGCAACGTCGGGCTGACCTCCTTGGCGCCGAAGATCGAGCGGAACACCTGCTGCATGCCCAGGCTCAGGCCCCAGGTGGCGAGCAGCGTGTCGAGCGGGCGGCGGTACAGGTGGCGGATGAGCGCCCATTCGGCCACCCAGCCGACCATGAACGCGATGACGAACGCGGCGAGGATCGCGACCAGGAAATAGTACGGCGTGAACGCGGGCGCGTAGGCTTCGGTGGCGCTGGAGGCCAGGAAGATGGTGTAGGCGCCGATGGTCATGAACTCGCCGTGCGCCATGTTGATGACGCCCATCTGCCCGAAGATGATCGCCAGGCCCAGTCCCATCAGCAGCAGCACGCTGAACAGGCTCAGGCCGGCGAAGCCCTGCATCAGGACGATGTTCCACAGATCCGCTGCGCTCATGGCCGCCGCTCCGTTGTCCGGGTTGCTCCTTCGTTCCTGCCGCCGCCGCCCGGCGGGCCGCCGCGCGGGCGGCCCGCCGGGATCGCGGCTTCCTATTGGTAGCCCTTCGGGAACGGGTTCGGCTCGATGAGGTTCGGAGACTCGGCGATCATCTTGAACTGGCCGTCGCGCAGGATCTGGCCGATGCGTGCCTTGCTCCACAGGTGATGGTTCTCGTGGATCTTCACGTAGCCCTCGGGCGCCTCCTTGAACTCTATCCCCGGCGAGGCGGCGGCGACCTTGTCGATGTCGAAGCTGCCGGCCTTCTCGACCGTCATCTTCCAGAGCCAGGGCCCGAGGTACGCCGCCTGGGTCACGTCGCCGATTACCGCCTTGGCGCCGTACTTGGCCTTGAATGCATCGACGAATTTCCTGTTGTTCGGATTGTCCAGGCTCTGGAAGTACTTCATGCAGGCGTAGAAGCCTTCGCAGTTCTCCCCGCCGATGCCGAGCAGTTCGTCCTCGGTGACCGAGATCGTGAGCAGGAACTGCTTGGCCGAGGTGATGCCCGCGGCCTTCAACTGCTTGTAGAAGGCGACGTTGCTGCCGCCGACGACGATCGCGTAGATGCAGTCGGGCCTGGCGATCTTGATCTTGTTGATGAGCGAGTTGAAGTTGGTGTGGCCGAGCGGGTAGTACTCCTCGCCGACCACCTTGCCCAGCTTGCCGACGCGCTCGATGTGGGCGCGCGCGATCTTGTTGGACGTGCGCGGCCAGATGTAGTCCGAGCCGATGAGGAAGAAGGTCTTGGCCTTCTTCTCCTTGGCCGCCCAGTCCAGGCCCCAGATGATCTGCTGCGTCGCCTCCTGCCCCGTGTAGATGACGTTCTTGGACTGCTCCAGGCCCTCGTAGAAGGTCGGGTAGTACAGCATCCCGTTCTCCTTCTCGAAGATCGGCAGCACCGCCTTGCGCGAGGCCGAGGTCCAGCAGCCGAAGACGGCGGCGACCCGATCGTTGACCAGCAGCTTCTTGGACTTCTCGGCGAAGGTCGGCCAGTCCGAAGCACCGTCCTCCTGGATGATCTTGATCTTGCGGCCGAGCACGCCGCCCACGGCGTTGATCTGCTCGATGGCCAGGCGCTCGGCCTGGATCGAGCCCGTCTCGCTGATCGCCATCGTGCCGGTCGCCGAGTGCAGTTGGCCGACCGTGACCTCGGTGTCGGTCACCGCGAGCCGGGTGGTGTTGACCTTGGCGGTCGGCAGCGCCTGGGCGAAGCTCAGTCCGGGCGCGGTCAGCAGTGGCAGCGACGCCAATCCCTTCAGGACGCTGCGGCGGGTGGCGGTGAACTGCGGCGGTTCTTTTCTCGGCGGCATGGACGTTCTCCCGTGGGGTTCCCTGGCAGCCGGGCGGTTCCTGCGGGGTTCCGGGCGGCTGCTCCGGGGGGTCACGCTACGGCGTTCGCTGCACCGCACCAATACGTTGATTAACGTACAGTTAGGTCGGATACGTCATTTGACGTACGGGTCGTTCCGGGGGCGGTCCGGCGGTTGAAACCGGGGCCGGGGCCACGTAGATTGCTGCAATGCAGCACCTCGCGCACGGCAGGCCGGAAGTCGCGCCCGGGCCGCGGGCACCGCCCGCCCCGCAGCGCATCGTGCGGATGCGCCGCGAGTACAACCAGCTGGTCGCCAACGAGACCCTGGAGGACTACTCGCTGCGCTTCACGGCCAAGTCCGCGCGCCGCTGGTCCTGCCTGCGGGTGGCCAACACCGCACTCGGCTCGATTTCCTTCCTGGCGCTGGAGGCGATCGGCGCGGCGATCACGCTCAGCTACGGCTTCCACAACGCCGTGCTGGCGATTGCGGTGGTGGGCGCCATCATCTTCCTCACCGGCCTGCCGATCAGCTACTACGCGGCCCGCTACGGCGTGGACATGGACCTGCTCACGCGCGGCGCCGGCTTCGGCTATCTAGGCTCCACCGTGACTTCGCTCATCTATGCGTCGTTCACGTTCATCTTCTTCGCCCTCGAGGCGGCGATCCTGGCGATGGCGCTGGAGATGTGCTTCGGCCTGCCGCTGTGGGCCGGATACCTGGCCAGTTCGCTGGTGGTGATCCCGCTGGTGACGCACGGCATCACCCTCATCAGCCGCTTCCAGGCCTGGACGCAGCCGCTGTGGATTGCGCTCAGCCTGCTGCCGCTGGTGTTCATCGTCCGCGAAGGTTCCGGCGCCGTGGACGCATGGACGCGCTACACAGGCAGCTTCCAGGGCGGCGACACGATCGCCTTCGGCGCGGCCGCATCGGTGGCCTTTGCGCTGATCGCGCAGATCGGCGAGCAGGTGGACTTCCTGCGCTTCCTGCCCCCGCAACGCCAGGCCGGCCGGCTGCGCTGGTGGTGCGCGCTGCTCGCCGCCGGTCCGGGCTGGATCGTGATCGGCGCGCTCAAGCTGCTGGCCGGTTCGCTGCTCGCGGTGTTGGCGATCGAGCACGGCGTGAGCGTGGAACGCGCGGTGGAACCGCCGCAGATGTACCGGGTCGGCTTCGAGCACGTGTTCGATTCGCCCGAGATGGCGCTTTGGGTGACCGGCCTGTTCGTGCTCGTCAGCCAGATCAAGATCAACGTGACGAACGCCTACGCAGGCTCGATTGCCTGGTCGAACTACTTCTCGCGCCTGACCCACTCGCACCCCGGGCGCGTGGTTTGGCTGGTGTTCAATGTCCTGCTCGCGCTGCTGCTCATGGCGATGGGGGTGTTCCACGCCCTGGAGCAGGTGCTGGGCTGGTACGCGAACGTCGCGATTGCGTGGATCGGCGCGCTGGTGGCCGATCTGGTCGTCAACAAGCCGCTCGGGCTGAGCCCGCGCCACGTCGAGTTCAAGCGCGCGCACCTGTATGACGTGAACCCGGTGGGCCTGGGCTCGATGGGCATCGCCACGCTGCTTTCGTTCGCGGCGTTCGCCGGCTGGATGGGGCCGACCGCCGCGGCGCTGGCGCCCTTCATCGCACTGGCGACCGCGTTCGTCGCCGCGCCGCTGCTGGCGCTGGCCACCCGCGGACGCTACTACAGCGCCCGCCCCGCGGCGCCGGCGACCGCGGACCGCGCGGCCTGCTGCATCTGCGAAAACGTCTTCGAAGCCGAGGACATGACCCACTGCCCGGTCTACGCCGGCCCGATCTGCTCGCTGTGCTGCTCGCTCGACGCGCGCTGCGAGGACGGTTGCAAGACCGACGCGCGCCTGCCACAGCAGATCCACCGCGCCCTGGCGGGCGTGCTGCCCGCGCGCGTGCTGGCGCTGACCGGCTCGACCCTCGGCCGCTTCGCCGGAACGTTCGCCGTCATCGCCGCCGGCATCGGCGCGGTACTGTATCTTCTCTACCTGCACGAGCACGCGGTCGCCCCGCAGGCGGCGCCGGCGGTGGCCGCGACCTTGTGGAAGGTCTACGCGCTGTTCACGGTCGTCGCCGGGGTAGCCTCCTGGCTCCTGGTGCTCGCCCACGACAGCCGGCGGATGGCGCACGACGAATCGGCGCGCCAGACGCAACTTCTGATGCAGGAGATCGAGGCGCACGAGCGCACCGACGAACTGCTCCAGCACGCCAAGGAAGCGGCCGAGGCCGCCAACCTCGCCAAGAGCCGCTTCGTCACCGGCATGAGCCACGAACTGCGCACGCCGCTGAACAGCGTGCTCGGGTACGCGCAACTGCTGCTGCGGGAGAAGCCGCTGCCGCGCGCACGGCGCGACGCGCTGGAGGTCATCCTGCGTGGTGGCGAGCATCTGGCCGGCCTCATCGACGGCCTGCTGGACATCGCCCGCATCGAAGCAGGCAAGCTGCACCTGCACCGCGGCGAGGTATACCTGCGCGCGCTGCTCGAACAGATGGTGGACATGTTCGGCATGCAGGCCGAGGCCCGCGGACTGGAGTTCCGCTTCCGGCCGCTGACGGCACTGCCCGAACGCGTGTACGCGGACGAGCGCCGGCTGCGGCAGGTGCTCATCAACCTGCTCTCGAACGCCGTGAAGTTCACCGAGCGCGGCCACGTCACGCTGCGGGTGCGCTATGCGCGTGAAATCGCCGAGTTCGAGATCGAGGACACCGGCATCGGCATCGCGCCCGAGGATCTCGCGCGGGTGTTCCTGCCCTTCGAACGCGGCCGGCGCGCCGGCCGCAGCGCCGCCGGCGGCACCGGCCTGGGCCTGACGATCAGCAAGCTGCTGACCGAAATCATGGGCGGCGAACTGCGCGTACGCAGCACGCCCGGCGCGGGCAGCGTGTTCACCTGTACGCTGATGCTGTCGCAGGCCTTCCACGCGCCGGCGACGCCGGCCGAGCAGCTTCCGATCCGCGGCTACCTCGGGCCGCGGCGCACGATCGCCGTCACCGACGACGAAGCCAGCCACCGGGCGCTGCTGTGCGATCTGCTCGAGCCGCTGGGCTTCGAGGTGCTGTGCGCCGCGGACGCGGACGAGTGCCTGCGGATCGCACGGGAGCAGGCCGTGGATCTGTTCCTGCTCGACGTGAACCTGCCCGGCGCCGACGGCTGGGCGCTCGCGCGCGAACTGCGATCGACCGAACAGTCCGACCGGCCGATCGTCATGGTGTCCGCGGACGCCCAGGAGACCCGCCGGGCGGCCGACGTCCACGACGATTTCGTGGTCAAGCCCGTGGACTTCAGGCTGCTGCTGGAGAAGCTGCGCCAGCACCTGCACCTGGAGTGGCTGTACGAAACGCCGGCCGCCGTGCCCGCGGCCGTCGCCGCGCACACGGCCACCCTGCCCGTGCGGCTTCGGACCCAGACGATCGATTCACTGCTGTCGCTCGGGCGCTCCGGGCACGTGCGCGGCATCCATCGCGGCCTGGACGCGCTGGCCGAGGCGGGCGACGCCGAGCGCGCGTTCGCCGAACACCTGCGCGGCATCGTGCGCGAGTTCCGCATGGACCGGTTCGTGAACGCATTGGAGGCGGCGCGTGAGCACGCCGATTGACCCGGCCACCCGCCAGCGGGTGCTGGTCGTGGACGACAACCCCGACGCGGTCGCCATGCTCACGGACTCGCTCGAGGACGCGGGCATGACGGTGCTGGTCGCGCTCGATGGGGAGAGCGCCATCGAGCGCGCCCGGCACGGGGCCCCGGACATCATCCTGCTCGACGCGATGATGCCTGGCATGGACGGCTTCCAGACCTGCGTGCGACTGAAGCAGGTGCCGGAACTCGCGGCGATCCCCGTGGTGTTCATGACCGGCCTGAGCGACACCGAGCACGTGATCCGCGGCTTCAATGCCGGCGGCGTCGACTACGTCACCAAGCCGGTGGTGATCGAGCAGCTCGTGGCGCGCCTGCGCGCGCACCTGGCCAACGCGCGGCTGGTATCCGGCGCGCGCGACGCGCTGGACCTGTCCGGCCGGGCCGCATTCGCGCTCGACGCGATCGGCGCGATCGGCTGGCGGACGCCGAGCGCCCAGGTCCTGCTCGCCCGGCTTTCACCCGGCGGCGGCACGCTGCCGGCGCCGGTCGTCTCCAAGCTGCTGGCGGCGTTTGCACGCGAGAACGCGCCCGCGCACGGCCGGGTAGTCATCCAGGCTGGCGAGTCTTCGGGCCTGGCATTCAGCCGCATCGGCCGGACCCAGGACGGCCAGCTCCTGGTGACGGTCGAGCTCGCGGACAACGCGAGCGACGCCGACAGGCTCGCCGCTCGCCATGGCCTCACCCGGCGCGAAGCCGAGGTGCTGCTGTGGATCGCGCGCGGCAAGTCCAACCGCGACATCGGCGACATCCTCGCGCTCAGCCCGCGCACCGTGAACAAGCACCTGGAGCACATCTACGTGAAGCTCGGCGTGGAGAACCGTGCCTCGGCCGCGGCGCTGGCCACCGCGGCGCTCGCCGGGCGCTGAGCATCCCGCGCGGGCGCTCCCGTCGCGCGCGCGGACACCGGATGCATCGCGTTCGGGGAGATCGTCCGAGTCTGCGGTCAGCGGATGCATCTCGTTTGGGAAGATCGTCCGAGTCTGCGGTTGCCGGATGCATCGCGTTTGGCGCTGCCCGGTGGCTTCGATCCGGGCCGGGAACCACGGGTATCTTGCCTCCTGCAAGATACCCGTGGCTCCCGACCCTGCGCCGATGGCGCGCGGTCGGTCCATGCCCGCCTGAATGCAACTGGAGCCGTCGTTCAGTCCCCGAACGAAGTCACGACGCTTTGAACTTCACTGCGCCTACGGGCCGAGGACCGGGTGGGTCGGGCGGCGGCCTGCGATCGCAAGCGGGCCATGGATGGCATAGCGCAGCGATCGCGGCAGCGGAGCAGGCCATGGATGGCCTGCGTAGCGGTAGCCGACCGACCCACCCGGTCCTCGACCCGAAACGAAGCCGAAGAGCAGCGTAAAACGAACTGCATCCGGTAACCGCAGACTCGGAATCGAGGTATTTCAACCGGCTTCGATGCGCCGCAGGCCGCACGGATTGCAATGCGCGCCGGGCCGGCTCGTGGCGACGCAGGGGAGTCTTCAGGTCACGAGGAATCCGCCGTCCACCGCCAGCACGTGGCCCGTGACGTAGCTCGACAGCGGGCTGGCAAGGAACAACGCCGCGCGGGCGATTTCATCCGGCTCGGCCATGCGCCCGAGCGGTACGCGCTTGCCGAGCATCGCATGCATTTCCATCATGCGCTTGCCCTGCGGACCGTCGTACGGGTTGGCCATCGCGGCCACGCCCGGTGTGTTCACGCCGCCCGGGGCGATGGCGTTGACGCGGATCTCCGGCCCCACCTCGTAGGCGATCGACTGCGTGATCATCACCACCGCGGCCTTGGCGGCGTTGTAATGCGTCTCCATGAACGTCGGGCGGATGCCGCTCATCGAGGCAAGGTTGATGATCGAGCCGCCGGTGCCTGCCGCGCGCATCTGCCGCACTGCGGCCTGGCAGTGATAGAAGACGCCGTCGACGTTGACCGCCTGCATGCTGCGCCACAGGTTCTCGTCGATTTCATCGACCGGACAGAAGCGGAAGATCCCGGCATTGTTCACCAGGATGTCGAGGCGGCCGAAGCGCTCCACGGTACGTGCGATCGAACCTTCCGCGTCCGCGCGAAGGGAGACGTCGGCCTGCAACGCATCGGCCTGCCCGCCTTCGGCGACAAGCCGCTGCGCGGTCTCCCGCGCCTGCGCGAGGTTCAGATCGCCGACCATGACCGCCGCCCCCGCCTCCGCCAGGCGCGAGGCAATGGCGGCGCCTATGCCACGCGCACCGCCGGTCACCAGGGCGGCCTTGCCCGTGAGGTCGATCAGTTCCTTCAGCGTCGGGCGTGTCATCGGCATGTTCTCCAGCAGGTTGGGGAGCGGAGGCTCGATCCTAACCCGGGCCTGACGCCGTTCTCCTGCCGGCGTCACTCGGGTAAGGTGCATGACACCCGGCCCCCGCGTGGCCCGCTCCCGTGCCGCCGCAACCACACCGAACCAGGAGGTCGACACTCATGACCAATGCCATCGACGCCCGCGCGAACGCCTGCGTCAGACAGGCCATCGACACCGCCATCGCCGCCGGCAGGGAAATCGGCGTGCAGGTCGCCGCGTACCACCGCGGGATGCTGGTGGTCGACACCTGGGGCGGGCTGGCGGACGAACGCACAGGCCGAGCCGTGGACGGGGACACGCTGTTCAACGTGTACTCGGTGACCAAGGCGGTGGCCGCCACGGCGATTCACGTGCTCGCGGACCGGGGGCTGGTCGAGTACGACGCGCCGGTGGCGCGCTACTGGCCCGAATACGGCGCGCGTGGCAAGGCCGGCACGACCCTGCGCCACGTGCTCACCCACCGGGCCTGCGTGCCGCAGATGCCCGCCGGCGTGACGCCGGAGCGCATGTGCGACTGGGACTGGATGACACGCGCCATCGCCGACCTGGAACCGCTCGCCGAGCCCGGCACCCGGACGCTGTACCTGTCGATGACCTTCGGCTGGATCCTGGGCGAGGTTTTGCGCCGCGCCGACCCGCGGCACCGTACCCTGGGCCGGTTCGTGCGCGAGGAGATCGCCGCGCCGCTGGGCATATCCGATCTGTGGATCGGACTTCCGGACCAACACATCGGCCGCGTGGCGAAGCTGACCGACGCCATGACACCCGTCCCTCCCGAGTACCTGCCCGGGTTGTTCACCGCCTCGATGCCCGTGCCGGTCGCGCTGGAGCCGCGCGTGTTCGAACGGCCGGACGTCCGCCGCGCGGAGGTGGCGGGCGTCGGCGGCATCTTCAACGCCCGCAGCGAAGCGCGGTTCTGGGCCATGCTCGCCAACGGCGGCGAACTCGACGGCGTGCGCATCCTCGCGCGCGATCGGGTCGCGACCTTCAATACCCCGCGCGCGGCCAGCGACGAGCCCGATCCGGTGATGTTCAACCGGCCGCTGCCGATCAGCATCGCCGGCTACTGGCTGGGCGGCGAGCAGGCGCCGGTGGCCTCGGCGCGCAGTCCGCGCGCGCTGTGCCACCCCGGCCAGGGTGGTTCGATCGGATGGGCGGATCCGGATCTCAACCTCGCGGTGGCCATCTGCCACAACCGCATGTTCAACGCGGCGAGCGTGGAGGAAGACTCAATCCTGCCGATCGCCAATGCGGTCCGAGAGGGGCTCGGGCTGGCGGGCTGAGGTCTTCACCGTGTGAAGAACGCGCGGACCACCGTCCCGCGGTGAATGCGCGGCCGGCGCGCACGATGGAGGGCGCGTCCCTGCGCCCGAAGAACGTGGCCTTGTTTCAACCCTTGCGGCGCTTGAGCGCTCCCAGCCCGGTGAGCGCCGAGCCGAACAGCCAGGCGGCCGCGGGGACCGGCACCGGGGCCGGCGCCGGATCGAATTCCACCGGCACCAGGTTCAACGCGACCATGTTCGCCGCGATCAGGTCACCCATCGTCACGCCGACGACCGGGCTGGTGCAGTCGATGAGATCGCAATCGGGCTCGTTCTCGTCGGTGACGGGGCCGATGTAGCGGTAGGTCTCGATGCGGCGGACGATCTGCTTGATCGCGTCATCGGGCTTGTCGACCGAATCGAGCGGATTGGCGCCCTTCTCGATGATTTCCCACTCGAACTCCTCTTCTTCGATCAACGCGGGATTGGCGAAGAGATCGCCGTTGTCCGAGACCAGATCCTCGAGCGCCACGCCCTCTTCCAGTTCGTACTTGGTGATCCTGGCCCAGACCGCGTCCGGATACTGCTTCTCGTTCTCGAACTCCTGCTCGAACTCCGGCGCCTCGAATTCGTTCTGTACCTCGATCTGCGCCGCTCCGCCACCGCCGCCTACGACTGGTGGAATGACGGCGTAGATCGGCGCCATCAGGCTGACCAGGGGACCGGCGGTGAGAGTGCCGGGGCTGTTGGGATCTTCGATCAGCCAGCGGTAGCGCGTCGCCGTCGGCTGCTGGTACAGGCCGGCGCCGAAGTGCTCGCAACCTACGGCAACCACGCAGGCATGGCCGGTGGTCGCCACGGGCCCGCCGGCCGGATGCTGTGCGGTGGAAGCCGTCCAGCTGCTGCCGTTGAAACTCGCCGCCCAGCGCAGCTTGGCGGTGGTGCCCTCCTGGATTTTCTGCCCCAGGCCATAGTGTGGCGAATTCCACACGAACGAGATGCCGTTGGTGGAGATGTCGTCGAACTCGATCTCGAAACCGTAGGTACGCCCGCCGGTGTCGTTGTAGACGTCGAAGTTGCTGAGCGTGCCGTAGACCAGGCTCGCGGACGCGCCGCTGCCGATGCAACCCAGCGCCGCACCGATTCCGGCCGCGAGCAATCGCCGCCTCCCGTACGTTGTTTTCATAATCCCGTTATCCCCGCCACTGTTGGCGTTCACTCGTGGTCCCGGCCCGATGCCGGCACTCGGAGCGTTAATCCGCCGACGGCGGCGATCCGTTCACGTTCGATTGAGGCGAATACGGGACTCGAATCACATTTTCCACGATACGTTGGCACCGAGCCGCTAGACGATGAAGTCGGTCTGCACCAGCAACGCCGACATCGAGCCTTCCGTCCGTACTTCGATCTGGAAATCGGCGACCCGATCGCCGTTGACGTCGGCGCGCACCATGACGCTGCCCGCATCGATGGCCGCCTGCTCCAACTCGGCGCCGGCGCCCGTGAATGACGCCACGAGGGAAAAGTCGTTGTTGCCGCCGAGCAGCGTGTTGGCATCGATGAGGCTGAGGTCGATTCGATCGCCTTCGTCGCGATTGAAATCGCGAATGCGATCGAAGTCGAGCGGCGCGGACTCGGAGGCCAGGTAGTAGCGGAAGACGTCCGCGCCCGACCCTCCGGACAGATCGTCGCGCCCGGCGCCGCCGCTCAGGACATCGCTTCCATCACCACCGTCGATGGCGTCGTCGCCGGCACCCCCGTATACGACATCCGCGCCGCCGCCCGCGTCGATCTCGTCGTCGCCGCCGAGCCCGTGGACCACGTTCCCGCCGCTGCCCGTGCTAATGACATCGTCGGCCGCGGTACCGACGATGTCCCCCGCCTGCGGCGCGGGTGGGTTGACGTAAACCACCGGCTCGTTGGCGCCGATGATCGTGATCGTCACGGCCGCCGTCGCCATCGCGCCGGCACCGTCGACCATGGTGTAGGTAAACACGTCGGTGGCGGTCTGGCCGGCGTTCAGGGCCTGGAACACGGCACCGACGGTATAGACGACGCTTCCGCCGCCGGCGGCGATGTATGCGCTGCCCGCCAGTCCCGCGGTATCCAGCGACACCACCGTGCGGCTATCGCCCGCGTCCGGATCGATATCGTTCGCCAGGACGGCAATGGCGGTGGGAGAGGCATCCTCTGAAACGGACAGCGCGTTGGCGACCGCAACTGGCGCATCGTTGACGCCGGCAATCGCGACCGTGACGTTCGCGGTGGATTGCAGTCCTCCGGAATCCCTGATCGTGTATGAAAAGGTCTCCGTCGCGGTTGCGCCGGCCCTGAGCGACTGGAAGGCGCCGCCCACGTTGTATACGACGTTCGCCCCGCCTGCACCGATGGCGACCGTGCCCGCCAGGCCGGAGGCATCGACCGCGGCAACGATGCGCGTATCGCCCGCCGGCGCATCCAGGTCGCCGTCGTTGGCGAGCACGTCGATGACGACCGCTGCGCCGTCCTCGCCGGCGGCGGCCGCATCAGCCACGGCCTGCGGCGCGTGGTTTTGGCCTTGAACCGTCACCGCGACGGTCGCGGAGGACTGCGCTCCGGAGCCGTCCTGCATGGTGTATGAAAACGTCTCCACGGCGGACTGCCCGAAGGCGAGGCCTGCGAACGCGGCGCCGGGTGCATATATGAGCCCCGCTCCGCCGGCGGCCAGCGTCACCGATCCGAGCACTCCGCCGGCCGACAACGATACGATCGACTTCGAGTCGCCGACGTCCGGGTCGAAATCGTTGGCGAGGACATCGACGGATACCGACGCCGCATCGGCACCGACACTCGCGTAATCGGAGCCGGCGACGGGGGCGTCGTTGCGCCCGGTCACGGACACCGTGGCGATCGCCGTGGAAGTGCGCCCGCTGCCGTCCGCAATCGTGTACTTGAACACGTCGGTTCCGACTTGCCCTTCGCGCAGCGACTGCATGGGGGTATAGACCACGCCGTGACCATCGGGCGCGATCGAGATGGTCCCCTGAACCGCCGGGAAGCCCGGGTTCACCCAGCCGACCCCGACGCCGTAGATGATGATCATCTCGATACTGGGTGCGATGCCGTCGCCGTCCAGCGTCGAGACCCACATCGGCGCTTCGGGGTTCAGGTCGTTCGCGTCATTGGCGAGCACGGAGAAAGCGATTGGCCCACCGTCTTCGTCCGCGGCTGCAGCGTCGGCCATTGCAATCGGGCCATCGGTGACTCCGTTGATGGTGACGGTGACGACCGCGGTGGACTGCGCACCGAATGCGTCGCGCATCGTGTACGAGAAGGACTCGATGGCGCTCTGCCCGGCGACCAGATGCTGAAACGCCGCTCCCGGGTTGTAGCTGACCGACGCGCCATTGGCGGCGACCATGACGCTCCCGCGCAATCCAGATGCATCGACCGCGACGACGCGCTTGCTGTCGCCGGCGTCGGGATCGGTGTCGTTGACGAGCACCTGGATCGCGGTCGCATGCGCGTCCTCGGTGATCGCAATCCCGTCGCCGTGCGCCACGGGCGCATCGTTCGCACCCGTGATGGTGACGCTGACCGTGGCGGTCGACTGGGCGCCGCCGCCGTCGCGCATGGTGTAGGTGAAGGAGTCCGTCTGTGACTGCCCGGCGCGCAACGATTGAGCCGCCGCGCCGGGGGTGTACAGAACCGCGGAGCCATCCGCCGCCACGCTCGCGGTGCCGCGCAGCGGCGTGCCACCGGTGGCAACGACGATCCTGCTGTCGCCGGCATCCGGGTCAAGGTCGTTCGCGAGCACGTCGATGGCGACTGCGCCGGCATCCTCGCCCAGAACGAAGCTGTTGGCGACGGCGACCGGGTTGTCGTTCACGCCGGTCACGGTGACCGTCACCGCGGCCGTCGAGGTGGCGCCGCCCGAGTCCGCCATCGTGTAGGTGAATGTCTCGGTTGCGGTCGCACCTGCGCGCAGACCGTTGTACGCACTGCCGATGTTGTAGACCACCGCCCCGCCTCCGGCGGCGATCGCGACGGTGCCGGCGAGACCGGCACCGGCTACGGCGACCACCGTCTTCGAATCGCCGCTGTCGGCATCGGTATCATTGGCGAGCACATCGATCACCAACGCCGCGCCGTTCTCGGGCGCGGACGCGCTATCGGCGACGGCCAGCGGAGCCGCGTTGCCGCCGAGCACCGTGACCGTCACCGTCGCCATCGACTGCGCACCAGTGGAATCCGTCATCGTGTAGGTGAATATCTCGGTCGCGGTCTGGCCTGCGGCCAGGTCCGCGAACGCCACGCCCGGCGCATAAATGATCGCGCCCCCGCCGGCGGCAATGGAGGCGCTTCCGCGCACGCCCGCTGTGCCGACCGCAGTGATCATGCGGGTATCGCCGGAATCTGGATCGGTATCGTTGGCCAGCACGTCCAGGGTGACGGGCGACGCGTTCCGCGCAACCACGGCGCTGTCGGCCTGCGCGGCCGGCGCTTCGTTGACGCCCACGATGGTCACCACCGCGTGCGCGGTGGCTTGGGCACCAGACCCATCGGCCATCGTATAGACGATGGTCTCCGTGGCAGTCTGCCCGGCACGCAGTCCGATGAAGGCACCCTGGTCGTCGTAGACGATTCCCTGGCCGTCCGGCGCAATGGCGATCGACCCGGCCACCGGCGGGGTACCGGGGTGCCACACTCCGACGCCGACGCCGTAGATGAGGATCAGTTCCATCCAGCCCGGCGTGCCGCTGCCATCCACGGAGACCACGGTGCGGCTGTCGCCGACGTCGACATCGGTATCGTTCGCCAGCACCGCGATCGTTACCGGACCGCTGCCGGCGACCCGCGTCAGGGCATCGACATGCGCCACCGGCGCATCGTTCACTCCGACGACGGTGACCGACAGGCTCGCGCTGGACTGCGCGCCGGCCGCATCGGCGATGGTGTAGTTCAATACTTCGGTGGCCGTCTGGCCTGCGCGTAGCCCTTGGTGCGCCGCAGAAGGCTGGTAAAACACACCGGTACCGCCCCCCGCCACCTGGGCCGAGCCCTGGTAGCCGACGCCGCCGACGGCGACGACGCGCAAAGTGTCCCCGGAGTCAGGGTCCAGATCGTTCGCGAGCACGGCGATGACCGCGCCGGCGTCTTCGGTGACGACGGCCGTGTCCGGCATGGCCACCGGCGCCGCGTTTGTCGGCTGGGTGAGGTCGACCTCGCCATCGAGGAACTTCAGTACCTCGATGTTGCGCAGCGTATCGGTGCCGTCGTTGCCGTTGACGGTCGGTGCGAGATCCTGGACCGTCGTCGAGTCCCCGGCCCGCACGATCTGGTAGGACGCGCGCGTACCCTTGAAATAGGCGACATCGCGGCCGCCGCCGCCGTCGATGAGGTCGTTGCCTGCGCTCCCCTGAAGATTGTCGGCCGCCGCACTGCCCGTGACGCTGTCGTTGCCGGCACCCGCATCGACCAGGCTGATGCCCTGGAGGTTGATGGCTGAAAAATCGAGCACGTCAGCCTTGGCGGATCCGAGCACACGGACATTCGCGTAACCGTTGGCCGAGATGTCCTCGATGCCGCTCGATGCAGCGGAAAAGCCGGTATTGAGCCTGATCTGGGCCCCCTTGGCACCAGCGACGATACGGTCCACCCCGGTAGCGCCCGAATCACGGTAGGCGTCGGTACCGTCCTTGGTGCCGGTGACCAGGTACGTATCGCCGCCATCCCCGCCGTCGAGCGTGTCGTTGCCCGCCATGCCGACCAGCAGATCCGCGCCGGCGGTCCCGATCAGTACATTGGCAACGGGGTCGCCCGTGGTCCCGGTGGCATCGTCGCCCAGCAGAAGCCGCGAGCCGTCCGCGAATACGACGTTTGCGGAGCTGAGCTGCTCGCGGCTGGTGTTGAGCAGGGTGACGTTGAACGCACCCAGGCGAAGGACCAGGCTCGTACCGGAAACCGCCAGGGTTACGGCACCGGCGCTACCGCCGTCCATGAGCAGCAGATCGGCGTTCGGATCGAATTGCAGGGACTGGCCGCTGACCAGCGAGAGGGTGTGGGTCGCCATGCGGGGATCGCCTCGGGGGGGTGGAGGTGCCGAAGGGTGCTTGCCGGCCAAAGGCGCGGGTTTGCACCAATCCGCAGGGATCCGGTCGATGGACGACTTGGTTCACATCGGCGGACGGCCACAGCGCAAACCGTGAATCCCATCACGGTTTGCAATCGCTGGCAGCCATAGGCCGTGCCGGCCGCCTGCGCTGATGCGCGGCCCCAGGCCAGCGGAGCGCAGGTCCGCGGGTGGCCCGCTGTACTTCCGCGTACGCTTCAGGCGCCGGGCAGGCGCTGGACGGCGCCCTCCTGCAGGATTTCCTGCAGCTCGATGACGTTGCCGAATGGATCGCGCCCGTAGACGGTGCGCACGCCGTGGGTGGTGACCGGGGCGCAGTTGAAGCGCACGCCGGCCGCGGCCAGGCGCGCGTGGACCTCCAGCACGCCAGTCACGTCGATGCACAGGTGCGTGTAGCCGTAGTTGACGACGGGACGGTCCGGGTCCAGCGGCGCGGCCGCGGGCGCGGAGAACTCGAACATCTCGATGTAGAGATTGTTCGCGCGCAGGAACATCGACTTCCCGGCGCTGCCGGCCAGGCCCATGATGGCGTCGATTTCCGCCGAGTCGCGCCACTGGCCGGCCCCGAGCTCCTCCAGCCCGAGCTGTTCGACGTAGAACGCCCGTGCACGCGCCAGATCCGGCACCGACATGCCGATGTGGTGGATCCCGTTGATGCCCCGCATCGCCTGCTCCCCTATGACCGCCGCGCTCGCCGGCCCGGGCAGTATAAGCCCACGCCCGCGCCGACATTCGCACCGGGTTTCCAGGCCGGCCCTGCTATCCTGCACGCCGGGATGCACTCCAGCCCGAAGCGCCCACCCCCCGCGAGGAGACCGGACCATGGCCGACACCGCCGAGCTGATCGCACAGCTCACCCGCAGGATCCAGGCGCTGGAGGACGAACGCGCGGTACGCGACGTCATCACCCGCTACTGCTTCGCCGTCGACAGCGATGACCCGGACGCCTGCGAGAGCCTCTACTGGGGCGACTGCGTGGTGAGCATCGACGACAAGGTCTTCTACCGCGGCAGCCAGGTGCGCGACATCGTCACCGGGCCGGGGCACCAGTCGATCCTGCCCAAATGCTCGCATGTGATGGCGCCCTTCATGGTCGAAGTGGACGGGCCGCGCGCCACCGCCACGGGCTACGCGAACGTGGTGGTGCGCAACGAGGACAACGCCACGAGCCGGATCTGGCGCCAGTCCTACAATCGATTCGAACTGGAAAAGCGCGACGGGACGTGGAAGATCGCCCGCCGCATTTCCTACGCCGTCGGCAGCGCCGAGGCGCAGGCGGTGCTGAAGAAGGCGTTGTAGGACGTCCGCACCCGCGATGCCGATCAGAGCGCCACTCCCACCCGGAACCCGGTGCCGATCGCTCCGCCGATGTTGAGCGGGCTGGCGCAGTCGCCGACTCGGTGAAGTTCGAGCCCGGAGCCTTCCAGGGCGTGGAACAGCGCGTCGTTGCATTCACGGGCGCTGATCATCACTACGGTATCGATGTCGTCGCGCGCCACGACCGCGCCGGTGTGCAGGTTCTCGACCGCGACGGCGTGGTCCTCGATCGCACTCAGGCGCGAATCCGGCGTGATCCGCACCCCGCGCGCGAGCAGCCGCGGCATGATCCATGACCACTGGTGCGTGGCCTGCAGCGCGTCCGTGCCCAGGTGCGGGAACGGCGTGACGATCTCCACCCGGCTGCCGCGATCGGCGAACAGCTCGGCGATGCCGGGCGCCTCCACGAAACCCTTGGCGTCGAAGATGACGACGTTCGCGCCTGCGTCGGCGCGCTGCACCGCCGCGTCCACTGCCAGTACATGCGGCTGTTCCCAGCCCGGCACCACGCGGAAATCGAGCGCGTTGTAGCCGTTCTTCAGCCAGCGCGCGCCGGTGGCCAGGACCACCGCGTCCGGCCGCTGCGCGAGGATGCGTTCGGCCGTGGCTTGCACGCCGAGCGTCACCCGCACGCCGAGCTGCTCCAGCTGGCGGCGCAGCCAGGGCACGATGCGGCCGATGTCGGCGCGGCCCGGCAGGCGCTCGGCGAGCCTCACGCTGCCGCCGAGCGCGTCGGACTGCTCCCACAGCAACACCTCGTGACCGCGCAGCGCGGCGACGCGTGCCGCTTCCATTCCGCCCGGGCCAGCGCCGACGACGAGGATCCGTCGCCGCACCGGCGCCGCGGCGATGCGGCCGATGCCCCACTGACCCTCGTGGCCGGCGGCCGCGTTCACGGTGCAGCCCATCGGCATATAGCGCACCACCGGCGCGATGCATTCCTGGTTGTCGCCCAGGCACGGCCGGATATCGGCGGCACGCCCCTGGGCGACCTTGTTCGGAAACTCCGGATCCGCGATCAGGGCGCGCGCCATGGCGACCGCATCGCACTTGCCCTCGGCGATCGCGCGCTCGGCCGTGGCCGGATCGACGATGCGCCCGACGCCGAATATCGGAATGTTCGTCACCGCCTGCTTCACGGCCGCGCAGGCGTAGAGCTGATGGCCCGGCTCGGCGTACATCGGCGCGATCATCCGCGGCAGGAGCTGCGGCTCGATCACGGTGTCGATGCTCAGATAATCGAGCTTGCCGCCCGCGGCGAGCCGGCGCGCGATCGCCACGCCGGACTCCAGCGGCACCGAGCCCGGAAGCTGATCGTCCACGCTCAGGCGCGCGCCGAGCACCATGCCGCGGCCGATGACGGCGCGGAACACATCGATTGCCTCCTCGATGAAGCGCATCCGGTTGTCGAACGATCCGCCGTATTCGTCCGTACGCCGGTTCATCGTCGGCGACAGGAAGTCGGAGAAATAATCGCCGTGACCGTGCATCTCGATGCCGTCCAGGCCAGCCTCGGCAATGACCTGCGCACAGCGGGCGAAGGCATCCATCGCCCGGCGGATGTCGGCGCGCGTCATCTCGCGGGTGGAGGCGTTGTTCATGCCGGTATACGGCCAGGCCGACGCGCCCATGCCGGTGCGCCATGGACTTTCGCCAAACTGGAAGAACACGCGCGCGCCGTGGGCGTGCACGCCGGCGACGACCTCGCGCCACGGCGCCATGTTCTCCCTGCGCCAGGTGCTGACCAGCAGCGACTCGGGCGGGCCGGGATCGGCGTGGCCGAATGACATCACCACCAGCCCGGCGCCGCCGCGCGCCTTCTCGACCTCGTAGTCGACATAGCGCTGCGTGAGCAGGCCACCCTGCGCGTACATCGGCCCGTGCGGCGCCACCACCATGCGGTTCTTGAGGGTGAACGGCCCGATGTCGAGCGGTTGGAGCAGGTTCGCAAACTCGCCGGCACCCATTGCGGCCCCTCCTTTTGTTCGTGAAGCGAACGCCACTCCCGGGCAAGTGCCCTGCGTCGGGATCGGGGTACTTCTTTCGGCCGGAGTATTCCACCAACGCGGCGCGCATGTCGAGACGAAGGCGGCGGCCCGGCACGGGATCCGATGCTACGATGGCGGCCCGGGTGCCCGGTGGGCGCACCCGTCACTTGCACCCGAGGACGAAATCGATGCTGGACCTGAACGGACGGATCGCCGTGATCACGGGCGGCGCTTCCGGGATTGGCGCCGCCTGCGCTGCGGCGCTCGAGCGCGAAGGCGTGCGCGTCGCGCGTTGGGACATGGCTGATGGGCCCGGCGTCATCGGCTGCGACGTCGCCGACGCCGCGGCCGTTGCGAACGCGATCGACCGTACGGTCGCGCGGTACGGGCCGCCGACGCTGCTCGTCGCCGCCGCCGGCGTCGCCGACGGCCACTGGATCGTCGACATGGAGCCGGCGGCCTGGGACCGCGTGCTCGGCGTGAACCTGCGCGGGGTGATGCTCTCGGTGCAGGCGGTCGCGCGCACGGCCATCGCCGCCGGCAGCAACGGCTCGATGGTGCTAATCTCCAGCGTGAACGGCGTCGTGGCCGATCCGGGCCTGTCCGCCTACAGCGCGAGCAAGGCCGCCGTATACCACTTTGCCCGCGTCGCCGCGCGCGAACTCGGCCCGCATGGCATCCGCATCAACGCCGTCGGACCCGGTCCGACCGAAACGCCGATGCTGCGCGGAGCGCTCGATCTGCCCGGCTACCGCGAAGAGATATTGCGCCGCACGCCGCTCGGCGAAGTCGGTACGCCGGAACGGATCGCCGAGGCCGTCACCGGGTTGATGAAGATGGAGTGGGTCACCGGTCAGGCATTGATGGTGGACGGTGGCGCTTCGCTCACCACGGGCCGGGGGGTGTGGAAGACGCCGGCGCAGGACGACGGGAACGGCACCTGAAGCCCGGCGTGGCTTTCACGAGGGAGGCAACGACATGCAGGGCTTCGAGGGCAGGACCGTTTTCATCAGCGGCGGCGCCAGCGGGATCGGCCTGGGGCTCGCGCGCGCGTTCGGCAGCGCCGGCGCCAACGTGTGCATCGGCGACATCGATCCCCCGGCGCTGGACCGCGCGCAGGAGAACATCCGCGTGCATTGCGGCGCGGCGGTACTGGGCGTGTCTTTGGACGTCACCAGCCGCGCCTCGTGGGACGAGGCGTCCGCGCGCGCCGTGGAACGATTCGGTTCGGTGGACGTGCTGTGCAACAACGCCGGCGTCGGCAATGGCACGGCGACACTGGCCGACGTACCCCTGCAGGATTGGCGCTGGGTGTTCGCGGTCAACGTCGAGGGCATGCTGAACGGCATCCAGGCCTTCGTGCCGCGCTTTCTCGCGCGCGGGCGCGGCCATGTGGTCAACACCGCCTCGCTCGCTGCCATGTTCACCAATCCGACGCTCGGCGCCTACAGCGCGTCGAAGTTCGCGGCGCTGGGACTGAGCGAGACGCTGCGCCAGGAGCTTGCGCCTCACGGCATCGGGGTCAGCGTCATCTGCCCGGGCATGGTGCGCACGAACTTCGTGCGCACCACGGCGCGCCTGACGCCCTCGCTCGGGGGCCGCGCGCCGGTGGAATCCGCCGGCGCTGCGGCCATCGGCGCCGGCCTGGAATCCGGCATGGACCCGGACAGCATCGGCGAACGAACGGTGCGCGCGGTACTCGGAGGCGAGTTCTACGTCATGACGCACCCCGAGTACCGGGACATCGTCGAGCGCCGCTTCTGCGAGATCCTCGCGGCATTCGGCGAGTCCGCGCAGCCGGGGTACCGGGACGACTTCGGCTACCAGTCCGATCTCGCGCACGACGCCGGGTGATCGGCTCCCACGGCGTCGGCAATGGCCCGCCATCGGCGTCTCGCGTCGGATCGGCCCTGCCATCCCGACGCCGGCATCACGGCAAGTGCGCTTTCACCGTCGCCGGCCCTGACGTCCTTCGTTCCGGGGCACACACCTGCTCCCGCCGGGCGTGCATGGGTCGCATTTCCGGCGTTCGGCCAGTACGGGCCGAGTGGATGTCCGTCGACGGCATCGCCACGGCACGCTAGATTCACGGCTCGCTCTACGCAAAAACAAGGAGGTTGCCCGATGTCGCGCCACACCACCTCGCTCCGGCGTGCCGCCTGTGCGGCATCGTTCGCCTCCCTCATGGCGGTCGTCGCGCCCGCGAACGCCGCCGCGACGTTTACGGCCAGCCTCTCCTTCCCCGGCAGCGACCACGACGCCTCGGAATCCAACGGCGTGGCCGCCGGCTTGCAGGACCTTTACGCGCTCGCCAACGCCACGGTGGTCAGCGCGAGGGCATCTGCGGACCCCAACGGCATCGGCGCCTCGTCCGGAGTGCAAATGCCGATACAGCCGGCCGGCATCGTGACCGCGGCCACCGGCGCCAGCGCGACGTTCCGGTTCGACGACATCGTGTTCACGAACCCCGATGCGCCTGGCAGCCAGGTACCGATCGAGGTCGCGGCCCGCTTCCGGCTGCACGGATCTTTTTCGCTCCTCAATGGTTCGTTCGATACCCGCGCGTTCGCGGGCGTGTCGGTCGATTACGGGCTCGGTACCGGCCTGGCGAATGCCGTCCGCACGATCGGCAGCATCACCCGGCAGAGGGATCGGAACAATGCATCGGCGCTGGAGAGCGGTGTCCTTCAAATCGCCGAGATCGACGACGCATTCCTCATTCACGTGGATTTCGTCACGCCGACGCTGACGGTGCAGTCGGGCGTTCCGGTGCCGCTGCTGTTGCGCATCATCACGACCACGGACGTGGTCAGCCGCGACGGCGGCGCCGCATCGGCGGCGGCCAGCTTCCACGACACGTTGACGTTCGCGCCGGAGGGCCCGGTGTTCATCCTGCCCGAGGGCTACACCGCCAGTTCCGCCCAGGCCGGCATCGTCGACAATCGCCTGGCACCGGTGCCCGTGCCCGCCGCGGGCTGGCTGTTGCTGTCAGCGCTCGTCGCGGCGGCGCCCGCCGCGCGTGGCCGGGCCGCATGGCAGCCTGCCCGCCGGTAGTCCCCGCCGGCAATCGCCTCCGCGACCGGCGCTTCACTGCCCCGCGCGTTGCGCGTGGGAAGCCATGTACTGGGCGAAGCGCCGATCCTCGTGCTGGGTGTGGTTCAGGAACCATTCGCGCAGGAACAGGACCATGGCCTCGGCACTTTCCGCGGTGTGCTTCATGGCCAGCGATGCCTGGCGGTGGGAGAGCTGGTCCAGCAGGGCGCGGTGGTGCTGGCGATGCTCGTCCGCCTGCGCAAAGCCTTCCCGGCGCATCAGGTTCTCCTCGCTGATGAAATGGAACCGGGTGTAGGCGTTGAGTTCCTCGATGAGCGCCAGGCGCCGATCGTCATCCTGCGCCGCCTGCAGTTCGTTCGCGAGCCTGTTCACGAGGTTCAGGAAGAAGTGATGCTGCAGGTCGATGTCCTCGATGCCGAGGTCGTAGGCCGGGTCCCACTGCATGCGGGGAACGTTCACGATGAAAATCAGACCGCTGCGACGGCGCGGCGACTGAGCGCGCGTTCCAGCGCCGCGTAGTCGGCGAAGCCGGTGCGCGGAGTCACCGTTTCGCGCCACACCGCATCGAGATCGGCGACGACGGACGGCGGCAGTTCGCGCACGTGCCCGCCGACGCCGCCCTTGCGCACCTTGGCCGAATCCCCGCCGGGCGGCAGATTGCACCGGCGCTCGGACAGCCTGCGCATGAGCAGATCATCGAAGCGATCCTTGTACCGCAGCATGAACGCGAGCGAGGAGTGCTCCAGCGTGAGCGCGAGCAGGGCGTCGTCGAGCACGATGCCGCAAAACCGCGCCAGGCGGCGCACCGCATCCACCGGATCAGCCGACATCTGCTCGTACGACAGCAGCAGCACCGCCGGATTGTCGCGTTGCTCCCACCAGGACAGCAGGTGATGCCAGTAGTCGGTCCCGTCGCCCGTGGGCCGGCCGCGCGCGCGCGCGAAGTCCTCGATCAGCACCGTGCCGGGCTCGATGAACCAGCCCTCCATGAAGCGATACATCGACACCAGCGCATCGCGCGGATCGCGCAGCGAGACCACGTAGCGCGCGCCCTTGGGAACGCGATCCCACGGCAGGTGGCTCTTGAAGCCGCGGGGCTCGGCGCGCTGGTCGGCATCCAGGTCCAGGCCGAGCGCACCGGAGGTTTCGATCCACGGCACCACGCGCGAGATGTCGTCGAAGTCCATGTCGCCGCGCGTGCGCAGGGTGTGAAAGGCCTGCTGAAGCCAGGTCGTGCCGCACTTGCCGTACGGGGAGATGATGACGTCGGTCGGGCGCGGCCGAAAGCGCTCCACGCCGGCGGCGATCTCGGCCCGATCGAGCATGCGGGGCATCAGGCGCCCGAACTCTTCCAGGGAGCGGGCCCGTGCGGGCGCATTTGCGGCCATGTATTCCCCTCGACTGGCGGTCGAATCCCGCGATGGCGGCTGATTGGAACCCCGCGCCGGCCGGCGGGCGGTAACCGGACGCCGGCGAACCGCGCGTCCACGCGTTTGCAATCGTAGCAGAGCCGCCGGCCGAGGGCCCGGACCCGGAGCATCCCGCACCCGATCCGGCCGGCGGTGCATTGCTCCTCGTCGCTTTGCCGTGGCAACTGCTACCCTGCACCGGTCGAGCCGTTGACGGGGCGGAATCATGATGAAAATCGGGATCGAAATCGACTGGCAGAGCCGGCACTTCCGAATCAACCGCGAACGGCTGCAACTGGCGGACGAACTCGGCTATGACATGGTGTTCAGTGCCGAGGCGAACGGCTCGGACGTGTTCACGCCGCTGGGCTATGCGCTCGGATGTACTCGCCGCATAGGCGTCGGCACCCGCATCGCGAACAACATCTCGCGCAGCCCGACGCTGCTGGCGATGTCCTACCAGACGCTGCGGCACATGGCGCCGGGCCGGGAGATCATCGCCGGCCTTGGTAGTACCACCCCAGGGCAGGCCGAGGGCTGGCACGGCCGGCCATGGACGCCCGCGGCGCCGCGTATGCGCGACACGGTCGCGATCATGCGCGCTTCGTTTCGCGGCGAGACGGTCAGCCACGAGGGCCCGACGATCTCGATTCCGTGGCACGAACCCGGCGCCGCTCCCCGGTATGCGCCATTGCCGCCGATCCTGCAGACCGATCCGGACATCCCGATCCTATTCGGCGGCGGAACCGAGCGGATGATCGAGCTCGCGGCGGAGATTGCCGACGGGCTGCTGCCCAACGGGAGCTGGTCCCCGGGCATGATGCGGATCTATCGGCCGATGATGGAACGCGGGTTCGCGCGGCGTGCGAACCCGCCACGGATAGAGGATTTTCCAATCTGGGCCCACGTCGACGTGCTGCTGACGGACGATGTCGCCGGCGCGATCTGGCAGTTCAAGGAGTACACCGCGCGTTGGACCGGCGGCTACGGTGGAGAAGGCGGCCTCGCGACCCACCTGAGGTGGCGCGGCTATGGTGCCGCCGTCGAGCGCATCGTGGAACTCTACGCCGCCGGGCGGATCGAGGAGGCCGAGGCGGCCGTGCCGGACGAGTACATCGACGAGTGCTGGCTCATCGGGCCATTGCCTCGGATCCTGGATCGCTGGCGCTCGCGCTGGATCGACGACGGCTGCAACCTCATCGTGCGCACGGACAACTGGCCGTCGGCGACTGCGTCGGGGAACGACATCTACGCGCCGCTCATCCGGGCGCTGCGCGAGTAGCGCAACCGGCCGGGGAACCTCGCCGCGCCCGGCAGGTCGGTTCTGACAGGAATCGCTTGCGGCGCACGAACCTGCCCGCCGCGCCGGCACCGCCCGCGGGAACCTGCCATGCACGCCGACATGCCGCTCATCGTCACGCTCGCCGCATCGCTCGGCCTGGCGCTGGTTTTCGGCCTGGCGGCGGTGCGCGCGAAGCTGCCCGCGCTGGTCGGGTACCTGCTCGCCGGCATGCTGATCGGGCCGCACACGCCGGGCTACGTGGCCGACGTCGCCCTGGCCGGCCAGCTCGCCGAGATCGGCGTCATGCTGCTCATGTTCGGCGTCGGCCTGCATTTCTCGTTCGAGGACCTGCTCGCCGTGCGGCGGATTGCCGTCCCCGGGGCGTTGGTGCAGATGGCGGCGGCGACTACCATGGGCGCGGCGCTGGCACTTTCGTGGCAGTGGCCGCTGCAAGGCGCGATTCTGTTCGGGATCTGCCTCTCGGTGGCGAGCACGGTGGTCCTGCTGCGCGCGCTGGAAGCGCGCGGCGCGCTCGAGAGCGGCAACGGCCGCATCGCCGTCGGCTGGCTGGTGGTCGAGGACGTGGCGATGGTGCTGGTCCTGGTGCTGCTGCCTGCGCTCGCCGGCCTGAACGTCGCGCCGGGCGGGGCGTGGGCGGCGCTCGCGCGCACCCTCGTGGAACTGACGGCTTTCGCCGTCACCATGTTGCTCGCGGGGCGTCGCGTGCTGCCCTGGCTCCTTTGGCAGATATCCCGCACCGGTTCGCGGGAGCTGTTCACGCTGTGCGTGATCGCGGTGGCGGTGGGGATCGCGTACGGTGCATCGGCACTGTTCGGCGTCTCGGTCGCGCTCGGCGCGTTCTTCGCGGGCATGGTGCTGCGCGAGTCGCAGTTCAGCCATCGCGCCGCCGAGGAATCCCTGCCGCTGCGCGACGCATTCGCGGTGCTGTTCTTCGTCTCTGTCGGCATGCTGTTCGATCCGCGCGTGCTCGTGGATCGGCCCGCGCAGGTCGCGGCGGTGACGCTGGTGATCGTGCTGGGCAAGTCGATCGCCTCGGCTGCGCTGGTGCTGGCGTTGCGCTACCCGCTCAATACCGCGCTGACCGTGTCGGCGAGCCTGGCGCAGATCGGCGAGTTCTCGTTCATCCTCGCTGCATTGGGCGCGGATCTCGGCCTCATTCCAGCCGAGGGCGAGAGCCTGGTCGTCGCCGGCGCGCTGTTGTCGATCGGACTGAATCCACTGCTGTTTTCGATCGTCGAGCCCGGACGGCGCTGGATCCTCGGCCGCTCCGCCCTGGCGCGCCGGCTGGAGAGCCGCACCGATCCGCTCGGCGAGCTGCCGATGTCCACGGAACGGCGATTTCTCGCCCGGCAGGTGGTGCTGGTGGGCTACGGCGCCGTCGGGCGCGAGATCGCGCAGGCGCTCGCACAGCGAGACATCCCCTGCATCGTCGTCGATCAGAGCCGCGAGCGCGTCCAGGCGCTGCGCGACATCGGTGTTCCCGCGGTGTGCGGCGACGCATCCGACCCGGGCACACTCATCCAGGCGCACATCGTGGAGGCCGGCCTGCTGGTCGTTGCGGTCGCCGACAGCACCCGGGTGCGGGCGATGATGGACATCGCCCGCAAGCTGAACCCGGAAATTGCCCTCATCGTGCGCGCGCCGAACGCCGAGGAAGCCGCGCTGCTCGCCACCGCCGGAGAAGCGACCGCGCTGGAGCCGCGCACCGCGCTCGCCCGGGAGATGACGCAGGCGGCGCTCGAATGCATCGCGACCGCAGGCAGGGCCTGACGGCGTCCGGCCCGTCCGGCGCGGATGATCCGCGCCGCGGCGTTGTGGCATCATGCGCGCCCGCCGGGCCACACCCCGGCCAGTGCCCGGCCCACCCGCATGCCTGCCGAATCGGAGCGTTTCATGGACCGCCTGGTCCGCATCGTATTCCTGGCCGTTGCGTTGCTGGTGGTCTGGCGCGCGGTGCCCTACGTGATGGACTGGTTCACGCCGGCGGCGCAACCGCGCGCGGTGACGGCACGCGGCGACCTCGCCGAGGACGAGCGGGCCACGATCGAACTGTTCGAGCACGCCCGTGGCTCGGTGGTGTTCATCACCACCCGGGCCCAGGTGCAGGATTTCTGGACCCGCAACGTATTCTCGGTGCCGCGCGGCACGGGGTCGGGCTTCGTGTGGGACGAGGCCGGACACGTGGTGACGAATTATCACGTCGTACAGGGCGCGAGCGAGGCGACCGTGCGGCTCGCCGATGGGCGCGACTACCGGGCGGGCCTGGTCGGCGCGAGTCCGGTGCACGACATCGCAGTGCTGAAGATCGGCGTCGGCTTCAAGCGCCCGCCACCGGTCCCGGTCGGCACCAGCGCCGACCTGAAGGTCGGGCAGAAGGTGTTCGCAATCGGCAACCCCTTCGGCCTGGACTGGACCCTGACCACCGGCATCGTCTCCGCGCTCGATCGCTCGCTCGCCGGCGACAACGGTGCCTCGATCGAGCATCTCATCCAGACCGACGCCGCGATCAATCCCGGCAACTCCGGTGGCCCGCTGCTGGATTCCGCGGGGCGGCTGGTCGGCATCACCACCGCGATCTACAGCCCGAGCGGTGCCAGCGCCGGCATCGGCTTCGCCGTGCCGGCGGATACGGTGAACCGGGTCGTTCCTCAGCTCATCCGCAACGGCAAGTACATCCGGCCGGCGCTCGGCATCCAGGTGGACGAGGATCTGAATCGGCGCCTGGCCCCGGCCATCCGCGTGGAAGGCGTGGTGATCCTGCGCGTCACGCCCGGATCCGCCGCGGCCGCTGCGGGACTGCGTGGCATCAAGGTATCGCCGGACGGTGCGGTGACACCGGGGGACGTGATCGTGGCAGTGGACGGCGAGGAGGTCGATACGGTCGGCAGGCTGCTCGCGCGGCTGGACGATTTCAAGGTCGGCGATACCGTCAGGCTCACCGTCGCGCGCGAGGCGGATCGCATCGAGGTACCGGTGACCTTGCAGCCCGGTGCGTGATGCGGCCGAGGCTGGCCCACACCGGCGATGCGCGGCACGTGGCAAAATGGAGCACCGGCGGTTCGCGCCGACATCCAAGGGGAACGCTCCTGATGTGCAAGGCTGCTTTGTTGCTCATGGCCATCGTGGCCGCGCCCGTCCAGGCCATCGGGCTCGGTGCCATCGAGGTGAGGTCGTACCTGAACCAGCCCTTCGACGCCCGCATCCCGATTACCGCCGGCAGGGACGAGAGCCTCGCCGATCTGCGGGTCGCTCTGGCAGCGCAGGCGCAGTTCGATAAGGCCGGGCTGCAGCGTACGGCGGCCCTGATGAACCTGAAGTTCGAGATCGCGCGGGACGGCCGGCGGGGGTTCGTCCACGTGACCAGTCAGGCGGCGATGCGCGAGCCGGCGCTGGACTTCCTGGTGGAAATCTCAGGCTCCCGAACCCGGCTGGTGGAACGCTACCAGGTCGCCCTGGACCCGCAGCGGCCGTAGGCCGCGTCGCCGTGCACATCGCCGGCGTAAGCGTCTACTACCGCCAAAAGCCCCATGCGCGCGATTTATGCACAATCTGTATAACACCGTGTTGCGCATCCAACACGGGGCGCGTGCACTTCCGTATCCAACTGCGGCGTTTTTATTCAACGCATTGATTAATTGGTAATTAGTCCGAGCGGCACGCGGCGTCGGGCGAGCCTTTCACGCGCCCGGCGAAGTACCTTTCCCGCGCGCGGGATGCGCAATCGAGTCACAGGGTTATCCACAGGCTGCCGGCACCTGGATCGGGTGCCGGCCGGGCTACTGCACGGGTACGGCCGGTGTCGAAACCATGGCGCTGGCCGGCTTGCGGCAACCTGGGACCAGCGGCGCAAGCTCGGTCAGGGCGCGCTTGTAGACCCGGCGCTTGAATGACACGACTTCGCTGATCGGACGCCAGTACGGTACCCAGCGCCAGGTGTCGAACTCGGGGCGGTTGCAGACCCGCAGGTTCACGGCGCTTTCGCTGCTGAGCAGGCGCACGGCGAACCAGATCTGCTTCTGGCCGATGCACACGGGCACCTGGTTCGAGCGTACGAATCTTTTCGGCAATCGGTAGTGGAGCCAGTCCTGGGTGGAGCCCAGGACTTCGACATCGCCGGGCTCCAGCCCGACTTCCTCGCGCAACTCCCGCAGCATCGCCATGATTGGCGTCTCCGCGCCATCGATGCCGCCCTGCGGGAACTGCCAGGCGTTCATGCCGACCCGCCGGCCCCAGAATACGCGCCCGGCGTCGTTGCAGATGACGATACCTACGTTCTCGCGATATCCCTCGGCGTCGATCATGGGTGCATGATACCCGGTTTCGGCCTGCCGGCGGCTTCGTGCGACCGGGTGCCGGGACTACTTGCCCTGCTTGGCGACCGCGTCCCGCTCCTCCTCGAGCTCCTTGCGCGTAGTGTCCATGCGCGCCCGGCTGAACTCGCTCACGTCCAGCCCCTGCACGATCCTGTATTCACCCCCGGCCGTCGTGACCGGATAGGAATATATCAGGCCCTCGGCAATGCCATAGCTGCCGTCGCTGGGCACACCCATGCTGGTCCAGTCGCCGTTCGCCGTACCGCGCGCCCAGTCACGCATGTGCTCCAACGCCGCGTTCGCCGCCGACGCCGCCGACGACGCGCCGCGCGCATCGATGATCTCGGCGCCGCGCTTGGCGACGCGCGGGATGTACGTGGTTTCGTACCACTGCCGGTCCACGAGGCCGAGCGCGGGCTGGCCCTTGACCGTGGCATAGTGCAGATCCGGATATTGCGTGGTGGAGTGATTGCCCCAGATCGCGACCTTGCGTATGTCCGCGACCGTGGAACCGGTCTGCTGGGCCAACTGCGCGACCGCTCGGTTGTGATCCAGGCGCGTCATCGCGGTGAACTGGCGCGGGTTGAGATCCGGCGCCGACTTCATCGCCGTGAGCGCATTGGTGTTGGCCGGGTTGCCGACCACCAGCACCTTGACCTGGCGACTGGCATTGTCGTTCAGTGCGCGGCCCTGGACCTTGAAGATGCCGCCGTTCTGCTGCAGCAGATCGCTGCGCTCCATGCCCGGGCCGCGCGGCTTGGCGCCCACCAGCAGGGCATAGTCGGCATCCCGGAACGCCACGTTCGCGTCGTCGGACTGGACGATGCCCGCCAGGAGCGGAAACGCGCAGTCTTCCAGCTCCATCGCCACGCCCTTGAGCGCCTTGAGGGCCGGGGTGACTTCGAGCAATTGCAGGATCACCGGCTGATCCGCGCCGAGCATCTCGCCGGCGGCGATACGAAACAGCAGTGAGTAGCCGATCTGGCCGGCTGCGCCGGTGACTGCAACGCGAACGGGTTTCTTCATTTCCTTCTACCTTCCAGTTTTTGAGCAGGCAAATGCCCGGGGGGAACCGGCGTGCCGGCGGCAGTTCCTTGCCACCGGTGAGAGTCCGTAAGCCGATTCGGGTGGTGCACCGATGCCGGTGCCGGATAACGCCCGGCTGGCGCCGGGCCGAAGCCCCGCCGCCACGGCGCGGCCGCCGCGGCGCGCTAGGATAGCGTCGCCGATCCGGTCTCAGCAAGCGTGCATTAGCGAGCGCGGAATAGATCATGCATACTCGCGCAAGGCCCGCCGGTCACGACCGCTTGCCGTGTGTCGGCGGCCGGCGCCGCGCGGCTGCCGGGCCTCGTGCGGCACGGCCCCGGGCGGTGATTGCGGGCGGGCCGCCGATTCCTGGAGAACAGAACCAATGAGCATGCCGGAGCCCTCGTGCCTGTCCGGCGGCAATGCCGCCTTCGTCGAAGAGCTCTACGAAACCTGGCTGGCCGACCCCGGCGCCGTTTCGCCGCAGTGGCGCGAGTACTTCAGCGCCGTGGGCGACCCCGCTGATCGCGCCCACGGACCGGTGCGCGCGGCCTTCGCGCTCGCCGCGCGCGGGCCGCGCACCGTTGCGCCCGCCGCCTCCGAAACCGCGCAGCACAAGCAGGCCGCGGTACTTCGACTCATCAATTCCCACCGCTACCTCGGCCACCGGCAGGCGGACCTGGATCCGCTGCAGCAGTACGAGCGCCCGCACGTCAGCGACCTGGATCCGACTTTCCACGGCCTGAGCGCCGGGGACATGGACACCGAGTTCGACACCGGCTCGCTGTTCGGACCCGACCGCGCACCCTTGTCGCGCATCGTGGAGACGGTGCGCCGGACGTACTGCGGCACCATCGGCGCGGAGTACATGCACATCAGCGAAACCGCGCAGAAACGCTGGATCCAGGAACGACTCGAACTCGCGCTCGGCCGCCCCGCCTACGACGCCGCGCGCAAGCGCGAAATCCTGGCCCAGATCGTCGCCGCCTCGGCGCTCGAGGAATACCTGCACACCAAGTACGTCGGCCAGAAGCGCTTCTCGCTCGAAGGGGGCGATTCTACGATCGCGGCGCTCGACGCCATCGTCCAGCGCGCCGGCGCGGACGGCGTCAAGGAAGTCGTCATCGGCATGGCGCACCGCGGGCGCCTGAACGTACTGGTCAACATCGTCGGCAAGCGCCCGGCGGAGCTGTTCGACGAGTTCGAGGGCAGGAAGAAGATCGATTCCGGCTCCGGCGACGTGAAGTACCACCTGGGCTATTCGTCGGACATCCGCACTCCCGGCGGGCCGCTGCACCTGACGCTGGCATTCAACCCCTCACACCTCGAGATCATCGACCCGGTGGTCGAGGGCTCGGTGCGCGCACGCCAGGATCGACGCAACGACTCGCGCCGCAACGCCGTGCTGCCGATCCTGATCCACGGCGACGCGGCCTTCGCCGGCCAGGGCGTGGTGATGGAGACGTTCAACCTTTCGCAGACCCGGGGCTATTCGACCGGCGGCACGGTCCACGTCATCATCAACAATCAGATCGGCTTCACCACCAGCGACCCGCTGGATTCCCGCTCGACGTTGTACTGCACCGACGTGGCCAAGATGGTCCAGGCCCCGATCTTCCACGTCAACGGCGACGATCCCGAGGCCGTGGTGTTCATCGCCGAACTTGCGCTCGCCTACCGGATGGAGTTCAACAAGGACGTCGTGCTGGACATCGTCTGCTTCCGCCGGCATGGTCACAGCGAGGCGGACGAACCGGCCGCGACGCAGCCGGTCATGTACGGCAGGATTCGCGCGCATCCCGGCGTACGCGCGCTGTATGCATCGCGGCTCGCCGCCGAAGGGGTGATTGCCGCGGGCGAAATCGAAACGATGGTGAAGGACTACGTCGCGCGCCTGGAGCGCAACGAAACCGTGTCCCGTCCATTGCTCGCCAGCATCGACAACCCCTACGCGATCGACTTCGGGCCGTACAAGGGCACCGATTGGACCGAACCCGCCAATACCGCGCTCGACATCGGCACGGTCGGGCGCCTGAGTGCCCGGCTGGTGGACGTGCCGGCGGACTTCAAGCTGCACAAATCCGTGGCGCGGATCCTGGATGCGCGCGCCGAGATGGGCCGCGGCGAGACACCGCTCGACTGGGGTTATGCCGAGAATCTCGCCTACGCGAGCCTGCTGGACGCCGGATATCCGGTACGCCTGTCGGGGCAGGACAGCGGCCGCGGCACCTTCTTCCACCGCCACGCGGTGATCCACGACACGCAGGACGGCCGCACCCACCTGCCGCTTCAGCACCTGTCGCCGGACCAGGCCAAGTTCCTGGTCGTCAACTCGACCTTGTCGGAAGAAGCCGTGCTCGCATTCGACTACGGATACGCGAGTTCGGCGCCGACGACCCTGGTGATCTGGGAGGCGCAGTTCGGCGATTTCGCCAATAACGCACAGGTGGTGATCGACCAGTTCATCGCCTCCTGCGAAGCCAAGTGGGGGCGGTTGTGCGGGCTGACGATGCTGCTGCCGCACGGCTACGACGGCCAGGGTCCGGAGCATTCGTCGGCGCGGCTGGAACGCTTTCTCCAGCTCTGCGCGGAGGTCAACATGCAGGTCTGCGTGCCGAGCACGCCGGCGCAGAACTTCCACATGCTGCGCCGGCAGGTGCTGCGGCCGTTCAGGCGCCCGCTGGTGGTGATGAGCCCCAAGAGCCTGCTGCGGCACAAGCTGGCGGTCTCCAGCCTGGAAGACATCACCGCCGGCCGATTCCTCGACGCGATAGGCGAGATCGATCCGCTGGACCCGGCCCGGGTCGCGCGGCTGCTGATGTGCAGCGGCAAGGTCTACTTCGAGTTGCTCGAGGCGCGTCGCGCGCACGGAATCGAAGACATCGCCATCATGCGCATCGAGCAGCTATACCCGTTTCCGCGCGAGGAAGTACAGGCAATCGTCGCCGCCTATCCCAACCTGCGCGAGGTGGTCTGGGTGCAGGAAGAGCCGCGCAACCAGGGCGCGTGGTTCTATCTCGTCTCGCGCGATCACCTTCCGAACTCGATTGAAAAGCATCACAAGCTGTCGCTGGTCGCGCGACCGTACTCGGCATCGCCCGCGGTCGGCTCGCCGCGGGTGCATACGGAGCAGCAGCAGGCGATCGTGAACGAGGCCCTGCGCCTGGACGCCGCGGCGGGGCAGAAGAAGAAGAGCGCATGACGGCCGCGCGGAACGCGGCACGGCACTGAAAGGAGACGCGCGTGTTGGTCGAAGTGAAGGTCCCTCCGCTCGCAGAATCGATAGCCGACGTGACGCTCGGCGGATGGCGCAAGCAGGTTGGCGAGCCGGTCCGCCAGGGCGAGATATTGATCGATCTGGAAACCGACAAGGTGACCCTCGAGGTCGCGGCGCCGAACGACGGCGTGCTCAAGGAACTGCGCAAACCCGGCGGCCAGACCGCGCTCGCGCACGAAGTCATCGCCGTGATCGACACGGACGCCGCCCCGGTCGCGAATGCGAATCCGCCCGCGGCCCAGGCGGCCGACGCCCCCGCCGCGGCGGCGGCATCGGGCAAGCTCAGCCCCGCGGCGCGCAAGATCGCCGCGGACAAGGGCCTGGACCCCGGTGCCGTCACCGGGACCGGCAAGGACGGTCGGATTACCAAGGCGGACGTACTCGCGCACTCCGAACGCTCTGCGCAGCCCGCCGCATCGACGGCATCGTCCGCATCGACACAACCCGTTCCCGTGCCAGCCGGCGCGCGGCCGCAGCAGCGCGTGGCCATGACGCGGCTGCGAAAACGCGCGGCCGAGCGACTGCTCGCCGCCCAGCACGACAATGCCATGCTCACCACGTTCAACGAGGTCGACATGCAGCCGATCTCGGAACTGCGGGAGCGATACCGCGAGCGGTTCGAGAAGGAACACGGCGTGCGGCTGGGGTTCATGTCGTTCTTCGTCAAGGCGGCGGTGGCCGCGCTCAAGCGCTTCCCGCTCGTCAACGCCTCGGTCGACGGCGACGATATCGTCTACCACGGGTTCTTCGACATCGGCATCGCGGTGGCGTCGGAACGCGGGCTCGTAGTCCCGATCCTGCGCGACGCGGACGCGCTGTCGTTCGCGGGCGTAGAGCAGGCGGTGCGCGCATACGGGGAGAAAGCCCGCACCGGGGCGCTCACCCTGGACGATCTCACCGGCGGTACCTTCACCATCACCAACGGCGGCGTATTCGGCTCGCTGCTTTCGACGCCGATCATCAACCCGCCGCAAAGCGCGATCCTGGGAATGCACAAGATCCAGGATCGCCCGGTCGCCGTGAACGGTGCGGTGGCGATCCGGCCGATGATGTACCTGGCGCTTTCGTACGATCATCGAATCATCGACGGCAAGGACGCCGTGAGCTTCCTGGTCGCGATCAAGGAACAGATCGAAGACCCCGCCCGCCTGCTGCTGGAAATCTGAGGCCCGCGCATGGATTCCTACGATGTACTCGTAATTGGCGCCGGCCCCGGCGGATACGTCGCCGCGATCCGGTGCGCCCAGCTCGGAATGAAGACCGCGTGCGTGGAAGGCTGGGTGAATCCGGCCGGCAAGCCCGCGCTCGGCGGCACCTGCCTGAACGTGGGCTGCATCCCGTCGAAGGCATTGCTGGATTCCTCGCACCACTTCGAGCACATCGCCCTGCACGCCCAGGCGCACGGTATCAGGGTCGGCGCGCCATCGATCGACGTGCCGGCGATGATCGCACGCAAGGATCGGATCGTCGCGACGCTGACCCAGGGCATCGCCGGCCTGTTCCGCAAGAATTCGGTGCTGTGGCTGCAAGGCCGGGCCCGCATGCTTGGGGGCATGCGGGTAGAGATCGGCGGAGCGAACGGCCAGGCGCCCGTCACGGTCGAGGCGCGCAACATCATCATCGCGACCGGCTCCGTACCGGCCGGCATCCCGCAGGCGACGGTCGATCAGGAGCGGATCCTCGACTCCACCGGGGCCCTGAACCTGAAGGAGGTTCCGGCGCGGCTGGGTGTCATCGGCGCAGGGGTAATCGGCCTGGAGCTGGGCAGCGTCTGGCGCCGTCTCGGCGCCAGGGTGACGGTCTTCGAGGCGTTGCCGGATTTCCTGCCGTCGGCGGACGAACAGGTCGCGCGCGATGCATTCAGGATCCTGGGCAAGCAGGGACTGGATATCCGCCTGGGCGCGAAGGTGTCGGCCACGGCGACCGGTCCGACCGGCGTGCGCGTGGATTTCGAGCACGGCGACAAGGCGCAGCAGGAGGAGTTCGACCGCCTGATCGTCGCCGTCGGCCGGCGCCCGAACACCGAGGGGCTGGATCCGCATGCGGCCGGCGTCGCGCTGGATACGCGCGGCTTCATCGTCGTCGACGATGCATGCCGCACGAACGTCCCGGGCGTGTACGCCATCGGCGACGTGGTGCGCGGACCGATGCTCGCGCACAAGGCTTCCGAGGAAGGCGTGGCGGTGGCGGAAACAATCGCCGGCCAGCAGCCCCACGTGGATCTGGGACGCGTACCCTGGGTGATCTACACCTGGCCGGAAATCGCCTGGGTCGGCCAAAGCGAGCAGTCGCTGCGCGCGGCCGGGGCAAAATACCGCTCCGGCGCGTTCCCGTTCATGGCCAGCGGCCGGGCCCGGGCCATGGGCGATACCGAAGGCTTCGTGAAGATCCTCGCGGACGCCGGGACGGATCGCATCCTGGGTGTGCACGTGGTCGGACCTTCGGCGTCGGAACTCATCGCGGAAGCGACCCTGGCGATGGAATACCACGCCGCCGCGGAGGATCTCGCACGGACGATCCACGCCCACCCGACGCTGGCGGAGGCGATGCACGAGGCCGCCCTGGCGGTCGACGGCCGGCCGATCCACGTCTGAACCCCGGCCCCACGCCGACGGGCACGGTGGCGGCTCAGTCTGGTGCGCCGTGTCAGGTTTCTGCTACCATCGAATCGGTTGTGCGCCGCAACGAAAATTTCCGCGGCACGGCCGGGTTCGCGCACCGTCGAGGTCGTGGCCCGGCGTGGCACCGCTTGCCTCTGTCGCTGGCGTGAGGACATGGCGAATTCACGGGTCACCGTCCGTTGTTTCCACTCGCCCCGCCAAGTGGGATCCGTCGGCTTGTTTCCGCCCCGGCACCGCCGGCTTGCCCAACGACCATCCCACCCCCCGGCGCGTTTCCGCGCCCGATGAATCGAAACCGCGGTAAATCGAGCATGGAACCCCGCATCATAAAAAAATATCCGAACCGGCGCCTTTACGACACGGCCGAGAGCAAGTACATCACGCTCGAGGACGTGCGCAAGCTGGTGATTGACGACGTACCTTTCACGGTCATCGACAAGAAGACCGGCGAGGACATCACGCGGACGATCCTGCTGCAGATCATCCTGGAGAAGGAGGATGCCGGCGAGCCGATTTTCTCCACCGACGTACTGCACCAGCTCATCGGTTTCTACGGCAATTCCGTGCAACGGCTGGCGAGCGAGTTCTTCAACCGCGGCCTGACGATGATCAAGCAACAGCAGGATGTGATGACGTCGCAGGTTTCCAAGGCGGTCAATACCAACCCGCTGTCGGCCTTCGCCGATCTGACGCAGCAGAACCTGGAGATGTGGCGCCGGATGCAGGAGGATTTCCTGCGCGCGGTGACGCCGCCGCCGAAGCCCGATCCGGCCAAGGGCAGCAAGCCCGAGCCGGACGACGATAACCCCTGAGGGTGCGCGCTGCCCGCCCCGGCCGCCGCGGCAGGGGCGGGCTATCCGCGTCGTTTATGCCGCCCGCTGCGGCCCGAGGTCGGCTCGCAGGCGTGCGAGTTGTGCCTTGAGCTCCGCCGGAACCCGGTCTCCGAATTCCTCGTAGAAGGATTCGATCAGCGGCACTTCCTGGCTCCAGCCGTCGATGTCGACCTTCAGCAACAGCTCCAGCGCTTCGGCGGAGAGTTTCAGATTGCCGAGGTCGAGGGCACCCGGCGCCGGCAGGCGCCCGATCGGGGTATCGACTGCCTTGCCCGTGCCGTCGCAGCGCTCGAAGATCCATTTCAAGACCCGGGAGTTCTCACCGAAGCCCGGCCATACGAAGCCGCCCCTGGCGTCCTTGCGGAACCAGTTGACATAGTAGATCCGCGGCAATTTCGCCCCGGCACGCTGGCCAATTGCCAGCCAGTGCTTCCAGTAGTCGCCCATGTTGTAGCCGCAGAACGGCAGCATGGCCATCGGATCCCGGCGCAGTTCGCCGATCTTCCCGGCCGCCGCGGCCGTCTTCTCGCTGCCGATGATCGATGCGAGAAAGGTGCCGTGCACCCAGTCTCGCGATTCGTTCACCAGCGGTACCACGCTGGCGCGCCGCCCGCCGAACAGGATTGCGCTGATTGGCACGCCGGCCGGATCCTCCCATTCCTGCGCAACGATCGGGCAATGGGCGGCACGCGCGGTGAACCGGGCGTTCGGGTGCGCCGCCGGGCGGCCGCAGTCAGGTGTCCATGGCTTGCCCTGCCAGTCGATGAGCTTCGCCGGAGGGGTGTCGGTCATGCCTTCCCACCAGACGTCGCCGTCCTCGGTGAGCGCGACGTTGGTGAACACTGCGCCATGATCGAGCGTCGCCATGGCATGCGTATTGGACTGCGTGCTGGTGCCGGGCGCGACGCCGAAGAATCCCGCCTCGGGATTGATCGCGCGTAGCTCGCCATCAGGGCCGAACTTCATCCAGGCGATGTCGTCGCCGACGGTCTCGACCTTCCAGCCGGGCAGCGTCGGATCGAGCATCGCGAGGTTGGTCTTGCCGCAGGCGCTCGGAAACGCGCCGGCGAAGTAGCGCGCCTGCCCCTGCGGATTGGTGATCTTGAGGATGAGCATGTGCTCGGCGAGCCAGCCCTCGTCGCGCGCCATCACCGAGGCGATACGCAGCGCGAAGCACTTCTTGCCCAGCAGTGCGTTGCCGCCGTACCCGGAACCGAACGACCAGATTTCGCGGGTCTCGGGAAAATGAACGATGTAGCGATTGTCCGGGTTGCAGGGCCAGGGTACGTCGCGAGCGCCGTCGGCAAGCGGCACGCCGACCGAGTGCACGCACGGAACGAAGCGGCCGTCCGCGCCCAGCCGCTCGAGCACCTCGGAGCCCACCCTGGTCATGTAATGCATGCTCGCCACCACGTAGGGCGAGTCCGTGACTTCGATGCCGATATGGGCGATCGGCGATCCGATCGGGCCCATGCTGAAGGGAATGACGTACATCGTCCGGCCGCGCATGCAGCCGGTGTAGAGCTCGGTCAGCGTGCGCCGCATCACGTCGGGCGCAATCCAGTTGTTATTCGGACCGGCGTCGGCCTTCTCCCTGGAGCAGATGAAGGTGCGGTCCTCGACGCGGGCGACGTCGGCGGGGTCGGAGCGCACGAGATAGCTGTTGGGGCGCTTGGCCTGGTTCAGGCGCTGCGCGGTACCCGATCGCTCCATGAGGTCGAACATTCTCGCCAGCTCGGCCGCCGAGCCGTCGCACCAGTGGATATCCTTGGGCCTGGTGAGCTCTGCGATTTGACGCACCCAGTTTTCGAGCCCTGAGTGGGTAACGGTCATAGGAAAATTACTCCTTTGATTTCAGTAAATTGGAATGTCCTGGAACTGGCGGCCATGAGGGCCCTGCGGGCGGCCCGATCGGCGGGAACGGCCGATGCTAATGGATGATCCCGTATTTTCAAAGTCGCAGTTTGCAAATCGGGAGCGCGGGTCCCAGCCCGTCGCGCCCTGAAAACGTCGAAAAAAAGGTTGACATGCGTTTGCGGCCTACCTTATTGTGCGACGCAGCATTTGCTGCACTGCGGCAAAGCCCGCCGGCACCACCGGACCTGCCGCTCCGACCACCCGGGAGGCAGGCTCGGAGAACTGCCGGCGAACCCAACCCGATACGGGGAGTACTGGAACATGCAGACCGAAATTTTCTCCAAGTGGCAGTCGTACGGAAAAGATGCCCTGACCGCGATGACCGAGCTCCAGGCCATCGGTACCAAGGCCTTCGAGCAGCTCGCTGCGCATCAGATCGACTTCGTCAACACCTGCGTGGACGCGGGCGTGAAGCAGATGGGCCTGCTCAGCGAGCCCAAGAGCCTGAAGGACATCATCGCCACCCAGACCGAATTCGCGTCCGAGAACACCCAGCGCATGGTCTCCGGAATGCGCAAGACCAATGACATCCTCAACGGCGTCCGCGCGGAACTCACCGGTTGGTGCGAGACCAAGTTCAACGACGCGGCCAAGTCGATCGTCAAGGAGACTTCGACCAAGAAGGCCGCCTGAGTTCAGTTCCAGTCCCAGATCCTGCCCGCTCCCCCCGTGCTGGTGCCCTCCAGGCACGGCCGGGGGGAGCTCACCTTCAGCCCGGCACGCGTATCGGCGTTGGGCGGGGTGCCCGGGCAGCGAGCCAGTTGTCGATCGTCGCAGCCAACGGGCTTCGCGCGCGTTCAGCGACGTAGATGCCAATGTGCCCGCCCGGCAACTCGACCTCCGAGTAATCGTCTGATCCGACAGCCGCTGCCAGTGCCCGCGACGCCGCCGGCGGAACCAGGTGATCGGCCGCGGCGACGACATTGAGCACCGGCATCGTGATGCGCGCGAGATCGACCCGCCTGCCATCCAAAAGCAGTTCCCCGCGTAGCAGCGCATTGCGCTGGTAGAAGTCGCGCACGAATCGCCTGAATACCTCGCCCGGCTGGGCGGGGCTGTCTTCGATCCACTGTTCCAGGCGGGCAAATTCGGCCAGGTAATCCGTGGCGTCCAACTGCCCGGCCGCCCGCCGGTACTTGCCGATCCCGAGCGAAAAGGGCTTGAGGGCCAGGAAGGCGCTGTTCAGCAACTCGCCCGGAACATTGCCGAGCACGTCGACCGCCCGATCGATGTCGATGTGGCGTACCAGGCGGCTGAGCAGATCGTCAGCGGTGTGGAAATCCACCGGCGTGACGGTCGCCAGCAGGGCGCCGATACGCTCGGGTTGGAGCGCCGCATAGCACAGGCTGAATACCCCACCCTGGCAGATGCCCATGAGATTGATTCGTTCCACCCCGGCATCCGCGCGTATCGCATCGAGGCAGCGGTGCAGGCGGCCGCAGATCAGATCGTCGAGCGTGACGTGGCGGTACGCGGCATCCGGTTCGCCCCAGTCCAGCAGGTAGACCGGCAGGCCGCGATCGATCAG
>JBFXBD010000061.1:0-41887 GCA_050183625.1 Gammaproteobacteria bacterium
GGACACCGGGCCGTGCCAGCCGTTGCCGAGGTATCCGGCGCGGCGTTCGGCCGGCGGCGCGCCGCCGCCGATCAGGATCGGCAGCGGCCTCTGGATCGGCTTGGGTTCGAAGCCCATCGGCCCGAACGCGTGGAACTCGCCCTTGAAGCACGGCTCGTCCATCTCGAAGCAGGCGCGCATGGCGCGGATGGTCTCGTCCATCTTGCGCGCGCGCGCTTTCCAGTCGTTGCCGGTGAAGCGATACTCGGCCTCGCTCCAGCCCAGGCCGACGGCCAGGTCGAGCCGGCCGCCCGAGAGCACATCCAGCGAGGCGACCATGCGCGCGGCGAGTACCGCATCGCGCAACGGCAGCAGGTAGATCCCCACGCCCAGGCGCACCCGCTTCGTCGCGCTGGCGATGGCCGCGAGCACGATCAGCGGATCGAGGAACTCGGATCGGGGTTTGAAGCTCACCGTCTCCTCGGTGGCGGACGGGCCGAGCGCCACCACCAGCGGGTACTGCTTCCACCAGTCAGGCTCGACCGGCAGCGCGACGTGCTCGCCCGACCACACGGACTCGAAGCCGAGTTCCTCGGCTAGCTGCGCGGCGCGCACCTGCAGCGTGGGCTTCATCCAGACGATGTTGACTCCGACGCCTAGCGGCGGTGGCGACATGCAGGTTCTCCTTCGAAATGGGGGACGGATTGATCGATTGCAGCGCCGGGCAAACCGTCCCCGTTTAGCCGGGCGGCGCGCGACGCCGGCCGGGCTGGCCGACGTCGATCGTGACTTTCTTCAATTCGCCGCCGAAGGCGTTCGATCGCCCCGGCGTCTCCACCACCGGCACGCCGCTGTCCAGGCCGACGTCGAAGGATTCGCTGTGCGGGTCCGGCGTCACGATCGTGCGCTCGATGCGCGCCTGGGCCACCTTGCGGCCGTCGATCGAGATGCTGACCAGCCCGCCCTTGCCGAGCCCGCCGCCGTCGTAGTCGAAGTCGAACGCGACGCGCGCGGCGCGACCGGACTCCAGCGCCTCGGGCGCGACGAGTTCGAAGCGATCCGCGGGCATCACGGTGAGCGCGTGATGCACCGCCGGGCGGCCGTCCTGGATGCCGAAGCTCCAGCCGCCGAGCCGGCTCCCGGCCGCCGCGATCACACCCTCGCCGGCGGACAGATCGGCGGTGATCGTGAACGCGCGGTTGGCAAGCGCCGGCGCGGCGTCGCTGAACACGGTCAGGCCCGGGCCCCAGTATTCGTAGCGCTGCCGGGGCGCGATGTAGGCCCGCGCGGCGCTGCCGGTGCGCTCGAAGTCGGTCCGGTCGTTGATCGGCGCGATGCCGTAGCGGGCCGCCTGTTCGTCGAACTGCCGGCGCAGATCCGCCAGGCGTCGCGGATGCCGGGCGGCCAGATCCCGCGACTGGCTGAAATCGCGCGACAGATCGTAAAGCTCCCAGGCGTAGCCCGGCGCCTTGTTGATCGCCGCTTCCGGGTTCGCCATTCGCCACGGCCGGCGCTGCGGCGTGGTTGCGGCGAGCCAGCCGTCGGCGTAGATCGCCCGGTTGCCGAGCAGTTCGTAGTACTGCACCGTGCGCCTGGACGGCGCCTGCGGCGCGTCGAACGAATAGGCCAGATCGATGCCGTCGACGGGTTGCTGCGCAACGCCGTCGACGACATCGGGCGCGGCGATCCCGGCGGCGGCGAGCAGCGTGGGATGGATGTCGATGACGTGCGCGTACTGCGTCCTGATCCCCGGCGCGGCGATCCGCCGCGGCCAGGAGATCACCATGCCGTTGCGCACCCCGCCCAGGTGCGAGGCGATCTGCTTGTAGAACGGAAACGGCGTCGCCATCGCCTGGGCCCAGGCGCTGCCGTAGTTGCTGTGGACCAGCGGCCCGCCGAGTTGATCGATCAACTGCCAGTGCTCCTCCGGCGTCAGGCGCCGGTTCGCCAGCTCGCCGGCCTCGGCAATCGCGCCGGCCGGCGAAGCCGCGGCATCGGGGCCATTGTCGCCGGCGATGAAGACGATCAAGGTGTTCTCGCGCAGGCCCATCCGTTCCAGCTCGTCGACGATGCGCCCGAACTGCGCGTCCTGGAATGCGAGCTGGGCCGCGAACACTTCCATCGCCCGGCCCTGATACGCCCGCTCCTGCGGCGGCAGGGTGTTCCAGCGCGGCAGATCGGCGGGCCAGGCCGGCAGCTTCGTAGTTTCCGGAACCACGCCCAGCGCCTTCTGGCGCGCGAGGGTCTGCTCGCGCGCCTGCTCCCAGCCGCCGGCGAAGCGGCCGCGGAACTTTTCGATCCAGTCCGCCGGTGCCTGGTGCGGCGTGTGCGCCGACCCGGGCGCGTAGTAGACGAAGAACGGCTTGCCGGGCGCGGCGGCCTGCTGGCGGTGCAGCCAGCCGATGGCATCGTCCGCCAGCCGTTGGTCGAGGATCGGCTGCGGCCCGGTGTCTATGACGCGCGTGGTATTGCGGTAGAGCGTCGGCCGCCACTGGTCGGTATCGGAGCCGATGAAGCCGAAGAAGTACTCGAACCCCAGGCTGTTCGGCAGGTAGTCGTTCGGACCCGCGCCGCCGAACGGTCCGTGCGGAACGTTGTGGTGCTTGCCGAATGCGGCCGTGTTGTAGCCGTTTCTGCGCAGCACTTCGGCGATCGTCGCCGCGCTCCTGGGGATCATGCCCGTGTACCCGGGCGCCCCCATGGGGAAGTCGGTGAGCGACCCGGTCGCCACCGCGTGATGATTGCGGCCCGTGAGCAGCGCCGCGCGCGTGGGCGAGCACATCGCCGTGGTGTGGAAGCGGTTGTACTTCAGCCCGCCCGCCGCGAGGCGTTCGAGCGTCGGCGTCGGCACCGGCCCGCCGAATGCGGACGGCGCGCCGAAGCCGACGTCATCGGTGAGCACGAGCAGGATGTTCGGCGCGCCCTGCGGCGCGCGGGCGATCGCGGGGAAGTCCATCGGTATCGGATCCGATGCGCCGACGGTCGCGTTCGGAGCCCCGCCGACGTCCGCGGCAGTCGCACCGGTCAGCCAGAGCGCCAGCAGGGCCGATGAAGCAGGCAGCCATCCTGCGTATCGCAACATGTTCAAATTCTCCTATCGTTCCCGGACCGCACGGCGTACGCCATCGTCGCGAGCTCAGTAAGCGGTGAACCGCGCCCCGTCATTGCGAGGAGCGAAGCGACGAAGCAATCCACGCGGCCTGGACCCAATCGGCGCCGCATGGGTCGCTTCGCTGCGCTCGCGACGACGGAGGTTCATGGTTTCAATCGGCCGGAGCCCGGCCCGGTTCGATGTCACGACGCCCGGGGCTCAGAGCCGGTCGAGCTGGCGCAGGCCCGCGGCGGCGATGCGCCGCGCCCGATCGCCGGTGGCGTCCGCGCTCGCCTGCGAGGCGTTGCCGGCCGCGGCGCGCGCGGCGATGCCCTGCAGGATCGCCGCGATGCGGAAGATGTTGAAGGCGATGTAGAACTCCCAATGCGGGATCGACGCGCGCCCGGTGCGTCGGCAGTACGCCTCGCGGCAGGCCGCCTCGTCCGGGATGCCGAGCGCGGCGAGGTCGAACCCCGCCATGCCGTAGCGGTAGTCGTCCTGCGTCAGCCGCCACAGGCACATGCCGTAGGCGAAGTCCGAAAGCGGGTTGCCGAGCGTGGACAGTTCCCAGTCCAGTACCGCCGCCACGCGCGGCTCGGCGGGATGGAAGATGAGGTTGTCGAGGCGGAAATCGCCGTGCACCAGCGCGGGCGGCTCGTCCGGCGGGATGTGGCGCGGCAGCACCTCGATCATGCGCTCCATCGCCTCCACGTGCGCCATCTGCGTCGCCCGGTACTGGCGCGTGAGCCGGTCGAGCTGGCGCGCGAAATAATTGCCCGGCTTGCCGAAGTCGGCCAGCCCGGCGGCGGCGATGTCGACCTGGTGCAGCCTGGCGATCGTCGCGTTCGCATCGTCGTAGATTGCGGCGCGCTCGGCCGGCGCGAGGCCGGGCAGATCGTACTGGCGGAAGATCCGCCCCTCGACGTACTCCATCAGGAAGAAGGCGCTGCCAATCACGGACTCGTCGCCGCAGTAGGCCACCATGCGCGGCACCGGCACCGCGCTGCCCGCAAGCGCGCGCATGACGCGGAACTCGCGGTCCACCGCGTGCGCCGACGGCAGCAGGTTGCCCGGCGGACGGCGCCGCAGTATGAGCCGGTCCGCGCCGGTATCAATGCGGAAGGTCGGGTTGGATTCGCCCAGGCCGGACTTGGTCGCGGTGAGCGGGCCGGGAAAGTTGCCGATCGCCTCGCGCATCCAGGCGCCGAGGCTGTCCAGGTCCAGCCACTGCGGATCCGCCCGGCGCGGATCCGAATGCGTCGTGCCCGTGCCGCCCATCTTCAGATCCCCAGCCCGGCCGGGCGGCCGTCGATCATGTCGTCGTGGTACTCGGTAATGCCCCAGGCGGTGCGGCCGTCCGCGAGCGCCCAGCGCATCGGCGACTTCACGATCCGCAGCAGTTCCTCGCGGCCGTCGTCGTGCTTCCTTGCATGCCGCAGCGGCACGTACGAGAGCGTGCGGCCGTCCGCGCGCCAGGTCCGCGCGCCGCTGCGGAACTGTGCGTGCGAGGCGACGTGGTAGGGCTTGTCGGGCATGTAGTCGCTGCGCACTTCCACGGCGTCGATTTCGTGGAACGTCCCGTTCTCCCACACGAACCCGCCCTGGCGCGCCGCGGTGGGGCCGAGCGCGCGCGTGGCCATGAAGCCGAAATCGTCGTCCACCACGCCGACCAGCCAGCGGAACCAGATCTTGGAATTCCAGTTGCGTGGCCCCCAGGAGTGATCGCGGCCGCCGCGGGCGTTCACCGCCCAGCGTTGATCGCCGACCCGGATTTCGCCGGCGCAGTGCACCAGGTGCTGGAAATGGCCGTCGGCCTGGCCGGGCAGGAAGATGCGGCCGATCTGATCCTGATCCTGGCCGAGCACCGAGCCGATGCCGAAGGCGCGGATTTCCAGCTCGACGGACGCCGGCACGCGCGGCGCGGCGGCGAACGCGGCCTTCGGATTCACCAGCGCGAAGGGATCGTCGAGGATCGCCAGTTCGCCGGCGTAGTGCATATGCGAGCGTTCGAATGGCCGATCGATGCGCCAGGCCAGCCCGCCGGCGGCATCGACGTTGCGATCGATCTTCGGCCGCGCGAACTGGAAGCCGACCTGGCCGCCGGGCAGGTAGACGCAGGCGGACATCTCCGCGTACCCGGCATTGGGCCGGTTGCCGGTGCGGAACCAGCCGCCGATGCCGGCGGCCGGATCGTAGAGATCCAGGTAGCGGCTCTCGTTCCAGTTCGGCTCGGTGCCGGGCGTGCGTAGCAGATCGTCTTCGGCGCGCAGCTTCGTACCCATCGCGGTTCCCCCGTTCGAAGCCGCGAGTGTACAACGCGGGCTGCGCCGCCGGGCGCGGCACCGGTTCCGTTCGATTCGGTTATTCTCGCCCCGGGCAATCGGAGTCCGAAACCATGGCCACCCCGCCACCCGACGATCGTCCGCCCGCGCCGGGCACGGTCCGCAGCCATTTCGACCCCGCGCATCCGCACGTGCTGGTGGTCACGCTCGACCATCCGCCGGTGAATGCGATGACGCCGGACATGTACCGGCAGGTGTACGAAATCTTCGAAGGCCTGCGCGAGCGCGCCGAAGTGCGGGCGGTGGTGCTGACCGGCGCGGGCGAGAAGGCCTTCACAGCCGGCGGCGACGTGCGCGCCTTCGCCGTGCGCACCCCGGAGATGGTGGCGGATCGCTCCTACCGCAGCCGGCGCGCCTACGAGGCGGTGCGGCTGTCGCCGGTGCCGGTGGTCTGCGCCGTGGACGGCGCCGCGTTCGGGGCCGGGTTCATCCTGGCCACGGTGTCGGACTTCATCCTCGCCACCGATCGCACGCGCTTCGCGCTGCCGGAGATCGACGTCGGCGCGCTCGGCGGCGCGCGGCACGCCGCGCGCGTGCTGCCCGAGCACGTCATGCGCCAGCTCATCCTGACCGGCGAGCGCGTGGACGCGGCGTTCCTGGCCCGGTTCGGCGTGATCCGCGAGATCGTCGCGCCCGAGGCGCTGCTGCAGGCCGCGCTCGCGCTGGCCGGCCGGCTCGCTGCCAAGAGCCCGGTGCTCATGCGGATGCGCAAGGAGAGCCTGAACCTGGTCCAGCCGCTGCCGTTCGCCGAGGGCTATCGCGTCGAGCAGTTGTATTCGCAACTTGCCGCCGCACATCCGGACGCACGCGAGGCGGCCCGCGCCGTGGCCGAGCGGCGCGCGCCGCTCTGGCAGGATGATCGCGAACCGGACGCGGACGCCTGAGGCGCGGTCCGTCCCCCGTCATTGCGAGGCCGAACCGGGGTGGCCCCGGCCGATTGCAGCCATGAACCGCCCCTTCGTCGTCGCGAGCGCAGCGACGCGACCCACGCGGCCACGATGCCACCGGCCGCACGTGGATTGCTTCGTCGCTTCGCTCCTCGCAATGACGGCGCGGTTCATGGATAGGACTGGCGGCGGCCGCGGCAATCCATGCGGCCTGGACCGATTCAGCGCTGCATGGGTCGCTGCGCTCGCGACGACGATGGTTCGCGGATCCAATCGGCCGGAGCCTGGACCGATTCTGCCTCTACGATGCCGGGGAGGACGGTCAGCGACCCGGCGCCGGCCGCGGCCCGACCGCTTCGGCGATGAATTCGCCCAGCTGCCGCGGCGGATGCTCGAACTTGAGCCGGACGCGGTAGGAATCGACGCCGAACCCCTCCAGCCGCTGCTGCTCCACCACCCGCAGGCGCAGGTTCAGGTTCGGCCCGGCACCGCCGCAGCTCATGCACACCAGCAGGGACTGGTCCGGCTCCAGGGGCTCGGGCAGGGTCAGGACGAGGCCGGCGTCCTGCGCGTCGTGCAGGGTCTCCAGCAGTTCGTCGCGATCGGAGAACTCGATTTCCAGGCGCCTGACGATTCGGTCGTGCGCCTCGATCGCGAGGTCCCCGGTGCCGCACGCGCGCTCGGCAATCAATGCGTGCAGCCGCTCGCTGTGCTGCGGCGTCAACACCTCGAATCGCAGCCCGAAGGCCTCCGGGCAGTGCCCGCCCGCGGTCCACATCACCGTCGCCAGCACCTTGGCGAACTCGCGCTCCCCGGCCGGCAGGTAGATGAGCAATCGCTGGCCGGTGCGCACCGGCAGGTTCGACGCCCGCACCGCCGCGCCGCTCCAGGAGAGGTTGATCAACTTCACGCCGAGCTTGCGGCCGCCGCCACGCAGCAGCACCTGCGCCTGCTCGGCGAACCCCACGCGCAACTCCTCGCGCTGGTTGCTGCGATCCGCGGTGCGTTCGAAGTCCACCGCCGGCTCCGCGACGGATTGCGGTGCCGGTACCGCGGGTGCGGAGGCACGCACGATGGCGAGCGCCCGGGCCAGGATGCCGGCCGCGGCGGTCGCACCGGCATCGGCGCCCGTGCCCGCCTCGTCGTCGGAAGCGTCAGCGCCGGCGGGCAGGGCCGCCACCGCCCGCGCGAGCAGGCGCACGCACGCCTCCAGCTCGGCGCGCGTGGCGGTGACCAGCAGTTCGTCTTCGGAAGCCATCAATGCATCGGTCCATGTGAAAAAAGACACCGCGCTGCACGCGCACGGCCGATCCGTGGCTCTCGAAGATATCGGTCACCCGGGCGGGATCCTTGACCGGCCCGCGGCGTCAGGCCAGTTTCGTCACCAGCGGCGCGCAACGGTCCAGCACCGCCTCGAAATCCCCCGGCCGCTCCAGCGGCAGGCCGGCGCCGAACACCACGCGCACGACGCCGAGATCGCGATATCGCAGCATGGTGTCCGGATCCGGCTCGCCCAGGACGACGACACTGATCGGAACCTGCGCCGGATCGCGACCGGCCTCGCGCACGAGCTGCCGGAACCGTTCGATCATCCCCGGTATCGCACCGCGGCCGCGATCGATCGGCATCCAGCCGTCGGCCCAGCGGGCCGCGTGGCCCATGCCGAGTTCGCCGCCCACGCCGGCAATCACCGGCGGATGCGGGCGCTGCATCGGCTTGGGAAAGGACCAGACGCGATCGAAGCGGTACCACTGACCCTGGTAGCCGGCTTCGTCCTGGGTCCACAGCGCGCGCAATGCGCCGACGCAGTCGGCCAGGCCGGCGAAACGCCGGTTCCAGGGCATGCGCGCGGCGTTCTCGAACTCCGCCCGGTACCAGCCCACGCCGACGCCGAGCAGCACGCGACCGCCGCTGACCTGGTCGAGCGTGGCCACCTCCTTGGCCAGGTTGAACGGCTCGCGCTCCAGCACCAGCGCCACGCCCAGGCCGAGCTTCAGGCGCCGGGTCGTCGCCGCCGCCACGGCCAGCGTGACGAACGGATCCGCCATCGCCTTGTACACCGGCGGAATGGGGCTGCCGGATGGATGGACCGGCGCGTCCGTCGCCGGCAGGTGTGCATGCTCGCCGAACCACAGGGACTCGTAGTTGCGCGCCTCCAGCATCCCGGCCAGCTCCGCCGGCCCGCACTGGTGCAGGTTGTTCATGCTCGAAAAGCCCAGGTGCATCGCGTCGTTCTCCTTGTCGGGCCGGTGTGCTCAGTCCGGCCAGTAGGCGCGCGGCGTGGCTTCCAGCGGCGCGGTGCCAATCTCCTCCTCGCGCGGCTTCCACCACGGATAGAAGGCCGGCATGTCGGTGCTCACCCGCAACGGGAATTGCGCCGTACGCTTCTCCAGGAACGCCGAGAAGCCCTCGCGCGTGTCGGCGGTACGCGCCATCGCGATCAGCGCCTGCGTGTCCAGCCGGTGCGCCTCGTGGATGTCGCAGGACAGCAGTTGCCACATCATCGCCCGCACCACGGCCACCGCCACCGGCGCGGTCGAGTCGACGATCTCCCGGGCGATGGCGCGGGCGCGCGGCATGAGATCCGCGCGCGGCAGCAGTTCGCGCACCAGGCCCGCCTCATGCGCCTCGGCGGCGCCGAAGAAGCGGCCGCTCGCCGCCCATTCGATCGCGCGCGAGATGCCGACGATGCGCGGCAGGAACCAACTCTGGCAGGACTCGGGCACGAACCCGCGGCGCACGAACGGGATCGCGAAGCGCGCGTCGTCCACCGCCAGGCGCAGGTCCGCGGGCAGGCTCACCGACACACCGAAGCCGATCGCCGGGCCGTTGAAGGCGACGATGATGAACTTGCGCGACTCGTACATCTGCATCGTCAGCAGGCCGCCGGGATCCCGGCTGCGGCCCTGGAAGGGGCGGTAGCTGGCGGAATTCGGATCCATGCCCGACGTGCCGGAAAACTCCACGCCGGAGCAGAAGTAGTCGCCCGCGCCGGTGAGGATGACGACGCGCACTGCGTCGTCGCGATCCGCGACCGCCAGCGCATGGCGCAGTTCGTCCGCCATGCGGAAGGTCACCATGTTGCGCTTGTCGGGGCGGTTCAGGGTCAGCGTGGCAATGCCGTCTGCCACCTCGCTGGAGATGAATTCATATTGCATCGGGGACTCCCTTCGGATGGAGCGCTGCCGGGCCGGGGCACGCCTCGCCCGCGGATGCGCAGCCCGCCGATGATGCGGCGCCCGTCCGGCCATCGCAAGGCCGCCGGCCCACCCCCGCCCACGGTGCCAGGCACCAGAAAAAGTCTGGTGCCAGGCACCGTGGGCGGGTCCAGGTACCGGTATCGGGGGGCCGCCGTTGTGCGCTACGCTTGGGCCGGCGCCGCCGGGGCGCCACGCTCGGGAGGATTGCGATGCAGGATCGCCTGTCTTCAATGCCCGTCATCGACATCGACACGCACTGGGCCGAGGCCCCCGACACATGGACCGCGCGCGCCCCCGCGCGCCTGCGCGAAGTCGCGCCGCGGATCGAACGCAATGCGCAGGGGATCGACCAGTGGGTGGTCGACCGCGACATCGTCCTGTCGCCTGTGGGTTTCTGCGTCGTCAAGCGCGACTCGAGCAAGCTCTACGGCCGCATGGCGGTGGACACCTACCAGGAGATGCACCCCGGCGCGGGCGTGCCCGAGGAGCGCCTGAAGGTGATGGACGGCTTCGGCCTGTCGGCGCAGATCCTGTATCCGAACACGCTCGGCTTCGCCGGAAGCTGGGTCATGAAAATCGAAGACCGCCGCCTGCGCGACTTCTGCATCAGCGGCTACAACGACTGCATGGCCGAGGTACAGGCGCGCGGCAACGGCCGACTGTTCCCGCAGATCGTCGTGCCGTTCTGGGACATCGGCGCCGCGGTGGCGGAGATCCAGCGCTGCCACGATCGCTTCGGCATGACCGGCGTGGTGCTCACCGACGCACCGGAGAACTGGGGCCTGCCGAGCTTCACCCAGCCGCACTGGGATCCGCTCTGGTCCACCGTGCAGGAGCGCAACCTGCCGGTGAACTTCCACATCGGCGGCGGCTTCAACGCCGGGGAGCCCTGGCAGGGCCTGCACGGCCCGGGCGGCCTGGCCACCGCCTCTGTGACGAGCTGCCTGGGCAACATCCGCGCGATGACGAACCTCATCTTCAGCGGCCTGCTGGATCGGTACCCGGCGCTGAAATTCGTTTCGGTCGAGAGCGGCATCGGCTGGGTGCCGTTCCTCATCGAGTTCTGCGAGTACCAGTACGACGAGAGCGCGGTCACGCACCTGAAGCTGCGGCCGACCGATTACTTCCGGCGCAACATCTACGCCTCGTACTGGTTCGAGAGCGACGCCGCCGGCGTGATTGCGCGCCTGGGCGCCGACAACATCATGTTCGAGACCGATTACCCCCACCCCACCTGCCTGTACCCGGGCGTGCGCGAGAAGATCCGCCAGACGCTCGGCGGCCTTGCCGAGGACGTGCAGCGCAAGGTGCTGTACGAGAACGCGGCCCGGGTGTACGGGATCACCGCGAGCCACTGAGGCGCGCGGCGCCGGGCGGCCACCAAGCGAGGAGCGACGATGCACATCGGATTTTCCACCATGAACAACCTCGAGGACGGCCGGCCGGACGAGCTCGGCCGCCAGCTCGAGGCGCGCGGCTACGAATCGCTCTGGGTAGGCGAGCACAGCCACATCCCGGCTTCGCGAAAGACGCCCTACCCTGCCGGCGGCGAGCTGCCGACCGCGTACAAGCGCATGGCGGACATGTTCGTGTCGCTGAGCTTCGTCGCCGCGGCCACCACGCGCCTGCGCCTGGGCACCGGCGTCGCCCTGATCCTGGAGCGCGACGTGTTCAACACCGCCAAGGAAGTCGCCACGCTGGACCGCCTCTCCGGCGGCCGGGTGCTGTTCGGGATCGGCACCGGCTGGAACCAGGAGGAATTCGAGAACGTCGCGCGCCCGCCCTGGAAGAAGCGCTACAGCGCGCTGGAGGAATGCACCCGGGCGTTGCGCGCGCTGTGGACCCAGGAGGACGCCGCGTTCCAGGGCGAGTGGTTCCGCTTCGATCCGGTGTGGTCCTATCCCAAGCCGCAGCAGCAACCGTATCCGCCCGTGCACCTGGGCGTGGCCGGGCGCGTCGGCACCGCGCACGCGGCGCGCTGGGCCGAGGGCTGGATGCCGATCGACATCGGCGTGAAGGACTTCGCGCCGCGCGTGGAGCGGTTCCGCGCCGCGGTGCGCGAGCACGGCCGCGATCCGGACAAGGTCGAGATATCCGTGTTCGTGTTCGGCGATCCCGGCGCGGATCGCATGCGCCGCTATCGCGACATGGGCGTGCAGCGCGTGATCGTCGGCGGCTCGCGCCCGAACGAGCACGATCCGAAGTCGACGCTGGAGTTCATGGACCGCTACGCGGCGCTGATCCCGGAGCTGCGCTGATGGAGCTGGCCTGCATCGCGGTGCGCCCCGGGGCACAGCCCGAAGCCGAGCAGCGCTTCGCAGACGCCTCCCGCAATTCGACGTTCGGCGCCAGCCTGCTGGCGAGCTGGCACACCGAGAACGGGCCGCTGAACCGCATCGTGCAGTTGCGCACCGGCATGGCACAGGGCGCGCCGGATCTCGCCGACATCGCCCAGTCGCAGGAAACCTGGCCGCTCGAACCGTTCGAGTTTTCGCCGGTGCCGGCGCCGGGTGCGTGCGGGCCGTGGTTCGAGCTGCGCGTGTACCCGTTCCAGCCCGGCGAACTGGCGCGGATCACGGCGCAATGGGGGCGGGCGATCCCCGAACGCGTCCGCAGGAGCCCGCTCGTCGGCGTGTGGACCGTGCGCAGCGCGCCGCTGCACCGCCTGGTGCACATCTGGGCCTACCCATCGCTGGACGCGCGGGTGGGGATCCGCGCGCGCGCGATCGCCGACGGCATCTGGCCGCCGACCGTGACCGCCCGCCCGGGCGAGGCGCCCTACAAGGTGGAGAGCATGGAGAGTTGGATCATGGCGCCGGCGGGGTTTTCGCCGATACGGTGAAAGCGCCGTGCCCGGCCGGCACGGCCCGCGGCCGCCGTACCCTCACCACGCCAACGGCAGCCGCACCATGCTCAGCACCTGGCCGGAGGCGGCTTCGGGCGTTGCGCCGGGCTCGATTTCGAACTCGGGAATGCAGGCGAGCCATTCCTGCAGGAATACGGTGATTTCGTTCATGGCCAGCGGCGCACCCGGGCAGCGGTGCACGCCGCGAGCGAACGCGCCGTGATAGGTCGCGTCCCGATCGAAGTCCACTTCCAGCGGGTTCGGCCAGCGCCGCTCGTCCAGGCCGTGCAGCCAGGTCGGGCACCAGATCCGATCCCCGGCCCGCATCGCGGCGCCGCCGATCTCCAGGTCGCGCGCGGCGCGCCGGGTGGACTGCCCGACGCTGTGGCGCCGCATCAGTTCCGGGACGACGCGCGGGATCAGCGCCGGATCGCGCGCGAGCAGGCGGCGGCGATGCGGATCGGTGGCCAGGAAGCGGGCGATGAAACCCATCATCGAGGCCACCGTGTCCAGGCCGCCCAGCAGGACGGTGACGCATTCGCCCAGGATCTCGGTGTCGTTCATCGGCCGCTCGCCGACCCGCCCCTGGATGACCCGGCTGATCAGATCCGCGCCCGGCGCCGCCTTGCGCCGCGCGATGTGGAACTTCAGGTAGTCGACCAGTTCGCCATAGATCGCCGCGCGCCTTGCGTGGTCCGGCTCGCGCGGCACCTCGCCCAGCGGGATGAGCCTGGGCAGGTCCGCCTGCGGCAGGTCCACCATCTCCAGGAACACCGCCGGCGGCAGGTGCTGGGCGAAGTCGCGAACGAATTCGCAGCGCCCGCGCGGCCGCAGGTCGGCGAGCAGTTCGCGCGCGATCGCGCGTGCACGCGCCACCGGGGCCTGCAGCGCCTTGGGCTGGAAGCTCGGATTGATGAAGCCGCGATAGCAGGTGTGCTCGGGCGGGTCGGCGTTGATCGGCAGCACGCTGAAGCCGAGCACGTCTTCGGTCGGCGGGATCGAGGAGCGGGTGGAAGGGAAGGTTTCGTGATCGACGATCACCCGCTCCATCTCGGCCGCGCGCGCCACGATCCAGTGCCCACCGTTGCGCGGCGTGTAGAAGACGTCCGGGTGGCTGTCCTGGATCCGCTTCCAGGCACGATGGACGTCGGAATCCGCGGCCGTGACGCCGAAGAAGTCCAGGTCCGCAAGCAGATGGCCGGGAACGTGGGGTGGAACGCGCGTGGAGGACGGTTCGTGCATGGCATCCCCGCTCGCCGATTCATGCGAAGCCTGGAACCGAACCATAGGCTCTTGTACGGTACCTGACAATCTCACCCTGCGGAGCGACCACGATCGTGGATCCCGAGCCATCGAATCGGCCTGAAGGCCGGATCCCCGGGTTGCCCGGGTCCCAATGGACTGCCCGCGCACGTGCCGCACATGCGCTGGTCGTGCCCGCGCCGGCGCCGGGGGCAAATCCCGGCGCGTGGATGTCGATCATGGCGCGCAACGAGGCGCTGTTCGAAGCCTGGGCGCGGACGACGGCGTACTTTCTCCACGAAACACGGTTGCCGCTGCGCGACCGTGAACTACTGATCCTGCGCACCGCGTGGCTGTGCCGCGCCGCCCATCCGTGGGGGCAGCACGTGCGGATCGCCCACGATGCCGGCCTGGACGAGGCCACGATCGAACGGGTGACCCAGGGCCCGGACGCGCCCGGCTGGGCGCCGTTCGACTGCCACCTGCTGCGCTCGGTGGACGAATTGCGCGCCGGCGGCAGGATTGCCGATCCGACCTGGCAGGGGCTGGCGCAGCGGTACGATCACGCCCAGTTGCTGGAAGTGCCCGCCCTCGTCGGCCACTACCACCTCAACGCCTGGCTCAACAACTCGCTCGACGTCGGCATCGAGCCCGGCGCAGCGGGCCTGGACGCGCGCTGAGCCGGCGGTCGTGATTCCGGCCGCCGCCCTGCGGTTCAGGATCCGCGCAGGAAGAAGGTCGAGCCGCGCCGGCTTCCGGGCGTGAAGGTTGCCGGCATGCGCACGAAGCCGTTCACCACCCCGCGGCTCGGGTAGCGTTCGCAGCGATCGGCGTCCACCTGGAAATCGGGCAAGCGCTCGAGCACCGCGCGCAGCAGGATCTGGAAGTCCAGCCGCGCGAGGTTCGAGCCCAGGCAGCGGTGGCCGCCGACGCCGAAGGTCATGTGCCGGTTCGGGAAGCGATCCAGGATCAGGTCATCGGGCCGATCGAACCAGGCCGGATCGCGATTGGCGCCCGCCCAGGCCAGCATCAGCCGCTCGCCCTCGCGCATCTGTACGCCTTGCACCTCGGTGTCCTTCGCGACCGTCCTCGACATCATGGTGACCGGGCAGAAATAGCGCAGGAATTCCTCGGTCGCCTGCGGGATGAGGCCCGGCTCCGCGATCAACCGCGCACGATCGGCCGGATGCGCGCTCAGGTGGTGGATCACGTTGGCGAACAGCGCGGTGGTCGTGTCGACGCCGCCGGACAGGGCGACGGTGAGATGCCCCAGGATGCGCTCGTCGCTGACCGGCCGGCCATCGACCGTGCTCTGCGTGAGGCGGGTGATGTAGTCGTCCGGCCGCGGGTGGGCGCGGCGATCGGCAATCGCCAGGCGCAACTGATCGACGGTCCAGGCGATGCCCTCGCCCGCGGCGATCGAGCCCGACGTGCCAGGCTTGTAGGCGACCAGATCGTGCTGCGGCTGCGCGTAGCGCTCCCACTCCTCCAGCGGCAGCCCGAGGATCTTCAGGATCACGATCGCCGGGACCGGATTGGCCAGGTCCAGTACGAAATCGATCCGGCCGCTCTCGATGACCGCGTCCAGGCAGGCCGTGACCACTTCCTCGATGAACGGCGCGTACGGCGCGACCGCCGAGGGCGAGAACATCGGGTTGACGATCCGGCGCCACTCGATGAACTCGGGCGGATCGATCTCCACCGGCACCGGCGCGACCAGCATCGGGCCCTGCGGAATGGTCGTGCCCTTGTAGGGACTGTCCGGGTCGCCGACGTCGTGCCGCGACGAGAAGGTGTAGTCATCGCGCGCGACCTCGGCGATCGCGTCGTAGCCGGTCAGCATCCAGAAGCCGCCGTAGCGTTCCGTCCATGCGATCGGACACCTGGAACGCAGGTCGGCGAGCTGCCTTTCGGGTTCGGCCGCGAACTGCGGGGAATGGTGATCGAAGTCGACGACGGGACGATCGGAAGCGGACATGCAGGCACCTCGCTCGAATGTCGAAACCAGACCGGGCCACGTTGCCATCCTACCGGAGCAGCACGGCCGTGCGCCGGAAAAATCCGCGCCCGGGCGACGAATCGAACCCGGCTTCCGACACCCGCGCAGGAGGTTCCTTTCCAATATATACGACCTGGTCGTATATTTTTCCCATGTGGATCGCCCGCGACATCGAAGCCCGCCTGCGCAGGGCCGCACGAACCCGCCCGGTAACGGTCCTCACCGGCGCTCGGCAAACCCGCAAGACCTCCACGCTGCGCCGGCTTTTCCCGGAATACAGCTTCGTCTCGCTCGATTTACCTACCGAAGCGGAACAGGCGGAGAAGGAGCCTGACGCCTTCCTTCGGCGTCACCCCGCGCCGGCCATCATCGACGAAGTGCAGTACGCGCCGGGCCTGCTGCGCCATCTCAAGTCGGCGGTCGATGCCCGCCGTGAGACGAATGGGCAGTACCTTCTGACCGGATCGCAGAAATTCACGCTGATGAAGGGTGTCTCCGAGTCGCTGGCAGGGCGCGCGGAGTTCATCGAGCTGGAAACCTTGTCGCTGGCTGAAATTCTGCGTGCAGCGCCTGGAACCGAAACCGACGGCACAATCCTGCGCGGCGGCTTTCCGGAACTGTACGCCAACCCCGAGATCGATCACGCCGCCTTCTACAACTCATACATCGCCACGTACCTCGAACGCGACGTGCGTTCCCTGGCCCAGGTCGGCAGCCTGCGTGATTTCGAACGCTTTCTTCGCGCCTGCGCCCTGCGATCGGCGAATCTGCTCAACAAGGCCGATCTGGCGCGCGACGTCGGCATCGCGCCTTCCACCGCGAACCAATGGTTGTCGATGCTGGAAGCTTCGGGACAGGTCGTGTTGCTCGAACCGTGGTTTTCGAACCGCACGAAATCGATAGTCAAGAGCCCGAAACTCTACATCGCGGACTCGGGGCTGCTCTGCGCGCTGCTCAATGTCCGCAGTGAGCAGGCGCTGCGCGACTCGCCCTCGTCCGGCGCGGTGTGGGAAACATTCGTGTTCGCCCAGCTCCGGCATCGCGAACGGCGCGCGTCGCGCACCGGGAGCCTGTTTTTCTGGCGCGACCGCACGCGCGAAGTCGACTTCATCTGCGATACCGGCGGGAAGCTCGAACTGTTCGAGGCGAAGTGGACGGAACTGCCCGGATTGTCCGATACGGCCAATCTGAAATTCGTCGGCGAGCGGCTCGGTACGACGCGGGTGGGGACGGCGGCCGTCGTCTGCCGCGCGCGAAACAGCTATCCACTGGAGAAGAAATTTCGCGCCCTGTCGATCGCGGACATCGGTTAGCCGCCCGCGAATCCTCGGCACCGCGGCATGTCCACGGGCCGTGAGCTCTGCCGGCTGCCGCGTCGTGTCGCCTTGCGACGTCCTTCGAAGCCGGACTCGAGGTGAGTTTCGAATCGACGGGACGACCAGGCGACGAGCACCATGGAGGACGAAACCGGCCCGGTCGATGCAGGCGGGAGCCTGTCCCGGCGCGCTGGCGTCGCCCATACTATGAACCGGCGCGGCTGGCGCGCCGTTCGGGGGCTGCCATGACACGCCAATCGATCCTCGTGACCGGGGCCACCGGCCTGGTCGGTTCCAACCTGTGCATCATCGCCCGCGGGCAGGGCCGCCGGGTGCGCGCGCTGGTGCGGTCGCGCGCGGACATCGAGCCGCTCGCGGCGGCCGGGGTCGAGTTCGCCGACGGCGACATCACCGATCCGCCGAGCCTGGATCGCGCCCTTGCCGGCATCGACGGCATCGTCCACTGCGCGGCACAGATCGGCGGGAGCTGGTCGAAGGCAACGCCGGAGGACTTCAAGCGCACCAACCAGGACGGCGCCATCAACGTGCTCGCCGCCGCCGAGCGCGCCGGCAACGTGCGCACCGTGATGCTCTCCACCCCGGTGGTGTTCAGCGCCGACGAGACGTTGACCGAAGACTCGCGCGTACAGCCGATCGGCCCGCAGCACTCGCCGTACACGCGCGCGAAGATCGCCGCCTTCTACGAGACCATGGCGCGCGCCGCCCGCGGCCAGGACGCGCTCACCGTGATCCCGGGCGCGATCTACGGCCCCGCGCCGCTGGTGGATCGCGCGCTCGTGCCGACCAGCTTCAATGCGCCGCTGCTGCTGGCGGCGCGCGGGGAGATCAAGCGCTACCTGGGCAGCCAGACCAGCTGGGGGCTGGCGACCGACGTGGCGCGGATCTCGCTGGCGGCGCTGGACAAGGGCGAGATCGGCCAGCGCTATCTCGCGCTCGGCCGCCCCGAGGACGTCGACACCTTCCCGGGCATCTGGAACCGCTTCTGCGCAATGGCGGGCAGCCCGCACCGGGTCGAGGCCTTCAATCCGTCCGCGCCCGGCGCGGCGGACGACAAGGAATTCGGCACGATGTTGAAATACCTGCGCACTTCCTACCCGATTCCGCTGCTGGACTGCTCGCGCACGACCACCGCACTCGGCGTCGCACCGACGCCGCTGGAGGACGGCCTGCGCGAGACGCTCGCCTGGATGCGGGCGCACGGGAAGATCTGACGGAGATCCGGCGAGATGAAGACCGCGAAGGACCTGGGCGTCGTCCTCTACGAGACCGAGCCGCCGATCGCGCGGATTGTCCTGAACTGGCCGCAGAAGGCCAACTCGCAGTCCTCGGACATGGTGCACCAGGTGGACGCCTGCCTGGACGCGGCCATGGCCGACTACGACGTGAAGGTCGTGATCCTCAAGGCCAACGGCAAGGGCTTCTGTGCCGGGCACGTGATTTCCGGGCCGGATGAGTACCCGGAATTCGCCGCCTCGCAGAAGGGCATCGGCAAGAACTGGATCGGCAGCCGCGACCTGTTCCTGTGGCCAACGCTGCGCTTCTTCGAGTTCGGCAAGCCGATGATCGCCCAGGTGCACGGCTACGCGCTGGGCGGCGGCACCTACTGGGCGCTGCTGCCCGACATCACCATCGCCTCGGACGACGCCTACTTCCAGATGCCGCTGGTGCAGGGCCTGGGCTTTCCGGGCGGGGAGACGATGATCGAGCCGTGGGTGTTCATGAACCGCAAGCGCGCGGCCGAATATCTCTACACCGCGCAGACGCTCACCGCCGCGCAGGCGCTGGAGATGGGGCTGATCAACAAGGTCGTCCCACGCGCGGATCTGGAGGCGGCGGTGGAGGCGATGGCGGCGCACATCGCGCGCGCGCCGCTGTCCACCCTGATGGGTACCAAGTCGCTGCTGGTGCGCGCCTGGGAGGAAATGGGCATGCGCCAGCACCTGCAGCTCTCCGCCGACGTCATGTCGATCATGGAGAACACCTCCGACGCGATCGCCGCGCGCAGGCGCATGTTCGAGGCCGGCATGAAGCCACGCGACGCCGCCGGCCCCGAAACGGGGTCGGAGTGAATTTCCGCCCGGATGGTTTTGGCAGAGTTGATTGATTCACGTGCTCGGGGGCGGAAAATGACTCCGACCCCGTTTCGGGGCGGGAAGGCTACAGGGCGATCATCTCGCGCGTGCTGATGCGGTAAAGCAGGCGGCGCTCGCCGTCGGCATCGGAGTAGACGGTCGGCGTGGCGCTGTGCATGACGGCGTAGTTGTCCCAGATGACCACCGAACCTGCCTGCGCAGCCGCCCGCAGCATGAATTCCGGGCGGATTGAATGCACCTTCAGCGCCCTGAGCAGGGCGATGGCTTCCTCGTCCGGCATGCCGACGATGCCCATGGGCGACCCGCCCGGGGCGTAGATGACCTTGCGGCCCGTCTGCGGGTGCGGCATGACCAGCGGGTGGTGGACCCGCAGGTTCAGGCGCTCCGGGCTCAGGTTCTCGTCGCGGCCGCGATACTCTCCTTCGAGAAAGAAGCGCGGATCGCCCAGGCCGTGGCGGACGACGAGTCCCTCGATGCGCGCCTTCATCGACTCCGGCAGGGCATCGTAGGCGGCGGCCATGTCGAGAAACAGCGTTTCGTTGCCCTTCGACGGTGCCTCGATGCCATGCAGCATGGTCACGGCCGCCGGCGGGATCTCGTAGGAACTGTCGACATGCCACTGCATCGCCGCGTTCTTCTGCCGCGGTGCCGTATCCGGCCGGTTGTGGATGGTGATGAGTTCGGGAAATGCCTGCTCGCGGTGCGACGGATTGAAGAACAGGATTGGCTGGCCCCATTGGCGGCCGAACGCCAGGTATTGCGCCTTGTCCAGGTTCTGATGCTCGAACACGAGCACGTGATGATCACGCAATGCGCGCGCGATGCCGAGGAACGCCTTGCGGGGCATCGGCTGCGACAGGTCGACCCCGCGGATCTGCGCGCCGAAGGGGCCGTCCATCGGCACGATCCGCATGTCGATCGTCGCATCAACCGCCGTATTCATGATCCTGCCTCGCCGGCCGCAGCGGCACTCCTGGCCCGGACGCGCCGCTTACCGCCCGTGTGAATGGTCATACCATTGGACATCGGCACGGCGTTGTCAATCCACCCGGAAATGGGGACATTCATCATTTCGGATGAAAATGATGAATGTCCCCATTTTCGGGTGGGTCACGGCGCGGGCTGCGGCAGTTCGCCCTGCACCATGAACTGGTCGCGGGCGAAGGCGTGCGTCACGGCCTGGCCGCGATGACGACGCAGGAATTCGACGCGCTCGCGGGTAGCGAAGCAGTGCCAGGTCTGCGAGGCATTGGGCTGGCGCGCGGCGAACGCCGCCGGATCCAGCACCGCCAGGCAGGATCGGCCCTGCGGATCGCGCGCGGAGAAATAGCGCACCGCCTGCACCCCTGCTTCGCGCATCGCGCTGCCCAGGCGCTGGCTGTCGTCGTACCGGATGGGCGAGGCGAGCCGCGCGCGGTATCGCTCGAACGGTGCGCGGGTGAGGTCGATGCCTGCCGCCGTGGATACCGGGATCCGGAACGCCGTCAGCGCATTCTCGACCGTGCCCAGGTCCGCGGCGGTACCGGCCAGGAACACCATGCGGTAGTAGGCCACCTCGGAGAATGCGGTCGGTACCGTTTCGGCGCCGTACCAGATCCCGCGCTCGTGCGGGCGTCCGAATCGGCTGCCGTGCGCGAGCGGCGGGTAGCGGAACGGCGTCGTCAGCAGGTAGTGGTGCGCACCGTCGACGGCAGGCGCCGGTGGCTTGTGTGCTTCGAGGATCTCCTCGAGCAGCAATTGCTCCTCGACCGAATCCACCAGCTTGCGCGTGGCGAGCGCATGCTGGGCCTCCACGGCGCGCCACGCCTCGCGGCGCAGGCGGCGGATCTCAGAGGGTCCCGCGCATCGCGTCCAGATATCGGACGACATCCACCAGGCCCTCGACGCTGCGCACGCGCTCGGCCGGCCGCGCGCGCAGGTGCAGGTTCTCGGCGTTGAACCACGCCTGCGCCTTGGCCGGATCGCCGCCGACCAGGGTGTCCAGGCTGCGGTACAGGCGAACCAGCAGGGCGCCGAGCTCGGCCTCCTTGCTGGGATAGGGAATGTCGCGACTGCGGGAGAAGCGCGAGACCGACGCCTCGCTCGCCCCGAGGACCTGGGCGAGATCGCGCTGGGTCAGGCCGAGTGCTGCCGCGGCCGCGCGCACGGCCTTCGTCAGGACCCGGCCCCGTTCGGCGGGATCCGCGGCGGGCTGGTGGCGGGCTGTACTCATCGCCTGAAATACTAAGCGACGATTATTTCATATGCAATTCCAGGGCGGATCCACGCCCGGCGCATTCGGAGCGCCTGCGGTATCGAATGCCGGTGGCATCGGAATGACCAGGGGCATGCCGGCAGCAAGGCAGCAACGGACGCCGAGGGCGGCGCACTGCGCCGGGTGCCGCTGCAGGGTCGCGGTTGCGCCGCCGATTTCTATGGTAATACCATTTCAGAACACGAACCGAAGCCGCGGGTGCCCCATGGAATTCACCGACATCCTCTACGACGTCTCCGAGTCGATCGCGACGATCACCTTCAATCGCCCGGAGAAGCTCAACGCCGCGCGTAACCACACGCACGACGAACTGCTCGCGGCGCTGGATGCCGCCGACGCGGACGACGGCGTACGCGCGGTGATCATCACCGGCACGGGCCGCGCGTTCTGCTCGGGCACGGATCTCACCGGCGCGGCCTGGAGCGGCCGCGCGGGGGACGCCGCCACCGGCGAGGGCGTGCCGGCGGATGCGGCGGCGGTCGGCCCGCTGCGGATCTGGGACATGAACAAGCCGGTGATCGGCGCGCTGAACGGTGTCGCCGCCGGGTTCGGCGCGTCCATCCTGTGCTCGATGGACGTGCGCCTGGCCGCCGAGGGTGCGCGCCTGGCCTTCATCTACGCGCGGCGCGGGATCTGCAACGAGTCCTGTTCGAGCTTCTTCCTGCCGCGCGCGGTGGGCATTTCACGTGCCATGGAATGGGTGGCCACCGGTCGCATGGTGCCGGCCGAGGAATTGAAGGCCAGCGGCTTCGTGCGCGATGTCCTGCCCGCCGCCGAGCTGCTGCCCGCGGCGCGCCGGATCGCACGGGAGATCGCCGACAACACCTCCCCGGCGGCGGTGGCGGTGAGCCGGCGGCTGATGTGGAACATGATGACGGTCGATCACCCGCTGACGGCATCGCGGTTGGAATGCCGCGGCCTGACCGGCCTCATGGGCCTGGGAGACGCCCGCGAGGGCAGCCGCGCGTTCGCCGAGAAACGCACACCGGCATTTTCGACCAGACCCAGTCGCGATCTCGGCTTCCTGGCACGCTGGTTCGCCAGGCCCTGACGCCCGGTGCCGACGGTGCGCTGCCCGCGGCGCCCGGCGCCGGCCGCAAACTCATCGTGCCGGGCGGTCGCTCAGGCCGTCGGCGACGATGAAGCGGCAGCGCGTGGTGACGATCCGCCAGCCCTCGGCCGTGCGGCGCAGCTCGTCGTTGTAGACCGCGTTGCGGGCGATGTTGTCCTTGCGCTCGACGAACATCAGGTTACGGGTGACGCGGGCGTGGTCGCGATCGACCATCTCGATCACCGGCGGGCCGCCCAGGTGCAGGCCGCCAGGTGCGGCGGTGGCCATCTTGCGCAGGCCCTCGTGGCCGTCCCAGGAGCGCCCATAGACCTTGTAGCTGCCGTCGGGCGAATAGAGCGAGACCCAGCCCTCGACATCGTCGAGATCCAGTGCCAGGCAGTAGCGGGCCATGAGCTGGCAGATGGCCACGTGGTCTTCCGGGGTCGGCAGCATGCGGTTCTCCTCGGTGGTTCTTCGCTGGTTTCGCCGCCCGATGCCGCCGGTGCGACGCAGAGTGATTCAACCCACGGCCGGGTGCAGGCGCACGATCTCGCGCCGGGCGAACCGCCACTGCCCGTCCACGCGCAAGAGGTCGTCGCGGTAGCGCGCGGCGACGTACGGCGCGAGCACGCCGCCGAAGAAGCGCACGAACAGCACGTCGGACTGCGCGCGGCCGCGCTCGCCCTCGACCTCGACCACGGTGTTCATCGTCAGGTGCTTGCCGCGTTTCTCGGGGTCGCCCTGGAAGTCCTGGAAGAAGGCCCGGATCGCGGCGGCGCCTTCGGCAAGATAGGCACCGTAGGCGAGCGATCCGTCGGGCGTGAACAGGGCGACGACGGCGTCGAACAGGCCGTCGTCGCACAGATGGCAGTAGGTGGCGAGCAGCCGCCGCACGTCCAGGTCGTCCTGCACCGAGGCCGGTCTCATCGTTGCACTCCGCAATCCGGTGACCGATTCATATTTACACGAAACGGGGTCGGAGTGATTTATTTTCGTGCATTGCACCAGAATAAATCACTCCGACCCCGTTTCGAGGGAGGGATGGCATGAGCGGGTACAGGTCCTGGTCCGGCGCGTTCACGGTGCGGCCGGCGAACGAGCACATCGGCGCGGACGTGGAGGGGATCGAGCTTGCCCGGGCGGCGGGCGACCGGCAGGTGATGCATGAGATCCGCGAGGCGCTGAGCCGCCATCTCGTGCTGCGGATCCGCCGGCAGGCGCTCACGCCGGACGAAGCCGTGCGATTCACCGAATACTTCGGCCCGCTCATGGACGTGCGGCGTCCCTCCCCGCCGGCGGTGCACGTGCCCGGGTATCCCGGGATCCAGGTGCTCTCCAACGGCCTGGACGCGCAGGGCCGGCGCCTGGGCGACGGCAACACCTCCGCGCAGATCTGGCACTCCGACTCCGGCCAGTGGGAGGTGCCGCCCGGCGTGGTGCTGTTCTACTGCCGGACCACTGCCGATCCGGCGCCGGCGACGAAGTTCCTGAACATGATCGCGGTGTATGCCGCGCTGCCGGAACACCTGAAGGCGCGCATCGCCAACCTGCGGGCGCGCCACCACATGTACTCGCAGTCCGTGGATGTCGACGTGCACCGCAACGGCAGGTCGCTGCCCCGCGAGCAGCGCGCCGCCGGCATGCCGCACCCGCTGGTGCGCCGCCACCTGTGGACCGGGCAACCGATCCTGTTCCTGCCGACCCGCCGCGACTCGATCATCGACGGTCTGGCCGACGACGAAGCCCGGGCGCTGCTCACAGAACTGTGGGACTTCGCAGACGCGGCACCCTGCCAATGGAGCACCGCCCTGGTCCCGGACGACGTGGTCATCTGGGACAACGCCGCCAGCGTGCACTGCCGCGAGGGCTGGCCTGCGCAGCAGACCCGCGCCATGTGGCATCTGCTCTCCGAAGGCGAACAACCGACGCCGATGTTCGCCCGCCGCACCGTCAACGCCAACGACACCGCCCAACCAGGATACTGAAACATGCAGACACGGAAACTCTTCGACCTCACCGGCAAGGCCGCGCTCGTCACCGGCGGCTCGCGCGGCATCGGCCTGTCGATCGCCGAGGGGCTGGGCGAGATGGGCGCGCGCGTCGTCATCGCCTCGCGCACGCAGTCAGAACTGGATGCGGCAGTCGCGCACCTACAGGGGCAGGGCATCGAGGCGCACGCCATCGCCTGCGACATTACCCGGCCGGAGAACGTCGCTCCGCTGGTGGACCAGACGCTGCAGCGACTCGGCACCATCGACATCCTGGTCAACAACGCCGGCACGAGCTGGGTCGCGCCCGCCGAGGACTACCCGGACAAGGGCTGGCAGAAGGTCATGAACCTGTGCATCGGCGCACCGTTCATGCTCACGCGCGAGATCGGCAGGCGCGTGATGCTGCCGCGCGGCAGCGGCAAGATCCTCAACATCAGCTCGCTGGTCGGCAGCATGGGCAATGGCACCGGCCGTCCCGGCGGCGGGCACTTCATCGGCTATCACGCCGCAAAAGGGGCGCTGGAAAGCCTCACCCGCGGCCTGGCGGTCGAGTGGGGCGATCGGAACATCAACGTCAACGCCCTGGCACCCGGCTACATCGCCACCGAGTGGGCGCGCGAATTCCAGGCGGCGGTCAAGCCCTTCGCGATCGCCGCCACGCCGCTCGCGCGCTTTGGCGATGGCGAGGACATCAAGGGCGTGGCGGTGTTCCTGGTCTCGGAAGCCGCGCGCTTCGTCACCGGCCAGGTGGTCATGGTCGACGGCGGCTTCTCGGCCAATTGAGCGACGGAACATGCCAATCGATATCCGCGCCGCCGTCCTGCATGCGCCACACACGCCGCTGCGCATCGAGACGCTCCGGCTCGATGATCCGAAGCAGGGCGAGGTGCTGATCCGCCTCGCGGCCTGTGGCATCTGCCATTCCGACCAGGGCTTCATCGACGGCCACGTGCGTACGCCCGGGCTATTGCCGATCGTGCTCGGGCACGAGGGCGCCGGCGTGGTGGTCGCGTGCGGCCCGGGCGTGGAGTCGCTAGCCGTCGGCGATCACGTGCTGCCGATGGCGATGTCCGAGTGCCGCCGCTGCCCGGCCTGCCTGTCGCGCAGATCGAACCTGTGCGAGGCCGCGCAGGCCTCGATGGCCGGTGCCGTCGCGTACGACGGGACGAACCGCATGTCGCTGGACGGGCGGCGCGTGTACCAGATGGCCGGCGTCGGCATGTTCGCGACCCACACGATCGCGCACGAGTGGAACGTGGCGAAGATCGATCCGGACGTGCCGCTCGACGTCGCCTGCCTGGTCTCCTGCGCCATCGGCACCGGCGTCGGCGCGGCGGTCGCGGCGGCCAGGGTGAATCCGGGTTCGAGCGTGGCCGTCTTCGGCCTGGGCGGCATCGGCCTGAACGTCGTGCAGGGCGCGCGCCTGGCCGGCGCGGCCGTCATCATCGGCGTGGATCCGAACCCCGGGCGCGAGTCGATTGGCCGCCGCCTGGGCCTGACGCACTTCCTCGACCCGCGCGCGCAGGATCCGGTCGCTGCGATCCGCGCCCTGGTGGCGGGCGGCGTGGATTTCGCCTTCGAGGCGGTGGGCAGGCTGGAGATCGTGCGCCAGGCGCTGGCGTGCACGCATTCCGGCTGGGGCCTGGCGACCATGCTCGGCGTGCCGACCGGCCCGGATGTCGCCGTCACGCCCTACGATCTGCTCTGGGGGCGGCGGCTGCAGGGTTGCAGCTATGGCGGGCTGTACCCGCGCAGCGATGCGCCGCGGCTGGTGGACTGGTACCGGCGCGGCATGATCGACATCGACTCGCTCATCACCCATCGCATCGGCTTGGACGACATCAACCAGGGCTTCGACCTGCTGCGAACCGGCGAGGCGGTCCGCACCGTCGTCACGATGGGTTGAGCCGGCCGCCTCAGCCCTTGTACGGCACCGGCGGCAACGTGGTGCCGAAGCAGGCATCGAAGGCGGTATCGAGTTCGTCCAGGGTCCAGATCCCAGCCTTGAACAATTCCCGCGCCGGCGGCGGCCAGGGGAAATGCTTGATCCTGCCCGCGGACACCTCGAACATCTGCCCGGAAATCGCACCGGCCGACTCCGCCAGCAGGTGCACCGCCGGCGCCGCGATCGCCGCGGGGATCCGGTCCGGATTGCGGCTCACGACCACGCCCGTGACCGCCTCGCGCGCGGCGCGGGTGCGGTTGGCGCGCTCGGTCGCCGCCGACGGCAGCAGGCAGTTGACGCTGATGCCGCTGCCGAGCAATTCGTGCGCGAGCGCCAGGGTCAGGCCCATCACGCCACCCTTGGCCGCGCAGTAGGCCGTCATCTGCGCCATGCCGAACATCCCGATCGGCGAGCCGATGTTGAGGATCCGCCCGTAGCCGGCGCGCCTCATGTGCGGCACTGCAAAGTGCGTGCAGGCGTACTGGCTCTTGAGGTTCGCGGCCATGAGCCCGTCCCAGGCCTGCTCGCCGGTGTCCTCGATGCCTTGGGTGCCGTAGGCGCCACCGGCGTTGTTGACCAGGATGTCCAGGCGTCCCCAGCGTTCGATCGCCGCGCCGACGACCGCCGCTGCGCCGTCCATGCGCGACACGTCCGCGAAGACGGCCAGCGCCTCGCCGCCCTCATCGACGATTACGCGCGCCGCATCCGCGGCGGTGGGTGTCGCGTCGCGGCTGACCTCGGTGCGGCTGTTGAGCACCACGCGGGCGCCTTCCCGCGCAAGCAGGTGCGCAATCTCCAGGCCGATGCTCTGGCCGGATCCGGTGACCGCGGCCACCCTGCCTTCGAACCGGTTCCCCATTTCAACGTGTCCCGTATGCGTGACGATTGCGCGCGCGAACCATGGACGGCTCGTAGGCGCTGCGCGAGCCGATATACTACCGGCTTTGACCGCGCACCGTCGTCGCGAGCGCAGCGAAGCGACCCATGCGGCCTTGATGCCACCGGCAGCGTGTGGATTGCTTCGTCGCTTCGCTCCTCGCAATGACGGGGTGCGGTTCATGGATACGACCCAAGCGGCGCCGGATTAGTCCAGGCCGCATGGATTGCCGCGGCCGCCAGGCAGCCTCGCAATGACACGGCGAGGTTCCGTGCGCGCGTGACACAGCCGTACCCGACCGATCCGACCTTCCGGAAGACCGAACGCATGAACCAGGCAAGCGCGAACTCCGCCACCGCACAACAGGACTATGACGCCATCGTCGTCGGCGCGGGCTTCGGCGGGCTCTACGGCGTCCACCGCCTGCGCAGCCAGGGGCTCTCCGTGCTGGGCATCGAGGGCGCCGGCGGCGTGGGCGGGGTCTGGTACCACAACCGCTACCCCGGCTGCCGCGTCGACGTGGAGAGCTTCGACTACTGCTTCTACTTCTCCGAAGATCTGTACCGCGACTGGCAGTGGAGCGAGAAGTACGCCACCCAGCCCGAGCTGCTCCGATACCTGAACCACGTGGCGGATCGATTCGACATCCGCCGCCACTTCGTCTTCGACACCCGCGTCACCGCCGCGCACTGGATGCCGGAACGGGCACGCTATCGGATCAGCACGAGCACCGGCCTGGAAGTCACCTGCCGATTCCTCGTCATGGCCACCGGCGGGCTGTCGGCCGCGCGCAAGCCGCAGTTCGAAGGGCTCGATCGCTTCCAGGGCGAGTGGGTCGAGACCCAGCACTGGCCGCACCGCGAGGTGAAACTCGAAGGCCGGCGCATCGGCGTGGTCGGCACCGGCTCCAGCGGCGTGCAGTTCATTCCGGTGGCGGCGCAGGCGGCTCGGCACCTGTACGTGTTCCAGCGCACGCCGAAGTTCTCCGTGCCGGCGCACAACGGGCCGATGAACACCTCGCTGTGGGCGAAGATCCGGCAGGACGTGCCGGGAGAGCGGGCGAAGCTCTGGGATCACCCGGGCGCGTCGCACATGGTCGGTCCGCGCGGCATGGCCGCCGAGTACACGCCCGCGCAGCAGCGGGCGATTCTGGAGGAGTACTGGGCCCTGGGCGGGCACAACTGCCAGACGATCTTCCGCGACCAGGGCTACGACCGGGCGAGCAACGACATCGTCGCGGACTTCGTGCGCGGGAAAATCCGCTCGATCGTCAAGGATCCCGCCATCGCCGGGAAGCTCTGCCCCGACGATCACCCGTTCGGCACGCGCCGCCTGATCGTCGACACCGACTACTACGCCACCTACAACCGCGACAACGTGACGCTCGTGGACGTGCGCGCGAATCCGATCGCGCGCATCACCGAGACCGGCCTGCAGCTCCAGGACGGCTCGCACAACGAGGTCGACCTGATCGTCTTCGCCCTGGGCTTCGACGCCTTCACCGGCTCGCTCTACCGTGCCGACATCCGCAACGGCCGGGGCGAACGGCTCGAAGACCACTGGCGGCGCGGACCGCGCTCGCTGCTCGGCATCACGACCGCCGGCTTCCCGAACCTGTTCCTGCCCACCGGCCCGGGCAGCCCGTCGCTGCTCGCGAACCTCGCCACGCAGAACGAGTACCAGATCGACTGGATCGCGGACTGCATCGCCTGGATGGACGCGCAGGGATACGCGAGCGTGGAGCCGACGCCGGAGGCCGAGGCCGAGTGGACCGCACACGTGGCCGACGTCGCCAAAAACCTGCTGCGGCTGCACGTGAAGAACTACATGGTGTTCGAGGCCGAGGACGGCACCCGGGTCTACATGCCCTATGCCGCCGGCATGCACCGCTACACGAAGCGGGCGCGCGAGATCGCCGCCCGCGGCTACGAGGGCTTTCGATTTGCCGGCAAGCCCGGGGCATGACGACCAGGAGCGGAACGCGACGATGACCGACGACACCGGATTCGACGACGACGGCACGGTGCGCCTGAAAGGGCGCACGATCCCGCTCCCGGCCACGATCAGCCCCGAGGCACGGCGCTTCCTGGCCATCCGCCGCCCGCCCTCCGAAGACCTCCCCGCCGCGGACGACAAGGCCGGCTGGCGCGCGCTGGTGGCGAAACACGATGCCGGCATCGCCGCGCTGTTCAAGGACCGGCCGGGCACGCCCGGCAGCATCGACCGGGCCACGATCGCCGGCCTGCCGGCGTACGTCGGCAAGCCGGCCCAATGCGCGCCGGCGTTGCAGGGCAAGCTCTGCTATTCGATCCACGGCGGCGCGCTGCTGTTCATGGGCGGGGAGATGGTCGGGCTCGACGTGCAGATGAGCATGGCGCGCACGCGCTGCGAAACCTGGTCGGTGGACTACCGCATGCCGCCGGATCACCCCTATCCCGCCGCGCTCGACGATTGCGTGGCGGTGTACCGCGCAATCCTGAAGGACCGGCGGCCGCAGGATGTCGTCGTCACCGGCGCCTCCGCCGGCGGCAACCTTGCCGCGGCGCTGATGCTGCGGGCGCGTGACGAGGGGCTGCCGCTGCCGGCCGGGTTGATCCTGCTCACCCCCGAGGTGGATCTCACCGAGTCCGGGGACTCGTTCGAGACCGTGCTGCACCTGGACAACATGCTCACCGCGCGGCTGATGCCCTACAACCGCCTCTATGCGGGCGACCACGATCCCGCGCATCCGTACCTGTCGCCGCTGTTCGGGGATTTCACCCGGGGATACCCGCCCACCTTCCTGCAGACCGGCACGCGCGATCTGTTCCTGTCGAACACCGTGCGGATGCACCGCGCGCTGCGCGATGCCGGCATCGACGCCGAGCTGCACTGCTGGGAAGCGATGCCGCACGGCGGCTTCGGCGGCGGCACACCGGAGGACGCCGCGATCGGCGCCGAGGTGCGGCGCTTCCTCGCCCGGATCTGGCGCGCTCCGGCCTGAGGGTTCAGTACAGGATCGGCACGCGCTCGTAGCCGAAGATGCCGCTGGTGTCGCGCGCCAGTTCGACTTCGCTCTCGATCAGTCGGTACTCGGGCGCGGCCGCCAGCAGCGCCTCGATCTCGGTCTGCAACTGCGCCCGCGCCAGGTGCGAGCCGGCACAGCGGTGCGGCCCCAGGCCGAAGCTCAGCGTACCGACATCCTCGCGCGCGAAGTCGACCTTGAACGGGCATTCGAACTGGCGCGCGTCGAGGTTGGCCGCGGCCCACAGGAGCACGATGCGATCGCCCTTGCGGATCTGAACCCCACCGATCTCGCAATCGACCTGCGCGGTGCGGGTGTTGGCCTGGTTCGATACCAGCACGCGCAGCAGCTCCTCGATCGCGTCGGCCATGATGGCCGGGTTCTGCACCATCTGCCGGCGATACTGCGGGTGCCGGGCGAGGAACACCGCGGTGGAACCCACCGAACCCTGGGTCGTGTCCAGCCCGCCGACGTGCATGAGGAAGACGATGCCCTCGATCTCGTGCGTGGTCAGGCGCCGGCCTTCGTACTGGAAGCCGAGCAGGAACTCGATCAGCCCGCCGGTGGGCCGGCGGCGCTGTTCGGCGACGTCGGCGCGCACGCGGTCGGTCATGGCGGTCATGCGCCGCAGCGCCTCGTCCCAGTCGACCCGGCCGTAGACGAAATCGTGGGTCGGCTCGGCGTATTCGCGCCAGGTCGATGGATCCAGGCCGAGGATTTCCAGCGTGACGATGCCCGAGATCGGCTGCGCCAGGTCCAGCACCACGTCGATGCGCCCGGCGGGCCGGTGCCGGGCCAGCAATTCGTCCGCCAGCGCCCGCATGCGCGGCCTGGCGGCCTGCGCCGCTTTCAGCGACAGCGCCGAATTGATCGCCGCGCGGTAGCAGCGCCAGTCCTCGCCGTCGGATTCCGATGGCAGGAGCGGCAGCGGAAACGAGAAGCCGACGCCCTCCCCCTCCTTGCTCGTGAAATTCTCGGGATCGCGCGCGATCGTCCGGATGTCCTCATAGCGGCTGAACACCCAGAAGCCGCCGTAGCGCGGCGAGCGCACCACGGGGCGGTGTTCGAGCATGTGGCGGTAGATCTGGTAGCGGTGCGCGGTGAAGAACGCCGAGTGCTGGTCATAGTCGTCGAGGAAAGCCTCGAGTTCCGCCGTGGTTGCCGGTACCGCATCGTCGATCATTGCAGTGCTCCGTTTGCAGAAGAATCCGTGCGGGCCAGGGTACCCGCGCGCAAGGGGCGTCGCGCCATGAGCTTAACCGTTCCGGCGTTGGATCCGCACCCCGCGGCCGATCTGCCCGGCCCCGGACGCGCAGTTGGCCGCGGTGACGATCGCGGCAGCGGCACGCGGTGCACCACGGCACCATCCGTCGCCCGCGGCCGTTCTGCTAGACTCGGTCGTCCGTCCACTGGGGAGCATTGGCGATGCGTTGGCGCCGCACGGGAACCGAATCGGGATTGCGTCGCACCCCGCAACGATGGGCCCGGAACCGGTCCCTGGCGATGGCGGCCGGCATGCTCGCCGCCGCGGCGGCGGCGGAGCCGCCTGCCTCCTACAGTCCGACACTCGGGGCCGATCACCCGCGCAACGTGTACTGGGGCGACCTGCACGTCCACACCAGCTATTCGGCCGACGCCAACTCCTTCGGCAACCGGCATCTCACCCCGGAAGACGCCTACCGCTTCGGCCGCGGCGAGGCGATCCGCGCAGCCAACGGCATGCAGGCGCGCCTGGAACGCCCGCTGGACTTCGTCGCCGTCACCGATCACGCCGAGAGCCTGGGCCTGATGCGAAAAATCGACGTCGGCGATCCGAACCTGCCGGAAGCCCCGATCTTCTCCCTCTGGCGCGAGATGCGCGCGCAGGGAAAGTTCTACGAGGTGACGATGCAATGGGCCCGCTACAAGGCGGGCCCTGGCCGGCCGCCGCTGACGACGCCCGGGTTCGTCAATGCAGTCTGGAAGGAATACTGCGCGTTCGCGGATGGCAATTACCAGCCCGGCCGCTTCACGACCTTCATCGGCTACGAATGGACCTCGATGCCCGACGGCGACAACCTGCATCGCAACGTGATTTTCGCCGACACCGCCGAGCGCGCAACGCAGGTCGTGCCGTTCTCGGCCAGCGACAGCGAGGATCCGGAGGATCTCTGGCGGTTCATGGAGCGCTACACCGAGCGCACCGGCGGCGCGGTCATCGATATCCCGCACAATTCCAACCTGAGCGGCGGGCGCATGTTCGAACTCCGGGACATGAAGGGCCGGCCGTTCACCACGCACTACGCGCGCACGCGCGCGCGCTGGGAGCCGCTCGTCGAGGCGACGCAGTTCAAGGGCGACAGCGAGTCGCACCCGTACCTGTCACCGACCGACGAGTTCGCCGCCTTCGGCGACTGGGACTGGGCCAACCTCCTGGGCAGCAAGGAACACCAGCCATCCTGGTTCGCGGGCGAGTACGTGCGCGAAGCGCTCAAGAACGGCCTGAAGGTGGAAGCCACGCTGGGCGTGAATCCGTTCAAGTTCGGGCTCGTCGGCAGCACCGATTCGCACACGGCGATGGCCACGGCCGAGGAGGACAACTGGTGGGGCAAGATGGCTGACGATGGCCCCGCCGCCGAACGCGTGCAACAGGTCCGCAACTGGGGCAAGGCAAAATTCAGCGCCACGCAATTCCTGTCCTCCGGGTACACGGCGGTATGGGCGACCGACAATACACGCGAGGCGATTTTCGCGGCGTTGCAGCGCCGCGAGACCTATGCCACGACCGGGCCGCGCATGGTGGTGCGGTTCTTCGGCGGCTGGCGCTTCGCCCGGGGTGACGAACGCCTACCGGATCTCGCCCGGGTCGGCTACGGCAAGGGCGTGCCGATGGGCGGAGACATCACCCGCTCGCCGCAGGGCAAGGCACCGACCTTCCTCGTGCACGTCGCCCGCGATCCGGAGGGTGCCAACCTGGATCGGGTCCAGATCATCAAGGGCTGGGTCGACGCCGGGGGCGTCACCCACGAGCGCGTGTTCGACGTCGCCGTCGCGGGCGGCCGGACAATCGACGCGGACGGCCGGGCGCGCGAGGCGGTCGGCAATACCGTCGACGTCGGCGCCGCGACCTATGCCAACGGCATCGGTGCGCCGGAACTGGCGGCGGTCTGGACCGATCCGGCCTTCGACCCGGCCGAGCGCGCGTTCTACTACCTGCGCGCGATCGAGATCCCGACGCCGCGCTGGCCGGCCCACGACGCGAAGTTCTTCGGATTCACCCTGCCGCCGGAGGTGCAGGCCGTCGAGCAGGATCGTGCCTACAGCTCGCCAATCTGGTACACGCCTTCGACCTGAGCGCACCCGCGCAGCAATTCCACCCGGCCATCGAAAGAGCACCCTGCATGCACCTGGAACCGATCCCGTATACGTTGCCGGCGCTGGTCGCTCACACCGCTGCGCGCTTCGGCACGCGTGCGGCGATCATCGACGGCGACACCCGCTTGACCTGGGCGCAGGTCGACGCACAGCGCCGGCGCGCCGCGCGCGCCTTCATCGCCGCCGGCATCGCCAAGGGCGATCGGGTCGCGATCTGGGCGCCGAACATCCACGAGTGGATCCTGTGCGCGATGGGTCTGCAGACGATCGGCGCCGTGCTCGTGCCGGTCAATACCCGCTACAAGGGCGAGGAAGCCGGGGACGTCCTGCGCCGCAGCAACGCGCGCATGTTGTTCACGCTGGAATCCTTCCTGGGCGTGAACTACCCGGCGCTCATCGCCGGGGAATCGCTGCCGGATCTCCAACGCACCGTGCTGCTGCGGCGGACGGACGGCTCGGGAACCGACTGGCAGGCGTTCCTGGCCAGCGGCGACGCAATCCCCGAAGCGCAGGTCGATGCACGCGCCGCGCAGGTGCAGCCGGACGATCCGATGGATCTCATGTTCACCTCCGGCACCACCGGGCGCCCCAAGGCCGCGGTACTCACGCACTACCAGAACATCCGCGGCTTCCATACCTGGAGCGCGCTGTTCGGCCTGCGCGAGACCGATCGCTGCCTCATCATCCCGCCGTTCTTCCATTCCTTCGGGTACAAGGGCGGCTGGCTCGCATGCGCGACCAAGGGCGCGGCCATCCTGCCGGGCCTGACCTTCGAGCTCGACGTGCTGCTGCCGCTGATCGCGCGTGAAAAAGTGACCTTCATTCCGGGGCCACCGACGGTCTTCTACGCCCTGCTCGAACATCCGCGGCGTGCCGAGTTCGATCTGTCGAGCCTGCGCATGGGCATGGTGTCCGCATCGACGGTGCCGGTGGAACTGGTGCGGCGCATGTACGACGACCTGCGCTTCGACGCCGTGTTCACCGGCTATGGACTGACCGAGAACACCGCGCTCGGTGCCCAGACCACGCCGGAGGATCCCCCCGAGAAGGTCGCCACGACCTCCGGGCGGCCGATGCCCGACATCGAGGTGCGGATCGTCGACGCCGACGGCCGCGCGCTCGGCCCGGGCGTGCCGGGCGAGATCCTGCTGCGCGGCTACACGGTGATGAAGGGTTACTTCGGCGATCCGGAAGGCACGCGCAAGACAATCGACGCGGACGGCTGGCTGCACACCGGCGACGTCGGCTTCCTGGATGCCGAGGGCTACCTCAAGATCACCGACCGCCTCAAGGACATGTACATCGCCGGCGGCTTCAACTGCTACCCGGCGGAGATCGAGGGCATCCTGCTCAAGATGCCGGGCATCGCCCAGGCGGCCGTGGTCGGCGTGCCGGATGCGCGCATGGGCGAGGTCGGCAAGGCCTTCGTCATCGCCAGGCCCGGCGCGACGATCTCGGCCGGGCAGGTCATCGCCTACGCGCGCGAGCACATGGCGAACTTCAAGGTGCCGCGATACGTGGAGCTGATCGACGCGTTCCCGCTGAACGCGACCGGCAAGGTGCTCAAGACCGAGCTTCGAAAGCGCGTCGCGCCCCCGGGCTGAAACTCACGCCGGTGCGCATTCGCTCCGGGGCGCGGCGGCATCGACACGAGACTCATGGAGAGGCCACATGGACTTCACCGAATCCGAGGAAATCGCCGCGCTGCGCGACACCGTGCGCCGCTTCGCCATCAAGGAATTCCCACCGGCCGAGGTCGCGCGCTGGGATCGCGAGGACGACATCCCCCGCTCGGCCATCGACAAGCTGGCCGCGCTCGGGCTGTGCGGCATCAACGTGCCGGAGGAGTACGGCGGCATGGGCCGGCAGGTGCAGACCATGGCGGCGGTCATGGTGGAACTGGCGCGGCACAGCCAGGCACTCGCGGCGATCTACAACATGAACGTCTCCTACGGCAGCCTGAACATCGCCAGCTCCGGCTCCGAAGCGCAGAAGAAGCGCCTGCTGCCCGCGTTGCTGGAGGGCAAGCTGCTGTTCGCCTACGGCCTGTCGGAACCCGACACCGGCGCGGACCTCACCAGCGTTAGGACGCGGGCGGAGCGGCACGGCGATCGGGTCGTCATCAACGGCGCCAAGCGCTGGACCTCAGGGGCAAACCTCGCCGACTACATCTATGCGCTGGTGCGCAGCGGCCCGCCCGAGGATCGGCGCCGGAACCTGTCCTTCGTGCTGATCCCGACGGCTGCGCCCGGCGTGCGCCTGGCCAAGCTCGGCGCCATGGGGGCCGGCGGCGTAGCCCTGTACGACGTCATGCTGGAGAACGTGGAGATTGCCATCGACGACGTCATCGGCGGCGAGGCGGGCTGGAACAACGCCTGGGCTGTGCTGGCCGGCCCGGCACTCGAGGTCGAGAAGCTCGGTCCCTCCTGCATCGCGCTCGGCATCGCCGAGGCGGCGATGGCCGAGGCCTGGGAGTACAGCCAGCAGCGCGTGCAGGGCGGCAAGCACATCTGCGGCCACCAGGCGGTGCGGCACGTGCTCGCGGACTGCCAGACCCGGCTCCAGGCCTGCCGGCTGATGCTGCAGCACGCGGCCTGGCTGGTGGAGACCGGCCGGCCGAGCGCGGTGGCGACCTCCATGGCCAAGGTGTTCATCACCGAGCACGCCAAGGAGATCACGCTGTCCTGCCAGCAGTACGTGATGGGCGCGTACGGTTATGCGCACGGCTTCGCCATGGAGCGCTACGTGCGCGACGTGCTCGCGCCGACCATCTACGGCGGCTCCACGGCGATCCAGCGCAACAACATCGCCAACCTGATGAAGCTGCCCAGGGAGTGAGCGCAACCGCCCGCGGCGACCCGCGGGACGGAAAAAATGCGGGCGCCCGCAGGCGCCCGCCAGGAATCCCGATCGCCCCCGCGCTCTACTGGAAGTTGTAGATCACGTTGACGCCGAAGGTCCGCGGCTCGTTGTAGACCCGCGACGAGGTCGGCGTCAGTTCGCCATTGGGCCCGGTCGGCACGTGGTAGCCGTACAGGCCGTATTCATTGTCGGTGATGTTGTTGGCGAAAGCCGCCACGCGCACGTTGTGCCGATCGTCTCCGAACAGCGGAACGTCGGCCAGCGTCAGGCGCATGTTGACGGCCTGCAGCCCGTCGCCGCCGGTGTTGCGGAAACCGGTGATGATCCCGGTCCGGTTGCTGGCGTCGTTGAAGTTGTACGGGCTCGACCCGTTCATGTCCATGTGCCAGGTCAGCGTTCCGAACGACATCTGCGGGAACACGTAGTCCATGGCGATCGACCAGCGGTGGGTCGGCGCCTGGGCCAGGATCGTGAACGGCAGCACCGCGAACCCCGGGTCCGGCGACGGGCGCGGGATCTCGTCGTCCAGCCAGCTGTAGTTGATGTTCAGCGTCAGGCCGTCGATCGGTTGCAGCGTCGTCTCGACTTCCAGGCCCTTGACCGTGATCGTCTCCGGATAATTGAAGAAGTAGGTGTTGGAGATCTGGCCCGGCTTCTGGATTGAAATCTGGTGGCCGTCGTACTCGGACCGGAACACCGCCGCATTCACGCGCGCCCGGTCATCCCAGAAGTCGGACTTGACCCCGATCTCCCAGGTTTCGACCTGCTCGGCCTCGAAGGTGTGGAAGCCGTTGTCCGGCTGGCCGAGAATGGTCACGCCCGGCAGGATCGTCTCGCGCGTGCTTGCGCCGCCATTGCGGTAGGCGCGCCCGTAGCTGACGTAGGTCGAGGTCTTGTCGGACCAGTTGTAGCGCACGCTGGCCATCGGATCGACGCGGTCGATCGGCAACTCCAGCACCGGGTACGCGAATGGCGCCACGCCCAGGAGGTTGATGCCGTCGTTCTTGATGAGCGTCTTGCGGTCGTGGCTGTAGCGCAGGCCGAAGGTGAGGTGCAGCCTGTCGTCCATGACGGGCGGAGTCCACTTGCCCTGGCCGTAGACGCCGACCGAGGTGGTGCTGACGCGGTTGGTGATGATGTTGCCGCCGCGATCGCGCGTGGGGAAGGAATTCACGAACAGGCCCTCGCCCAGGCCCGGAACGATGGCGTTGGTGTAGTTGATGAGCGCGGTCTGCACCGCGGCGGTGTACGGGATGGGGCCGCTGCCGAAGCCGCCGAACAGCGCCGGCACCGCCTGCGGCAGGTCGCCCAGGTTGACAACTCCGTACGGGATCCAGTTCGAGGAGCTGATCTCCTCGTTGAAATACATCACCCCGACCGTGTAGTCCAGCCGATCCCGCGAGCCGATCACCTGGAACTCCTCGCTCCACTGGGTCTGCGACTGGTGGAACGAATCCTGCGAATCGCCGATTGAGATCGGCAGGAAGGCGCCGAGGCCGATGTTGGGGAAGCCGACGTTGACGATGCTGCGGATCGCCGAGTGCGCCTTGTCCTTCATGTTGCGGAAGGCGGTAATCGACTTCAGCGTGATCTCGTCGTTGAGCTGGAACTGCGCGGTGAACATGTGGCCGTCGGAGATCGTGTGCCCGGGTGGGATGCCTTCCGGGAGATCGGTGGAGTCCAGCCGGCCTTCCACGCCGGGCACCGCGCCGATGTCGACCATGCCGCCGAGGAGGCCGGGAACCAGCGTGGAGCACGACGCGAACGAACTCGGCGGGCGGTTGTCCGGGCACAGCACCTGGGTATTGCCCAGTTCGATGTACTGGGAGTCGGTCTTGTCGAAGGAGTAGTTGATGTCCCACTGCTCGTTCGGCTGCCAGCGCAGCGCGATCTTGTAGCCCTCGGTCTCCAGCCAGCCGTACTGGTCCTCGCGGTAGAGTTCCTCGCTCACGCCGGCCGCCCTGAGCTTGGCGAGCGCGATCGGGGAGAGTTCCGTGAAGCCGTCCAGGCTGCGGTTCAGGTAGGTGAAGCGGGCGCTCAGGCCGTTCCACTGCGGGGTGTTGATGGTGGTCTTGGATCTCAGGTAGCTGCGATTGCCGTAGGTGAGATCCTCGCGGAACTCGAACTTGTCGGAGGGCTTGACCGAGGTCAGGCTGATCGCGCCGCCCATGGCGTTGCGGCCGAAGGCGATGCCCTGCGGGCCGCGCAGGATCTCCATGCGCTCGATGTCGGTCAGTTCCGCGGACGCGCCCGGCGTGCGCGCGAGGTAGACGCCATCCATGTAGATCGGCACGGCGCGATCGAGCGTGGTCTGCACCGGATCGGTCTCGCCGATGCCGCGCACCGTGATCTGCAGGTCGTTCGGGCGCCCCGCGAAGGGCTGCGCGTTGAGCGAGGGGATCGCCCCGCGCTGCAGATCGGACACGCTGCGCACGCCGAGGGTTTCCAGGCTTTCGGTGGTCAGTGCGCTGACCGCGACGGGGATTTCCTGCAGGGACTCCTCGCGGCGGGTGGCGGTGACGACGACTTCCTCCAGCTTCTTGCCCCCCTCCTGCGCCGCGGCCGGCAGGACTGGTGCGCCGGTGCACAGCAGCACGGCGGTAGCCAGGGAGGACTTCAGGTGAACTCCACGCCGATGCCGGCGTTGCCCCACGAACAAGGATCGCATGCGGTTCCCCTCCTGTGTGCGGATGACCGTGCGGCACGGGCGGTCGGGACGCGTCGGTGTGGACACGATCAGTCCTTTCGGACTGCGATAAGGTAGCCCACGCAACGAACCATGGCAATCAAGTGCCTTATTCGCCACAAAGGGCCGACTAGCCGGCAGCGCGGTCCTTCGCGACGCAACGACGCCCGCGGGTCAGAGATAGCTGCTGGTCGCCGCGCTGCCCACCGGTTCGCCCGGCGTGAACGAGGCCGGAAGCCGGTGCCAGCCGTTGACGATGCCGATGCTCCGGTAATGCTCCGCGCCATCGGCGAGCCGGTAGTCGGGCATTCGCCTCAACACCTGCTCGATGGCGATGCTGAACTCGTACCGGGCGAACGTCGACCCGAGGCAGCGGTGGCCGCCCAGGCCGAAGGCCTGGTGCAGGTTCGGGAACCGATCGATGTTGAACTCCTCGGGCCGGTCGAACTTCGATTCGTCGTGGTTGGCGGAGGCCCAGCAGATGAGCAGACGATCGCCGGCCTTGATCTTCTGCCCGCCGACCTCGACGTCCCTGGTCGCGGTGCGCGCGAGCGCCTGCGTCGGGGTGTTGAAGCGCAGCAATTCCTCGCAGAAGTTCATCATGATGAGCTTCGGATCGGCGAGCAGGCGCGCACGCAGTTGCGGATGCCGGCCGAGGTAGTCCAGGCCGTGGCCCATGAGGCCTGTGGTCGTGTCCAGCCCACCGCCGAGGATGAGCGAGCAGACGTCGAGAATGGTCTCGTCGGCGAGCCGGCTGCCTTCGACCTCGACCCGGGTCAGGTGAGTGAGCAGATCCTCCCTGGGCCTGCGCCGCCGCTCGGTGATTTCCACCTGCATCCGCTCCAGGCACCGGTAGCAGCCGCGTTCGGCTTCGTCGTGCTCGGGCGTGCCCGGCGGATAGGCGACGTTGTTGTGATAGTGCGGCGCGAACTGCTCCCAGTCCTCCCCCGGCAGCCCCAGGAACACCATCGTGACGATGCCGGGGATCGGGTTGGCCAGGTGCAGGATGAAGTCGATCGTGCCGGTGCGGATACGCGCGTCCAGGCACTCGGTGACCGATCGCAGGATGAGCGGCTTCAGTTTCTCGGCGTAGGCGGGCGAAAACCACTTGGTGAGGATTTGCCGGTAGGCCTGGAACCGCGGCGGATCCATCTCGATCGGCGTGGAGCGGAACGGGCTGGGCGGGATGCCGATTCCGGTGAAGGAGCGGCCGTTGGGCAGATCGTGGCGCGAGGAGAAGGTGTAGTCGTCCCGCGCGACCTCGGCGACGTCGTCGTAGCGCGTCACCACCCAGTAGCCGCCGTGGCTGGAACTCCAGGCCACGGGGCACTTCGAGCGCATGTCCTTGTACACCGCGCGGAAATCGCGGGCGTAATCGGGCGAGTGATGATCGAAATCGACGCTGGGGCGTGGATCCGGCATGGCTGTTCTCCCGGCTTCCGATCAGGACTGGGCGGATTCGAAGATCGCGGCCGCGCCCTGGCCGCCGCCGATGCACATGGTTTCCAGGCCGTAGCGAACCTTGCGCCGGCGCATCTCGTGCAGCAGCGTGGTCATGATGCGCGCGCCGGTGGCGGCGATCGGGTGGCCGAGCGAGATGCCCGAGCCGTTGACGTTGAGCTTGTCGGTGTCGTGCCAGTTCCAGCCCTGCAGCACCGACAGCGCCTGGCAGGCGAAGGCTTCGTTCAGCTCGACCAGGTCGATGTCGCGCCAGGACAGGCCGGTACGCGCGAACAGGCGCTGCGTCGCCGGCACCGGGCCGATGCCCATGGTCGCCGGGTGGCAGCCGGCCACCGCCCAGCCGACCAGGAAGCCGATCGGCGTGAGGCCCATCGACGCGAGCTTATCCTCGGCGACGATCAGGCAGGCCGCGGCGGCGTCGTTCTGCTGGCTGGAGTTGCCGGCGGTGACGGTGCCGTCCTTCATCATCGGCCGCAATTTCGCCATCGCCGCCAGGCTCGCGTCCGCGCGCACGCCCTCGTCGCGGGCGAAGACGATCGGCTCGCCCCGGGCCTGCGGCACCGTGACCGGCACCACCTCGTCCGCGAACCGGCCCTCGCTCCACGCCGCGGCGGCGCGCTGGTGGCTGCGCAGGGCGAACTCGTCGGCGGCTTCGCGCGAGATCTTGTATTCGCGCGCGAGATTCTCGGCGGTCTCGATCATTCCGGAGATGTAGCCGAAGCGCGACTCGGGCTGCGAGCGTTCCCGGCCGCGGTCCAGGCGGTCGTGCAGCTTCGCGCTGCCCGATCGCGCGCCCCAGCGCATCGAGGTGGTGTAGTACTCGATGTTGCTCATGCTCTCCACGCCGCCGGCGACGACGACGTCCGCGGCGCCGGTCTGCACCATCATCGCGGCGGTGGCGATCGCCTGCAGGCCACCGCCGCAGCGGCGATCGAGCTGCATGCCGGGCACTTCGATCGGAAGGCCCGCCTGCAGCGCGATCCAGCGGCCGACGCAGGGCGTCTCGCCGTTGGCGTAGGACTGCGCGAAGACCACGTCCTCGATGCGCGCGGGGTCGATCTTCGTGCGCTCCAGGATCGCCTTGACCACCGTCGCGCCCAGGTCCTCTACCGGGACCGGCTTCAGGCTGCCGCCGAAGGTTCCGACGGCGGTGCGCAACGGGCTGACGATGGCGGCTCTTCGCATCTGCATCTCCATATGAATCAATCGATCGACGGATGGACCGGAACGGCTCGGCAATTTACCACGCCGGCGCCGCACGCGACCGCGCAGAGTGCGATTGCCCATGTCCGTGGCCCGGCAGACGATCGTCCGAGTCTGCGATTGCCGCTTGCAGCTCGGTCTACGCTGCCCTTCGGCTTCGTTTCGGGCCGAGGACCGGGTGGGG